>NZ_CP026304.1:645853-1291707 GCF_003054555.1 Streptomyces lunaelactis | reverse complement strand
GAACACCTCGACATGCTGATGGTCTGCCACCACCTCAACCCGGCGGTGCCCGAGGATCTCGCTTTCGCCGAGTCCCGGATCAGGCCCTCCACCATCGCGGCCGAGGACATACTGCACGACCTCGGCGCCATCTCGATCATCTCCTCCGACTCCCAGGCGATGGGGCGCATCGGCGAAGTGATCATGCGCACCTGGCAGACCGCGCACGTCATGAAGAAGCGCCGTGGCGCACTGCCCGGCGACGGCCGCGCCGACAACCACCGCGCACGTCGCTATGTCGCCAAATACACGATCAACCCGGCGGTCGCGCAGGGCCTCGACCGCGAGATCGGCTCGGTCGAGACCGGCAAACTCGCCGACCTGGTGCTCTGGGACCCGGCCTTCTTCGGTGTCAAGCCGCAGCTCGTCATCAAGGGCGGGCAGATCGCGTACGCGCAGATGGGCGACGCCAACGCCTCCATCCCGACCCCGCAGCCGGTGCTGCCGCGCCCGATGTTCGGTGCGCTGGGGCGGGCAGCGGCGGCGGGCTCGTTCAACTTCGTCGCAGGGGCGGCGATCGAGGACGGGCTGCCCGAACGACTCGGCCTGGCCAAGAAGTTCCTGCCCATCGCCAACACCCGGCAGCTCACCAAGGCCGATATGCGGGAGAACGACGCACTGCCGCGCGTCGAGGTCGACGCCGACACCTTCACGGTGACGATCGACGGCGAGCCGGTGGAGCCCGCGCCGGCCGCGGAACTGCCCATGGCCCAGCGCTACTTCCTGTTCTGATGAGTACGCCATGAGCCGCGCTGCCCTGCTCGTCCTCGCCGACGGCCGGTTCCCCGCCGGCGGCCACGCCCACTCCGGCGGCGCCGAACCGGCCGTCAAGGCGGGACGGATACGCGATGCCCACAGTCTGGCGGACTTCTGCCGGGGCCGGCTGCACACCGCCGGCCTCACCTCGGCGGCACTCGCCGCCGCGGCCACCCTGGGCCTCGACCCGCTGGAACTCGACGAGGCCGCCGACGCGCGTACGCCCTCGCCCGCCCTGCGGACCACCGCCCGGAAGCTCGGCCGGCAGATGATGCGCGCCGCCCGCGCCACCTGGCCGAGCCAGGAGCTCGACGCACTCGCCGCGGCCCGCCCGCGCGGCGCACACCAGCCCATCGTGCTCGGGCTCGCCGCCCGCTCCGCCGGGCTCGGGCCCGAGGACGCCGCGCACTGTGTGCTGTACGAGGCGGTCAGCGGCCCGGCCACCGCGGCGGTACGCCTCCTCAGCCTCGACCCCTTCCAGGCCACCGCGGTCCTGGCCCGGCTGGCGCCCGAACTCGACGCCGTCGCCGCCCAGGCCGCGCGGGCGGCTGCCGATGCGGCCGTCGAAGGGCTCGACGCGCTGCCCGCCGCCTGTGCCCCGCTGCTCGACATCACCGCGCAGGCGCACGCCGCCTGGCCCGTACGCCTCTTCGCCTCGTAGGACCGACAGGAGCCGCACCATGCACATCGACCACGCCCACGACGGCCCGGCCGCCGTCAGCGCCGACGCCCGGCGTCCCGACGGCACCCGGCGCGCCCTGCGGATCGGCCTCGGCGGACCCGTCGGCTCCGGCAAGACGGCGACCGTCGCCGCGCTCTGCCGTGCCCTGCGCGACCAGCTGTCCATCGCCGTCGTCACCAACGACATCTACACCCGCGAGGACGCCGAATTCCTGCTCCGTAACGCCGTACTGCCGCCCGAGCGCATCCAGGCCGTCGAGACCGGCGCCTGCCCGCACACCGCGATCCGCGACGACATCTCCGCGAACCTCGAAGCCGTCGAGGACCTGGAGGAGAGCGTCGGCCCGCTCGATCTGATCCTCGTCGAGTCCGGCGGCGACAATCTCACCGCCACCTTCTCCAAGGGGCTCGTCGACGCCCAGGTCTTCGTCATCGACGTCGCGGGCGGGGACGACATCCCGCGCAAGGGCGGCCCGGGCGTCACCACCGCCGACCTGCTCGTGATCAACAAGACCGACCTCGCACCCCATGTCGGCTCCGACCTCGGCCGGATGGCGCGCGACGCCAGGGAACAGCGCGGTGAACTCCCCGTCGCCTTCACCTCTTTGAAGGACGAGGAAGGGGTGGCCCCGGTCGCCGACTGGCTGCGCGCACAGCTCGCCGCCTGGACCGCATGAGCGTCCGGGCCACAGCCCGTGTCGTCGCCACCCGCGACGGACTGCCGGTGCTGGAGAGCGACGGGCCGCTCGCACTGCGCCGCACCCGGGCCACCGGCCCCTGCACCCGGGTCACCGTCGTCGGCGCGATGAGCGCACCGCTCGGCGGCGACCGGCTCGCCATCGAGGCCGAGGTGCGGGAAGGGGCACGGCTCGCCGTCGACTCCGCCGCCGCGACCATCGCCCTGCCCGGACGGACGCCCGAACAGGCCCGCTACGACGTGCGGTTGACCGTGGGCGAGCACGCCGAGCTGCGCTGGCTGCCGGAGCAGCTGATCTCGGCGTACGGCAGCGATCTGCGCATGCGCACCCGGGTCGAACTCGCCGCCACCGCACGGCTGGTACTGCGCGAGGAGCAGATCCTGGGGCGGTACGGCGAGCAGCCCGGCAGCCTCACCACCCGCCTCACCGTCCACCGCGCCGGACGCCCTCTGCTGGACCAGGAGCTCGGCTACGGCCCGGGCGCCACCGGCGGCTGGGACGGCGGTGCTGTGCTCGGCGGGCACCGGGCGGTGGGTCAACTCCTCATCGTGGACCCCGCGTTCGAGGAGAAGCCCGCCGAGCCCCGGCTGCTGGGGGAGACCGCCGCTCTCACTCCGCTCGCCGGTCCTGCCCTGCTGGTCACCGTCGTTGCGCCGGACGCCCGTGAACTGCGCCGCGTACTCGACGAGGTGCTGCACACAGAACTGCCCGCGTAGTACATCCAGGGGCATTTCGGTGCACCGCTCAGCGGGACACCGCATACCGGTTATTGGTTCGGCAAAGAAACAGCCGTACGACCTGTTCCCGGCAGCCCCGCAGACGAAAGGATCCCCCGGAGAACTCGACAACAGAAGGGGGAGTTCTACGTGAGACGCACAGCAGTGCTCGGCTCGGCCGGCACTCTGATCGCGGGCACCCTCATAACGGGCGCGATCGCGGCTCCGGCCGCCAACGCCGAAAGCCGCCACAGCGGCTGGTCACAGGCGCGCGGCGTTCAGGTCGCTGCCGAGCGTGCAGCCAAGAAGGGCATCGACTGGGCGGACTGCCCGGCGGACTGGGGCTTCGCCAAGCCCATCCAGTGTGGCGAGGTGAGCGTTCCGCTCGACTACGCACGGCCGAACGGCAAGCAGATCAAGATAGCCGTCGACCGGATCGGCAACACGGGCACCAAGGCGGAGCGCCAGGGCGCTCTGGTCTACAACCCGGGCGGCCCCGGCGGCTCGGGCATGCGCTTCCCGACCCGGGTCACCAACAAGAACCCGCTCTGGGCCAAGACCGCGAAGGCGTACGACTTCGTGGGCTTCGACCCGCGGGGCGTCGGCCACTCGACGCCCATCTCCTGCGTCGACCCGCAGGAGTTCGTCAAGGCGCCGAAGGCCGACCCGGTGCCCGACAGCGAGGCCGACAAGCGCGCACAGCGCAAGCTCGCCGCAGAGTACGCGGACGGGTGCGCCGAGCGCAGCGGCTGGATGCTGGCGCACATGACGACGCCGAACACCGCGCGCGACCTGGATGTCATCCGGGCCGCTCTCGGTGAGAAGAAGCTCAACTTCCTGGGCGTCTCCTACGGCACCTACCTGGGCGCGGTCTACGGGACGCTGTTCCCGAGCCACGTCCGGCGCATGATCGTCGACAGTGTGGTCAACCCGTCGCGGGAGAAGATCTGGTACGAGGCCAACCTCGACCAGGACGTCGCCTTCCAGATGCGCTGGGACGACTGGAAGGCGTGGGTCGCCAAGAACGACGCCACCTTCCACATCGGCAACACCCCGGAGAAGGTCGAGCAGCAGTGGGTCAAGCTGCGTGCCACCGCCAAGAAGAACCCGATCGGTGGCGTCGTGGGCCCCGCCGAGCTCCTCGGGCTCTTCCAGGGAGCTCCGTACTACGACTCCGCGTGGGTCCCGGTGGCCTCCACCTGGAGCAAGTACCTCGCCGGTGACACGCAGGCCATCGTCGACGCCGCGGCCCCCGATATGTCGGACACCGCGGGCAACATCGCCTCGGAGAACGGCAACGCCGTCTACACGGCCGTCGAGTGCGCCGACGCCAAGTGGCCGACCAGCTGGAAGAAGTGGGACCGGGACAACACCCGGCTCCACCAGGACTACCCGTTCCTGACCTGGTCGAACGCCTGGATGAACCTGCCCTGCGCCACCTGGGGCGCCAAGCAGCAGACCCCGCTGAACGTCAGGACCGGCAAGGGTCTGCCGCCCGTTCTGATCGTGCAGGCCACCCGTGACGCCGCCACCCCGTTCGAGGGCGCCGTCGAGCTGCACAAGCGTTTCGAGGGCTCGCGTCTGATCATCGAGAAGGACGCCGGTTCGCATGGTGTGACCGGCCTGGTCAACCCGTGCATCAACGAGCGGGTGGACGCCTACCTGCTCAGCGGCAAGCTGGACAGCCGCGATGTGACGTGCGCCCCGCACGCCACGCCGAAGCCGTAAGGCGCAGCAATAAGCCGTAAGGCTCAGTAATACGGGGAGGGGCGGCCGGTCACGGCCGCCCCTCCCTGCTGTGCACCCGGTGCTTCAGCCCGCGATGTCCGCCGTCCGCGGCTCCGCGACCGACACGTAGTCGGCGGTGCGCAGCGCCAGCGAACGGTCCAGCCGTGCCGCGTTGAAGAAGATCTCCTCATGCTCCAACAGGGCCGGATCCACGATCAGTTCGAGCTCGGGGTCGAAGGAGAACGGCAGGATGGTGCCGCTCACGCTGCGGGCCAGCCGCTCCGCCACCTCCGGAGTCGCGAACCCGGCGTACGTACCGCCGAGAAGCCCCTTCACCGCGCCCAGATCCACCCTCCGGTCGCCCGGCACCACGGCCAGGACGTACCGCTTCTCCTTCTTGCCGGTCTTCACCATCACGACGATGCACTTGGCGGCCTGCGCCAGGGTGTTCCCGCGCAGCGCGCTGACCGCCTCGGTCGCGCCCTGCTCCTCGTGCTCGATGATCCGGTGCACCGCACCGCGCTCGTCCAGCAGCGCGATCAACTTGGCGTAGGTGTCGTGCTGTTCGCTCACTTCGCTCCCCGTCCGTGCTGCTCCAGCCAGGCGTCCTCGTCCGCGTAGCCGAAGAGGTCACCGAACGGAGCGTACTGCGCGGCCATCTTCGGGAAGGCGTCCGTCCATTCCTTGCCGTGCAGCTGCTCGACGAGCCACTCGACGGTGGCGGCCAGTGAATCCTCGTACGTGGTGACGGGGCGGTAGCCCAGTTCGCGCTCAGCCGCCGCGATGTCGTACACCACCGGATGCTCGAGCCCCCATGGTGTCAACCCGACGGACCCCGTCGGGGAGCCGCCCTCGATCAGCAGGTCTCGCTCCGCCGGCCGAGCATCCCGTCGATCGCCGTACCGATCTCGGCGGCCGTCGGCACCTCCGGGTCGCCCGCGTTGAGCACCCGCGAGCCCGGCCTGAGCGCCGCCAGCCGGATCAGCTCGGCGAGATTGGAGACATGCACCGGGTGGGCGCGCGGGGATGCCGGGCCCGGGCGAGTTCGCCGAGCGCGGATCCGCTCTCAGCTTCGGCGCCGCGGGAACTTCTTCGGCGGCTCCAGCTCGGCCTTCACCTCGGCGGCGTAGCGGTCCACGTACTCCTGACCGGACAGCTCGAGGATCGCGTACATGATCTCGTCGGTGATGGCGCGGATCGCGGCCTTCTCGTTCTCCATGCCCGCGTACCGCGAGAAATCCATCGGCTCGCCGAAGCGGACGGTGACCCGCTTGACCTTCGGCAGGACCTGCCCGGGCGGCTGGATCTCGAAGGTGCCCACCATCGCGCACGGCACCACCGGAGCCTGCGCCCGCAGCGCCATCACGGCGACGCCGACCTTGCCCTTGTAGAGCCGGCCGTCGTGGGACCGCGTGCCCTCGGGGTAGATCCCCAGCAGCTCGCCCTTGCTGAGCACCCCGAGCCCCTCGCGGATGGCCGCCTGGCCGGCCTCCTTGCCGGAGCGGTCCACCGGGATCTGTCCCGCGCTGCGGAAGAACGCGGCGGTCAGCCGTCCCTTCATGCCGGGCCCGGTGAAGTACTCGGCCTTCGCAAGGAAGGTGATACGCCGTTTGATGATCGCCGGCATCAGAAAGTGGTCCGAGAACGACAGATGATTACCCGCGACGATCGCAGCGCCCTCGGCCGGGATGTGCTCGAGTCCCTCGATCCTGGGGCGGAACAGCAACCGCAACAGCGGCCCCAGAATGACGTATTTGAGCACGTAGTAGAACACGTAAGGGTGCTCCTCACTCTGTCCGGACAGGCATCAGGGGTGCGTTGTGCCAGGTCATTGGGCGTCTCGGGAGAGGTCAGTGTATGGGCAGGTGCCGCCCCGTGTAAGCGTCTGCGACCGGACACGCGACGACTCGAAGTCGACCTTGTGACGGTGTGTCATACCGGCCGTACGGGCGATCCGCGGCGCCCGTACGTGTTACCCGGCGGCGCGGCCGCTTGCCCGCGCCGAGACCGGAGGGTGCCCTGGCCTCGTCCCCGAGCCACAGGAGTACCGGATGCACCGCATGGCCACCCTCGCCGCAGCCGCCCTGGTCGCCCTCGTCGCAGGCGTGCCCGCGCATGCCGCACCCGCGCACGTCGCACCCGCTGTCGGCGAGGCGCCCAAGCCCGCCCCGGGCCTGTTCCTCACCCTGTCCGGGGCCGACAACACGTGGATCCGCGGGGTCCTGCTGCAGTGCCCCGTCAAGCCCGGCGGGCCGCACCCGCACGCCGCGGCCGCCTGCAGGGCGCTCTCCGTCGCGCGCGGAGACCTGGATGTGCTGCCCGGCGACCCGCATCCGTGCGACAAGAGGTTCGATCCGGTCACGGTCGGTGCGACCGGTACCTGGCGCGGCCGCCTCACCGCCTGGCACAAGACCTATGCGAACGCGTGCGAGCTCGACGCGGCGACCGGAGCCGTCTTCCGTTTCTGACGCCTCTCACCGCTGTGACGCCTCGGGGCTGCCGCCCGCCGGATCAGTTGCCGCGCGAAGCGACCACCCCGATCGTCACAAGCCCGAGTACCACCCAGCCGAACCAGAGCCAGCCGTTGCTTCCGAGTGCCGCCGAATAGGCCGTCACGACCACCAGGGTCCCGACGGTGAGCACTCCCATCGCCTTCGTGGATCCGGACATGCGCGCCCTCCTCCGACGGCCGCGGCCGTCGCCCTCATCGTCACCCGACAGGAGGGCCTCGCGCTACCGTCCGCGCGTCTGGAGCGAAGCGAGATAGGCGTTGTACGCCTGCAGCTCCTTGTCCCCGTCCCGGTCGGCGGCCCGGTCCAGACGCTTCGCCTGCCGCTGCTCCGAGCGGTACCACTGGAAGACCAGCGCGATGAGAACCAGCACCGACGGGATCTCACTGAACGCCCAGGCGATGCCGCCGGCAGCGTTCTGATCAGCGAGCGCGTCGATGCCGAGCGAGGCCGGCGGGTTCTCGTAGGCCTTGATCATCGGCTCGGTCGCCATCATCAGGGCGATGCCGAAGAAGGCGTGGAACGGCATGCCCGCGAAGAGCTCCAGCATCCGGATCACATAGCCGGGCCGGTGCGGCCCGGGATCGACGCCCATGATCGGCCAGAAGAAGACCAGGCCCACCGCCAGGAAGTGCACCATCATCGCCGCATGCCCGGTCCCGGACTCCATCAGGAAGTCGAAGAGAGGAGTGAAGTAGAGCCCGTAGAGGCTCGCGATGAAGAGCGGGATGGTGAAGGCGGGGTGCGTGACGATCCGCAGACAGCGGCTGTGCAGCAGGGCCAGCAGCAGCTCGCGCGGCCCCTTGCTGCCACGACGGCTCGCGACCGGCAGCGCGCGCAGCGCCAGCGTCACCGGCGCGCCCAGCAGCAGCACGATGGGGGAGAGCATGCTGATCACCATGTGCTGCACCATGTGCACGCTGAACATGACCATGCCGTAGTCATTGAGCTTGGTGCACATCACCAGCGCCACGCTCAGGACGCCGACGGTGAAGAAGACCGTGCGGCTGACCGGCCAGCTGTCACCGCGCCTGCGCAACCGCAGCACGCCCCAGCCGTACAGGGCAAGACCCAGCAGACAGGCGATCAGGAAGAACGGATCCGGTGAGAATTCGAGCCCCCGCCCCAGCGTGAACGGCGGCAGATCCATCGTCATGCCGTGCCCGCTGTGATCCATCTGTGCACTCCCGCCGGGACGTTCCTGAAGACGACCGGACCTGTTTCGTACCGGTTGTCCGCACCAGAGTAGAACTGCCCCCGGCCGCGGCAGCGACCGGGGGCAGTTCGTTCAGAAATGCACCAGATGGTGAACCGGATTCAGAGGACGCACTCCGCCTCGGCGTACCGCTCGGCCGGGACGGTCTTCAGCGTCTCCACGGCCTGGGCCAGCGGCACCATGGTGATGTCCGTGCCGCGCAGCGCGGTCATCATGCCGAATTCACCGCGGTGCGCCGCCTCCACCGCGTGCCAGCCGAAACGGGTCGCGAGCACGCGGTCGTACGCCGTGGGGGTGCCGCCGCGCTGCACATGCCCGAGGATCACCGCGCGGGCCTCCTTGCCGAGCCGCTGTTCCAGCTCGACCGAGAGCTGCTGGGCCACACCGGCGAAGCGCTCGTGTCCGTAGACGTCCTTGCCGCCCACGTTGAACTCCATCGAGCCCTCGCGCGGCTTGGCGCCCTCCGCGACCACGACGATCGCGAACTTCTTGCCCGCCGAGAAACGCTCCCCGACGCGCTCGGTCAGCTCGCGGATGTCGAAGGGGCGCTCCGGGACGACGATGGCGTGCGCGCCGGCCGCCATGCCGGAGTGCAGCGCGATCCAGCCGGTGTGCCGCCCCATGACCTCGACGATCAGCACACGCTGGTGCGACTCGGCGGTGGTCTTCAGCCGGTCCAGGGCCTCGGTGGCCACACCGACGGCCGTGTCGAAACCGAAGGTGACATCGGTCGACGAGATGTCGTTGTCGATGGTCTTCGGTACGCCGACGATGGGCAGCCCGGCCTCGGAGAGGAGGTTGGCGGCCTTGAGGGTGCCCTCGCCGCCGATCGGGATGATCGCGTCGAGACCCAGCTCGGCGACATGCCCCTTGGCCCGCTCCACGCCGTCCCGCAGATGCGCGGGCTGGACCCGGGAGGAGCCGAGAATCGTGCCGCCGCGGGCCAGAATGCCGCCCACCGCGTCAAGGTCGAGCTTGCGGTAGTCGCACTCCAGAAGGCCCTTCCAGCCGTCGTGGAAGCCGATGACCTCGTCGCCGTGGTCGACGACGGCGCGGTGCACGACGGAACGGATGACGGCGTTCAGACCGGGGCAGTCGCCTCCGGAGGTGAGCACACCAATGCGCATAGCCCGAAATACCTTTGCAACGTGGGCCGACTCCCGGACCACGTCGTCCGGTTATATCCCCGCCACCCTACCGGCGCAGGGTGACGGGTCCGAACCGGCTGTCCGACTGGTGGACGGCGGCGCTCTGTCAGGCTGGCTGCGTCGCGGACGCGATGCGCTCGGCGCGCAGCGCATCGGACCACCGGTCGTCCGTCGGCGGCAGCGCGTTCACATCGAGGGCCAGCTTCAGCAGCAGGTCCGCGATCTGCGGATTGCGGGCCATGACCGGGCCGTGCATATAGGTGCCGAAGACGGTGTCGTTGTACGCGCCCTCGGTGCCGTCGCCCGTGCCGTTGCCCCGCCCCAGGATGGTGCGGGCGAACGGACGGGCCGAGGGCCCAAGGTGGGTGATGCCCTGGTGGTTCTCGAAGCCGGTGAGCTGCGGCAGCCCCAACCGCGGGTCGATGTCGGCCAGTACGTCACCGACGCACCGCTCGCCCTCGCCGCGGGTGGAGACCACGTCGATCAGACCGAGACCCTGCTCACGCTCGCCCAGATCGTTGATGAACTCATGGCCCAGGATCTGGTAGCCGGCGCAGACCGAGAAGATGATCGCGCCGTTGGAGGCGGCCCGGCTCAGCCCGCCGTCGCGGCGCAGCCGCTCGGCCGCGAGCCGCTGCGGCCGGTCCTCCCCGCCGCCGATGAGATAGATGTCTCCCGAGGTGGGGATCGGCTGGTCGCTGCGTACGTCGATACGCATCACGTCCAGGCGGCGCTGGCGGGCCCGGCGCTCCACGACAAGGGCGTTGCCCTGGTCGCCGTAGGTGCTGAGCAGGTCGGGGTAGACCCACACCAGCCGCAGACTGTTGTCGCTCATTCTCGTCATCCTCTGCGGGTCAGTTGCCGACGCGGCGGCGCAGGTCCTGGAAGGCGGTGTAGTTGGCGATCGCCTCGATCCGTCCGGGCGGAGCCAGCTGTACCGCCTCGTCGACGGACTCGCACACCCGGAAGTCCAGGCCCGCGACCTCGAGACGCACGGCGAGGTCCAGCTTGCGGTCGCCGATGACGAAGATCGGGTGACCGGCGAGCCGGGTGTAGTCGACGTCCCAGAGCCAGGAGGTGTCCGTGCCGTCCGCGCCACGGGCGTTGACCGAGAGGATCACCGGGGTCGGCGGCGGGTCGATCAGGGAGAACGTTTCCAGCCAGCCCGCCGGGTTCTTGGCGAGGAGGAGGCGCAGATCGCGGCCGAGGAAGGAGACGACGTCGTACCGGCCTGCGATGGCCTGCACCGAGTACATGCGCTCCAGGGCCACCTGCGGCGGCACTCCGAAGCAGGCGGCGACCGCGGCGGAGGTGGCGGCGTTCGCCTTGTTGGCGCGGCCGGGCAGCTGGAGGTGGATCGGCCAGGCCGAGCCGTGCGGGTCCAGGACGTGGTCGCCGCTGAGCACCCAGCTCGGCGCGGGGCGGCGGAAGCCGCACTCGCCGCAGAACCAGTCGTCGCCGGGGCGCTGCATCACACCGCCGCAGGACGGGCAGGACCAGGCGTCGTCCTTCCACTCCTGGCCGGCGGCCACCCACACCACATTGGGGGAGGAGGACGCGGCCCAGACGATGAGCGGGTCGTCGGCGTTGGCGATGACCACGGCCTTCGTACCGGCCAGGCCCTCGCGCCACTTCTCGGCGAGCATCCGGGTCTCGGCCGCGCGGTCCAGCTGGTCGCGCGAGAGGTTCAGCAGCGCGATCGCCTTCGGCGTCACATCGCGGGCGACGCCGGCGAGGTACTTCTCGTCGACCTCGATCACACCGAACTTGGCGTCCGAGCCGCCGGACAGCGCCGAGGTGATGCCCGCGGGCATATTGGCGCCGAGCGCGTTGGAGACGACCGGGCCGCTGGCCCGCAGCGCCTCGGCGATCAGCCGGGTCGTGGTGGTCTTGCCGTTGGTCGCCGACACGAGGACGACGTCCAGGTGCTGCGCCAGCCGCCCCAGCAGATCGGGGTCGAGCTTGAGCGCGACCCGGCCGCCGATCACCGATCCGCTGCCGCGTCCGGCGGCGCGCGACACCGCCGCAGCGGCCTTGCCTGCCGTCACGGCCAGCTTGGCCCGCGGCGTCAGGGGCTCCGAGTTGCCTGACATCGTCCTTGATCCTCCTTGCATCGGTCGGGCTCAGCCTATCGAGCTCCCGTCCGCGGCCAGCACCGCGGCACCGTCGGAAACCGTGGAGGTCGGCGAGGACCGTACGATTACGGCCATGCGAAACCGGCCGATCCCCGGCAGTTCCGGACTCGTGCGGGCGATGAGCCTGCTCGGTGATCCGGTGCTGCACGCTCCCTGTGAGACCGTCACCGACTTCTCCGGTGAGCTGAGGACGCTCATCGACGACATGTTCGCGACGATGTACGCGGCCGAGGGCGTGGGCCTGGCGGCGAACCAGGTGGGGGTCCCGCTGCGGGTGTTCGTGTACGACTGCCCCGACGACGAGGACGTCCGCCATCTCGGACACATCGTCAACCCGCGCCTGGTGGAGGCGGACGGCGTGACGGTGCGCGGTGCGGAGGGCTGCCTGTCACTGCCGGGCCTCGAAGCCGGTACGGAGCGCTTCGACCATGCGGTGGTGGAGGGCGTGACGGCGGAGGGGGAGCCGGTACGGGTGGAGGGCACGGGCTTCTTCGCGCGGTGTCTGCAGCACGAGTGCGACCACTTGGAGGGCCGTGTCTACACGGACCGGCTGAGGGGCTGGCGCCGGGCGCGGGCGGGGTGGTCGGTGCGGAGGGCGGACTGGGCGACTTCAGCCTCGCCGGCGATTGAGGCGCGGGGCCCGGGGCGGAGCCCCAGCAAGGGCGGTGCGAAATCAAGTCCCGCCGGCGATTGAGGCGCGGGGTTCGGGGCGGAGCCCCAACTGGAGCCCCGCCCGCCCCGTCAGAAGGCCTGGCTGCCCGCGCGGTCGCCCGCCGCCGCCAGCCTGCCCCAGAGCAGATCCGCCAGGCTCCGCACCAACTCCGCGCGGGAGCAAGGGCGTTCACCCAGCCACCAGTCACCCGCCGCGTGCATCATGCCGACGATGCCATGGCCCCAGACCCGTGCCAGCTGCTCGCTGCCCGGCCCCAGGTCGACCCGGTCGTGGATCACCGTCGCCAGCTCCTCGCCGAGCCGGCGCAGCAGCGGCGCCGAGTGGCGGCCGACGTCGAAGCCCGCCTCCGACGGCTGCGCGTCCTCGGCCGGATGCATCAGGAAGCGGTAGACCTGCGGCCGTGCCTCGATCGCGGCGAGATAGGTGTCGAGCGTCGCCTCGACCCGCTCACGGCGCTCGGCGGGCGCGTCCAGCGCTGCCCGCAGCGAGTTGAGCAGTGCGTCGGTGTGGCGCTTGGCGAGCGCGCGGTACAGGCCGCCCTTGTCGCCGAAGTGCCGGTACAGGATGGGCTTGGTGATGCCGGCCTCGGCGGCGATGGCGTTCATGGAGGCCTGCGGCCCGTCCCGGAGCACGACCCGGTCCGCGGCTTCGAGCAGTTCACGGCGCCGCTGGTTGGCCGATCGCTGCTGGCCGGCCGCCTGCTGTGTGGTCTCCATCGTTGTTTCTCCCCGCCCGAGCGATTGCGTGACGCCTGCGCAACGTAACACCCTGCCCGTCCGCGCAGGGGATCGGGCAGTGGCCGGTTGACACGGTCTACTTGCCGGTAACAGACTTTCGTTACCACAAGTAACATGCAAGAAGTCACCGCAGTGCTGGAGGGCAACATGGCCGAGTTCACGTTCGAGCTCAACGACGACCAGAAGCAGGTCCGGGATTGGCTGAACGGATTCGCCAAGGACGTGATGCGCCCGGCCGCCGCCGAGTGGGACGAGCGTGAGGAGACCCCCTGGCCTGTCATCCAGGAAGCGGCCAAGGTGGGAATCTACTCCCTCGACTTCTACGCCCAGCAGTTCTTCGACCCCACCGGCCTCGGGATCCCGATGGCGCTGGAGGAGCTCTTCTGGGGCGACGCCGGTATCGGCCTGTCCATTGTCGGTACGGGACTTGCGGCCGTCGGCGTTCTCGCCAACGGAACCGAGGAGCAGATCGGCACCTGGATCCCGCAGATGTACGGCGACGCGGACGACGTCAAGGTCGCGGCCTTCTGCTCGTCCGAGCCGGACGCGGGCTCGGACGTCGGGGCGATGCGTACCCGTGCGGTGTACGACGAGGCCAAGGACGAATGGGTGCTCAACGGAACCAAGACCTGGGCGACCAACGGCGGCATCGCCAATGTCCATGTCGTGGTCGCCGTCGTCGACGCGGAGATCGGCTCCAAGGGCCACGCCTCCTTCATCGTCCCGCCGAACACCCCCGGCCTCTCGCAGGGCCAGAAGTTCAAGAAGCACGGCATCCGCGCCTCGCACACCGCCGAGGTCGTCCTGGAGAACGTCCGGGTCCCCGGGCACTGCCTGCTCGGCGGCAAGGACAAGCTCGACGAGCGCCTCGCCCGGGCCCGCGAGCGGGCGGCCACGTCGGGCGGCGAGCGCGTGAAGAACGCGGCGATGGCCACCTTCGAGGCGTCCCGCCCGGCGGTCGGCGCCATGGCGGTCGGCACCGCACGCGCCGCGTACGAGGTCGCGCTCGACTACGCCAAGACCCGCAGCCAGTTCGGCCGTCCGATCATCGACAACCAGGGCATCGCCTTCCAACTGGCCGATATGCGCACCCAGATCGACGCGGCGCGGCTGCTGGTGTGGCGCGCCTCCTGGATGGCGGCGGCGGGCAAGCCCTTCGACTCGGCCGAGGGCTCGATGTCCAAGCTGTACGCCAGCGAGACGGCCAAGAAGGTCACGGCGCAGGCCGTCCAGATCCTGGGCGGCAACGGCTACACCCGCGAGTACCCGGTGGAGCGCATGCACCGCGACGCGGCGATCTACACGATCTTCGAGGGCACGAGCGAGATCCAGCGCCTGGTGATCGCCCGAACCCTGTCGGGCATGCCGATCCGCTAAGCGGTGTCGGGGAGGTCCGGGTGGGTGAAGGTGGGGGTACCTCCCGTGCCCGCAGGGCTACGGGGGAGGGTCGAGGGCCGAGTCTGGCAAGGCGGAGGAAGGACGCGGAGCGTCGGCGACTGACGACAACGCAGCCGGGCGACAGCCATCGGCCCGCGACGCCGCCCGGACTTCCCCGGGGCCGCTTAGGCCGTGTCTCAGGCGGGATTTGTCAGACACGGCCTGGCGCGGCCGGACAGGACCTCGGCGCGAACCCCGGACGGGCCGGGAATCCGGCCGGTCCGGGTACAGAGGAAGACCCGTTACGCGGAGAGCAGCGCCTCGATGGCGGCGATGACCTCGGGGGCCTCCGGCTCGGTGCGCGGGCGGATGCGGGCCACGACCTCGCCGTCCTTCCCGATCACGAACTTCTCGAAGTTCCACTGGACGTCGCCGGCCTTGCCGTCGGCGTCCGCGACCTGCGTCAGCTCGGTGTACAGCGCGTGCCGCTCCGCACCGTTCACCTCGGTCTTCTCCAGCATGGGGAACGTCACACCGTACGTCGCCGAGCAGAAGGACCCGATCTCCTCGGCCGACCCCGGCTCCTGGCCCGCGAACTGGTTGCAGGGCACGCCGAGGACGGTGAAGCCCTGGTCGCCGTACTGCTTCTGCAGTCGCTCAAGACCCGCGTACTGCGGCGTCAGTCCGCACTTGGACGCGACGTTCACCAGCAGGACCGCCTTGCCCCGGTAGTCGGCCAGCGACGTGGGCTCGCCGGTGAGCGTGCGCAGCGGGATGTCGTACAGGGTCATCGGATTCTCCTCAGTGGCAGACATTCGGTGTTCATTGTGGACCCCACGGATCGACCCACGGCGACCGGTCGGATCACCGGCCGCCGGTACGGGCACACTGGGCCCATGAGTAACTACCAGGGTCCGGCGACCCTCATTGCCGGCGGCGCTCAGATCGAGGTCGTGGCCACGCTGAGCGGCGGCCGGTCCGGGCCGGGCAGCGAGTGGGGCGGCAGCGTGCAGACCGACAGCGCGGCGCAGGACCTCTGCTCATCGATGAACAACAACGAGGTGAAGCTCCGGCTTCCCGACGGGCGCGAGGGTGACGTGGTGGCGACCAGCACGGCCATCGGCAGCGGCCGGCTGAAGGTGTCCGGCCGCGGCCCCATGCCGTTCTAGACCGTGTCTGACAAATGGCGCCGTCCGCCCGCAGGGCGCCGGGCGGGATTTGTCAGACACGGCCTGGGTCAGTCCCGGGCTGCGGGTGTCGGGGTGTACGGACGGAAGAGTCCCTCCTGCACCACCGACACCAGCAGCCCGCCGTCGCGGTCGTAGATACGGCCCCGGGCAAGGCCCCGCCCGCCCGTAGAGACCGGCGACTCCTGGTCGTACAGGAACCACTCGTCCGCCCGGAAGGGCCGGTGGAACCACATCGCGTGATCCAGCGAGGCCATGTCGAACCCGCGCGGTCCCCATAGCGGCTCCACCGGGATACGGACCGCGTCCAGGAGCGTCATGTCGCTCGCGTACGTCAGCGCGCAGGTGTGCACCAGCGGGTCGTCGCCCAGCGGGCCCACCGCACGCATCCACACCGCGCTGCGCGGCTCCGCACCCTTGATCTCCTCCGCCGTCCAGCGCAGCCGGTCGACATAGCGGATGTCGAACGGCTGGCGGCGCTCCATCCGCTCCAGCGCCTCGGGGAGCGCGCCGAGATGCTCACGGATCTCCGTGGCAACCGTGGGCAGGGTTTCCGGGTCCGGGAATTCCAGCCGCGGCGGCAGCTGGTGCTCGATGCTGCCCTCCTCAGGCCGGTGGAAGGAGGCGGTGAGATTGAAGATGGTCCTGCCGTGCTGGATCGCCGTGACCCGGCGGGTGGTGAACGACCGGCCGTCCCTGACCCGTTCGACCTGGTAGACGATCGGCACGCCGGGGATTCCCGGCCGCAGGAAGTACGCGTGCAGCGAGTGCACCGGGCGTTCGCCGTCCGTCGTACGCCCGGCCGCGACCAGGGCCTGGCCGGCCACCTGGCCGCCGAAGACCCGCTGCAGGGACTCCTCGGGGCTGCGCCCGCGGAAGATGTTGACCTCGATCTGCTCCAGGTCGAGCAGATCGACCAGGCGCTCGGCCGGGTTCGTCATCGGATGTTCTCCTGTGTCAGAGCTGCCTGTGTCAGAGCTGCCTGTGTCAGAGCTGCCTGTGTCAGAGCTGGCCGACCGCGGTGACGCGCACGACGGCGAGGCCCTCCTCGTCGGAAGCCGCCAGATCGACCTCAGCGCTGATGCCCCAGTCATGGTCGCCGTTCGGGTCCGCGAAGATCTGCCGGACGCGCCACAGGCCGTGCGCCGCGTCCTCCTCGATCAGCAGCAGCTTCGGGCCGCGGGCGTCGGGCCCGGTACCCAGCTCCTCGTACTCGTCCCAGTACGCGTCCATCGCCTCGCCCCAGGCGTTCGCGTCCCAGCCGGACTCGGCATCCAGTTCGCCGAGCTCGCCGACCCTGTCCAGCGCGGCCAGCTCGACCCGGCGGAACATGGCATTGCGTACGAGCACCCGGAAGGCGCGCGCGTTGGCGGTGACCGGCTTGACCTGGTCGGCCTTCTCCTGGGCCTGCTCGGCCGTCTCGATCTCCGGGTTGGCGAGCTGCTCCCACTCGTCCAGCAGGCTGGAGTCGACCTGGCGCACCATCTCGCCGAGCCAGGCGATCAGGTCCTCGAGGTCCTCGGACTTCAGATCGTCCGGGATGGTGTGCTCCAGCGCCTTGTACGCGTTCGCGAGGTAACGCAGCACGATGCCCTCGGTGCGGGCGAGCTCGTAGTGCGAGGTGAACTCGGTGAAGGACAGCGCCCGTTCGTACATGTCACGGATGACGGACTTCGGCGAGACCGGATGGTCGCCGACCCACGGGTGGCTCTTGCGGTAGACGTTGTACGCGTGCCACAGCAGCTCTTCCAGCGGCTTGGGGTACGAGACCTCCTGGAGCCGCTCCATCCGCTCCTCGTACTCGATCCCGTCGGCCTTCATCGCGCCGATGGCTTCGCCGCGCGCCTTGTTCTGCTGGGCGGCGAGGATCTGGCGCGGGTCGTCCAGCGTGGACTCGAGGACCGAGACCATGTCCAGGGCGTACGAAGGGGATTCGGGGTCGAGGAGATCGAAGGCCGCCAGTGCGAACGTGGAGAGCGGCTGGTTGAGCGCGAAGTCCTGCTGGAGGTCGACGGTGAGCCGCACGATCCGGCCCTCGGCGTCGGGTGTGTCGAGGCGCTCGACCACACCGCCGTCGAGCAGCGAGCGGTAGATGGCGATGGCGCGGCGGATGTGGCGCAGCTGGGCCTTGCGCGGCTCGTGGTTGTCCTCAAGGAGGTGACGCATCGCGTCGAAGGCATTGCCGGGGCGGGCGATCACCGAGAGCAGCATGATGTTGGTGACCCGGAAGCGCGAGGTCAGCGGCTCCGGGTCGGAGGTGATGAGCTTCTCGAAGGTGGTGTCCGACCAGGCGACAAAGCCCTCGGGAGCCTTCTTGCGGACGACCTTGCGGCGCTTCTTCGGATCGTCGCCGGCCTTGGAGATCGCCTTCTCGTTCTCGATGACATGCTCGGGTGCCTGCGCGCCGACCAGACCGGCCGTGTCGAAGCCGGCGCGGCCCGCGCGGCCCGCGATCTGGTGGAACTCACGCGCGCGCAGAGTGCGCACCCGGGTGCCGTCGTACTTGGTGAGCGCCGTGAACAGCACCGTACGGATGGGGACGTTGACGCCCACGCCGAGGGTGTCCGTACCGCAGATGACCTTCAACAGGCCTGCCTGGGCGAGCTTTTCGACCAGTCGACGGTACTTGGGGAGCATGCCGGCGTGGTGGACACCGATGCCGTGCCGTACGTAACGGGAAAGATTGCGGCCGAACTTGGTGGTGAACCGGAAACTGCCGATCATCTCGGCGATCTGGTCCTTCTCCTCGCGCGAGCACATGTTGATGCTCATCAGCGACTGGGCGCGCTCGACGGCCGCCGCCTGTGTGAAGTGCACGATGTAGACCGGAGCCTGCTTGGTCTCGAGCAGTTCGGTCAGCGTCTCCGTGATCGGCGTCCGCCGGTACTCGTAGGAGAGGGGGACCGGGCGGGTCGCCGAGCGGACGACGGTGGTGGGACGGCCGGTGCGGCGGGTCAGATCCTCCTCGAACCGGGAGACGTCACCGAGGGTCGCCGACATCAGGATGAACTGCGCCTGCGGCAGCTCCAGGAGCGGGATCTGCCAGGCCCAGCCGCGGTCCGGCTCGGCGTAGAAGTGGAACTCGTCCATCACGACCTGGCCGATGTCGGCGTTCCTGCCGTCGCGCAGGGCGATGGAGGCGAGCACCTCGGCGGTGCAGCAGATGACGGGGGCGTCGGAATTGACGGACGCGTCCCCCGTCAGCATTCCGACGTTCTCCGTGCCGAAGAGCTTGCAGAGGTCGAAGAACTTCTCGGAGACCAGTGCCTTGATCGGCGCGGTGTAGAAGGTGACCTTGTCCTGGGCCAGCGCCGTGAAGTGCGCACCCGCCGCTACCAGGCTCTTTCCGGAGCCGGTCGGGGTGGAAAGGACCACGTTGGCCCCGGAGACCACCTCGATCAGCGCCTCTTCCTGAGCCGGGTAGAGCGTGATGCCCTGGCCTTCTGCCCATGAGGAGAAGGCTTCGAAGAGAGCATCGGGGTCGGCATCCGGCGGCAGCTGATCAATAAGGGTCACGCCCCCATCTTGCCTGGCTTCCGCCCGGATCAGGGAACCGGGCGACGGCCGCAAGATCACGAGCGATACGCTGCCCTGTCAACTGGGCTTCACCACAAGAGCAATGGGGCGGGAACGCACATGATGGGACCGGCGCACTCTCTGTCCGGGGCGGCTGCCTGGCTGGGGGTCGGCGCGGCGACGGCTGCCGCCGGCCACCCGATGCCGTGGCCGGTCCTCGTCGTCGGAGCGCTGATCTGCGCGGGCGCGGCGCTGGCGCCGGACCTGGATCACAAGGCGGCGACGATCTCCCGGGCCTTCGGGCCGATCTCGCGGGGACTGTGCGAGGTCGTCGACAAGCTGTCGTACGCCGTCTACAAAGCGACGAGGAAACAGGGCGACAAGCGCAGGACCGGCGGCCACCGCACGCTCACCCACACCTGGCTGTGGGCGGTCCTGATCGGCGCGGGCACCTCGGCGCTGGCGATCACCGGCGGCCGCTGGGCGGTCCTCGTGATCCTCTTCATCCACCTGGTGCTGGCCGTGGAGGGCCTGCTGTGGCGGGCCGCGCGGGTCTCCAGCGACGTCCTGGTGTGGCTGCTGGGCGCGACGAGCGCGTGGATCCTGGCGGGCGTGCTGGACCAGCCGGGCAACGGCGCGGACTGGCTGTTCACGGCGCCGGGCCAGGAGTACCTGTGGCTGGGGCTGCCGATCGTGCTGGGCGCCCTGGTCCACGACATCGGCGACGCGCTGACGGTCTCGGGCTGCCCGGTCCTGTGGCCGATACCCGTGGGCCGCAGGCGCTGGTACCCGATCGGCCCGCCGAAGGCGATGCGGTTCAGGGCGGGCAGCTGGGTGGAGCTGAAGGTGCTGATGCCGGTGTTCATGCTGCTGGGCGGAGTGGGCGCGGCGGGCGCGCTGAACTTCATCTAGGGTCCGGAGGGGCTCCACATGGAGCCCCTCCGGCGATTGAGGTGGGGGTCCCCCCACGCCCGCCAGGGCGTAGGGGGAGGGGTTCGGGGCCGGAGCCCCGACCGGCCGCCGTCAGCCGTGCCAGGACCGCCACAGCGCCGCATACGCGCCGTCCGCCGCCACCAGCTCGTCGTGGCTGCCCAGTTCGCTGATCCGGCCCTCCTCGACGACCGCGATCACGTCCGCGTCGTGCGCCGTGTGCAGGCGGTGGGCGATCGCCACCACCGTGCGTCCGTCCAGGACCCGGGACAGCGAGCGCTCCAGATGGCGCGCCGCCCGCGGGTCCAGGAGCGAAGTCGCCTCGTCCAGGACCAGCGTGTGCGGGTCCGCGAGGACCAGCCGGGCCAGGGCGATCTGCTGGGCCTGGGCCGGGGTGAGGGCGAGGCCGCCCGAGCCGACCTCGGTGTCCAGGCCGTCGTCCAGGGACTGCGACCAGGAGTCCGCGTCGACCGCGCCGAGCGCCGCCCACAGTTCCGCGTCCGTCGCGCCACTACGGGCCAGCAGCAGGTTGTCGCGCAAGGAGCCCACGAAGACGTGGTGCTCCTGGTTGACCAGGGCGACATGCTCGCGCACGCGCTCCGCGGGCATACGGGACAGCTCCGCCGCGCCGAGGGTGACGCGGCCGGCCCGGGGGCCGTAGATGCCCGCGAGCAGCCGCCCGAGCGTCGACTTGCCCGCGCCGGACGGTCCGACCAGGGCCAGCCGGGTACCGGGCGCCACGCTCAGCGACACCTGATGCAGCACGTCCACGCCTTCGCGGTAGCCGAAGTGCACCTCGTCCGCGCGCACTTCGCGCCCGTCCGGCACGACGAGCGCGTCGCCGGCGTCCGGCTCGATGTCACGTACGCCGACGAGCCGGGCGATCGACACCTGGGCGACCTGGAGCTCGTCGTACCAGCGCAGGATCAGATTGACCGGGTCGACGAGCATCTGCGCGAGCAGGGCGCCCGTCGTCAGCTGTCCGACGCTGATCCAGCCCTCGAGCACGAAGGCGCCGCCGATCAGCAGAGTTGAGCACAGGATCGTCACATGCGTCACGTTGATGACCGGGAAGAGCACCGAGCGCAGGTAGAGCGTATAGCGCTCCCATGCGGTCCACTCCTTGATCCGCTGCTCGGAGAGCGCCACCCGGCGGCCGCCGAGGCGGTGCGCCTCCACGGTCCGCCCGGCGTCCACGGTCTCGGCCAGCATGGCGGCGACCGCCGCGTAGCCCGCGGCCTCGGAGCGGTACGCCGACGGCGCCCGCTTGAAGTACCAGCGGCAGCCGATCACCAGCACCGGTACGGCGATGAGCACGGCCAGCGCCAGCGGCGGCGCCGTCACCGTGAGCGCGCCGATCAGCAGGGCCGCCCAGACCACGCCGATCGCCAGCTGCGGCACCGCCTCGCGCATGGCATTGGCCAGCCGGTCGATGTCGGTGGTGATACGCGAGAGCAGATCACCGGTTCCGGCCCGCTCGAGCACGCCCGGGGGCAGCCCCACCGACCGTACGAGGAAGTCCTCGCGCAGATCGGCCAGCATCTCCTCACCGAGCATCGCGCCGCGCAGCCGCATCAGCCGCACGAACACCGTCTGGACGACCAGCGCGAGCGCGAACAGCGCGGCGGTGCGCTCCAGATGGAGATCGCGCGCCCCGTCCGTCAGATCCTCGACGAGTCCGCCCAGCAGATAGGGGCCGACCATCGAGGCGATCACCGCGACGGCATTGGCGGAGACCAGCAGCACGAAGGCCCTGCGGTGCCGCCGCAGCAGTTCGCGGACGTACGCGCGCACGGTCGCCGGAGTGCCGACGGGCAGGGTCGCAGCCGTCTCCGGGGCCGCCGGGTCGTACGCCGGTGTTGCCACGCCGATCATGCCGATTCCTCGATCTCTTCCAGTACTGCCAGTTCGCCGATGGCGGTGATGCCGTCGAGCTGCTCTTCCTCGGTCTCGCGGGTGACGACCGCCCGGTATTCGGCGTTGCCGTGCAGCAGTTCGCGGTGCACACCGACCGCCGCCACGTCGCCGTCGTGCACGAACACCACCCGGTCCGCGCGGTCCAGCAGCAGCGGTGAGGAGGCGAACACGACCGTGGTGCGGCCGGCCCGCAGCTCCTTGACGCCCGCGGCGATCCGCGCCTCCGTGTGCGAGTCCACGGCGGACGTGGGCTCGTCCAGGACGAGCACCTCGGGGTCGGTGACCAGCGAACGGGCCAGCGCGAGCCGCTGGCGCTGCCCGCCGGACAGGGACCGCCCGCGCTCGGTGATCCGTGTCCGCATCGGGTCGCCGTCGCCGTCGCCGTCGGTGTCCACGGACGCCTGCGCCAGCGCGTCCAGTACATCGCCGCACTGCGCGGCCTTCAGGGCGTCCTCGGCGGACACCTTCCCGGAGGAGGGGACATCGAGCAGCTCTTGGAGCGTGCCGGAGAGCAGCACCGGATCCTTGTCCTGTACGAGGACGGCGGCACGGGCCTCGTCCAGCGCCAGTTCGTCCAGCGGCACCCCGCCGAGCAGCACGGACGCCGCGCCGTCCGGGTCGGCGGCCGGATGCCCGCCGAGCCGTTCGGCCAGCAGTCCCGCCGCGTCCGGGTCGCCGCACACCACGGCGGTGAACCGGCCGGAGGGAGCGAGGACCCCGGTGGCGGGGTCGTACAGATCGCCGCTCGGGCGCCCGTACTCCACGCCCGAGGGCTCCGTCGTACGCCGCAGCGCCAGCACCCGCGCGGCACGCTTCGCCGACGGCCGCGAGAAGGAGTACGCCATGGCGATCTCCTCGAAGTGCCGCAGCGGGTACATCAGCAGCGTCACCGCGCTGAAGACGGTGACCAGCTCGCCGACCTCGATCCGGCCGTCCTGGGCGAGCCCCGCTCCGTACCAGACGACCGTGATCAGCAGCAGGCCCGGCAGCAGCACCTGGACCGCCGAGATCAGCGCCCACATACGGGCACTGCGGACCGCCGCCCTGCGCACCTCCTGCGATGCCTGCCGGTAGCGGCCGAGGAACAGCTCCTCGCCGCCGATGCCGCGCAGCACCCGCAGGCCCGCGACCGTGTCCGAGGCCAGCTCGGTGGCCCTGCCCGCCTTTTCGCGCTGGACGTCCGCGCGCCGGGTGGCCCGGGGGAGCAGCGGCAGTACCGCCAGTGCCAGGACCGGGACGCCGACGGCGACCACGACGCCGAGCTCCGGCACGTACAGAACCAGGCCGACGCAGACCAGCACCACCGTGATGGCGGCGGCGGCGAAACGTGAGAGCGCCTCCACGAACCAGCCGATCTTCTCCACGTCGCCCGTGGAGACCGCTACCACCTCGCCGGCCGCGACCCGGCGGGTCAGCGCCGCGCCCAGCTCAGCGGCCTTACGAGCCAGCAGCTGCTGGACCCGGGCGGCGGCGGTGATCCAGTTGGTGACGGCCGTGCGATGCAGCATCGTGTCACCGAGGGTGATCGCCACGCCGCACAGGATGATCAGCGCGCCGGCGAGTGCGAGGGCGCTGCCGGAACGGTCCACCACCGCCTGCACGGCCCGGCCGACGCCCAGCGGGAGCCCGGCCACACCGCAGAAGTGCAGCAGCCCCCAGGCCAGTGCCTTGAGCTGTCCGCCCAGCTGATTCCGCCCGAGCCAGAGCAGGAAGCGCGGCCCCGACCTGGCATCGGCCACACCAGGGTCGGCGTACGGAAGATCGCGAATCTGCATGACGTCCCAGTGCTCGAAAGTGTGGCGGAAACCGTGCAAGGTTCGCCTTTCGGAGCCCCGTCCCGCAATCGATTTTTGTGCGGCAGGACACACAACACGCCAAGATCGAACACGTGTGAGGGGCGCCGCGCGTCCCTGTCCCTCGGCGGCTTCAGCAGCGCGGCCCCGGTCCGTCGACCAGCGTGGACAACAGTCCGCCGAAGACCTCGCGCTGATCGGCGGTCAAGGGAGCCAGGATGTCCTCCGCGGCCGCGCGGCGCGCGGTCCGCAGCGCTCTGAGCGTGGCGCGGCCGGCGTCGGTCAGCTCGATCCGGATCACCCTGCGGTTGCTCGGATCCGGGACGCGGCGGACGCGGCCGCTCGCCTCCAGACCGTCGACGAGACTCGTCACGGCGCGGGGCACCACTTCGAGGCGGGCGGCGAGATCCGCCATCCGCGGCGGCTGGTCGTAGTGCGCGACGGTGCGCAGCAGCCGGGACTGCGCGGGGGTGATCGCGATCTCGGCAGACTCCAGCTGCCGCTTCTGGCTGCGGTGGAGCCGCCGGGTGAGCCGCAGCAACTGCTCGGCCAGCAGGCCGTCGGGGTCGGGTGCCCCGGAAGATGAATCCAGCATGCCGGAACAATATCAGGACCAGGCTCATTGTGAATATAGGTAACAGTGAGCTATGCTCGCAAAATCTTTGCTGTCACACCCCTGTGTCTGCTGCCTCACCCCTGTGAAGGAGCCCATGCACCCCGAACCCGTCCCGTGGACACCCCCGGCCAAGAATCCGGAGCAGCCGCCCGCCGAGGTGCGGCGCATCCTCCGGCTCTTCCGTCCCTATCGCGGCCGGCTCGCCGTCGTCGGCCTGCTCGTCGGCGCCGCTTCTCTCGTCTCGGTCGCCTCGCCGTTCCTGCTGCGCGAGATCCTCGACACCGCGATCCCGCAGGGCCGCACCGGGCTGCTCAGCCTGCTCGCCCTCGGCATGATCCTCACCGCGGTGATGAACAGCGTCTTCGGCGTGCTCCAGACGCTCATCTCCACCACCGTCGGCCAGCGCGTCATGCACGACCTGCGCACGGGTGTCTACGCCCAGCTGCAGCGCATGCCGCTCGCCTTCTTCACCAGGACGCGCACCGGAGAGGTCCAGTCACGCATCGCCAATGACATCGGCGGGATGCAGGCGACCGTGACCTCCACCGCGACCTCCCTGGTCTCCAACCTCACCGCCGTGGTCGCCACGGTCGTCGCGATGCTCGCGCTGGACTGGCGGCTCACCGCCGTCTCGCTGCTTCTGCTGCCGCTGTTCGTGTGGATCAGCCGCCGCGTGGGCCGCGAGCGTAAGAAGATCACCACTCAGCGGCAGAAGCAGATGGCCGTCATGGCCGCCACCGTCACCGAATCGCTCTCGGTCAGCGGCATCCTGCTCGGCCGCACGATGGGCCGGGCCGACTCGCTCACCACGTCCTTCGCCGAGGAGTCCGAGCGCCTCGTCGACCTCGAAGTGCGCTCCAGCATGGCCGGACGCTGGCGGATGTCGACGATAGGCATCGTCATGGCCGCCATGCCCGCCTTGATCTACTGGGCAGCGGGCCTGGCGCTCCAGTCCGGCGGACCCGCGATCTCCATCGGCACCCTCGTCGCTTTCGTCTCGCTCCAGCAGGGCCTGTTCCGGCCGGCTGTGAGCCTGCTCTCCACCGGAGTGCAGATGCAGACCTCGCTCGCCCTCTTCCAGCGCATCTTCGAGTATCTCGACCTGCCGGTGGACATCACCGAACCCGAGAAGCCGGTCCGGCTCGAGACGGTCCGCGGTGAAGTGCGCTTCGAGGACGTCGACTTCGCGTACGAGGACAGGCAGGCGCGGCCGACCCTCGACGGGATCGATGTCACGGTCCCGGCGGGCGGCAGCCTCGCCGTCGTCGGACCCACCGGCTCCGGCAAGTCCACGCTCAGCTATCTGGTGCCCCGGCTCTACGACGTCACCGGCGGCCGGGTCACGATCGACGGCGTTGATGTGCGCGACCTCGACTTCGACACCCTCGCGAGGGCCGTGGGAGTCGTCTCCCAGGAGACATATCTCTTCCATGCCTCCGTCGCCGAGAATCTGCGCTTCGCCAAGCCGGAGGCCACCGACGCGGAGATAGAAGCGGCCGCGCGCGCCGCACAGATCCACGACCACATCGCGTCCCTGCCCGACGGCTACGACACTCTGGTGGGTGAGCGCGGCTACCGCTTCTCCGGCGGCGAGAAGCAGCGCCTTGCCATCGCCCGCACCATCCTGCGCGATCCGCCCGTTCTCATCCTCGACGAGGCGACGAGCGCACTCGACACCCGTACCGAGCACGCTGTGCAGCAGGCCATCGACGCACTCTCCGCGGGCCGGACCACCATCACCATCGCCCACCGGCTCTCCACGGTCAGGGACGCCGACCAGATCGTCGTCCTCGACGCCGGGCGCATAGCCGAGCGAGGCAGCCATGAGGAGCTGCTCGACGGGGACGGCCGCTATACCGCTCTGGTGCGCAGGGACACGAGGTTGGCCCCGGTCGCACCCTGACGCGGGGCAGCTCCGTCGCGTACGGCATGATCGCCGCCCATGAGAGCTCTTCTTGGTGTCGAACTGCCCGGATACCGGCCCGTCGACAACGACGTTTGGGCGAATAACGAAGGCGATGTGCTGTCGCTGCACTTCTTCGGACTGCCCCCGGACCTGCCCGCCTCGCTCGACGACGGTCCCGCGCTGCGCGCCGCCCTCACCCGCCTCACGGCCCAGGCGGGCGGCGGTCTGATCGAGGCCTCGGTGAAGTCGCTCGGACAGCTGCCCGCGCTGAAGCAGATACTCAAGCTGCCGCTGCCGGGACAGCCCTCGGGCCAAGCGTTCATCGGCAGCTTCACCGTACCGCGCGCGACCTGCAGCACCGTGGTGAAGATCCAGTCGCCCGAGCGCGGTATGACGGGCATGCGGGAAGCCATGGTCATGGCCAAGGTCGGGCACGACAAGTACTTCCGGCCGCACCCGTGCGCACCGGAGGTCCAGGGCGGTCTGCCGTTCCACGCCGCCGACCATGCGCAGTGGGACGCCCAGTTCCCCGACCACCCGCTGACCAAGGTCAGGCGCACCCTCGACGCGCTCGCCGAAGCGGTCCAGGTGGTACCGGAGTTCGCGGCTCTGCCGCCCTTCGCCCCCTGAGTCCGTGCCGCTCCGCACCCGGTGCCGGGATCGGCGCGCGCTCCGGGTTAGCGTGCCCGCATGATGAACGAACCCTCGTCGGCCAAGCCCGGGCGCAGGTCCCGGCTGACCCGGCGTGGCCGGCTGCTCCTGTTCGTCGGCACGGTCGTCGTCGTTGTGATCGCCGCGGTGCTGGTGACGCTGCTGCTGAAGGAGACCAAAGAGGAGAAGGCGTCGCTGGTCGTCCCCGAGGGCTGGCGAGCCTCACAGGTGTACGCGGCGGTCGACAAGGCACTCGACAAGACACCCGGCACCACCCGCAAGGCGGCGGGCGCCGCACAGTTGAAGCTGCCGGCCGACGCCAAGGGCAACCCCGAGGGCTACCTCTTCCCGGCCACGTATCCGGTCGACTCCAAGAGCACGCCGACGAGCCTGCTCAGCTACATGGTCAACACGGCCAATCAGCGGTTCGGGGCCGAGCACATCAGCAGCGGCGCGCAGCGCAGCGGGGTGACCATCTATCAGATGGTGAACATCGCCAGCATCGTGCAGGCCGAGGCCGACACCCCGCAGGACATGGCCAAGGTGGCGCGGGTCGTCTACAACCGGCTCGCCAAGGGCATGCCGCTCCAGATGGACTCGACGCTCAACTACGCCCTGAACCGGAGCACTCTGGACACCACGGCCGCAGACACCAGGATCGACAGTCCGTACAACAGCTACCAGCGCCCGGGCCTGCCGCCCACCCCCATCGCCAATCCGGGGGAGGCGGCGATGAACGCGGCGATCAATCCCTCGCCCGGGGACTGGCTGTACTTCGTAACCGTCGCGCCGGGGGACACCCGATTCACCGCCGACTACAAGGAGCACCAGCGCAACGTCGAGGAGTTCAACGCCCATCGCCGGGAGTCCGGTTCCGGTTGACGATCGCCGTGATCAGGCCAGGCTCGGTTCGCGTTCCAGCAGCTGCTTGATCTCGCGGACCGCCGCCCGGCCCGCCCGGTTGGCGCCGATCGTCGAGGCCGAAGGCCCGTAACCGACGAGATGGATACGGGCGTCCCGTACCGCACGGGTGCCCTCCACCTGGATGCCGCCGCCCATCTCACGCAGCCGCAGCGGCGCGAGATGGTCGATCGCCGCGCGGAAGCCGGTCGCCCAGAGCATCACATCCGCCTCCACGGTCAGCCCGTCGTCCCAGAGAGCCCCCGTCGGTGTGATCCGGTCGAACATCGGCAGCCGGTCCAGTACGCCGCTCTCGCGGGCACGGCGCACGGCGTCGGTGAGAGGCAGCCCGGTGACGGAGACGACGCTCATCGGCGGCAGTCCGCGCCGTACGCGCTCCTCCACCATGGCCACCGCCTCCCGGCCTGCGTCCTCGTTGAACGGGCCCTCGCGGAATACGGGCGGCCGGCGCGTCACCCAGGTGGTGTCCGCCGCCACCTCCGCGATCTCCATCAGATGCTGGGTCCCCGAAGCGCCGCCGCCCACCACGATCACGCGCTGCCCGGCGAACTTCTCCGGCCCCGGGTAGTCCACGGTGTGCAACTGCCGTCCACGGAAGGTCTCCTGGCCGGGGTAGCGAGGCCAGAACGGACGGTCCCAGGTGCCGGTCGCATTGATGAGCGCCCGCGTCGACCAGGTCCCCTCCGAGGTCGCGACGAGCAGCCGCCCGCCCTCGCCCTCGCGCACCGCCCTGACGTCCACGGGCCGGTGGACCAACAGACCGAAGCGCTCCTCGTATGCGGAGAAGTACTCGCCGATCACCTCGGAGGAGCGCCGTCCCTCGTCGGCGCCGGTCAGCTCCATACCCGGCAGCGCGTGCATGCCGTGCACCTTGCCGTACGTCAGTGAGGGCCAGCGGAACTGCCACGCGCCGCCCGCGCGCGGGGCATGGTCGAGCACCACGAAATCGCGGTCCGGCTCCAGGCCTGCGCGCCGCAGATGGTAGGCGCCGGACAGGCCCGCCTGTCCGGCGCCGATGACGACCACGTCCACGTCCCGCGCCCCGAAGTTGTTCACGCTTCTACCAACCGCGCCAGGGTCGTGGACCTTCCCGATCCCCCGAGGGAGCTACAGGCCAGTACGAGGATGATCCTCCGCCTTGCGATTGCACGCACCGGACGCCGCGCACCCCGCCCTGCGGGCGGACGGCGCTATGTGTCAGACACGGCCTCGGCCGACGTGCTGATGAGCTCGTCGGTGACCCACCGTGCGACGTCCGCGGGGTAGGGCGCCGGCAGTCCAAGGACGATGTGCCGGAAGCCGGCGTCGATCGCGTCGCCGATCGCGTCCCGCGTGGCGCCGGGCCGGCCGTAGGAGACGGGCAGGAGGACCGAGCGGGTGATTGAGGCGGGGTCGCGGCCGATCTCGGTGCAGTAGCGGTCCAGCAGTGCGCTGCGGCGGACGGCGTCGTCGATGTCGCCGCCCGGGATGTTCCACAGGTCGGCGTGCTCGGCGACCACGCGCAGCGTCGAGGACGAGCGTCCGCCGATGAGGATCGGCGGGTGGGGGCGCTGGACAGGTTTGGGGTTGCCGAACGCTCCGGTGAGGTGGAGGTAGGTGCCGTGGAAGTCGAACGGTTCCTCCTCGGTCCACAACCGCCGGATCACCGTGCAGGCTTCGGCGAGGCTCCCCACGGCGTGCGCGGAGTCGTGGAAGGGCAGGCCGTGTGCTGCGTACTCACGCCGGGCCAGGGGATGGCTGGGCCGTGAGCCGGCGCCGATGCCGAACTCGAGCCGTCCGCCGGAGACGATGTCGACGGTCGCGGCGATCTTGGCCAGCACCGCGGGCGGTCGGAACCGGTTGCTGGTCACCAGCACGCCGAGCCGCAGTCGTCGGGTGTGGGCGGCAAGGGCCGAGAGCAGCGTCCAGCTTTCGTAGGTCGGTCCGCCCGGGTCGCCGCCGATCGGCATGAGGTGATCGAACAACCACGCATGCTCGATCTCCGGGATCGAGTCCGCTTCGCGCCACACCCTCAGGACGTCGTGGTAGTCGACCTGCGAGGGGGCTGTCATGATCCCGAAACGAGGCCGGGTGGTGTGCGTCATGGGGCCGTTGGTCCTTTCGGTCCGTCCGTGATCTTCTTACCGGCGTCATGGCCGCGCGCGTCCCGGCATTCAATTCGACCCGGCGGACCAGGCATCCCCATCAACGCGGCGCGCGCTGCGGGCCAGCTGGGGTCTGCGGGGTAGAGCGCACTGCGGAGGTACGCCCATGTGAGCCTCTGGATCGCGGCGACTCGATCGGGGTTCTCGTCCGTCGTCTCCGTCACGGTGTACCCGGGAATCCCGCCGAGCGAGTGTTCCACCGAGACGACTGGAGTGGGCGCACCCATGGGCCCATCCGTAATCGCTGTGCCTGATGCGGCCATCGAGAGATCCCTCTTTCAGTTATGTGTGGTGCTGAGACGGCTCCGGCGGCCCTTCGACGCGATCAGCGGCGCCGTAGTGACGGGTCGAGCAGCGCGGGCGGAGTGTCGAACTTCTCGTGTGCGGCCAGGTCGACACCGGGGGCGACGATCGCGTCGATCGCGTCGAGCACGTCGGCGGAGAGCACGGTGTCGGCGGCGGCGAGTTGCGAGTGCAGGTGGTCCAGCGTGCGGGGGCCGATGATCGCGCTGGTCACGGCTGGGTGCGCGGTCACGAAACCGAGCGCGAGCTGGATCATGGTCAGGCCGGCCTCGTCGGCGACCTTGGCCAGCTGCTCTACGGCATCGAGCCTGGCCCGGTTGGACGGGATGGTGGTGTCGAAGCGTTGCGGCATGAACGTTGAGCGGCTGGTGGTGATTTCCTGGCCCTCGCGGATCGCGCCCGACAGCCAGCCCGAGGCCAGCGGGCTCCACACCAGCACACCGAGCCCGTACTCCTCGGCCACGGGCAGGACGTGGGTCTCGATCCCGCGCTGCAGGATCGAGTAGCTGGGCTGTTCGGTGACGTAACGGCTCAGGTGATGCTCGCGGGCGGCCCACTGTGCTTGCACCATGCGGTATGCGGGGAAGGTCGAGGAGCCGAAGTAGCGGATCTTTCCCGCGCGCTGCAGGTCGGTCAGAGCCGACAGCGTCTCCTCGTCGCTGGTGTTCGGGTCCCACCGGTGGATCTGGTAGAGATCAACGTGGTCGACACCGAGGCGGCGCAGGCTGTTGTCGAGCTCGGTGACCAGCCAGCGGCGCGAACTGCCCTGATGGTTGCGCTCGTCGCCCATGGGCATGTTCGCCTTCGTGGCCAGCACGATGTCGTCGCGGCGGCCGGCGATGGCTTTGCCGACCATCTCCTCCGACCCGCCGTCGCTGTACATGTCGGCGGTGTCGATGATGTTGATCCCGCCCTCGAGAGCGGCGTCGACGACAGCGGTGGCCTCGTCCTGGGTGGTGCGCCCGATCTTGCCGAAGTTCATCGCGCCGAGCGCGAGGGAGCTGACCTGCACACCGGTGCGGCCCAAGGTGCGGTACTGCATGACCGTATCTCCTCCATTGCGGGTGAAGCGTGGTGGCAATGCATGGCTTGGTTGCCGGCCCCCTGCTCTGGCATCATGAGCAAACGGAACCTTGTCCCGTTTGACGATACGGAACGTTGTCCCGTTTAGCAATGTCGGGTAACGGAGAGGACGGCGCGGTGAACGACAGCGACGAGGGCGCGGGGCACGCGGCCCGGCCCAAACGGGCGGACGCCCGGCGCAACAAGGAGACTCTGCTCGACGCGGCCGCCGCGGTCTTCGTCACGTCGGGCGTGGAAGCGCCGATCCGCGACATCGCGGCCGAGGCCGGCGTCGGGACGGCCACGATCTACCGCCACTTCCCGACGCGAGCGGATCTCATCATCGCCGTCTACCGGCACCAGGTCGAGGCATGCGCCGAGGCCGGTCCAGCCCTGCTGGCAACCAGCCCAACTCCGCCCGCCGCACTGGGGCAATGGATCAATCTCTTCGTTGACTTCCTGGTCACCAAACATGGTCTCGCTGCCGTGCTGCAGTCCGACAACGCAGGCTTCGAGACGCTGCACTCCTACTTCCTCAACCGCCTCGTGCCCGTCTGCACCCAACTGCTCGACGCCGCAGCCGCCTCCGGCGAGATCCGATCCGACCTGCAGGCCTACGAACTCATGCGCGGCGTCGGGAACCTCTGCATCGGCGCGGACAGCGATCCCCGCTACGACCCACGCCGGCTGGTCGAACTCCTCATCGCAGGACTACGCCGACCGCACTGACTGCCGGCCCGAGCTGACGCAGGCCTCCCTCGTCCGCCTTGCGATCGCAGGAGCGGGTCAATGCCGTCTCGGTCCTCGGACGCGCGATCTTGCGGATTGAACGAGAGAATGCAGCCATGCCCGGACGCTTCACCACCAGGACCCTGAACATCTCCACCGGCTCGGCCGAGACGGTCACCGATCTGACCCACGCCTGCGAGCAGTTCCTCCAGGAAGCCGCGGGAGGCAGGGACGGCCTGCTCAATGTCTTCGTCCCGCATGCGACGGCAGGCATCGCCGTCATCGAGACCGGCGCGGGCAGCGACGACGATCTGCTCGCCGCGCTGCACACGCTGCTGCCCGCCGACGACCGCTGGCAGCACCGGCACGGCAGCCCCGGTCACGGCAGGGACCATGTGCTGCCCGCCTTCGTACCGCCGCACGCGACCCTGCCGGTGATCAGCGGGCGGCTGGAGCTCGGCACCTGGCAGTCCGTCTGCCTGGTGGACACGAACAAGGACAACCCGAACCGCCAGGTGCGGCTGAGCTTCCTAGGTTGATCAAGAGCGTCCTGGGGGTGGCCGCCGATTCTCCTTAACGAAATCCGACCCCCGTCTCCAGAAACGCCCTGACGGACTGTCAGGCGCGAGTCCGACAGTCCGTCAGCCTCGCCCCCCGGGTCAGTCAGGCGGTGGGACGAGATCACCGCGCAGCCGCCGAGCGCGAAGCACCAACTCCAGTTCGAAGCGGCGGTCCGGGTCGTCCAGGTCCTCGCCCCACAACTCACGGAGCTGTCTCAGCCGGTAGCGCACGGTCTGCGGGTGGACTCCGAGCTGGGCGGCCACCTCCGGCGCGCCACCCCGCGTTTCCAGCCAGGCCAGCAGGGTCTCGGCGAGACGGTGGGCGTGCGCCGGGCCGCCACACTCGCCCAACTGGGCGAGCCGCCGCCGCGCCAGATCGTCGATCAACTCCCCTGCGGGCAGCAGCACCAGGGCTTCGACGTGCTCGCCGCAGTGCAGGAGCCGCCCTTGCGGCAGCAGGCCCTGCTCGATCATCCCGACGGCGGCCTCCGCCCAGCGCAGCGACGTGGCGGCCTCCGCCAGGGGAACCGACGGGCCGATCGCGCCGGACCAACTGGCCAAGGCCCGGTGCAGCAACTCCGCGCGCCCGGGGGCGTCCGGGTCCGGCACCACCATGCGCGGCTGCTCGCCCTCCATGTCGAGCAGCACCTCGTCGCCCACGGCGGGGGCGACAGCCTCCTGGGCGGGGCGGAGCAGCACGGCCACCGCCACCTTTTCGGGCAGTTGCCAGCCGACGCCGGCCGCGCGGTCGGCGAGGAAGGCGGACGGATCCGTGCGGTGCTCGGCGAGCAGGAGCTCGACGAGTTGTCGTTGCAGGCGCAGCCGCTCCCCGGCCTGGCGGGCGACGGCCTCGGCGTAGCCGCGTACCGACTGGGCCACCATGACGTCGAGGTACTCGAACGCGGACTCGGCGAGTTCGTACATGGCTGCGGGCGGGATGTCGACCTGCTGGCCGATCTCCGCCATACGCCGCCAGGAAAGGCGTACGCCCAGCCGGTAGATCCCCTGCAAGGAGTCCAGGCTGCGCCCCTGCGTAACTTCGCCGCGCCCGAAGTCCTGGAACATCTCGGGAAGGGCGCGCGGCCGGTCCGACCCGGTGGTCATCTGCTCCACGAAGAGCTCCAGCGCGTGCCGTATCGCCACCAGGGCCTTCGGCTCTCCGGACTCGTCGGCGATGAACGCCAGACCCGGATATTCCCGTCGGATCGCGGCGAGGATGTCCTGTGCAAGCTCGGGGACCTGCTCCAGGGCTCGGTCGGCGAACCGCTGAATCCGTGCTCGTGGCACGTCGTGCCACGCTGACGACGCTGCCACAGCACCTTCTCCCGGACGTCCGGTCCGCATGCGCTCGATCAGCGGGCCTGGATCTTCACAACCTAACTCGCGCTCGGGCTCGGTGCGCTGGACGGCCCATTGGCGGGAGGGTCGGGGAACGTGACGAGCGGCACATTCTGCTGCTCGGGTGTGACATTGAGGGCGGCGACGATTCCGAAGGCGGCGCCTGTGGCCAGGACGGCAGAGGCGACGCAGGTCAGGAAGGCGACGAGCAGTCTGGGCATGAGGGTGATCGGCCTCTCGTATCGATGAGGTTGTCACCCAGCGCGCCGGCCCGGTCCGGCGCGGTCAGTATGCGAGGCGCATTGACAGGCGGTCAAGCTCCGCCTAATTTCGCCCGTCACAGCGCTGTTACTCCCGGGTACGCCACTCCTCGGCCCGGACAGGCTGAAATCCGTGCGTGTGACCCCTTCCCGCACGGTCCACGAACGCCCCGCATATCCCGCACGCATTGGAGTACCCACATGCGCCGTTCAACGTCGCGTTTGTCCCTGATTCTGCTGGGTACTGGCGTTTTTCTGCTGGTACTCACTCAGCTGCTCGCCTGGTACGTGGAGCCGCGTGCCAAGCGCACACCGACCGACGTGAACTCCACGACGGTCTTCAGTGGTGAGGGTAGCTATTTCGACACCGGATCCCTCTCCACGGTGGACGGCCAGACGATAACGATCACCCGTCGAGTGCTGGGCGACGTCGCCGGCAGCGAGCGCAGCGGAAACGCGATCTGGGACGTGTCGACACAGATCGACACGCCGAAGACGCTGCCGCTGGCCGACCCGCGGAAATCCCTGCAGTGGACCACGGAACGCTGGGTCACCGACCGCCGGACGAACCTGCCGGTGCGCTGCTGCGAGGAGAAGCCCGGGTTCGAGGGCGAGGCCTACCTGAAGTTCCCGTTCGACGTCGAGAAGCGCGTTTACACCTGGTGGGACAGCACCCTGGGTGCCACCGTGCCGCTGGAGTTCAAGGGCACCACCAAGATCCGCGGCCACCGGGGCTACCTCTTCGGCGGCACTGTCGCGGCCACCCACACCGGCGAGCGTCAGGTGCCCGGAGTGCTGGTGGGCCGCCCGCAGGGCCAGGTGCTCGCCGAGGAGTGGTACTCCAACGCGGGGATTGAGCTGACGGTGGACCAGCGCACGGGCCGGATCATGAACGCGGTGATCGCGCCGACGAAGACGCTGCGGGCCCCTGGTTCGAAGAAGGACGCGGTCACCCTGCTGTCCAGTAAGCGGCTGGAGTTCACCGAGGCGACCCGGCGCGAGCAGGTGACGCTGGCCTCGGACGACGGCAGTCGGCTGCAGCTGCTCGGCGAGACTGTGCCCGTTGTGGGCGGGATCGCGGGCGGTCTGCTCGCCGCCGCCGGCGTGGTGATGCTGATCCGTGGCCGCCGGCAGACGGAACACTCAGGCGAGTGATAAAGGTGAGCCGCCGAACAGCCCAAACTTGTCACCCGCGTGCGTAGTGGAACGAATCACTCGAACGAACACTTGGGTTACCCCGCAGTAAGAACCAGTGATTCCGGTTTGTGTCGGGCTCCCACCCCCAGGAGTCCGCCGCCACCGGACCGATGCTCACACACATCGACCGCACATCCCGGTCGGCACCGTCCCGGCAGTACCGGCAGAACCGGCAGCCGCGGCAGTACCCCGCACACCGAGCCAGCCCAGCGCTTCACCCCCGGAAGCCCGGCAATCCCTTATCCGCCTGCCCCCGCAGCTGCCGAGTTGGAGCACCTCTATGCCCCAGCACGCGTCCGCTCTGGCCTCCGGCCAGGAGGACTCCGTCCCCGTTCAAGCCCGCATCGGCAGCGCAGTCACCGACTCGCTCGCCGATGACCCGCACATCGCACCCGTCGCGGAACCTCTGCCGCGCCGGATCACCTTCCTCGCCCGCCGTGACCTGGGCAACCAGGCCGCCGGCGGCTCGGAACTGCTCATCGACCGGATAGCCGGCGGTCTGACCGCCGGCGGCCACGAGGTCACGCTCGTGTGTGGCGGCCCGGCCGCAGAACGCGACTACCGGGTGGTCTCCGCGGGCGGTGACGCAGGACACTTCCTGCGCGCCAGGAAGACCTTCGCCCGCGAGGTCGGCGACTGCGACCTGCTGGTCGAGGTGTGCAACGGCATGCCGTACCTGGTGCCGCTGTGGCACCGCGGACCGACGTTGTGCCTGGTCAACCATGTGCACACCGATCTTTGGCAGATGCGTTACCCCGGCCCGGCGGCCCGGCTCGGCCGCAGGCTGGAGCACTGGGCGCTGGCAGGCACTCACCGCGACAACCTGATGGTTGCCGTCTCCGAGTCGACCGCCTCCGAGCTGCGCGGCATCGGCGTGGCCGCGGACCGCATCCGGATCGTCAACAACGGCGTCGAAGACCCCGGCGCGCTGCTGCCCGAGGCGAAGGAGCCGCTGTTCCTGGCCGTCGGCCGCCTGGTGGAGTACAAGCGCATCGATCTGCTCCTGCGGCTGTGGGAGCGGGTCCGTCCGGTCACCGGCGGTCGGCTCGTCATCGTCGGTGACGGCCCCGAACGGGAGCGGCTGGAAGCCATGGCCGGCCCCGGTGTGACGTTCGCGGGCCGGGTGTCGGAGGCCGAGAAGCACCGGCTGATGTGCGAGGCGTGGCTGCTGTTGCACCCCTCCCTCGTCGAGGGCTGGGGGCTGGTCGTCACCGAGGCCGCCGCCCGGGCCACTCCCGCAGTCGGTTTCGACATACCGGGCCTGTGCGATTCCATCGAGGACGGGGAGACCGGGGTGCTGGCCCGGGGCGAGAGTTCGTTCGCCGCCGCGTGGTGCACTCTGTCCCTCAGTGCCCACCGGCGCGTAGCCATGGGACGTGCCGCCGCGCGTCGCGCCAAGTCCTTCCGCTGGAGATCGACGGTCCGTCAGTTCCAGGCGGTTGCCGCCGAGGCCGCGGCGCTCGCCTCCGCCCCGGGACGCGGGAGGTGAGCGGCCATTTTTGATGTCACCGAACGTGCGTTCAAGGATCCGTCGCTGCGGCGATCGGCCACCCTCTTCCGGGCGTTCATGCGCGAACAGAGCGACCCCGAGCGGTGCTACACCCTGCTGGCCCGTGACTCGGTCGCACAAGTGGCACGTCACATCGACCTGCCCGGCAAGACCGTCGTCGACATCGGCGGCGGCAGCGGCCACTTCACCGAGGAGTTCCGCCGCCGCGGCGCGCGGAGCTACCTCTTCGAGCCCGACCTGCGGGAGCTGAGCGCCCGCGGCCCGGTGACCGAGGACGCGGTGCTCGCCGACGGCTATCTGCTGCCGCTCGCCGACGGCGCGGCGGACGTGTGCTTCTCGTCCAACGTGCTGGAGCACGTGTCGGACCCGCAGACGTTCATCAGCGAGATGGTGCGGGTCACCCGCCCCGGCGGACTGATCTACCTGTCGTTCACCAACTGGCTCTCCCCCTGGGGAGGTCACGAGACAGCGCCGTGGCACTACCTCGGGGCCGACCGGGCCCGCGAACGCTACGAACGGCGCACCGGCCGCGAGGCCAAGCACACGGTCGGCGAAAACCTGTTCCCCGTCCACATCGGTCCCACCCTGCGGCATGTCCGCGGCCGCGACGACGTGCAGGTCGTCACGGCGCGGTCCCGTTACTGGCCATTCTTCGCGAGCACGATCACCCGGGTGCCGGGACTCCGCGAGATCGCCACCTGGAATCTGCTGCTGATTCTCAGGCGAAGCCCATGAGCAAGCGAAGAGAGGAACGGTCATGACCACTACGGTCCAGGCGCCCACCCGGGCGCCGCAGCCTGGCCCGACGCCGTCCGAGGCGTCCGGGGCGCCGCGCGGACGACGTCTGCTTTTCGGCTTCTGGGCCGTCGTGCTGGTGTCTTTCCTCGCGGTGTCACCGGGGAAGATGACGTTCGAGACCAAGCTCGGCGTCGCCCTCGACCCCGGGCGCTTCCTCGGCGACCTCGGTTCGCTGTGGAACGGCAGCATGGGCCTCGGCGGCGTAGCCAACCAGTACATCGGCTACGCCTTCCCGGCGCTCCCTTACTACGGGTTCATGGACCTGCTGCAGGTGCCGGTGTGGCTGGCCGAGCGGCTCTGGCTGTCGATCATCGTGACCGCCGCATTCTGGGGTGCGCTCAGGCTCGCCGAACGGCTGCGCGTGGGCACGCCCGCGACACGGCTGCTCGGTGCGGTGGTATACGCGCTGTGGCCCACCTTCACGATCGTCATCGGCTCGACCTCCGCCGCCGCGCTGCCCGGTGCCCTGCTGCCCTGGGTGCTGCTGCCGCTGACCTCCGCGGCGCTTAGCCCCCGTACGGCCGCGGCACGTTCGGCCATGCTGATCCCCTTCATGGGTGGCGTGAACGCCGCCTCGACGCTGGCCTCGCTGCTGCCCGTGGGTCTGTACCTGCTCAGCCGCCCGGCCGGCCGGCGTCGGCGCGCGCTGCTGGGCTGGTGGATACCGGGCGTCGCGCTGGCCACCGTGTGGTGGGTGGTGCCGCTGCTCCTGCTCGGCATCCACGGCGAGAACTTCATGCCGTACGTCGAGCAGGCCGACACCACCACCGCCACCATGTCCGCGACCGAGCTGCTGCGCGGCGCCGGCAACTGGGTGGCGTATCTCAACTTCGGTGAGGCATGGCTGCCGGCCGGCTGGACCGTCGCGGCCTCCGTCATCACCGTCCTGGGTTCGGCGTTCGCCGCGGCACTGGGGCTGGCGGGTCTGGCCCGCCGGGACCTGCCGGAGCGCCGCTGGCTGCTGCTGACCGTCCTGGCCGTCGTCCTGATCACGCTGGCCGGGTACGGCGGCGCCTTCGGCGGTCCGTTCCACGGTGTCGTGCAGGAGTGGTTGAACGGGTCGCTGAAGCCCTTCCGTAACATCTACAAGTTCCAGCCGGGACTGGCCCTCGCGCTCGCCCTCGGTCTGGCCCACCTGACGGCTGTGTTCTCCGTGAGCAGCAGTCCTCGCGCACTTCCCGGTCGCCGCTGGGCACCCGCGGTGGTGGCGGTGCTGGTACTGCCTGGCCTGGCCCTGCCCTACCTCAATGGCTCGATCCTGCAGCCCGGCGCCTTCACCAAGCTGCCCACCCACTGGGAGAAGGCTGCCGGCTGGCTCAAGGACAACGCCCCGAACAGCCGGGCCATGGTCGTACCGGCGACGGCGCACGGCATCTACACCTGGGGTTCCCCCATCGACCAGCCGTTCGACGTGCTGGCCGAAACGCCCTGGGCACAGCGTGACTTCGTCCCCTTCGGTACACCCGGTTCACGCCGTGTGACGGACGCCGTCGAGCAGGCGCTGCTGTCCGGCACCGAGGTTCCGGGTCTTCAGGCGTACCTGGCACGGGCCGGCATGCACGAAGTGGTCGTGCGTAATGACCTCGACCCCGACCAGATCGGTTATGTCCCGCCGCAGACGGTGAAACGGACCTTGGAATCGTCCGGCTACAGCAAGGTCGCCGGGTTCGGCCCGCTCGTGACCGGCGGGCGCATCGCCGCCGACACCCCGCTGCAGGTGCAGGGGCTGTATCCGCGGCTCCAGTCCGTGGAGATCTATCAGCCGCAGGACCGCGACAGGCGTCCCGAGCGGGTCGGTGTGTCGGCCACGGCCGACACGGCCGTGGTCAGTGGCGGACCCGAGGCGCTGCTCCAGCTGTCGGCCGATCCCTCGATGGCCGACCGGCCGGCCGTACTGGCCGGGGACAGTCTTCCCAAGGGCGTCACCGCACCGGTGAAGGCCGTCGCGGACGGGCTGCGCCGAGCCGACACCCGGTTCGGCCTGGTCAACAACAACACCTCGTACACGTACACCCCGGACGAGCTCAATCACTCCGGCAGCCTGCAGAACGCGGGCGAGAAGCCCAAGCAGATCCTGCCGTCGGAGGGCACCGATCACCAGACGACGGCCGACCTGCGCGGCGCGACGTCCGTGACGGCCTCCAGCAGTGGCAACTGGCTGTTCCACCTGCCGCAGTACGACCCGGTGAACGCCTTCGACGGCAACCCGGACACCGCGTGGGCCGAGGGCAGCCCGGGCAAGCCGGCCGGTCAGTGGCTCAAGGTGGACTTCTCCGGGCCGACCGACATCCCGGCCTCCATCCAGCTGACGCCCCTCCCGGGCGACAGCATGCGCGCTGCGCCCACGCGGGTGCGGATCGAGACCGACCGCGGTTCGGCCGAAAGCCCGCTGCAGACGAACGGCCGGCCGCAGACCGTCAAGGCGCCTGTCGGCGAGGCCTCCTGGATGAAGATCACCGTCCTTGCCGCGCAGCAGGCGCGGCCGGGCCTGTCCGGGGCCGGCTTCTCCGAGGTGTCGATCCCGGATGTGCAGGTGACGCGCATGCTGGCGCTGCCCGCCGACGCCAAGCGCACCGACGCGGCGGCGACCGTGTACTCCCTGCACCGCGGCACGGACGCGGGCGGCTTGTCGCCCGTATCGGCCGAGGTGGGACTGCACCGGCAGTTCAGCACCCAGGAAGCGGGCGAGTACAAGGTGTCGGCGCGAGCCGTCGCCGTGCCCGGCGGCCCGTTGGACGAACTGCTGGACCGTTCGGCTCCGGGATCGAAGAACCGGGTGACGGCCTCCGCGGACTCCACCAGCCGCAACGGCATGTCACTCAGCGCCCGCAACCTGGTCGACGGTGATCTGACGACCGCCTGGATCGCGGGCGACCGGCCGGTCGTCCACCTGAGCTGGCCCAAGAAGGAGAAGGTCGACGAGATCATCCTGGCGTCGGCGGGCGGGGTGTCCACCCGGCCCGAGCAGGTGCTGATCAGCTCGCCGCACGGCGCCGCGACGGCTGATGTGGACGAGAACGGGCGGGTGCGCTTCCCGGAGATCGAGACGAACCGGCTCGACATCACCGTCAGCAGGGTCGCCCCGCTCACCGTCCACAATCCGGTGGCGGACGCGCAGTTGCAGCTGCCGGTCGGGCTCAGTGAGGTCCACGTTCCCGCGCTGGCCGACCTGCGGGTGCCGCCTCCGAAGCCGTCCGCGCGCTTCTCGCTGCCGTGCGGTGAGGGCCCGGACCTTGCCGTCGGCGGCGTCCTGCACAAGACGAAGGCCTCCGGATCCGTCCGGGACCTCACCGAGCGGCGTCCCGTCACCGTCGCACTCTGTGCGGGAGACGAAAAGGACGGCACCCTGGACCTTCCGGCCGGAAAGCACGAGGTGGAGGCGGGTGACGCGGGTCCGCTGGCGATCAGCGACGTCACGCTGACCCAGGGCACCCCGCAGGAGATCGCGGGAGCGGGGGGCCGCGAGGCCACCGTCACCAAGTGGACCGACGACAGCCGGACCGTGTCGGTGTCGGTCGGCTCCGACGAGGCCACGTACCTGCAGACCTACGAGAACGCCAACGACGGCTGGAAGGCCACCCTGGACGGCACGGAGCTGGAGTCGGTGCGGCTCGACGGCTGGCAGCAGGCCTGGGTGGTCCCGGCCGGGGCGTCCGGCACGGTGAAGCTGGAGTTCGAGCCCTCCAGGCCGTACCGGGCCGCCCTGATCGGCGGTGTGATCGCGCTCGCCGCGCTGGCCGCACTGGCCTTCGTGGGCCGCAGGCGCAACGCCGGCGGAACCGACGAGGAGCTGCCCGAACCGGCGGCCCCCGGGATGCTGCTCGGGACGCTGGCGCTGACCGCCGTCGTCGCGGTGGCGGCGGGTCCGCTGGCCCTGGTGGTGCCCGTACTCGCCGTGGCGGCCCGGTTCCGGCCGGCCGTTCTGGTCCCGACGGCCGCGGTGGCGATGGCCGGAGCGGGCATCGTCGCGGCCGCCGGAGCCGGGGAGCCGGCCGCCGCCGGGCAAGGCGCGTTCAGCGCCTTCGCCCAGGTACTGGCACTGGTGGCCCTGTCCGCCGCCTTGGTGACGGCGGTAACCCCGGCGTCCGCGGCCGCCGGTCGGGAAGACGATGGCGGTGCCGACGCGCCGGAAGCCGGACCGATGGTCACGGCCCAGCAGGGAAGCACGGACGCCGGGGACTGGCCCGAGCCGCTCCCTCGGCATCCAGGACGCGGTGGCCCGTCATGACCTCGTCGCGGACCGCCGCCGGGTGGGGGACCTCAACCCCTCCCGGCGGGGTCCGGATTCCCTTTCGGCCCATCGATGAGGTGTCGCGGCACTGCCTCAGTGACGACGAGCCGGAGACCGTACACATCGAGGTCCATCTGCCCGGACGGCTGGACCCGGCACGGTTGCGGACCGCGTTCCGGCGGGCGCTGCTGACGCACCCCCGGGTGCTGATGCGGGAAGTGCCCGGCCGCCGGCACCGGCAGTCCTTCGCGTGGGAGCTGACCGGCGAACCGGACAGCGACCCGGTGAGCTTCGCGCGGCCGGGACCCGACGCGTTGGGCCGCGCCCGCGCGCGGGCCCTGACGGAATGCCCGTCACTGGCCCTGTCGCCGCCGATGCGCCTGGAAGTCATCGAGGTGGGCGGGGGAACGGTCGCCGGTGAGCCGCCGGAGGCGGGCGTGCCGGGGGCGACCCGGACCGTGCTGCTGCTGACGATGCATCACACGGCCCTCGACGCAGGGTCCGGGCTGCGGGTGCTCGCCACGACCGCGGAACAGTACGGCGGCTCGGCCGCTCTCCCCGTCCCCGGGCCGGTTCGGCCGGACCCCTCGGGGCCGGCCCCGGCCGCGACCGGCGGCACGGGCCGTGCGGTGTGCGCGCGGCCCGTGCGAGTCGCGCCGGACTCCCGCCCCGAGCCGGTGCGCGCCCGCGCCGCGGGTAACGGCATGCTGCAGGCGGAACTGCCCGTTCCGCCGCGTGTGGGTCGGACCGGCGGGCTCGCGCCGTGGACCGTCAACGACCAACTGCTGGTCGCCGCGTCACTGATGGTGGGCCGCTGGAACGTCTCGCAGGGCCGGCCGGCCGGTCCGGTGCGGATCACCATGCCCGTCGACGACCGTCCGCGCGGCAGAGGGATGCCGATGGGGAACGGAACCCGGCTCGTCGAGGTGGCCATGACCTCCGAGGACCCGCGCGACCCGGACCTGCTGCTCGGTGAGCGGCCGGACCTGGCGGCCGTGACCCGGTTGCTGCGCGCCACCGCTCGGCGCACCCGCGCGCTCAAGTCGGCCCACGGTGCGCCGCTGGGGCCCGGGACGGGCCTGTTGACTGCGCCGCTTCTGCCGGTCGGGATCCGGGGCAGGCTCACCCGTGGCGCGCGGCGGGCGGCGGCGCCCTGGACATCGACGGTGCTGGTCACCAATGTCGGACGCATTCCGTACGCGCTGGACTTCGGTGACGCCGGCCGGGCGAACGCCGTGTGGTTCTCCGCACCGGCGCGGATGCCGCGCGGGCTGAGCGTGGCGGCGGCTTCCACCGGCGGGCGACTGCATGTGACTCTGCGCTGGTCGCGGGCGCTGCTCGGTGACGCGTCGGGCGCGTACCTGGCCGGCTTGTTCGAGCAGGCGCTTTCGGCAACGTCACAGGTCACCCGGCCCGGATCGAACGCTGGGGGTTCTGGGCCGGAAGCCGACGTACCGGAAGCCGACGTACCGGAAGCCGACGTACCGGAGGCCGACGTACCGGAGGCGGACGCCACCACTCTCGACGCCACCGCTCCGAACGCAGAGGCGCCCGGAGCTCGGGGGAAGGCTCGCCGACCCGGCGGGTCGCACGACCGCGACGCACCGTGTCCGGACCCGACACCGGGTGGAGCCCTCTCCGCCCGGCAGAACCATGAGAGGCCGTCATGAACCCCTCACCCCACTGCTCCGCCGCCATGAAATCGCCGGAGGCGGCGGTACCTGCGCCGGCCCGGCCCGTTCCCGGGCTGCGGGATTTCTACGAGGACCCCACCGTCCCCGTCGCCTCCGGCGATGCCCGTACTCTGCGCCAAGCCCGGATGCTGGCCGAGGCCCTCGGGCCCGTCGGGCCCGGCCGCCCGGCAGCGACCGTGCTCGACGTGGGCTGCGGCGACGGCTCGGCGGCCGCGACCGCCGCCGGCGAACTGAACGGGCACCGCATCGTGGGAGTCGACTGGTCGCAGGGCGCGCTGCGCCGGGCGGCGCCGCGCCTGAGCCAGGTCGTCCGCGGCGAGTTGACCGGCGGTGGGCTGCCGTTCGCCTCCGGCAGCGCCGACGCCGTGCTCTTCAGCGAGGTCGTCGAGCACCTCGTCGACCCCGACAGCGCCCTCGACGAACTGCACCGGGTGCTGCGACCCGGGGGACATCTGATGCTCTCCACGCCCAACCTCGCCGCCTGGTACAACCGCGGGCTGCTGCTCGCCGGAGTCCAGCCGGTGTTCTCCGAGGTGAGTCTGCGCCACATCCACGGCAGACCGGGCAGTCAGGTGGTCGGCCATCTGCGCCTGTACACGGCACGCGCGCTGCGCCAGTTCGTGGCGGCGTGCGGGTTCGAGGTGGTGACGGTCGCCGGTGCGCCGTTCCACGGAGTACCGCGCCCGCTCCGCCCGCTGGACCGCTTGGCCTGCCGGCTGCCGTCCCTCGCCTCCATCCTCCTGGTGCACGCGAGGAAGGTGTAGCCCGTGGTGTGGGGAGTGGCGGCCGCGCTGGCGGCGAACGTCCTGTACAGCACCGGCTTCGTCCTGGAGAAGCGGGCTCTGGCCGGCATGCCGCCGCTGAGTGCCGCACGGCCGGGCCGGGCCCTGCTCCTGCTGGCCGGCAGGCCCTTGTGGATCTGCGGGGCCACGGCGCTCGCCCTGGGGTTCGCCGCCCAACTGGCCGTCTACCGCACACTGCCGATCGCCGCCGCCCAGGGTCTGTTCCTGTCCGGGCTGGTCCTCCTGCTGGTGCTCTCGTCGGTGGTGCTCGGTGAGCGCCCCTCCGGCCGTGAACAGCGCGCGGTGGCCGTCACCGGGCTGGCGCTGGTCATGGTGGTGTCCTCGCTGTACGAGAGCAGCGAGGAGGTCAGCCGCAGCGCGCCCTCAGGTCTCCTGCTGGCACTTTGCGTGCCGACACTCGCGGCCGGACTGCTGCTGTACGCGGCCGCGGAACGGCGAGCCGGCCGGCGTCACCGGCAGCCGACCACCGGAGTGGCCTACGCGGTGGCGGTCGGTCTGCTTTACGGGGTCAGCTCGCTCGCCATCAAGGGCATCTCCGGGCACCTGGACACCTCGGACCTCCAAGGCTCCGTGCCGGCCCTGCTCGCCTCCCCCTACCCGTACCTTCTGCTGTTCACCGGGATCAGCGGACTGGTGCTGTCCCAGACCGCCCTGCAGCGCTGCCGCGCGTCGCTGATCGTCCCGGTCTGCTCGACGGTGACCTGCGTGTTCACCATCGTCAGTGGCACGATCGCGTTCGACGAGCCACTGCCCGAGGACCCGCTGCGGCTGCTGCTGCGCCTCGGCGGCACCGCGTTGGCCCTAACGGTCCTGCTCACCATGCCGCGACACGACGCGGACACCTCCACCTCCGAAGGAACCCGGCCATGAAGCCTGACAACCCGTTGCTGAAGATCCTCGCCTGCCCGCTCGACAAGGGTCCGCTGATCCTCGACGAGATCAGGGGCGCTCTTTACAATCCGCGCCTGCGCCGCCGCTATCCGATCGTCGACGGCATCCCGCAACTGCTCCCCTCCTCCGGCGAGCCCGCCGTCGAGCAGGAACACGACGCACTGCCCGCCGAACTGCCCGACTCTGGCAGTTCGTAACCGTTACTGAGACAGCGGTCGCGAGCGCGACCGTACCCGGCATCCCGAGAGGCCGTGGTCCGTGCCGCTGCCCCGTAGGCGCGCAAACATCAGCCCGTCCCCATGGCCGTATCAACGACCTGGGCACGGATCAGCCACGTGATCGGCCGGACAGGTCCTAGCTCGGGGTGGGGGTCAGCACCACGAAGTCGGCGTTCGACGGGTCGAGGCAGACGGCCAGCCGACCGACGCCCTCGGCATCCTCCGGCCCCATCTGCACGCTGCCACCGTTCTCGGTGACCTTGGCGACCGCGGCGTCGCAGTCGGTGACGTTGAAGACCGGGTGCCAGTACGGCCGTCCGTTCGCCAGGGCGAGGTTCTCCTTGGGAAGTTCCATCAGGCCGCCGTGCATGCGCTCCTCGGGCTGCTTTTCGGCGGGGGTGATGAGGGAGTACGTGCCCCCGCCGCCCGGCAGCTCCATGTCACTGAACTGCCAGCCGAAGACGCCGCCGTAGAACTCCTTCGCGGCCGAGGCATCGCTCGTGTACAGCTCCGTCCAGGACAGCGAGCCCGGCTCGTCCACCAGATCGACGCCCTTGTTCGTCCCGGGCTGCCAGACGGCGAACTGGCCCCCCAGAGGGTCGCTGTACTGCGCCATCCTGCCCCACTCGTCGAGGTCCATCGGCGGCACCCGCACCGTGCCGCCGGCGCTCTCGACGGCCTGGGACGTGGCGTCCGCGTCGGTGACGTTGTAGTAGATCATCCAGGCCGAGCGTGCTCCCTCCTCGGTGAGCTTGCCGAGCCCGGCGACGATCTTGCCGTCCTTCCGGAACATCCCGCCTTCCATGTCCTCCCCCTCACCCATGGACTCGTAGTCCCACCCGAGCACGGCGCCGTAGAAGGCCGCGGCGGCACGGACGTCGGGGGCGCCGAGGTCGAGCCAGCAGGGGGAGCCGGGGGCGAAGTCAGTGGTGATCATGGCGATTGCCCTTTCGCAGATCGTGTGACGTCCTTAGCGTGGCACCGGACACTGACACTCGCCCGTCGATCGACCGCTCCCGCTCCCGGGAAGGGGGCAACCCCTCGTAGGCTGAATCTCGCATGTGATGGACAGGAGGCTGAGGTGGCCGAGACGATGGTGGCCGAGGTGATGGCCGAGCTGGCCGAGCTCCAGGACCCGAAGACACGCGAGGTGAACGAGCAGGCGTGCAGCGGCCCACCGAGCTCAGAGCCCGGTGACTTTGGCGCTCGCCGACAGCTCGTAGACGAGGGTGACCGTGCGGCGGCAGCCGGGCGGGAGGGTGACACTCCACCGGGCGATGCCCTCGGCGTCGACCACGTCGGGCGCCGGGGAGCATGAATCCTTGTGCAGGCGTATCTCCACCGCCGAGACCTCGGAGACCGGGATCCGCTCCCGAAGGACGACCACCCGCTCGCCGTGCTCCCCGGGGGCGGAGAACCGGGACAGGTGCAGCCGGACCGTGCGGGTGACCACGGTCCGCTGGGTGATTCCGGCGGAGTCGCGGGACTCCTCGGCATGCCGGACCACCCTGGAATCGTCGCAGCTGCCGAAGGCCAGCTCAACGGGGGCGCCGGGGGCGGTGAAGTCCAGCGTGCCACGGCCGCTGAATCCGCTGCCGCGGACCAGATCCACAGGCCCGGCGAGCAGCGCGTGGCCGGACAGGTTGTCGAACCGCACCACCTGGGTGACCAGCGGCGACGCCTCGGGTGAGCAGGCGTACTCACTTCGCACGGCCGTGGTGAACGCGGAGAGCGGCACCCGGTGGGCGCGGCCGTCACCGGGCACCGAGACCGGCGCGGAGGATCTCAACACCCGCACCTCGCCGCCGTCGTCCACCCCCGGCAGGCCGAGCACCGGGGCCGGGCCGAGGTCCCCGATCTCCTCCTCGCGCAGCTCGACGTCGACCGTGCGGCGCTCCGCTGCGGAGCGGTCCTTGAGCGTCAGCCGGTCCTCGCCCAGCCGTGGCGGATCGGCGGCCAGCGCCGAGCGGGCCGTCGACAATGTCAGCCGTACGTCCGACCAGTCCTCACCGGTGCGCTGCCAGACCATCGCGTCGGTCTCCAGTGTCAGGGAGTCCCCGTCGAGCACGGCGCGGTAGGCGGGTCGCCACAGTGCACACGGGGTGAGGTGGCTCAGGCGCAGCCCGACCGGCCCGGCGACCGCGGCCTCCACGGTCAACTCGATATGGCCGACCAGCTCGGCGGGCTCCTCCTCGGAGAGGTGCATGGCACGCTGGGCTTCCCCGAGTTCGGCGGCGAGGGCGGCCAGCCGGGCCTCCACGGTGCGGAGTTGCTCGCCGTGCGCGTCGCGCTCGTCGTCCACCCGGTCCAGTTCGAGGGCCCAGCGCGGCCGTTCGGCCTCCCCGGAGCCGGCGCCTTCGCCGATCTCCCGCAGCAGATCGACGGCGAGGCGGCCGAGCAGGTCAATGCGGGCATGCAGCCGGTCGCGTCGCTGCCCCAGGGCCAGCCGCTCCTCTTCGAGGGCGTGTACGCGGTGGCGCAGGGCGGAGTCGTCGTCGGTGGACGGCAGCGGCCCGCGCGGCGTCCAGCTGCGGACGATCCGCACGTCGAGCACGGTCGCGGGGCGATCGGCGGTCAGCTCGGCATGGAGGGTCCGGTCGACGGCCAGCGCACTGACCGGCCCGAGACGCAGCCGCTGGACCCCGGCCTCCAGGTCGAGCACGACGGCGCGCTCGATGTGGGCGCGATCCTCAAGGCACGTGACGGCGGTGATGGGGAGGGCGATCGTCTTCGGGGCCGTGGACATGGCGTGTGTCAGCTCCTGCGGTTGCCGCCGACCAGGGCCTTGCCGGTCGGGATGCGGATCTCGTAGCCGCCGTCGAGGGCGGCAGTGCAGCCTGCGGGCAGGTCCAGTCGCCAGACGCGGGTGCCCGGGGCATGGCGATCGGGCCCCGTGCCTTCGTCGGGTGCCGTCCAGTCGGCCCGTTCCTCGATCCGGACGTCCGGTTCGGAGGTGACCGGCACCCGCTCGCGGACTTCGACCGTGACGGGCCTCGCGAGCCGGTTGGCCAGTTCCACGTGGACGCGGTGGTCGAGCACGGTGGTGTTGTTGCGCAGGCCCGAGGTCGACTCGTGCAGGTTCGTACGGCGGGTGACCCGGATGCCCTCGGCCGGTCCGAGCCCCACCTGGCGGACACCGCCGGGGGCGAGCGTGGGCAGTGCGGCGGTCAGCAGGAAGTCGTCGTCGACGGTGACCTCCACCGGGCCGGCCAGCAGTGCCTGGTCGGTGGCGTTGGAGAGCACCAACGTCGCGTACACGGTCTGCTCCACGGACGGCACGCAGAGGTACTCGGTACGCAGGCCGACCGGGATCTCGCCGACGGTGACGGTGTGCCAGGTGCCGTCCGACGGAATGTCGGCGCGGGCGGTGGCATCGAAGCGGTGGTCGAAGGAACCCGCCGATTCGCGGGGCCGCACGGCCTGTCCGGGCAGCGGCAGCGCGGCCACCGCTTCGGCGCGGCGGCGGTACTCGGCCGCCAACGGGTCGAAGGGAGAGCCGGGGAACAGCCGGCCTCTGCGACTGGCCTGCTCGTCGGGGCCGCACAGGACGAGGGCGGCGTAGTCGAGTTCGGCGCCGCTCGGCTGCGGGGGACCGGCCGCCGGTGCCGGAGGGGGTGGCGGCGCAGCCCGGCCAGGAGCCGCGGGCGCCATGGCGGCGGGGGCACCTGCGAAGGACCTGCCGCCGGTACGCGACCTGGCGCCGGGTCGCGCCCCAACCGGCTGCGCGGGGGCGGGCATCGCGCTGCGGAAGTCCTCCGGGGGAGCGCCGTACGCACCGCCGGGCACCGGGAGAGCGCCCGGGGGAGCGCCGTAGCCCTGCGGTGCGGGCGGCGTTGGCGGTGGCGGGACGGGACCGGGGGCGGCACCGGCCCCGACAGCCGCGGGTGCGGCGGTGGTGGCCGGGCCAGGGCCTGCCGCCTCGTACCCGGAGAACAGGTCGACCAGCCCGGCCGGGGGCTCGCGCCAGCCGGAAGGCGCGGGGGCGGGCTGACGGCGTCCGATCCGGATCGAGCGGAGCTTCGGCAGGTCGGTGCGGCGCCGAAGATCTGCGGTGGCCAGGGCGATGCGCACGCTGGTCCAGTCCTCGCCGGTCCGCTGGGCGACCGAGGCGCGCAGCACCAGACGGCCGCTGCCGTCGCCCTGACGGTGAGTGAGACGGTAGGTCGGCACCCAGACGGCGCCCGGCACCCCGTATTCCAGCTCCAGCTCCACCTCGGCGTCACCGGTGCCGTCGAGGGTCAGGACCGCGCAGACCGTGGTCTCCACGTGCGCCGGCGGTGCGTCGGTCGAGGTGCGGGCGAGCCTGTCGGCGGCGACGGTGAGTTCGTGCTCGACGCTGCGCAGCGCCTCTTCCAGCTCGACGAGGCGGGTGTGCAGTCCCGTCAGCCGCTCGTCGACGAAGCCGGCGAGCTCCAGCCATGCGTCGACCGGGGTGCGGCGGTGCGGGTCCTCGCGCTTGCGGGCAGGCGGGACCGGGTGGAGAGCGCTGACCTCCTCGATCAGACTCAGCTGCCGGTCCCGGCGTCCCTCGGCCGCCGCGTACGCGTCGCGCAACCGCTCGAACTCGCGCCGCAACTCGTCGGGCGCCCCCGTCGCGAGGGGCTTCGCCTCGACTTCCACGCGGGCCTCGGTGACGCGCACTCCGGGGGTGCCCAGGACACGGGCCCGCAGCGAAACCGGGTCCAGCGAGCGGGGCAGTCCCGTCACCCGTACCCGGCCGTCGGGCGGCACACTGCCCCGCGCCAGGCGGCGGCAGACCGCGCCCTGCGCGTACACCACGACCGAATCGAGGGTCGACCCCCACCTGTGTGCCGGCTCAGCCGTCATGTACTCCGCCCCCCGCGCCGCGTTCATGCTGAGCGAAGCCTACGCCCGGCCGGTCGGAGCGTCGGCCTAAGCTGCCGTCCGGCACCGGCCTCGACCCAGGAGCGCACCTCATGTCCGACCCCGCCCAGAAGCCCCCGTATCCCGACGCCCTGCGACCGGACGACGCACCCGCACCGCACGCACTGCTCGCGCCGGTGACCGGGTTGTTGGGTACCTGGACCGGCCGCGGCCGGGGCGGATATCCGACGCTCGACGAGGAGTTCACGTACGCGCAGGAGGTCACCTTCAGCCACGACGGGCGGCCGTTCCTCCACTACGAGGCGCGCGCCTGGCTGCTCGACGCGGACGGTACCCCGCTGCGGCCGTCGGCCCGGGAGAGCGGCTGGTGGCGGCTCCAACCCGATGGACGGGTGGAGGCGTTGATCACCCAGCCCACCGGAATCGCGGAGATCCTGGTCGGCAGTGCCGTCGCCGGCACGGTCGAGCTCAGCAGCCACTAGGTGGCGCTCACGCCCACGGCCAAGGAGGTGAACGCCACCCGCCGCCGCTACACCGTGACGGACGAGGAGACGCTCGACTTCGTCCATGACCTCGCGGCGGTCGGTCAGCCCCTGCAGCACCACCTTTCGGCACGGCTCCGACGGAAGCCCTGACCAGGCGTCAGGCGTCGGGTGTCAGGCATGCGGTGCGATCCCATTCACGGCTTCCGCTCGGCCGGCCGGCCGGCGTAGTCCTCCACCAAGTCGGCGATCTTCACGGTCAGGGCGTCGATTCGGTGCCGGTCCTCGCGCTGGTTGCGCAGGCTGTGCTCGAGTGCCCGGAGGCTGGCCAGGGCGGCCGGTTCCCGGCGCCTCACCTCGTCGAGCAGAGGCGTGGTGATGAGGTCCAGGCATTCGGTGAGCAGGAGCCGGGTGGCCGGGACGGGGGGAGCCGGGTCGGGGGCGGCGAAGCCGGTGGTCAGGTACCGCGCGGGATCGGTGAGGCTCCAGCCGACGACGGTTCCGTGCTGGACCAGGAGCGCCACGTCGGGGGCGATGCCGATGCGGGCCTCCAGAGGCTCGTCGAGGACGTCGAGGTCGCGCAGGCAGGTGAGCACTGTGTCTCCGGGGGCGCGGCAGAGCTCCGTGGTCACCTCCAGGCGGAAGTCCCGGGCCTCGTCCGCGCGGAGGCCGCCCGGGTGGACGAGGGGTGTGGCGGGAACGCGGGCGGAGTCCTCGGCATCGGCGGCCTCTCCGGCCAAATGAAGCTCGGCGCCGACCAGTTCGAGGCGGCCCTGATCGAACCGGAGCTCGTCAGGCGTGTCCCACAGCCACGGCCCACTGCCGAACGTGTCCAGCAGGAACCGCTGCCATTCCTCCACGTTCGCGTACTCCGCGATGCGCACACGAAAGTCCCAAAAATCGAAGCGCGGGGTGATGTGCAGCGGATCGCCCGTCGCCGTCGCGGTCCAGTTGTCGTCGATGGTGATTCTCATGGTGAACGTCACCTCATCTGACCTGCTCTGCGGGAGCCATGTAGCCGTTCTTGGCCGGAATCCTGCCCTCCACCACGTCTGCGTGCGTAATCGGCTTACCGGGGTCGGTGGGCAAGCCGCCCAGCGCCTCGGCCCCGGAAGGACCCTTGATGCCGGACGAACCGTATGCCGTGATGACGTTGCCTGCCCCCTGACGGTCAGCCCGGACCACCACGATGTCCTCACCTTGACGGAAGATCAGGTTTCCGCTGCCCGCCGTCGAGTGGTACACCGCGTCCGGCTTCTTGAGGATCTCCATGACCATGTCCTCAGTGAAGCCATGGTCGTCCGCGTGGTAGTTGCCGGCCTTCTTCATCTTGCCGTCCTGCGCCCTCTGGATGACCTCGTCCAGAGCCTTGTGGGCATCCTCCCTGGCCTTCTGTGCCTTCTCCTCCTTCGTGTACTTGGGCATGAGGCCCAGCGGGTCGCACCCGGTGTACGGGTTGTCCACGTAGGCGACGGGGTTCGGTGCGGGAGCGAGGCCGAGGGGGTCGGGGGAGGTGTAGCGGCCGCTCTCCGGGTCGTAGTGCCGGAGGTAGTTGTAGTGGAGGCCGGTCTCGGGGTCGAAGTACTGGCCGGGGAAACGCAGCGGGGTGTAGGTGCTGCTGCCACGGGCCCAGGCGGTGGTGCCCCAGAGCGTGCTCCGGCTGCGCCAGGCGATGTCGCCGGACTCGTCGATCAGTTCGGTGGGGGTGCCGATCAGGTCCGTGGCGATGGCGAAGAAGCGGCGGTCGATCTCCGCCTGGCGGTCGTCGGCCGTGAGGATCCGTTCGGTCTGGGACAGGGGAACGACGCCACGGTGGTCCCAGGTCAGGGCGATCGCGTTCGGCTGGTCCGGCTGGTGGGTGGTCTGTTCGCACAGGGTCAGGCCGTCCCAGGTGAAGCGGACTTCCTCCACCACGGTCTCGCCGTCGGCTGCCAGGCGCTGTTTCGCGGTGCGGCGGCCCAGGGGGTCGTAGCGGTACCTCCACCGGGTCCCGTCGGGGGTGGTCACGGAGGTGAGGCGGTTCTCCGTGTCCCACGCGTAGCGCCAGGTGTCCGGCTTGCGGGAGAGGCGGGTCTTCTGCCGCAGGACGACCCTGCCGAGGGCGTCGTGCTCGAAACGCACGCCTCCGGCTCGGGTGATGGTGGTGCCGGTGTAGGCACGTGGTCCGGTGGCCTCGCTGCCGGGGTGGCCGGACGGCCAGGACGCCGAGGTCTGGTTGCCGGCGTCGTCGTAGGCGTACCGCTCCGTCCAGCCCCGGGCGTGGACGGCGGTGACCCGGCCCGCGCGGTCGAGATCGAAGGTGCGGGTGCCCGACAGCCGGTCCGCGACGGAGGTCAGGTGACCGTCCACGCGGTAGGAGTAGGCGCGGCTGTTGACGGCGCGTCCCCCGGCGGTGATGTGCTGCTCGGAGAGCCGTCCGGCCTCGTCCCAGGCGGTGGTCACGGTGATCGCGTCGCCGAAGACGCGGGCCAGCTCGCGTCCGGCGGCGTCGTGGGTGAAGTCGACGCGATGGCCGCCGGTGGTGAGGCGATGGGCCTGTCCGTCGGCGCCGTAGGCGTAGGAGGTGACGTGACCCGTGGGCGTGGTGCGGCGCGTACGGCGGCCCAGGACGTCGTACGCGTACATGATGGGGCGGCCGTCGACCAGTTCCGTCTTGGTGAGACCGCGACGGTCGTACTGGTACCGCAGTTCGCCGTCCGGTCCGGACGCCTCCAGCAGGCGACCGGCCCTGTCGTAGGCGTAGGTCGTCACCCGGCCGTCGACGTCCTTGAGGATGGCCCGGCCGAGCTGGTCACGCTCGAACTCGACGGTCCCGCCGAGCGCGTCGGTGCGGGCCGCGAGCCGGCCCGCGGCGTCCACCCGGTAGGTGAGGGTGCGGCCGTCGAAGTCGGTCTCGGAGACGATGTCGCCCGCAGCGTCGTACTCGTAACTCCAGGTCAGCCCCTGCGGGTTGACCACGCGGGTGAGGCGCAGCTCGGCGTCGTGCTCGAACTCGTAGCGCGCGCCGTCGGGCTGGGTGCGGGCGACCGGCAGGTCGAAGTGGGTGTACTCGAAGCGGGAGACGCCACCGGACGCGTCGGTGCGGGTGAGCAGGTTGCCCTCGCCGTCGTAGGTCCACGACTCCGTGGCGCCGTCGGGGCCCGTACGGCGTGCGAGCTGACCGTCCGCGTCCCACTCCAGGCGCGTGACGCCGCCCATCGGGTCTGTGACGCGGACCGGCCTGCCGAGGGCGTCGCGCTCGGTGCGGGTGACGGCGCCGGCCGGGTCGGTCACCTCCACGGGCAGACCCGCCGCGTCACACACCACGCGGGTCGTGGCCCCGAGGGCGTCGGTGACCGAGGTGAGCCGGCCGCCGTGGTCGTAGGTGTAACGGGTGGTGGTGCCGGCCTGGTCGGTGACCGCCGTGCGGTTGCCGCGTTCGTCGAACTCATGGACCACGCGGGTGCCGTCCGGCCCGAAGACCTCCACCGGCAGGCCGAACGGGCCGCGCACGGTGCGCAGTTCGCTGCCGTCGGGGCGGACGGCGGCGATCAGCCGGTCGTCCTCGTCGTACGAGAAGGCGGTGGTGAGGCCCAGCGGGTCGGTGCGGGACAGGGTGTTGCCGCGCGGGTCGTGGGTGAACCGGGTGGTGTGGCCGAGCGGGTCGGTGATGGCCAGGAGCCGGCAGCCGGGGCCGTACACGTGGCGGGTCGCGTGCCCGTCGGGGGTGGTGATCGTGGTGGTGTGGTGGCCCGTCCCGGGGTCGGGTTCGGTGTACGCCAGCGTGATCTGGACGTGGCCCGCCTCGCCGCCCTCCGCCACGACGCGGTCGCGGTCGTCGTAGACGTAGTCGTAGCGGCTTCCGTTGGAGTCGATCCAGGCGATGACGCGGCGGCGGTCGTCGTAGACGAAGGTGGTGGTGGCGCCGGACGGCTTGGTGACGGTGGTGAGGTCGCCGTCCTCGTAGCCGTAGCCCATCAGCGGCAGGTCCGTGCCGCCCTCGCCCGCGCCGGCCAGGGACAGGGCGGTGACCAGGCCGTCGGCGACGGACAGCTTCATCTGGTGGCCCGCCGAGTGGACCAGGGCGAGCGGCAGGCCGTCCTCGGTGCGGTCGACGGTGACGGAGTGGCCGTTGCGTTCGGTGATCCCGGACAGCCAGGCGTCGCCGTCGCCGCCCGGCTCGCTGCCGGACGGAGCGGTGAAGTGGAAGACCAGGCCGCTGTCGGGGTCGGTGACCGTGTAGTCGCCGTGGGCGTCGCGGGCCAGCAGGGTGCGGGCCCTGCCCGTCTCCGGCCGGGTGGGCGCGCCGGGGACCGGGTGCGGGTACGGGACCAGGAGCCCTTCGGCGGTGACGTGGACGACGCCGACGGCGTCGATCTCCAGACGCTCGTCGACGGTGGACGTCCAGGCGGGACCCAGGAAGCGGCCGGCCGCGCAACCGGACTCGGTGCGGCGGGTGAAGACCAGCGGCAGGATGCCGGGCAGTTCGACGTCGGTCTGGGGCAGGAACATCCGGCCCGTGGCGAGGTCCACCGGGTCGCCGCCGGCGTCGCGGTCGCCGTCCGGGGTGCGGTGGGTGCCGTCGGGGGAGTCGTCGACCAGCCTGCGCGCCTTCGCGGCGTCGGCCATGTCCGCGGCGATGCGCACGCCCTTCACCGCGGCGCCGCCTCCGCCGGTGGCCACGGTCAGCGCCGCGTCGGGCAGCAGACGGCCGAAGCCCTCGTACGGGTCCTTCATGAAGTCGCTGACCATCTGACGGCCGGTGCCGATCGGGTCGTTGGCGGCGACCACCAGTCCCGCGGCCAGGCTGTTGAGCGACGTGGCGTACTCGGCCGGGTGCGTGATGTTGTACGGGTCCAGGGGGTTGACCGCGCGGACGAAGTTCAGGATCCCCGCGGTGCCCTTGATGATGCCGCCGCCGACGTGGTCTCCCATGATCTGCAGTTCCTGGAGCCCGTCGCCCAACTGCTGGGCGTACGAGGGCTTCTCCGGGGCCTTGTCACGCGCGGCGCGGACCGCGGTGCGCGCGGTCTCCGCGGCCGTGTTCCGCTGCTTGCGGGCCTCGGCGAGGATGTCCTGCGCCTCCTGCAGCAGCTTCTTGCCGGGGTCCTCGAACGTCGCGGCGGGGCGGGGAGGAAGCGTCGACGGGTCGCGCTTGTCGGCGGGCTGGGCGTTGTACCGGTCGACCGCGCTGTTGAAGTCGTCGACCTTCTTGCGGTGCGCGTCGGCGGCGTCCGTGGAGGCCTTGGTGCCCTCCTTCCACTTGTCGATCGCCGTCTGCGCCTGTCCCTGCGCCCAGGTGACCGTGCCGGCGAACGCCCACAGCGCGGCGGCCGCCTTCTCGCAGGCGTCGGCTCCGGTGAACCACTTGGGCGGCTGGTTGCGCACGGCGGCCCGCAGCGCCTCGGCCGCCTCGCCCTTGAGCTGGGAGGAGTCGAGGCCCTTGAGGCCCTCGGCGGCGTTGTCGAAGGCCGTCTGGAAGGCGCGGAGTTTCTTGGCGGTGGAGGTGATCTCGTCCGGGCTGCCGTAGATCAGCTTGGTCTTGTCCTCGGTCTGTCCGAGGTCCATCTCGTCGACCTCGGCGCCCATCCGGTTGGCGACCGAACGGGACTGCTCGCGCACCCAGTCCGCACCGGACTCCCAGCCGACCTCGTCCAGCCGGTCGGCGGTCCAGTTCCCGGCGTCCTCGACCCGGTTGCCGGCCCACTCGACGCCGTCCTCGACCACGTTCTCGACCGAGTCGGGCGTGATGTCACTGATGAAGTCGCCGATACCCATGGTCAGTTCCCCCCGGACTCACCCTGCTGCTGCGCCTGTTGGGCGCGCTCCTCCGGCGACGGGCCGAAGGTGTCGTCCAGCGCCTGGTTCCACTGGTCGTCGGAGATGCCGAGCGCGTCGTTGAGCAGCTCCGACTGCCGGCCGCCCCGGCCCTCGGTGAGGACGGTGCGGCCGGTGTCCTTCCACGTCTGCCCCATCTCCTGACCGGCCTGATCCCACGACTCGGCGCTCCAGTCCGGGTTCAGGTAGTCCGGCGTGAACACGTCGCCCCAGTCCTGCTGGGTGATCTCCTCCTCGGTGGCGTGCGGGCTGCCGCCCATCACGGAGTTGACGCCCACCTTGAGTGCGCCCTCGACGTACTGGTCGTGCTCCCACTGGGTGCCCGCCGCCAGGCCGAGGCGGTTCGCGATCGCGCCGGCGTCGCTCACCAAGGCGCGCACACCCCACTCCCAGCGCTCGCAGAAGTCCTCGAAGTCGACCGAGAGGCCGTGGTGCCCGGCCTCCATCCCGGTCATCGACAGCCCCGAGAAGCCCTTGCCCATCACCGAACCCGTGGCGCCGCCGAGTTCACCGAGCTGGTCGATGGTCGCGCCCACGCCCTGCGTGAACTTCGCGACAGACGCCTTGTCGAAGTTCAGATCCGCCCCGTCACCGCCCATGGCCGCGCCCCCCTGCCTCACCGGAGTCGACGGCGACGCCGTCCGGAACGATGCCGACGACCGGCGGGAAGAACATCGACCCGTCCTCGGTGGCGATGTCGACGGCGAGGCCGGCGGGCTCGTCCAGGGACGGCACGACCTCGTCGACGATGCGCGCGCCCAGCAGCGCCGCGTAGTCCATGGGCTGATCTCCGGACGGGTGAAGCAGGGCGAACCGGGCCAGTGCGGCCTCGTCGGTGAACCCGCAGATCCACCGCACCCCGCCCGAACGCGCCGACCAGAGACCTCCGCCGGCCGTCGGCACCAGAAGGACCGAGCGCCGCATCTCACCGACCAGCGCACGAGGGTCACCGACTCCCCTTCTCCGCTCGGCTATTCGCTCGGCGAGCGCTGTCCTTGCCTGCTCCACGGCCCCTCCCGCCTCGTAGGTGACTGATGGCACCGCAGATCAGGACGCGCGGAATGGCAGGGTCGGTTCTCGTGAGGTCCGCTCGGGGCCGACTGGTCTCAGGGCACGGGAGTCGCCGGCCGGTGCTGATGGAGATCGCCCTGGGAACGGCCCCCCGTCACGGGAGGTGTCATCGCGCTGATGAGCAACACTGCTTACGGTAGGCCGACTTGAGGCTCCGGCCATCAGGTGTACGCGCACGTGCTCTGGACGTCATCGAGGCAAGCCGGCGCGGGCCCGGAACGCGGTGGCGCTCGCGAGGCGGTGGGCGCATAGGTCCTGTCCGGCCGATCGTGCCGGGCTCGCGTGCCCTGGCACGCCCTGGTGAGTGTCTTTTGGATCTTGCCGGGGAACACAGAACCGCCCCGGCCGGACGCAGTGCCAACCGGGGCGGAACGAGGTGCGGACGTCAGCCGAGGATCGCCAGCGCCTGCGTGAACGCCGCCGAAGGACGCATGACTGCCGCGGCCTTGAACGCGTCGGGCAGGTAGTAGCCGCCGATGTCGGCCGGCGAGCCCTGCACCGCGAGCAGCTCGTCGACGATGGTCCGCTCCTGCTCGGTCAGTGTCTTGGCGAGCGCGGCGAACGCCTCGGCGAGCTGCACGTCGTCGGTCTGCTTCGCCAGCTCCTGCGCCCAGTAGAGCGCCAGGTAGAAGTGGCTGCCGCGGTTGTCGATGCCGCCGACGCGGCGGGTCGGCGACTTGTCCTCGTTCAGGAAGGTCGCGGTCGCGCGGTCGAGGGTGTCGGCGAGCACCTGGGCGCGCGCGTTGCCCGTGGTCTGCGCCAGGTGCTCGAAGCTGGCCGCGAGCGCGAAGAACTCGCCCAGGCTGTCCCAGCGCAGGTAGTTCTCCTTGACCAGCTGCTGGACGTGCTTCGGGGCGGAGCCACCGGCGCCGGTCTCGAAGAGCCCGCCGCCGTTCATGAGCGGGACGACCGAGAGCATCTTGGCGCTCGTGCCGAGCTCCAGGATCGGGAACAGGTCGGTCAGGTAGTCACGCAGGACGTTGCCGGTGACGGAGATCGTGTCCTCGCCGCGGCGGATGCGCTCCAGGGAGAACGCGGTCGCCTCGACCGGCGGCATGATCTCGATCTGCAGGCCATCGGTGTCGTGGTCCGCGAGGTACGTCCTGACCTTGGCGATCAGCTGCGCGTCGTGGGCGCGGCCTTCGTCGAGCCAGAACACGGCCGGCACGCCGGTCGCTCGGGCGCGCGTGACGGCGAGCTTGACCCAGTCCCGGATCGGCGCGTCCTTGGCCTGGCACATGCGGAAGATGTCACCGGCGCCGACCACCTGCTCGAGGACGGCGTTTCCGTTGCTGTCGACGACGCGGACCGTGCCCGTGACGGGGATCTCGAAGGTCTTGTCGTGGCTGCCGTACTCCTCGGCCTTCTGCGCCATCAGACCGACGTTCGGGACCGAGCCCATCGTGGAGGGGTCGAAGGCGCCGTTGGCGCGGCAGTCGTCGATGACGACCTGGTAGACGCCGGAGTAGCTGCTGTCCGGGAGCACCGCGAGGGTGTCGGCCTCCTCGCCGGCGGGGCCCCACATGTGACCGGAGGTGCGGATCATGGCCGGCATGGAGGCGTCGACGATGACATCGCTCGGTACGTGCAGGTTGGTGATGCCGCGGTCGGAGTCGACCATCGCCAGCTCGGGCCCCTCGGCGAGCTCGGCCTCGAAGGAGGCCTTGATCTTCACGCCCTCGGGCAGCGACTCCAGGCCCTTGAGGATGCCGCCGAGACCGTCGTTCGGGGTCAGGCCGGCCGCGGCGAGCGTCTCGCCGTACTCGGCGAACGTCTTCGGGAAGAAGGCGCGTACCACGTGGCCGAAGATGATCGGGTCGGAGACCTTCATCATCGTGGCCTTCAGGTGCACCGAGAACAGCACGCCCTCGGCCTTGGCGCGGGCGATCTGCGCCGTGAAGAACTCGCGCAGCGCCGCCACGCGCATCACGGACGCGTCCACGACCTCGCCCGCCAGTACGGGCACCGACTCACGCAGCACGGTGGTGCTGCCGTCGTCCCCCGCCAGCTCGATGCGAAGCGAGCCGTCCTCGGCGATGACCGCGGACTTCTCGGTGGAGCGGAAGTCGTCGGCGCCCATGGTCGCGACGTTCGTCTTCGAGTCGGCCGTCCACGCGCCCATCCGGTGCGGGTGCGCCTTGGCGTAGTTCTTGACCGACGCCGGGGCGCGGCGGTCGGAGTTGCCCTCGCGCAGCACGGGGTTGACGGCGCTGCCCTTGACCTTGTCGTACCGCGCGCGGACGTCCTTGTCCTCGTCGGTCTTCGGGTCGTCCGGGTAGTCGGGCAGTGCGTAGCCCTGCTCCTGCAGCTCGGCGATCGCCGCCTTCAGCTGCGGAATCGAAGCCGAGATGTTCGGCAGCTTGATGATGTTCGCACCGGGGGTCTTGGCCAGCTCACCGAGCTCGGCGAGCGCGTCGTCGACGCGCCGGCTCTCCTCGAGGCGCTCCGGGAAGCTGGAGATGATCCGCCCCGCCAGGGAGATGTCACGGCTTTCCACAGTGACCCCGGCCGTCGAGGCGTACGCCTTGACCACAGGCAAGAACGAATACGTCGCCAGGGCCGGGGCCTCGTCGGTGTGCGTATAGATGATGGTCGAGTCAGTCACCGGGTGCTCCGCTCCACGTCTGCAACATTGCTCGACATCAAGATATCTCGTGACCGACCCCCTCTCGACAGGGCCCTGCCCCACCAATGTCGAGCGATCAGGAGGAAGGCTCAGCCACAACGAGCCAGTCGTACGCGGCCTGCGCCGTGAACTCGCTCTGCCCGCCCGCGAACAGCAGCCCCGCCGCCAGGAACGCCGGGTCGCCGGCCGTCCCGGGCACATACGGAACGGCGACGCAGCGCATGCCGGCCGCGTGCGCCGCCGCCGCTCCCGGAGGCGCGTCCTCCAGCACCACACAGTCGGCGGGCGAGGCACCCAGACGGCGCGCGGCCTCCACGAACACGTCGGGCTCCGGCTTGCCCTGCGCGACCTCCTCGGCGGAGACGATCGTGGGGATGAACGCGTCGAGTCCGGTGCCGGCGAGCACGGCCTCAATGGCGGCGCGGGAGGAGCCGGAGGCCACCGCCATCGGCACCCCGGCCGTGTGCAGCCGCTCCACGAACTTCCGCATCTCGGGGAACACGTCCGTCGAAGCGCGCGCCAGCTCCAGATAGTGCCGGTTCTTCCCGGCGAGCAGCTCGTCGACCGGCGCCTCGATCCCGTACTCCTCGCGCAGCACCTCCAGCGTCTCCCGCGTCCCGATGCCGATGAACCGCGTGTGGTGCTCCCAGCTGAAGTCCGCCACGCCGTGCTCGGCCAGGAGGCGGCGCCCCGCCTCGTAGTAGTTCGGCTCGCTGTCCACGAGCGTGCCGTCGAGATCGAAGATGACCGAAGGGGTACCCGGAGTGCTCATGCGCTCCAGCATGCCAAGACGGGGTTCACCGTGAGGTACCGGCGGCCCTGCCCACCGACTCGACCAGCGGCAGCAGCCGGTGCGGCACCCGCTCGCGCAAGGCCATCTCGGTACGCGTACGCACCACACCGGGCAGCTGGATCAGCCGCTGGATGACGTCCTCGAGATGTCCGTTGTCCCGCGCGGCGACCCGGGTCAGCAGATCTCCGCCGCCGGTGATCGAGAACGCCTCGATGATCTCGGGCAGCGCGGCGAGCGCGTCTCCGACCTCGTCCAGATGTCCCTGGGTGACCTCGATATGGACGAAGGCGAGCACCGGATGACCGAGGGCGGCGAGGGAGAGGTACGGACCGGTGCCGGTGATCACGCCGTCCCGCTCCAGGCGGTCGATCCTGGCCTGCAGGGTGCCGCGGGCGATGCCGAGGATCCGGGCGTACTCGCGCACGCTGGTGCGCGGCTGCTCGATCAGCAGCCGCAGGATCCGGGTGTCCAGTGCGTCCACTGTCATGGTCCGTTGGCCTCCCTCTGGTGCAGGCGTTGTGTCTTTGGCTGTGCCAATGGCTCAGCCTATCGTGATCGATTTGAGCCAATGTGCCTTGTGATGCTTTCCTCTGCACAGAGAGGGCGCTGCGCAGCGCCGGAACGGCGACGGAGCCCGACCGGACCCGCGGCGCCTTTGCCATGTCTGCAGAGGGTGCTGAACAGCAAGGGGGCGGGACGGCCGTCGTGAAGAGCGTGACCGGCGTGAAGAGGATGTTCGTCGCCCCCGATCCGGGGCGTCTGCGGCTGCGTGTCTCCGCGCGCGCCGTGCTCGGCGTCAGTCTCGCGGTGGCCGCGGCCGAGCTGGCCGGGCTCTCCCTCGTCGCCTCGATCACCGGAGGACTCGCCGCGCTCCTCGCGCTGTTCACCGTCGGGGACCCGACCGTGCGCCGCCAGGCCGTCACCACCGCCCTGCTGCCCGCCGCGGGCTTCCCCGTACTCGCCCTCGCGACCACCCTGCACGGGCTCCCGCCGCTTCGCGCCGCTGCCTGGCTCGCCGTGGTCTTCTGCGGTGTCTACGCCAGGCGCTGGGGCCCGCGCGGACATGCGCTGGGGATCTTCGCGTTCATGATGTTCTTCGTCACCCAGTTCCTGCACGCGGTCCCGGCCCAGCTGCCTGAGCTGTACGGCGCGGTGGCACTCGCGCTGGCCGCGACATCGGCCGTCCGCTTCGGCCTGTGGTGCATCGAGCGGCGTATGCCCCCGCCCGCCGCGCCGGCCCCGCTCCCCGGCCGCGGACTCGCCCGCCCCACCACTCGCCAGGCGTTCCAGGCGACCGTGGCCTGTGGCGTCGCGATCGCCGCCGGACTGCTGATCTCCCCCGACCGCTGGTACTGGGCCGTCGGGACCGCCTGGTGGATCTTCGTCAACACGGCATCGCGCGGCGAGACCCTGGTCCGCGGTTTCCGCCGGGTCGTCGGTACGGTCACGGGCATCGCCGCCGGGCTGCTGATCGCGATCCCCATCGCCGGCGCGCCCGCCCCCACCGCGGCCCTGGTCGCCGTCTGCGTCTTCGGCATCTTCTACACGGCCGCGCCCTCGTACAGCTGGATGATGTTCTTCGTCACCGTCATGGCCGGTCTGCTGTACGGGCTCCTCGGGGTCCTGCACCCCGGTCTGCTGCTCCTCCGCTTCCAGGAGACGGCGGTCGGCGCGCTCGGCGCCGCCCTCGGCGTCGCGCTGATCCTGCCCGTCAGCACCCATGGCGCGACCGACGCCTGGATCCGCCGCGCGCTGCACTGCGTGCACGGCTGCACCACCACGGCCGCGCGCCGGCTGGCGGGCGACGAGCAGGCCGATCCGGCGCCGCTCGCCGCCGAGCTGGAGCTGCTGCTCGGCCGGGTACGCCACTCCCTCGCCCCGCTCGTCCACCCGCTCAGCCCGCTGCGGGCCCGCAAGGCGCGCGCCCGCCAGGTGATCGGGCTGCTCGACGACTGCGCGCGTGCGGTGCGCGGCCTCGCCACCGTCGCCGCCGACCCGGACGCTTCCCACGACGCGCGGCTGGCCGCCGCCTGCGCCCGGGTCGAAGCGGCTGTGCATGCGCTGGTGCCGCCCGTCACCGGGCAGGCGAAGGCCCACATCGTCTCCGTACCGGCCCCGCGGCATCATCCAGGGGCCGAGGCCGCCCTCACGCATCTGCACGGGCTGGAGAGGGCGCTCGAGGACCTTGCCGCGCCCCTGTGTACCTCCCCGCGCGCCCCCCTCGTGCCCGCCTGACCTGGCGCATCGACACATGGCCAGGAAATGAGGCAATTTCACCTGGCACACACAGGGTAGATCAGCCTGTTCAAGGGGTAACCACAGCGGCATCCACATACGTCCCCTCCAGGACGGGACCCCGGGGGTGCACACCATGCGGAAGTTTTTGCTCAGAGCCCTGCGCCGGACCGGCACACGGGTGGAAGCACACGAGTGGGCGGACGCTCAGGCGCCCGACGCCCGCTGCCCGGTGGGCCACGCCGAGCAGCCGGTCGCGGGCCCGCCGGCGTCCCGCCGTGAACTGGTCGAGGAGGCGGAGGAGTTCCTCCGGCTCCATCACCGGGAGGAGGAGGCGAGCGGCGACTTGGCCGCCCGGATCGCCGCCGTACACGCGGAGATCGAGGCGACCGGCACCTACCGCCACACCGCCGCCGAACTCGTTTACGGCGCACGCGTCGCCTGGCGCAACAGCAACCGGTGCATCGGCCGGCTCTACTGGCGCTCCCTGCAGATACGCGACCGCAGACACGTCGACGACGCCGACGGCGTGGCGCGCGAGGCGGCACAGCACCTGAGGGAGGCCACCAACGGCGGCCGGATCCGCCCCCTGATCACCGTCTTCGCCCCCGACGCACCCGACCGTCCAGGACCGCGGATCTGGAACGAGCAGCTCGTACGGTACGCGGGCTACGCCGCCGACCACGGGTCCGCCGTCGGCGACCCGCGCAACGCGGGGATCACCGAACGCGCCTTCCAACTCGGCTGGCCCGGCGGCCCCGGCACGCACTTCGACCTGCTGCCCCTGGTGATCGAGGACGGGGACCGCAAACCGCGCTTGTTCGAGCTGCCGCGCGACGCCGTACTCGAAGTGGAGCTGCACCACCCCGAGCAGAGCTGGTACGGGGGTCTCGGCCTGCGCTGGCACGCCGTACCCGCGATCGCGAACATGTGCCTGGAGATCGGCGGGATCTGCTACCCCGCGGCCCCCTTCAACGGCTGGTACATGGGTACCGAGATCGGCGCCCGCAACCTCGCCGACACCGACCGCTACAACCTGCTGCCGCGTATCGCCGAGAAGTTGGGCCTGGACACCTCCAGCGACCGCTCGCTCTGGAAGGACCGGGCGCTGGTCGAGCTGAACCGCGCCGTACTGCACTCCTTCGACCGCGCCGGAGTCACCGTCAGCGACCACCACACCGAGTCGCGCCGCTTCCTCACACACATGGACCGCGAGCAGAGCCGGGGCCGAGGTGTGGGCGCCGACTGGTCGTGGATCGTGCCGCCGATATCGGGCTCCGCGACACCCGTCTTCCACCGGACGTACGACCCGACCCAGTGGCGCCCCGCCTATGTCCACCACCCCGAGGCGATGGCACGCGCCCGGGGCGAAGGGTGCGTGTGACCGGAGTTGGTCTAGACCGCCTGCTACCGTCGGCCGGGCACCAAGCGATCAGTGGGCGGAGAGGGGACACGCTATGGGCGACAAGGGCGCAGGGCGGGCATTCATCGGGTCGTTCACCTCGGCAGGCGGCCGCGGGATAATCGCGGCCGCCGTGGACGGGGAGACCGGTGCGCTGACCGAGACAGGGGTGAGCGACGCCGTCGCCGACCCGTCGTATCTGGCCCTTGCTGTCGCGTCCGGCGGCACGGTCCTCTACACCGTCTCGGAGACGGCCGAAGGCGCGGTGGCGGCGTTCGACGTGGCCGGCGCATCACCGCGGCCGATCGGCGCGCGCGTGCCGGTGTGCGGCGCGGGACCCACGCATCTCGCGCTCGCCTCGGGCCATCTGGTCACCGCCAACTACGGCTCCGGCAGCGTCAGCGTGCTCCCCGTCGGGGCCGACGGCGAGCCGGGCGAGGCCAGCGGCGTACTGCAGCACGAAGGTGCCGGACCCCATCCGGACCGCCAGCGCGGACCGCACGCGCATCAGGTACTGCCCGATCCGACCGGACACTGGGTGCTCAGCGTCGACCTCGGCACCGATTCCGTACGGATCTGCGCGCTGCATCCCGCGACGGGCGAGCTGACACAGCACCGCGAGACCGCGCTGCGCCCCGGGACAGGGCCGCGCCACCTCGCCTTCCACCCGGCGGGCAGCCACGCCTATGTGCTGAACGAGCTCGAGCCGACCCTGACCGTCTGCCGCTGGGACGCCGACACGGGCGTCCTGGAGCCGGTCGCCGAGACGCCGGTACTGCCGGAGGGAGCGGCCGGGCCGAGCTACCCGTCCGAGGTGGTCGTCTCGCACGACGGCCGCCACCTGTGGGCCGCCAACCGCGGCCACGACAGCATCGCCGTCATCGCGCTCGACGAGACACGCGAGCGGGCGGAGCTGGTCACCACGGTGCCGTGCGGCGGCCACTGGCCGCGCGATCTGGCCCTGGACCCGTCGGGGCGCAGGCTGTACGCGGCCAATGAGCGCTCCGGGGACGTCACCTGGTTCGACATCGACCAGGAGACGGGCGTGCCGCGCAGGGCGGGCTCCATCGATGTTCCCGCAGCCTCCTGCGTGGTCTTCGCCTAGGAATTCCCTGTCCGCCCGGTGGCACGCGCAAGGGCCCGCACCTGGTCGACCGTTCGACCGGTGCGGGCCCTTCTGCGTACTTGTGGCAGAGCCGTCAGAGAGACGGCGACCCCTGCGGCTGCGGGGCGATGCCCAGCGCGGTCGTGTACTGCGACAGCACGAGCTTGCCGATCGCCGGGTAGGGGCCGAGCGGCTCGGCGGCGGCGCAGCCCGCCTCCTTCGCGGCGGCGTCGAGCAGACCCTCGGGCAGCTCGGGGCCCACGAGGTACGGGGCCAGGGCGAGGTTCACCGAGCCGGAGCCGCGCAGCTGGTCGGCGATCGCGCCGATCGCGCCCTCCTGGTCGAGCGCGGCGGCCATCACCGGCACCGCGAGCCGCGCGGCCAGCAGCATTCCGGTGATCCCGGCGGCCTGGACGGCCTCATCGCCGCCGACCGTGGCCAGGATGATGCCGTCGGCGGCCGTGGCCACGGTGAACAGCCGGGCGCGGTCGGCGCGCGCCAGACCGGCCTCCGAGAGCCTGACGTGCAGGGCCTCGGCGAGCAGCGGGTGCGGGCCGAGGACGTCGGTCAGCTCGGCGCTGGCGCGGCTGTCCATGACGGCCTGACGGATGCGGCGCATCAGGGCGTTGTCCGGTCCCGCGAGGAGCGGCACCACGACGGCGGCGGGGCCCTCGGGCGCGGCCACTTCACGGCCGGCGGCCTTGGCGATCTCGTACCGCTCGACACGCTTGGCGGCGGTGTGCGCGAGGACACGCTCGAGCGTGGGGTACTCGGTGTCGTCGCCGTCGAGGTAGCCGATGGCGACCTCGAGGCCGGGCAGCTCGGAACGAGCGATGCTTATGACCTCTTCGGCCAGGCTGCGCGTGGCCGGCGCGGGAGCGCCCGGCACGGCGAGCACGAGCGCGGGCGCGCCCTCAGGAGCCGCCACGGGTTCCGGGCGGCGGTGCCGCCCGGACTGGCGGGGTCGCGGCATTCGTACAGGCAGGCCGGATGCCGGCCCAGTGGGGGTGCTCATGGCGCCGCATGCTACTGGTTTTGAGGGCGCGACTGTTCGGGGAGGGGGCCTTCAAGCGTCATCTGTCCATATTTATCCGATGCATATCGTACGCCTTACCTGTCCTGCTCTGTCGGTACGTACAGCAGTGCCGGATGGCGTGGCAGCCGCAGCGTATCGGTGGCGAGCGCGGCAGCGAGAAGCAGTGCCCCGGCGAGCGGATCGCCGGCCGCCGACACCGGCCGTGCGTACGGCAGTTGTCCGGCGAGCTCCGCCCTCAGCGGTACGAGAAGAGGGTCGCCCAGCTTGAACAGCCCTCCGGTCAGGGCGACTTCGCAGCCCTCGGGCATCTCGTCGGCCGGCGGGCACACGGCCGCGGCCGCCTCCGCGATGTGCCCCGCGGCACGGGCGAGGACGTCCGCGGCCACCTCGTCGCCGTCCGCCGCGCAGCGGGCGACTTCCGGGGCGAACGAGGCCAGTACTGCGGGCCGGTCGGCGCGGGGATAGAGCAGTCCCGGCAGCTCCGGCGCGGGACCGAACACCGACTCCATCCGCGCCAGCAGCGCGGCCGAGCCGCCCCTGCGCCCGTCGTGGGCGCGCAGCGCGGCCTCGAGACCGGCCCGGCCGATCCAGGCACCGCCGCCGCAGTCGCCCAGCAGATGACCCCAGCCGTCCGCCCGGTGCCAGTCGGTCAGATCGGTGCCCAGCGCGATCATGCCGGTGCCCGCCGCGACGACGGCTCCGGGCTGTTGGCCGAGCGCCCCGGCGTATGCGGTGACCGCGTCGGCGGCGAGCGCCAGGCGCCGTACGCCCAGCGAACTCGCGAGCGCGGCGGGGAGTTCGGCGCGCAGCTCGCCGCCCAGCGTCGCCATTCCGGCGGCGCCGATCGCGACCGCGGACACGGTGCCGCCTCCGGCCCGGTCGAGGAGGGTGCGCACCATCGGTAGCAGCTGGTCCAGCAAGTGCCCGGCTTCGATGCCCGCGGCACCGGTGCGTACCGGCTCGCGCGACACCTCGGTGTCGGCCTTTCCCGGGTTCCCGGCCTCCGCGAGCGCGGCCCGCAGGCCCGAACCGCCGGAGTCCACCCCCAGAACCCGGCGCATGCTCACGGAAGTCGCCACTCCACCGGCTGCGCCCCCTGGCGCTCCAGCAGCTCATTGGTCCGGCTGAACGGGCGCGAGCCGAAGAACCCGCGGTCCGCGGACATGGGGGAGGGATGCGAGGACTCGATCGCCGGAAGATCGCCGAGCAGCGGCCGCAGATTGCGGGCATCACGCCCCCACAGCACGGACACCAGGGGCTTGCCGCGCGCGGCGAGAGCCCGGATGGCCTGCTCGGTCACCTCCTCCCAGCCCTTGCCGCGGTGCGCGGCGGGTTTTCGGGGCGCGGTGGTGAGCGCCCTGTTGAGCAGCAGCACCCCCTGTCCGGTCCACGGCGTGAGATCCCCGTTGGAAGGACGGGGGTGCCCCAGGTCCGCGTGCATCTCCCGGAAGATGTTGTCCAGGCTGCCGGGCACCGGCCGCACGTCGGGCGCCACCGAGAAGCTCAGCCCCACGGCATGCCCCGGCGTGGGATACGGATCCTGACCGACGATCAGGACACGCACCTCGTCGAACGGCTGCTGGAACGCGCGCAGCACATTCGGTCCGGCCGGCAGATAGGTGCGCCCGGCGGCGATCTCGGCGCGCAGGAAGTCGCCCATCGCGGCGACGCGTTCGGCCACGGGGGCGAGCGCATCGGCCCACCCGGGCTCGACGATTTCTTTCAACGGTCGTGCTGCCACGGAGCGTCACTCTACTGGTGCAGCGACCACCCCTCTCAACCCATGGCCGCTGCCCGCACACAGAGCACATCCGGCAGATGGGAGGCGAGCAGCTGCCAGCTGTCCCCGTCGTCCGCGCTCGCGTACAACTCGCCGTTGCGATTGCCGAAGTAGACACCGGCCGGATCCGCGTCGTCCGTGCACAGGGCGTCCCGCAGCACCGTCCCGAAGTGATCCCCCTCGGGGAGTCCGGCCGACAGTGCCTCCCAGCTGCCGCCCGCGTCGCTCGTACGGTAGACGCGACAGCGACGCCCGGCCGGGACGCGGTCCCCGTCCGCCGTGATCGGGAAGACATAGGCGGTGTCGGGGCGGTGCGGGTGCGCAGCCACCGCGAAGCCGAAGTCGGACGGCAGACCCGCGCCGATGTCGGTCCACTTGGCGCCCGCGTCGTCGCTGCGGTACACACCCCAGTGGTTCTGCAGATACAGCCGGTCCAGATCGCCCGCGTCCTGTGCGATCTTGTGGACGCACTGCCCGAACTCCGGGTTGGGGTCCGGCAGGAAGACCGCGGAGACCCCCTGGTTGGACGGCGCCCAGCTCGCTCCGCCGTCCCGCGAGCGGAACACCCCGGCCGTCGACACCGCGACCGTCACGGCCTCCGGGTCACGGCGGTCGGTCACCACCGTGTGCACGGCTTCGCCACCGCCACCCGGGACCCACTTCGAGCGGGTCGGATGCTCCCACAGGGGCCGTACGAGCTCGAAGGTCTCGCCGCCGTCCTCCGAGCGGAACAGCGCCGCCGGCTCCGTGCCCGCGTACACCACGTCCGGGGCGGCGGGACCGGCCGGATGCAACTGCCAGACCCGCTCCAGGGACGTCCCCGTGTCCTTGGGGAACTTCACCGCCGGCTTCGCCGGCTCGGCCCAGGTCCCGCCCAGGTCGTCGGAGTGGAACACCGAGGGGCCCCAGTGCGCGCTGTCGCCGCCGACCAGGAGGCGGGGCACCGACCTGCGCGTATCGATCCCGATCGAGTAGACGGCCTGCGCATTGAAGTGCGGGCCGTCGAACTCCCACGCGCCGCCGCGCCTGCGGCCGATGAAGAGCCCTTTGCGAGTACCTACGGTCAGTAGTACATCGGCCATCGCCGACACCTCCAGGACGCCGTTGTCTGGATATGGGCCAGTCTGCACCCGACCACTGACAGTGGCCTGTGGGTCGGGTCTTCGCGCAGGTCAGCCCGGTTGAAAAGGGTGTTCCGAAGCAGCACGAGTGGCCTCCTGCGTGGGGACGTACTCAGTAGACCGGCCAGGAGGCGAGAACTCATCGGTGCGGCCGGGGCGAGTCGTGCCGGGCCGTTGCTCGGACGGATCGGACGGACTGAACGGATCAGAGGGAGCGGTGGTACTGCTGCGGGACATGGATCTCGCCGCCGAGCTCACGGGCGGCGTGCCGGGCCCAGAACGGGTTGCGCAGCAGCTCGCGGCCGAGCAGCACCGCGTCCGCCTCGCCGTTCGACAGGATCTTCTCGGCCTGCTCCGCCTCGGTGATCATGCCGACCGCGGCGACCGGGAGGCCGGTCTCCGCCTTGACCCGCGCGGCGAACGGCACCTGGTAGCCCGGTCCGGTCGGGATCCGGACCCGCGCGGCGTTGCCGCCGGCCGAGACGTCGAGCAGGTCGACGCCGTGCTCCTTGAGCAGCGCGGCGAAGCGCACCGTGTCGTCCGCCGTCCAGCCGGCCTCCTCCAGCCAGTCGGTGGCGGAGATACGGAAGAACAGCGGCAGCTCCTGGGGCCATACGGCCCGCACCGCGTCGACGACCTCGAGAGCGAAGCGGGCGCGGTTCTCGAACGAGCCGCCGTACTCGTCGTCGCGGTGATTGCTGTGCGGGGAGAGGAATTCGCCGATCAGATAGCCGTGCGCGCCGTGGATCTCCGCGATGTCGAACCCGGCGTCCAGGGCGCGGCGGGCGGCGTCGGCGAACTGACCCGTGATCTCCCGGATCTGAGCGACTGTCAGCTCGGTGGGGACGGGGTGTCCCTCGTCGAAGGGGAGCGGGCTGGGGCCGAGCGGCTGCCAGCCGTGCTCCTCGGCCCCCACCGGCGCGCCGCCCTTCCAGGGGCGGTCCGTCGACGCCTTGCGGCCGGCGTGGGCCAGCTGGATGCCCGGGGTGGTGCCCTGTCCCTTGAGGAAGGAGGTGATCCGCCGGAACGCCTCGACCTGGGTGTCGTTCCAGATGCCGAGGTCGGCGGGGCTGATCCGGCCCTCGGGGCTGATGGCCGTGGCCTCGATCAGGATCAGGCCCGTACCGCCGGCGGCACGCGCGGCATAGTGCGCGAAGTGCCAGTCGTTCGCGACGCCGGCGTTCGGCCCGAACACCTCCGCCGAGTACTGGCACATCGGCGCCATCCAGGCGCGGTTGGGGATGGTCAGCGATCGCAGGGTGTAGGGCTGGAACAGCGCGCTCACGGCGGACTCCATTCGGACGGGACCGGGGTACGACTCGTACGATACCCATCGTAGTACGAGAAGTGTCAAACTACGATGGGCCTCGTACAATGGAGTCCCCGATGAAGTGGAGCCGCCGTGACCACCGCGACAAGCCCCCGCGTGCTCGCTCACCCCACGCGCCAAGAGCTACGCCTGGAGAACGTGCTCCACGCGCTCTCCGACCCCATGCGGCTGCGCGTGGTGCGTGACCTCGCGGTCGCGGAAGACGACCTGTCCTGTTCGTTCTTCGATCTGCCCGTCACCAAGTCCACCACCACCCACCACTTCCGCGTGCTGCGCGAGAACGGCGTGATCCGGCAGACCTACCAGGGCACGGCCAAGATGAACGGTCTGCGCCGGGACGATCTGGACGCACTGTTCCCCGGACTGCTCGACAGCGTCCTCGGCGCGGCGGCCGGCCAGGAGGAGCGCCTCGGCGACAACCAGAGTGCCCCGGCTGCGGGTTGACATCGAGCGCGCTCCAAGTGATGGACTCCCCGGCACGGCAAGGGCAGCGGCCCTGGCCCTGAGCCTCGGGGGTACCCATGACCGACTCACCGGTCACGTTGATCACAGGCGGCGGAAGCGGCATCGGGGCGGCGGCGGCCCGGCAGCTGCTGGACCAGGGGCACCGGGTGACGGTCACCGGTCGTGGCCAGGACCGGCTCCGCCGCTTCGCCGAGGAACTGGGCACTCCGGCCGGTCTGTTGACGCTCACCGGGGACGCGGCCGACTACGAGTCGGTCCGGGCGGCCGTCGACGCCACCGTCAAGGAGTTCGGGCGCCTCGACACCGTCGTCGCCAATGCCGGCTTCGCCACCCATGACACCATCGCCGACGGCGATCCCGCCGGATGGCGTGACATGGTACTGACGAACGTGCTCGGTCCCGCCCTGCTCATCAGGGCGGCGCTGCCCGCCCTGAAGGAGACGCGCGGGAGGATCGTGCTCGTAGGCAGCGTCGCGGGCATCGTCAATACGCCGGGCAATATCTACGGCGCGACCAAGTGGGCGGTCACCGGCCTCGCCGAGAACACCCGGCGCCTGGTCACCGAGGACGGAGTCGGAGTGACCCTGATCGCTCCGGGACGCGTGGAGACGCCCTTCTGGGACAGCATGGGCAGTCAGCCGCCAGGGATTCTGCTGACCGCCGACCAGCTCGCCGAGTCCATTGTGTGGGCGATCGGGCAGCCGAGCGGCGTCGACGTCAACACGGTGGTCGTCAGGCCGATCGGCCAGCCCGTGTGACCTCGGTTCCGCCTGCGGCAGTCAACAGGCCCGGCCAGTCAGGGATCTTGACGGACCGTCGGCCGAGAGTCCGCCCCAGCGCCGACTCCGCCGCCTCGATCGCCAGCCAGCCCGGCCACGGGACCGGCCGGTGCCCCGACGCACGCAGTTCCGCCAGCGGATCGGCGGCGACCGGCCGCAGCGCCAGCATCGTGGCATCGTCGAGCAGCGATGTCACCGTCTCCTTGGCGCACGGCCGGTTGGTGCCGATCACGCCGGTCGGGCCGCGCTTGATCCATCCCGCCACATACTCCCCGGGCGAGGGCACGCCGTCCCGCAGCACCCGTCCGCCGGTGTGCGGCACCGTCCCGTGGTCCGCGTCGAACGGCAGACCCTCCAGCGGCACCCCGCGGTAGCCCACCGCCCGCAGCACCAGCTGCGCCTCGATCTCCTCGTACCGGCCCGTGCCCCGAACACCCCCCTCGCCGTCCGGAACGGTGCGCTCGAACCGTACGCCCGCGACCCGCCCGCCGTGCTCCAGCAGCTCCACCGGGCGCAGGAAGAACCGCAGATGGATCCGGCGGTCCTGCCCCTGTGGAGATCCCTGGCCCTGCGGGGACCGGGCCGCCCAGCCGCGTACGACATCGAGATTGCGCCGGTTGGCCGCCGGCAGCGCGGCGTGAACGGCGCCCGACGGATCGGTGTACGCGGGATCCAGGGCGAGGTCCCCGGGCTCGACGACCACCGCCGCAGCGGGCAGGGAGCCCAGTTCGCGCAGCTCCTTGGTGGTGAACTTCGCCTGCGAGGGACCGCGTCTGCCCACCATGTGCACCTCGCGCACCTGGCTGAGCGCGAGCGCGCCGAGCGCCGCCTGCGGCACATCCGTGGGGCGCAGCTCCTCCGCGCCCCGCGCGAGGATGCGGGCCACATCGACCGCCACATTGCCTACGCCGATGACCACGGCCGAACGGGCGCCGAGCGCAAAGCCGTTGCCCGCCGCGTCGGGATGCGCGCTGTACCAGGAGACGAAGTCGGTGGCCGAGTGGCTGCCTGGCAGATCCTCGCCCGGTACGCCGAGCCTGCGGTCCCTCGCGGCGCCCACGCAGTACACGACCGCGTGGTAGAGCTCCAGCATCCGCTCGGGTCCGAGTCCGTGCGTGCCGATCTCCACATTGCCGATGAAGTCGATCCGCTCGTGCTCCAGCACGGTGCGCAGATTGTTCTGCAGTGACTTGATCTTCTCGTGGTCGGGCGCGACTCCGTAGCGTACGAGTCCGTACGGGCAGGGGAGCCGGTCCAGTACATGCACCCGTACATCCGGCACCAGGCTCTGCTGGACGAGAGCCTGCGCGGCGTAGACCCCACTGGGTCCCGATCCGACGACGGCGACACGAAGCACAGCTGCGCTCCTTCCCACAGGGGGACTCCAGCATCGCACCGGCGTGCGGGCTGGGGGAGATGCTCTAAGGGGGTGCCTTGTGGCGTCCTGCCGTGCGTGCCGCCACAGAGTGTCATGATTTGCCTGGTTGCGTGCTAATTGTGAAAGAAACTCCGTTTCTTAACCTTAATGATCAGTATGACTCGGATGAAGCCCTGCCGTACCCGCCTGTCTGGGAACTCCAGGGCCAGGGCACCGTCACCTGCGGCACCGGGCGGATTCATGGAGCGCCCGAGGGGCCCTACGAGGCCTCCCCGCCCTGGTTCGACATCCGGCTGACCTTTGCCGACGGCGCCCGGATCGATGTGCTCGCCGTCGTCACCGACGGGCGGATCGCGATCGAGGACATGCGGGCGGATCCGCCGCTGCCGCTGGCGGGCTTCGCCGTCCTCGCCGACAGGATCGAGGATCCGCTCGGGGACGCCTGCCGAGTGCTCGTGGAGGACCACATGGCCGGGGAACCGGCACCGGCCGCGGAGGTGCCGCTGCCGGGACGCCGCCGGGCGCGTACCGTCACACCGCGCGGCGGCGCCGGCCGGCGCATCGCCGCCGCCGCGTACCGTGCCGCTCAGCAGGAGGGGAGCGACCCCGTGCTCGCGGTGATGGGCGCGACCGGGCGGAGCCGTCGCAGAGCGCTCCGGCTCATCGCGGGCGCCCGCGACGACGGCCTTCTCGCACCGCGCCACCATCGCCGCTAGGCCGTGTCCGGTCGATCGGGCGGCAGGGTCCAGGCAGTGGTCCGCGCGCCCCTGCCGCTGCCCACCCGCCACCGTCACATCGAACGCATCCGGTTGATCTCGCTCGTCTGCTGGGCGATCACATCGTTCGCCATCTCCTCGACCAGGATGTTGTTCCCCTCGGAGAGGACCTCGGTGGCCATGGTGAGCGCCCCCTGGTGATGAGTGATCATCAGCTTCAGGAAGAGTTCGTCGAACGCCGCGCCCTTCGCGCTGCGCAGCTGAGCCAGTTGAGCCGGGGTGGCCATTCCGGGCATCGCGCCCCGAGAGTGGTCATGGCCGCCCTTCCCCTGCGCCCCGCCGTTGATTTTGAGCCAGCCCTGCATCGCGCCCATCTCGGGCTTCTGTGCCGCTGCTATGCGCTCCGCCAGCCGCTTGACCTGCGTGGATCCGGCGCGGTCCGGTGCCAGCGCGGTCATCTGCAACGCCTGGGTGTGATGCGTGATCATCATCTGCGCGTAGCTGAAGTCCGCCGAGTTGGGGGTGTCGTCCGGGACGGCCTTCGCGGCCTCGTCGGCGGAGAGCGTCCTGGCCGGCTCGCCCGGCTTGCCGGGCGCCACCACGGACGGTCCGCCGGCCCCCTTGGCCTTGGCGGGAGTGCCGGAGTCCGACTCGCAGGCACCCAGGGCGAGTACGGCGGCGGTGACCGCCGCCGCGACGACGGACCTGCGGACACACGTGGTCCTACGACGGTTCAGCACGGTGACCTCCTGGGGCACTTGGGGTGTTTGGGGACCGTCCTAGCACGCTTCCGCACGCGGATGATCAAAAACTTTCATTACGTCTCTGTTGCCACCTGTTGAGATGTACATGGAAAGGAAGATACTGCCGGGGTCTGGAAACCGTTCAACTGCGAACGGATACAAGGGAGGACGCAGTGACCCTGTTGCACACCACCCGAGTGCGGCGCAGACGTCTGGGCGTGGCGGCAGCCGCGGCCGGGCTCCTCGCCACGCTCCTGACGGCCGGACCCGCGGCCGCCACACCGGACCCCGGGGACACGCCCGCCAAGGGGACGATCTCCTCGGAGCAGGCCGCAGAGGCACGTTCGGCCATCAAGAGCGGCGAGATACCCGGCGTGGACGAGATCGTCCACAGCGACAACATCGAACACCTCGCCAACATCCCCAAGGATGCGCTCAAGGGCACCAACTCGGACCTGGCCTTCCAGGGCACGTACGCCTTCTCGGGCAACTACGACGGCTTCCGGATCTTCGACATCAGCAACCCGAAGGCCCCCAAGACCGTCGCCCAGGTCCTGTGTCCGGGATCGCAGAACGACATCTCCGTCTCCGGCAATCTGCTCTTCCTCTCCACCGACTCCTCGCGCAGCGACAACTCCTGCAGCAGCACCACGCAGCCCGCGACGGAGAAGTCGTCCTGGGAGGGCATGAAGATCTTCGACATCAGCGACAAGAGCAACCCGCGGTATGTCGCCGCCGTCGAGACCGCGTGCGGTTCCCACACGCACACGATCGTGCCGGAGCGTCGCAACGTCTACGTCTACGTCTCCTCGTACTCCCCGAACGCGACCTTCCCCGACTGCCAGCCGCCGCACGACGGAATCTCCGTCATCAAGGTGCCGCGCAAGTCTCCCGAGAAGTCCGCGATCGTGAACTTCCCGGTGCTCTTCCCCGGTGAAGGCCCCGACGGTGGCGGCAACCCGGGCTCGCCCACCAACCCGGGCGTCTCCAAGACCACCGGCTGCCACGACATCACGGTGCTCCCGTCCAAGGACCTGGCCGCCGGCGCCTGCATGGGTGACGGCATCCTGTTCGACATCGAGGACCCGGAGCAGCCGAAGGTCATCGACAGGGTCCAGGACAACGTGAACTTCGCGTTCTGGCACTCGGCCACCTTCAACCAGAAGGCCAACAAGGTCGTCTTCACCGACGAGCTCGGTGGCGGCGGCGCGGCCACCTGCAACGCGGAGATCGGCCCGAACCGGGGTGCCGACGGCATCTACGACATCGTTGGCAAGGGCGACCGGCGCAAGCTGGTCTTCCGCAGCTACTTCAAGATCGACCGGCCTCAGGCGCCCACGGAGGTCTGCGTGGCCCACAACGGTTCGATCATCCCGGTGAAGGGCCGCGACCTCATGGTCCAGGCCTGGTACCAGGGCGGCGTCTCGGTGTGGGACTTCACCGACTCATCGAAGCCCAAGGAGATCGGGTACTTCGAGCGCGGCCCCGTCACCCTGGCGCAGGTCACCACCGCCGGCCCCTGGTCGGCGTACTACTACAACGGCTACATCTACTCGAACGACATCGCCAAGGGCCTCGATGTCCTGAAGATCAACGACAGGCGTACGGATCCGGCGAAGCGGGTGCGGCTGGACGAGCTCAATGTCCAGACCCAGCCGGACTACTTCGACCGCGAGTGAACCCTGCTGTCATGACGCGTTCCGCCGGGCGGCTCCTCGCCCGGCGGAACGCCGAGTTCCCAGTCCAGCCCGTAGCGCTGGAACAGCTCCGCGCGCAGCCGCGCCCGCGGCATCGGCGCACCCGGCAGCAGCACCGCGAAGACCGCACCCATCAACAGGGCGCGCAGCAGCGGGTAGTCGGCGTCCACATCCTCGGATCCGTACCGCTCCACCGTGTCCCGCAGCAGGAACGCCAGCCGCTGCTGCTCCGGGCACTGCACAAAGCCCTGGGCCTGCAGAACCCCCGACATGTGCGTGCGCATGAGCACGGGATGGTCGACCGCGAGCCCCAGAATGGCGTCGACAGCCCGCGCCAGCCGCTCCCGCCCGTCCTCGCTGCGGGGCTCGCGCTCCAGCTCCGCCTCCAGGGTCAGATGCATCAGGCGGTGCACCGCCGACTGCAGGAGCTGGCGTTTTCCGGGGAAGTAGTACGAGACGAGCCCGCGCGCCGAGCCCGCGCGGTCGGCGATGTCGGCCAGCGTCGTGGCCTCGTATCCGCGCTCGCCCACCAGCTCGACCGTCGCCTGCAGGAGCCGTTCGCGGGAACGCCGACGAAGCTCTTCATTGACCGATGCGCTCCGCGGGGACATGCTTGACTCCTGCGTTGACTGGCTCCGAGCCAATATACTCAGCGCGTCCCACTGCCCTGCCTTCAGGGCCTGGTCAGCGGGAGTGCTGCCCGAACCGGGCGACGCGGGGGATCGTCCGGTTCGGGTGGCTTTGTCATGCCTTAAGTGTCCCTCCGGCAGTGGGACTCCCGGCCGGTGCGCCGGTGAGGCCGACCACCGGACGAAGTCCCGCCGGACGCTCTTCCACCGGCAAATGGTCCACGAAGTGGACCGCACACCCCAGATGTGCCGCCCCGCCGTCCGCGCTCCGGCTGTCGCCGACCATCAGTACCTCGCGCGGGTCCTGGCCGAGCGCCTCGCAGGCCGTACGGAACAGACGTACATCGGGCTTCTGCACGCCGTGCTCGTACGACAGGACGTACGCGTCAACCAGGGCGTCCAGACCGTGGGCGCGGAAGACCGGCCGCAGATCCCAGCCGATGTTACTGACCACCGCGATGCCCAGGCCCCGCTCCCGCAGCGCTGTCAGCACCTCGGCGGCATCGGGATAGGGGCGCCAGGCCGCGGGCGCCATATGGCGCTCGTAGAGCGCGTCGTACAGCCCCTCGTCGGGCAGCTCCACCCGCCGGGCGAGACCCGTGTACGCGGCCCGGTGCCGCTCCGTGCTCTCGTCGCGGGTCGCCCACAACTCGGTGAGATGGGCCGGCACCCGCTCGGGGTCGGACCCGCCGGGGAGCGCCCCGGCCGCCGCCAACAGTTCCGCGTACCGCACGAGTTCGGCCTCGGGGACCGTACTGCCCCGCGCGTTCAGGGCCGCGAGCAGCCAGTCCCGCACCGACTCGATACGGAAGAGCGTTCCGGAGAAGTCGAAGAGCACACCCTTGATCGTCATGACGGCGATCCTTTCCGCCTCAGCGCTCACGGGACAAGACCGTCCGCTCGTACGCAGCGACCGACAGGGCCACCAAGCAGGCTCCCATCAGCCAGCCGCCCAGCACGTCCGAGGGCCAGTGCACGCCGAGATAGAGCCGGGTGAGGCCCACCCCGACGACCGAGACGGCCGCGGCCGCGGCACACCAGCGCCACAGCCCTGCGGCCACTGCGTGCCGCTTCAGCAGCCACAGCAGCAGAGCGCAGGTGACCATGGCCGTCATCGCATGACCGGACGGGAAGGCCGCGTAGTTCGCGGTGTCGACCGGATCGGACCACTGCGGCCGCTCCTGTCCGACGGCGGACTTCAGCCCCTGCTGTACGTACGTGCCGACGGCGCTCGTCACCGCGACCCACAGCGCGAGCAGCCACTCGCGGCGCAGGCACAGCCACACGACGGCCACCGCGACCAGGGCGCGCATCGTCCACGGATCCCACACCCAGTCGGTGAGCACCCGGTTCACATGTGTCAGCCCCGGCTCGGTCACCGCCCAGCGGTGCAGTCCGTCCGTGACCGTGCGGTCGAAGGAGGTGAGCGGGGACCAGGAGACCACGACCAGGATCACCAGCACGACGGAGGCGACGGCCAGCACGGCGCCCGTACGGGCGGCTACGGCGACCGAGGAGGGCGTCGGCGGGGTCGGGGGAACGGGGCGCTGGAAGTGCATGGGGGAGATCCTCGCGGCTGACCGGCCCACCGGGCTAACCGAGGGCGCGCAGGCCCGGCACGAATGCCACCAGGAGCGGTACCACCGGCACCAGCGCGGCTGCCGCGGTCAGCCGCAGCCGGCGGCCCGCGCTGAGCCGAGGCACCGGCGTCAGCAGCCGGTTGACGCGCTGCGGCAGCTGGGCGTCCGGAGTGGGGCAGGGCCCGAACACCCCACGGTCCTCGTTGAGTTCGACCAGCGCCAGCGCGATGGTGCGTCGGCCGAAGCGCCGTGAGGCGACATCGTCGGCGGCCAGCTCGACCAGCCGGTGCATCTCGTTCCGGAACGCGGCGAACACCGGGATCTGCGGAAAGCCGGTGGCGAGCGCGGCGGAACAGTGCAGCAGCCAGTCGTGCCGGGCCCGCGCGTGTCCCTGCTCGTGCGCCAGTACGGCATCGAGCTGACTGCCCTTCAGGCGGCCCAACGCGGCCGTGGTGATGACCAGTTGGGGCGCAGCGCCCGGCAGCCACCAGGCGTCGGGCCGCTCGCCCTCCAGGACTACCAGCGGTTTGCCGCCCGGCTCCTCGCCGGGCAGCAGCGGGGAGCGCACCAGCAGTTCCATGCGCCGCCGCTTGCGCCCCGCGTGCGAGCGGTAGATCTCCCGGGAAAGCATCGCCCCGGTCCACAGGCCCCCGCACGCCAGCACCACCGCGAGGACGGCGGACCACGGTTCGTTCGCGCCGAGTGCGTAGGCATCCACCACGGCGTGCGGCGCGGGCGCGAAGACACGACCCCGTACCAGCTGCCAGGCCGCGGCCGCGCTGAACGTCATGGAGAGCGCGAAGCAGAGCAGCACGGCCGCCACCACGCACTGCCACACCCACAGCGCCACCACGGGCTCGCGCTCCGGCCAGTCGGCACGCGACACAAGTCGCGGAGCCACGACGGCAGCCAGTGCGCCGAGCAGCAACAGCACGAGGGAGACCAACATGGGATCAGCCTATGAGCGCGGGGCTACTTGCGGGTATGGCCGCGCGCGCCAAGTGATGTACGACACGGTTTCGCATCCGCGGCCCGGCGGGGCGGCCAGGCCGGACTCAGAGTGCGAGCAGCATCGCCAGCATGGCGATGCCCATGGAGAGTCTGCAGGCCAGAGCCAGCTCGGGCCGCGCGCCCCAGGAGACGGCCGCAGGCGCCGCGGCTCCCGCCGGAGACGGCACGGGTATCAGCCGTACGCCCGAGCGCAGGACGTACACCGCGAAGTACGCCAGCAGCGCACCGGTCAGCAGCGGCACCCCGGCCGCCGTATGCGCGGCGTGCGCCCCGCCACCGTGCGCCATCGCCACCGCCATGTAGACCATCGCGAGGAAGCCCACGAGATGGTGCAGATGGTGCGTACTGCGCCGGGCGGGCCGCAGGGCGTGCAGCGCCGCGGCGCCGAAGACGGCCGCGTACACCACCCAGCCCCACGCCGGCGGCGCGAGCACGGTGGCGGGCACCGCCATCGCCGCCATCCCGAACCCCATCCCGGCCTCGCCCCCGGCCGCCTCACGCGCCTCGCCGGAGCAACTGCGCATCCGCACAAGGCAATACGCGCCCGTCGCCCCGCACAGCGCCACCAGCAGCCAGCCGGACATCGCCGGTCCCTGCACGGCGCACCTCCCCCTTCGACGGTGTCGAGAGGTCGATGCCCGGCACTGGGCGTTCTACGCGAGCGCACGGGGGTGCGCGGGAAGCACTGGCCCGGCCGCGAACGCGCCGGGCCGCCTGTGCTCGACTCGGTGCCGCGCCCCGGCCGGCCCAGGACGTCGGTCTGCCCGATCAGGGGCGGTACCGCAGCGGATGGTCCGCCGGCACCTCTACCAACGCGATGCGGTGACCGTCCGGGTCGGCGATCCACATCTCGATCAGCCCCCAGGGCTCGCGCTGCGGCGGTCGCAGCACCTCGGCACCGTGCTCCGACAGCTCTTCGTACGCCGCCCGCACGTCCGCGACCTGGAGCCAGAGCCGGACGGCGGGCGACGGCGCGGCCGCCGTGCTCCCCGAGACCTCCAGATAGCCGCCGCCCAGGAAGTACACCGTGCCCCGCTCCGGTCCTGTGCCGAACTCCCGGTAGACGGGCAGGCCGAGTGTCTGTCCGTAGAACTGCCGCGACCGCTCCGGATCGGCCGGGCGAAGGAGGATCCGGCTGCTCAGCACATGCACCATGCCCCGGACCCTAAGCGGTGTCGGGGAAGTCCGGGTGGGTGAAGGAGCGGGTCGAGGGCCGAGTCTGGCAAGGCGGAGGAAGGAGTCCACGCGGAGCGTCGGCGACTGACGACAACGCAGCCAGGCGACAGCCATCGGCCCGCGACGCCGCCCGGACTTCCCCGGGGCCGCTTAGGCCGAACCGTCGGGTTAATCTCGTCGGACACCTGCACGCAGCCGAGAACGGAGAGCCACCTCATGGACACCGCACCGCCCCGGGACTCCGGCGAGCTCAGCTACCGCGACGCGGTCGAGGCCGACATACCTGCACTCGTCCCGCTGATCGAATCCGCCTACCGCGGCGACTCGAGCCGGTCCGGCTGGACCACCGAGGCGGACATCCTGAACGGACAGCGGACCGATCCGGAAGGCGTCCGCGAGGTCATCACCGCTCCCGGCAGCACCCTCCTCGTCGTGGAGCGCGACGGCGAGCTGATCGCCTGCTGCCAGCTCGAACACCGTGGTGAGAACGCCTACTTCGGGATGTTCGCGGTCCGTCCCGGGCTCCAGGGCGCGGGCCTCGGCCGCCAGGTGATGGCCGAGGCGGAGCGCCACGCGCGCGAGCGCTGGGGCGTGAGCGAGATGCACATGACCGTGATCTCCGTCCGGGACGAGCTGATCGCCTGGTACGAGCGGCGCGGCTACCGCCGTACGGGAAAGCTGAGCCCCTTCCCGTACGGCGACGAGCGCTTCGGCATCCCGCAGCGCGAGGACCTCGCCTTCGAGCTGCTGGTCAAGCCACTGGTCAGGCCGCTGGCCTAGGGCCTCTCGTTTGGATCTTGCCGGGTTCGCGTGCCCTGGCACGCACACTCGCCGCGTTGTCGTCGGTCGACATGGCTCCGCCATGCCTCCCTCCTCCGCCTTGCGATCGCACGCACCGCAGTGACATCAGCCGCTCCGCGGCGGGCCGCTCACTCATCCGGCCTGATCCAAACGAAAGACCCTAGGCCGTGAACCGGCCGGTGCGCCGGATCTCGGGGAAGTCGGTGGTCGCGCCGTCCAGCTCGAGGGCGCGCACCAGCCGCAGGTGGTCCTGGGTGTTCACCACCCAGCCGATCACCTGCAGCTCCTCGCCGTGCGCGTGCTCGACGGTCTCCAGAGTCAGCCTGCGGATGTTCAGGGCGAGAGAGGCGGCGCCCACCGCCTTCGCGCGGTCCACGACATCCGCGCCCCAGCGGCTCGCGATGAGCGCGGTCCGTACTCCCGGCACCAACGTGGCGATCTCGGCGATCGCGTCGTCGTGGAAGGACGACACCTCGACGCGGTGGACGAGATCGCGACGGAGCATGACCTCGGCGAGCGTCCGGGCCGCGGCCACGTCCTTGATCTCCGCCTGGAGCGGCGCCCGTACGGCGTCGAGCACCTCCTCGAAGACCGGCACCCGCTCGCCGTTGCCCGCGTCGAGCTCCCTCAGCTCGGCGAGGGTCTTGTCGGCGATCGGGCCGTTCCCGTCGGTCGTGCGGTCCACGTCGGCGTCGTGCATGACGGCCAGCGCGCCGTCCTTGCTGAGATGCAGATCCAGTTCGATGACGTCCATCCCGGCCTGTTCGGCGCGGATGAAGGAGCGCAGGGTGTTCTCCGGCTCGACGCCCATGACCCCGCGATGACCGATGGTGAGGAAAGTCAAGATTCTCTCGCTTCCGTCGACGGCGGCTCTCACGCGGCGCATCCCGGCACCCGCGCGGCAAGCACGCAGCCTAACGGCCCGCCTCCGCGATGGGACCGGTCCGGCGCGGGGGAGTGGAGTAGTCCGCTCTGGCTCCCGCGGGCCGTGCGCCACGAACCGCGTCACTCGCGCGTGGGCGCGTCCCCGCCGGCTTGACGCGGCGGTGTGCGAGGAGGGAATGGCGGGCGACGAGGGAATGGCGGGCGAGGGACAGGCCCTGTGCGGCAAAGCTCACAGCGACCGGATAATCGCCCACCGAAGCCCGCTCTCCCCGGATGTCCCACGGCTTCCTGGCGCGGAAATCTGAATCAACCGCAAAAATTGCGGTGATCATGGGGGTCGGGCAGCATAATTTCCCAAGTCTCCCCTTGTACGGGAGAACCCTGCATGGATACGGTGTCTTGACGCGAGGTTCTCCCGTGGAGGAAGTGACATGACGGAAATTCTTGTGCAGGACATTGCCGCAGGAGGCATATCCCAAGCCACCCGGGTGATCGAGCACCCGGCCTGGCCCCGGCTCAAGGATGCCGTCGGGGAGATCCGGCCCTGGCAGTCCAAGGACGGCTCGATCGACTTCGACGCCGACGGCGCCCCGACCCGTGTGGTCGTGGAGGCCGCGCTCGACCGAGTGATCGACGCGGTGGACGAGCTCTCCCCGCTGCTGCCGCACGACGTCGCGTACCACCGCGCGCTCGTCGCCGATCTGCACAAGTGGGCGGACAGCGCCTTCGACGTCCCCGACTTCCTGGACTCGCTGCTCGCCTTCCAGCCCGCCGCGAACCGCGCGGACGGACTGCAGCACCTCGTCGTCTTCCCGATGTACACGCAGAACGGCAACCCGGACCGCAATCTCGAAGCGGTCGTGCTGCGCATGGTCTGGCCCGAGTGGCTCTCCGAGCTGGAGCGCACCCGCTACGACAACCCCCTCTTCTGCGGCATCACCTTCGAGGACTTCACCGCCGGATACGACACCAACTCCGCGGTGCTCTTCCCGGAGACCATCGCCGTGCGCGAAGCCCCCGAGCGCTTCACCTGGGGCGGCATCTTCTGCGACCGTGAGGCCGCCCGGTTCCGCCGTGTCACCCACGAGGCCGTACGCATCCTCGGCCTCGAACTCCCCGAGGACATCGGGGAGATGGTCGGTGACCAGACGCGCTGCGAGCAGGCCTTCGTGCTCTGGGACATGGTCCACGACCGCACCCACAGTCATGGCGATCTGCCCTTCGACCCCTTCATGATCAAGCAGCGCCAGCCGTTCTGGATGTACGGCCTCGAGGAGCTGCGCTGCGACCTCACCGCCTTCAAGGCGGCCGTGCAGCTGGAGTCCGAGGGCAACGCGCACGGCCGCGATGTGCAGTACGCGGTGCTCTTCGACCGGATGTTCCGCTTCCCGGTCAGCGGTGACCGCGTGCGCAACTACGACGGTCTCGGCGGCCAGCTGCTCTTCGCGTACCTCCACAAGCACGATGTGGTGCGCTGGACCGACAACACGCTGAAGATCGACTGGGACCGGGCCCCGCAGGTCACCAACGACCTCTGCGCCGAGATCGAGAAGCTCTACCGCGACGGCATCGACCGGCCGAAGCTGGTCCACTGGTTCGCCGCGTACGAACTGGTCTCCACCTACCTCGCACCGCACCCCGGCTCCCGCTGGGCCAAGGGCCCCGATGCCCTCGATCTGTCCCAGCCGCCCCGCAAACTCGTCGACGACGTGCTTCCGGACGAGTTTCCGCTCAGCATGTTCTATGAGGCGCTCTCCAAGAGGCTGAAGAATGTGATCGCCTCCACCAAGGGGATCACCGCGGCGAGTGCCGAGCGGGTGTCCGCGTGAGCGCGAGCACGAAGGAGGCGACGACCATGAGGACAAACGGCACTGGTCCGCTGGAGGGCGCCGTGGTCGCGGTGGCCGGAGCCGCGGGCCCGGCCGGCCGGGCCACGCTGCTGCGCCTGGCCGAGGCCGGCGCGACAGTCGTCGCATCCGACGCGGACGCCGCGCGGCTCGCCGAGGCGGTCGACGCCGCCCGGTACGCGCACGGCGGCGCCACGGTCACCGGGGACACCGTCGACCTCCTTGATCTGAACGCCACCCGGGAGTGGGCGGACAAGACCGAGAAGGAGTTCGGCCGGATCGACGGCCTGGTCCATCTCGTCGGCGGCTGGCGCGGCAGCGCCTCCTTCACCGAGACCGACCTCGCCGACTGGCAGCTGCTCGAGAAGCTGCTGATCCGTACCGTCCAGCACACCTCGCTCGCCTTCCACGACGGACTGCTGCGCAGCGACCGCGGCCGCTATCTGCTGATCAGCGCGGCCGGCGCCAGCAACCCGACCGCCGGGAACGCCGCGTACGCCGCCTCCAAGGCCGCGGCCGAGGCGTGGACGCTCGCGCTCGCCGACGCCTTCCGCAAGGCGGGGGGCGAGGCCGGGCCGAAGGCCGCGGCTGCCATCCTGGTGGTCAAGGCACTGGTGCACGACGCGATGCGCGCCGAGCGCCCGAATGCGAAGTTCGCGGGCTTCACGGACGTGACGGAACTGGCCGAGGCCATCGCCGGAGTCTGGGACCGGCCCGCCCGGGAAGCGAATGGACAGCGTCTGTGGCTGACCCCCAAGCCGTGACACCGCCGAAGACCGACGCCCGACGCCACCACGATCCGTCCGTACGGGGCTTTGCCAGCGACAACTACGCGGGCGCACACCCCGAGGTCCTGGCGGCGCTCGCGCTCGCCAACGGCGGTCACCAGGTCGCCTACGGCGAGGACGAGTACACCGAGCACCTCCAGCGGGTCATCCACAGCCACTTCGGCCCGACGGCGGAGGCTTTCCCGGTCTTCAACGGCACCGGCGCCAACGTCACCGCGCTCCAGGCGCTCACCGACCGCTGGGGCGCTGTGATCTGCGCCGAGTCGGCGCACATCAATGTCGACGAGGGCGGCGCGCCGGAGCGGATGGGCGGGCTGAAGCTGCTGACCGTTGCGACCCCGGACGGAAAGCTCACACCCGAGCTCATCGACCGTCAGGCGTTCGGCTGGGACGACGAGCACCGGGCGATGCCGCAGGTCGTGTCGATCACCCAGAACACCGAGTTGGGCACCGTCTACACGGTCGAGGAGATCCGGGCGATCGTCGACCACGCGCACGGGCTCGGCATGAAGGTCCATCTCGACGGGGCCCGGATAGCCAACGCCGCCGCGTCGCTGGACGTCCCGATGCGGGCGTTCACCAACGCCGTCGGCGTCGATGTCCTCTCCTACGGCGGCACCAAGAACGGCATGCTGTACGGCGAGGCCGTGGTCGTCCTCAACCCGGACGCCGTGAGCCATATGAAGCATCTGCGGAAGCTGTCGATGCAGCTCGCCTCCAAGATGCGCTTTGTGTCAGTGCAGTTGGAGGCGCTGCTGGCGCGCGATCTGTGGCTGCGCAACGCCCGGCACTCCAACGCCATGGCCCAGCGTCTGGCTCAGGGTGTACACGCGGTCGACGGCGTGGAGATCCTCCATCCCGTCCAGGCCAACGCCGTCTTCGCACGACTGCCGCACGATGTGAGCGAGCGTCTGCAGAAGCGCTTCCGCTTCTACTTCTGGAACGAGGCGGCGGGCGACGTCCGCTGGATGTGCTCCTTCGACACCACCGAGGACGATGTCGACGCCTTCGTCCAGGCGCTGAAGGAAGAGATGGCGAAGTAGAGGTCCCTGTATGGGTATGTGGCCGACCGGAGAGTGACTGACCTCCGGTCGGCCACTTCCTTTTTTCGCTCGATGGAGATCGGCTGGCCTTTGGGATGCGAGTGGAGTCCAGCGTGATGGACTTTCCGGTACTCTATGCTGAACTATCGTCGACCTGTGAGGCAGCCCGACCATGACGCTCACGCTCACCGTCTCCGACGAGGTCCGGGACCTCGCGCCCGGCTTCACCCATCTCGCCGTCGAGGCGCGCGGTCTGGTCAACGGGCCGAGCAACGCCGACAGCTCGGCCCTGCTGGACGACGCCGCCCGCCGGCTCACCGAGCGGCTCGACGGACGCGCTCCGCACGAGGATCCGCACATGGTGGCCTGGCGCGCGGCGTACTCCGCGTTCGGATCCAAACCGTCCCGTACCCGCAACTCCGCCGAAGCTCTGGCCAAGCGGGCGCTCGCCGACGGCGGGCTGCCGCGCATCAACCGGCTGGTCGATCTCTACAACGCGATCAGCGTGGCCCATCTGATCCCGGTCGGCGGCGAGGACACCGACCACATCAAGGGCGGGATGCGGCTCGTACGGGCGACGGGCGCGGAGCCGTTCGTCACCGTCGCGGGCGGCGAGGAGAGCGTGGAGCACCCGGACACGGGCGAGGTCGTCTGGTGCGACGACGAAGGTGTCACCTGCCGGCGCTGGAACTGGCGCCAGGGCGTGCGCACCCGGCTCACCGAGGATTCGGTGAACGCGCTCTTCCTGCTGGAGAGCATGGCCCCCATGACGATCGGCGAGCTCGAGGCCGCAGCCGCCGAACTCGCCGAGTCGCTGGAGAAGTTGAGCCCCGGGGCGCAGATCACCGTCCGCCCGCCCCAGTAACGGGCGTGCCGTTTCAGCCGGTCTCGCGGACCTCGGCCGGAGTCGGCGCCGTACCCCCGAGGTGCGCGGGCACCCACCAGGTGTCGCTCGCGTCCTTGGGACGTACGGGGTAGGCGCGCTGAGCCGCTTCGAGGAGCTCCTGACAGCGCTCGCGCAGCCGCCGGGTGATCGCACCCGCGTACTGGTCGGCGGGAGCCTCCACCGGCGCGCCCACCCGGATCGTCACCGGGATGTGGCTGCGCTTGAAGTTCCGCGGCCGGCCCTTGGTCCAGATCCGCTGGGTGCCCCACAGGGCCATCGGGATGAGCGGCACGCCGGCCTCCTGGGCCAGGCGGGCCGCACCCGACTTGAAGCTCTTGAGCGTGAACGACTGCGAGATGGTCGCCTCGGGGAACACACCGATGATCTCGCCCGAGCGTAGCGAGTCCAGCGCGTGCGCGTAGGCCGCCTCACCCTGCTTGCGGTCGACCGGGATGTGCTTCATTCCGCGCATCAGCGGGCCGGAGATCTTGTGCCGGAAGACGGATTCCTTCGCCATGAAGCGCACCATGCGCTTCTGGGGGAGCGCCGCGAGCCCGGTGAAGATGAAGTCCAGATAGCTGATGTGGTTGCTGACGAGCACAGCGCCGCCCGAGCGCGGGATGTTCTCCGAACCCTGAGTGTCGATCTTCAGGTCGAGCGCCTTGAACATGGTGCGAGCGGCGCCGATGACCGGCCGATAGACGAGCTCTGCCATCTGGAGAAGACCCTTCTGTTGTGCCCGGGGAGGGTGCTCCCGGCGGAAGTTACGCAGCCGTAGGTTTTCGGCATTGGGCAGATCGTGCCCCATGTGCGGCGTGCTGACCAGTCCTGGGGGCTTTGGCGGGCGAGATTCTTGTCACGTCCTTCTTGTCCATCATGACCCTGCCGTCGTGGCGCGGCGGAGGAGTAGATGCATCTCGCAGAAGATCCCCCGTGCGGGACCGGGAATCTATACGGTCCTGTGAATGCTGTACGGGGGGATAACTGGACTTGTGGTGTGTGCGCAAGGCGCGCGCTCGCGGCGGCGAGCGTCTTCGGGATGTGGCAGCGCCGGAGCGGCGGGAGGCTGAAGGTGCGGGGTCGGGATGCCCAGAGACGGCTCGACGCGGACGAGCTCGGGGCGGAGCTGGGGCCGCGCGCCACGCTCGTTCAGTTCTCCAGTGCGTTCTGTCAGCCGTGCCGGGCGACGCGGCGCACGCTCGCCGAGGTCTCGGACATGATCGAAGGCGTCGCGCATCTGGAGATCGACGCGGAGGAACGGCTCACGCTGGTGCGCGAGCTCGGCATCCTCAGGACGCCCACCGTGCTCGTGCTCGACGCGGCCGGCCGCATCGTCACCCGGGCCTCGGGCCAGCCGCGCAAGGCGGATGTGATCGCCGCGCTCGGACAGGCGGTGTGACGCCCCGTGACCCGTGTCGCACATCCCGGGACGCGCTTGACTGCACCCACCATCCATCGTCACGCTGACGATGTGCCTCAAGAACTCCTTCTCCACGGGCGGGCTCATGTGGACCTCGCCCGTAACGCGAGTGCGCGCTGTCCGGCTGTCTGAGCAGCCACGGCCGCCCCGTTCGCATCCCCTGCAGAAGGACGACTCCATGACGGCTTCGCCCGATCTCGGTACCGCTTTCGGTACCGCTCAGCCGGCCTCTCCCGACCTGCTCCGCTCCGTCTTCCGGCAGCACGCCGCGGGCGTCGCGGTGATCACCGCCCAGGGGGAGAACCCCGTCGGATTCACCGCCACCTCACTCAACTCCGTAGCCGCGGAGCCGCCGTTGATCTCCTTCGGCGTCGGTACGTCCTCGTCCAGCTGGCCGGTCATCGCCCGGGCCGAGCACATAGGCGTCCACATACTCGGCGAGCACCAGCAGGAGCTGGCCGCCACCTTCGCGCGCAGCGGCGCCGACCGTTTCGCGCCGCCCACGCAGTGGCGTACGGGCCCGGAGGGCATCCCGGTCCTGGACGGCGTACTGGCCTGGCTGGTGTGCCGGACCGTCGGTCGTGTGCAGGCGGGGGACCATCGCATCGTGATCGCCGAGGTGGTCGTCGGGGACCCCGCCGGGGCGGGCCGTCCGCTGCTCTACCACCAGGGACGCTTCAACGCGCTGCGCGACTGAGAGTTCCCGGATGTGCTGGGGGATTGTCGGTTACTGAGCGTTGGCAAGGTCACAGTTCTAAGCGCTTGCATATGGGGAAAGAGCTCGGTGTACTGACGAGTAATATTTCGTTCGGAGCGCGGCCCGCCCCGACCGGGATCCGCCCAGTAAGGCGCCTATGCTGCCAACAGTAGGCAGCTCAGTAGAGACGATGCAGTAGGAGAGCCGGCGTGAGCTTGAGGATCGTTGTCTGTGTGAAGTACGTGCCCGACGCCACCGGCGACCGGCACTTCGCCGATGACCTGACCGTCGACCGCGACGACGTCGACGGCCTTCTGTCGGAGCTGGATGAGTACGCGGTCGAGCAGGCGCTGCAGATCGCTGACGAGGCCGACGACGCGGAGATCACCGTGCTGACCGTCGGCCCCGAGGACGCCAAGGACGCGCTGCGCAAGGCGCTCTCCATGGGCGCCGACAAGGCCGTCCACGTCGAGGACGACGATCTGCACGGCACCGACGTCATGGGCACCTCGCTGGTGCTCGCCAAGGCCATCGAGAAGACCGGTTACGACCTGGTCATTGCCGGTATGGCCTCGACGGACGGCACCATGGGCGTGCTCCCGGCGATCCTCGCCGAGCGCCTGGGCGTTCCGCAGGTCACGCTGCTCTCCGAGGTCAAGGTCGAGGACGGCGTCGTCAAGGGCCGCCGTGACGGCGACACCGCGAGCGAGCAGCTCGAGGCGTCGCTGCCGGCCGTCGTCTCCGTGACGGACCAGTCGGGCGAGGCGCGCTACCCGTCCTTCAAGGGCATCATGGCCGCCAAGAAGAAGCCGGTTCAGTCCCTGGACCTGGAGGACCTCGAGATCGACGCCGACGAGGTCGGCCTCGAGGGCGCCTGGACCGCGGTCGACTCGGCCACCGAGCGTCCGGCCCGTACCGCCGGCACGATCGTCAAGGACGAGGGCGAGGGCGGCAAGCAGCTGGCCGGGTTCCTTGCGAGCCAGAAGTTCATCTAGGGGAGTAGCGGCGCGGGCCTGTTGCAACACGACTCGCGCCCTTGGATCGCTCGCAGGAGAGCAATCCCGTGACTCCTCCCCCGAAGGGGCTTCTCACACGGCAGTCGAGACGGCCTCATGACGGACAAGCCCTGCCCGGAGCCGACAGGCTCGGGCGGAGGGTAGCAGTCAACAAGTCTTTCCCCGGCCGAAGTTCGGGGTTCTCGCCCAGGAGTAGCAATGGCTGAAGTTCTCGTCTATGTCGACCACGCGGACGGCGCCGTCCGCAAGCCCACCCTTGAGCTGCTGACCCTGGCCCGCCGCATCGGCGAGCCGGTCGCCGTCGCGCTGGGCCCCGGCGCCGAGGCCACCGCGCCCGCGCTCGCCGAGCACGGCGCGGTCAAGGTCCTCACCGCCGACGCCCCGGAGTTCGCCGACTACCTCGTCGTACCGAAGGTGGACGCGCTGCAGGCCGCGTACGAGGCCGTCTCCCCGGCCGCCGTACTGGTCCCGTCCTCCGCGGAGGGCAAGGAGATCGCGGCCCGCCTGGCGGTCCGTATCGGCTCCGGCATCATCACCGACGCTGTCGACATCGAGGCCGGCGACGAGGGCCCGGTGGCCACGCAGGCCGCGTTCGCCGCCTCCTACACCACCAAGTCCCGTGTCTCCAAGGGCACGCCGGTCATCACGGTGAAGCCGAACTCGGCCGCGGTCGAGGCCGCTCCGGCCGCGGGCGCCGTCGAGGCGCTCGCGGTCTCCTTCTCCGAGAAGGCCACCGGCACCAAGGTCGTCGCCCGCACCCCGCGCGAGTCGACCGGCCGCCCCGAGCTGACCGAGGCCGCGATCGTGGTCTCCGGCGGCCGTGGCGTCAACGGCGCCGAGAACTTCCACATCATCGAGGCGCTCGCCGACTCGCTCGGTGCCGCTGTCGGCGCCTCGCGCGCCGCAGTGGACGCCGGCTGGTACCCGCACTCCAACCAGGTCGGCCAGACCGGCAAGTCGGTCTCCCCGCAGCTGTACATCGCTTCCGGCATCTCCGGCGCGATCCAGCACCGGGCCGGCATGCAGACCTCGAAGACCATCGTGGCCATCAACAAGGACGCCGAGGCCCCGATCTTCGACCTGGTCGACTACGGCGTGGTCGGCGACCTCTTCGAGGTCGTCCCGCAGCTGACCGCAGAGGTCCAGAGCCGCAAGGGCTGACCTGCGGAAGTCTGGTACGGCCCGGGGCCGCGTGGTGATCTTCACCGCGCGGCCCCGCCCGTTTTCGGGTGACCATTGACGCAGGTCGCGACCGCCTACTAACTTCGCTATACGGATTATTGATTCCGTGGAGCGGAAAACAGGAAGGTGCAGGGATGGGTCAGCAGGAGAAGGTGGCAATGAGCCTCGCCGGAGCGGTCAGCGAGGGCATCAGCGCTTCCCTCGCGCCGGTGGACGCCGAGCTCGCCCGCCGTTACCCGGGAGACCCCGGCACCCGCCAGCCCGTGCACACCGTCTACGTACCCGGCGACGTCTTCGCCGCCGACACCATCGGCTCCTGGGGCGAGGCGGCGCTGGCGGCACTCGACGAGCACGCCCCCGACGCCGCCTCCCTCGCCGCCGTACTCGGCCTCTCCGACGAGCTCGCGGGGCCGGTCCACGACCGCGTACGGGCCAAGCTGGAGCGCGAGCCCGTCGAGGACCTGCGCGTCGACTTCGAGGACGGCTACAGCGGGCGTGACGAGGACGCGGATGCCGCCCGCGCCGCCCGGCTGATCTCCCAGGCGTACGAGAACCGAACCGCCGCCCCGTACATGGGCATCCGCATGAAGTGCATGGAGGCCGCCGTACGCGACCGCGGCATCCGCACCCTCGACATCTTCCTCACCGGCCTGATGGAGGCCGGCGGTCTGCCCGACGGGCTCGTGCTGACCCTCCCCAAGGTCACCTACACCGAGCAGGTCACCGCGATGGTGCGGCTGGTCGAGGAGTTCGAGAAGGCACGGGGCCTGGACGCGGGCCGGATCGGCTTCGAGATCCAGATCGAGACCAGCCAGTCCATCCTCGCCGCCGACGGCACCGCCACCGTGGCCCGGATGATCGACGCCGCCGAGGGCCGGGCCACCGGACTGCACTACGGCACCTTCGACTACAGCGCCTGCCTCGGCGTCAGCGCCGCCTACCAGGCCAGCGACCACCCGGCGGCCGACCACGCCAAGGCGGTCATGCAGGTCGCCGCAGCCGGTACCGGCGTACGGGTCTGCGACGGCTCCACCAACGTCCTGCCGGTCGGCACGACCGAGAAGGTGCACGACGCCTGGCGGTTGCACTACGGCCTCACCCGCCGCGCCCTGGCCCGCGCCTACTACCAGGGCTGGGACATGCACCCCGGCCACCTGCCGACCCGCTACGCCGCGGTCTTCGCCTTCTACCGCGAGGGCTTCGAGAAGGCCGCCGCGCGCCTGGCCGCGTACGCCGGCCATGCGGGCGGTGACGTCATGGACGAGCCAGCCACCGCCAAGGCGCTCAGCAGCTATCTGCTGCGCGGAATCGACTGCGGCGCACTCGACACCGCCGAGGTCGCCCGGCTCACCGGTCTGACGCGTGCCGATCTGGACGGATTCGCCTCGCCGCGCCGCGGGGACCTCACGACCACAGCCCAGTAACAGCCGCCGGTGTCCTCGTCAGCGACGTCCACATCGAGGGCGGGGACGACGACCGGCCGGTGCCCGGACTACCGGTCTGCCGACGGCGGGACCTCGCCCGAGCCGCGCGGGATCAGTACTGTCTCCAGCGCCACCAGCGCGGGCTCGTCGTCCACACCGTCCAGACGGCGGAACAGTCGCTCGGCCGCGGTGCGCCCCAGGGTCGCCGCGTCCTGGGCTATGACGGTGATGCCGAGCAGATCGGCGAGCTCGATGTCGTCGAAGCCGACCAGGGCGACCGGGCGCTCGCGCTCCGCCAGGACCCGTACGGCTGTCACCGTCACGCGGTTGTTGCCCGCGAAGATCGCGGTGACCGGTTCGGGGCCTTCCAGCATCGCCTCGGCCGCCGCCCGCACCCGCTCTGGCGCGGTGATGCCCAGCGACACCCAGCTGTCGTCCACCACGAGCCCGGCGTCCTCCATGGCGGCGCGGTAGCCGCGCACCCGCTCGACAGCGGTGTGGATACGCGGCTGGTCCCCGATGAAGCCGATACGGCGGTGGCCGTGCGCGATCAGATGCGCCACGCCCTTGCGGGCGCCGCCGAAGCTGTCCGAGAGCACCACGTCCGCGTCGATCTGACCGGCGGGCCGGTCCACGAACACCGTGGCTATGCCGGCCTTGATCTCGGGCTCCAGATAGCGGTGGTCGTGGCCGGCCGGGATCACGATCAGCCCGTCCACCCGGCGGGCACAGAGCGCGAGGACCAGCTCCTGCTCGCGCTCCGGGTCCTCGGCGCTGGAGCCGTTGATGAGCAGGGCGCCGTGGGCGCGGGCGACCTCCTCGACGGCGCGGTTCAGCGGACCGTAGAAGGGGTCGGCGAGATCTTCCAGGACCAGCCCGATCGAGGCGGTGCGGCCCTTGCGCAGCACCCGCGCGCTGTCGTTGCGGCGGAAGCCGAGGGACTCGATCGCCTCCTGCACCCGGCGCTCGGTGTCGGGGGTGACACCGGGCTCGCCGTTGACCACCCGGGAGACGGTTTTCAGGCCGACTCCGGCCCGCGAAGCGACATCCTTCATGGTGGGCCGATTGCCGTAGCGGGGCTCGGGGCCTCGCGGGCGTCCCGTCGAAGGCAGGTGACGGTCGGTCTCGGCCACGGTGCGCTGTCCTGTCGTTGTCCGGTGTGCGAGGGTGTGGCGTCGAGCATAGGCCCTGGACAACGTTGTCAGGGGAATGGAGACTGTTACCGAATCCGCAGGTCCGACAGCTCCCCGGGGGATCCCACACCGATGCATACCGACCTAGTCGCCGCTCTCGACATCGGCGGCACCAAGATCGCCGGCGCATTGGTGGACGGCAGCGGCAGGATACTCCTTCGGGCGCAGCGCCCGACGCCTGCCCAGGAGGACGGCGACACGGTGATGCGCGCCGTGGAGGCGGTTCTGGCCGAGCTCAGTGTCTCCCCGCTCTGGGCGGGGACCTCTGCCGTCGGCATCGGCAGCGCCGGCCCCGTGGACGCCTCCGCCGGCACCGTCAGTCCGGTCAATGTCCCCGGCTGGCGGGACTTCCCGCTGGTCTCGCGGGTGCGCAGGGCCGCGGGCGGGCTGCCCGTCGCGCTGGTCGGCGACGGGGTCGCGATGACGGCCGCCGAGCACTGGCAGGGCGCCGCCCGCGGCTACGACAACGCGCTGTGCATGGTCGTCTCGACGGGCGTCGGCGGCGGACTCGTGCTGAACGGAAAGCTCCACCCGGGACCGACCGGCAATGCCGGGCACATCGGCCACATCAGCGTCGACCTGGACGGTGATCTGTGCCCGTGCGGCGCACGCGGCTGCGTGGAGCGGATTGCCAGCGGCCCGAACATCGCGCGCCGGGCGCTGGAGAACGGCTGGCAGCCCGGCCCCGACGGCGACACGTCCGCAGCCGCTGTGGCCGCCGCCGCCCGGGCGGGACACCCGGTCGCCGTGGCCTCCTTCGAGCGTGCGGCCCAGGCGCTCGCTGCCGGGATCGCCGCCACCGCGACCCTCGTCGAGATCGAGATCGCGGTCATCGGCGGGGGAGTGGCGGGCGCGGGCGATGTGCTCTTCGTGCCGCTGCGCCGTGCGCTGCGTGACTACGCCACGCTCTCCTTCGTACAGCGGCTGACGGTGGCCCCGGCCCTGACGGGCACGGACGCCGGTCTGGTGGGTGCGGCCGCTGCCGCCTCGCTCGGCCGTCACGGCGAGGCGGCAGCGGTGGTCAGCAGCCGATCCTGAGGTCGGCCCGGCCGGCGTGGTCGGAGTCGAGCCCCTCCCCGCCGTCGACCCTTCGTCGCCGCGGCCGCGGGACCGGCCGGCGTGGCCGGGGCACCGGCGGCGACGGCCGGGGTGCCCAGCCCCGCTGCGCAGAGCGGCGCGGCGGCCAGCGCTCCGACGACTCTGTGGCGGGTACTGCGGGTGGGAAGGTGACGCATCATGACGTTCCTCCGTACTCGCGCGTTTTGGGGTGACGGCATGCACGTGTCAGTCGCGAGCGTTTACGGTAGGCCGTGTTGGAGTCTGTTGGAGAGAGGCGGTAACAGTTGGTCGATGTCTCGTCAAAACCCTTGACGACACCCCTTTCTGGGAGTGAGATCCAATCCTCGCGTTGGGTTGTGTTGGGTTGCACCCCGGAGGAGGGGACATGGCGCAGTCATCGTTCAACGGTTCTGCCGCGCCCGGGAGCGTGGCAGGACATCGGATGTCCCGGCGGAATCTGCTGCGTGGTGCGGCGGTGGGTGCGGGTGCGATCACGCTGCCCTCGCTGCTCGCCGCCTGCGGCAGTGGGCCCGGCGGGGACGGCAAGACCATCACCATGGGGTCCAACTCGTCCGACCCGGTGCCCAAGAAGGCATTCGCAGACGCTTTCGCCGCGTACGGCAAGCAGTCCAAGGACGGACGGAAGGTCAAGGTCAACACCGTTGACCACAACACCTTCCAGGAGAACATCAACCGGTATCTGCAGGGCAAGCCGGACGATGTCCTCATGTGGTTCGCGGGCTACCGCATGCAGTTCTTCGCGAAGAAGGGCCTGCTGCACGACATCAGCGACAACTGGGGGAGCTACCAGGGCTTCTCCCCGGCGCTGAAGGCCCAGTCGACCGGCGAGGACGGCAAGCAGTACCTCACGCCGTACTACTACTACCCGTGGGCCGTCTTCCACCGGAAGAGCGTCTTCCAGGAGCACGGGTACACGGCTCCCAAGACGCTCGACGAGTACATAACGCTCGCCAAGCAGATGCGGAAGGACAAGCTCGTCCCCATCGCGTTCTGCGACAAGGACGGCTGGCCGGCGATGGGAACGTTCGACTACATCAACATGCGCACCAACGGCTACGAATTCCACAAGAACCTGATGGCGGGCCAGGAGGCGTGGACCGACAAGCGCGTCAAGGACGTCTTCGACACCTGGCGCAGCCTTCTCCCGTACTGCCAGCCCGGAGCCAACGGCCGTACCTGGCAGGAGGCCGCGACCAGCCTGCAGAAGAAGGAGGCCGGGATGGCGGTCTTCGGACTCCCGCACCCCGGTGCCCAGTTCCCCAAGGCGGAGCAGGCCGACATCGATTTCTTCCCGTTCCCGGTGATCAACCCCGAGCACGGTCAGGACGCGGTCGAAGCGCCCATCGACGGCTTCCTGCTGGCGAAGAAGTCCAAGAACCTCAACAACAAGGCGAACATGGAGAGCGCCAAGGACCTGCTGAAGTGGCTCGCCACCGGCGAGGCCGAGGACATCTACCTCGCCGGCGACCCCAACAACATCGCCGTGAGCGACCAGGCCGACATCTCCAAGTACACCCCGCTGCAGAAGAAGGCCGTCGAACTCGTCTCCGGCGCCAAGCAGATCTCGCAGTTCCTGGACCGCGACACAAGGCCGGACTTCTCCTCGACCGTGATGATTCCGGCCATTCAGACCTTCATCAACAAGCCGAAGGACGTGGACGGGTTGGTCAACAGCATCGAGAGGCAGAAGAAGACCATCTTCGCCACCGAGGACTGACCGTCGCCGGCCGAAACCGACTTGGAGCCACCAGCCGTGCCGCTGCTGCAATCTCCCGGGGGACAGTCCCCGGACCCCGGGCCTGAACCGCAGGCCGCCCGGGGTACCCCGAAGGGCACCGGGGGGCGAACGAGAGTGAGCATCTCGCGGCGCGCCGGACGACGAGGGCCGCGGCGGTTCACCCGCCGCGACCTCGCGGTCCTCGGCGTACTGTTGGGCATACCGATCCTGCTCGACGTCTTCATCGTGTGGGGTCCGACCCTCGCCTCCATCGCGCTCTCCTTCACCAGCTGGGACGGCATCGGGGACATTCGCTGGGTCGGCACGCAGAACTACGAGAACCTCTTCACCAACTACCCGCAGTTCTGGCCCGCCGCCCGGCACAATCTGCTCTGGCTGGCCTTCCTCGGACTGGTCGCGACCCCGTTCGGACTGCTGCTGGCCGTCCTGATCGACAGGGGCGTACGGTTCAGCCGCTTCTACCAGTCGACGCTCTACATGCCGGTGGTGCTCTCCCTCGCCGTCGTCGGCTTCATCGCCCAGCTGATCTTCTCCCGTGACCAGGGCGCGCTCAACGCGATCCTCGGGGACACCGAGAAACCCACCGACTGGCTCGGCGATCCCGACCTGAACATCTGGATGATCCTGCTGGCCGCGGCGTGGCGGCACACCGGCTATGTGATGATCCTCTACCTGGCGGGCCTCAAGGCCGTCGACGCCTCGCTGAAGGAAGCGGCGGCCATCGACGGGGCGAGCGAGGCACAGACCTTCTTCCGCGTCGTCTTCCCGACCCTGCGCCCCGTGAATGTGATCGTCGGCGTGATCACCGTCATCGAGGCGCTGCGCGCCTTCGACATCGTCTACGCCGTCAACAAGGGCAGAAACGGTCTGGAGTTGCTCTCCGTCCTGGTCACCGACAACATCATCGGCGAGGCCAGCCGGATCGGATTCGGCTCCGCGATCGCCGTGGTGCTGCTGCTCGTCTCCATGGGATTCGTCGTGACGTATCTGGTCCAGGAGATCCGTGGGGAGAAGAACCGATGACGCTCGACACCGCCCCGGCGCCCGCCGCCGCACCCGCCGCGGCCGCACCGCCCCGCAAGCGCGTCCTCCGCCCGGGCCGGCTCGGCGTGCACGCCTTCCTGATGGCCGTCTCGCTGGCGTTCCTCGCGCCGCTGCTGCTCGCGGTGTACGCCTCGCTCAGGCCGTACGACGAGACATCCGAGCACGGGTACTTCTCGCTGCCGAAGAAGCTCTCCTTCGACTACTACCAACAGGCCTTCAGCGACTCGGGGATGATGAAGTACTTCATCAACACCCTCATCATCGCTGTGCCCGGAGTGCTGCTGACGCTGTTCTTCGCGTCGTTCGTGGCCTTCGCCGTGTCACGGCTGAGGATGCGCGGCTCGATCGTGCTGCTGATGCTCTTCACCGCGGGCAATCTGCTGCCCCAGCAGGTGATCGTCACGCCGCTGTACGTCCTGTTCAACCGCATCCCGCTGCCGTACTGGATGTCCGACTCGATGACGATGTTCGACTCGTTCTGGGCCGTCATCGCCGTCCAGGTCGGCTTCCAGATCGGGTTCTGCGTCTTCGTCCTCGCCAACTTCATGCGCACGCTGCCGCAGGAGATCCTGGAGGCGGCGATCGTGGACGGCGCGAGCGTGTGGACGCAGTACTGGCGCATCACCCTGCCGCTGTGCCGCCCCGCCCTCGCGGCCCTCGGCACGCTCCAGTTCACCTGGATGTACAACGACTTCCTCTGGGCGCTCGTCTTCATCTCCGACGGCGACAAGCTCCCGATCACCTCGGCGCTGAACAACCTGCGCGGTCAGTTCTTCACCGACTACAACCTGCTGGCCGCGGGCTCGGTCATCGTCGCCCTGCCGACGCTGATCGTCTTCCTGCTGCTGCAGCGGCACTTCATCGCCGGGCTCACGCTCGGCTCCACCAAGGGCTAGAGCCTTTCGTTCGGATCTTGCCGGGGACGGGGGCTCCGTCGCGTTCAGCAGACCGCGTCGGCGGTCTGCTGCCCCACGACCACCAGGAACGCGTCCGATTCGAGGTCCATTACGACCTCCGCCGCCAGACCCTCGTCCTGGCGTGCCCGTGCGAACTCCTCGGCCGGCCAGCTGCCGCGCGGGCCCCCCGCGGGAAACCTCTCCAGTACCGTACGGCGCATCCCGCACCACCCCCTTGTCTCTCTCGTTCCAACGATGCTCCGCGCCCGGGTGTCACGGTCCGGCGCGGGGCGTCCGTTCGTATGGTGAGACGCACCGGGGCGCGGGACGGTGGCGGTGAACCGGCAACAGCACGGCCACAGTTGTGTCCCTGGCGGGTCGACGATCACTCGACCGGTTCCTGTAACGGGTTTCCGTGGCAGGGTGTTGCGGGCAATCCACTGAGGGCTACGAAAGAGGGGGAACCGTGATCGTCTGGATCAACGGTGCGTTCGGAGCGGGCAAGACCAGTACTGCGCGCGAACTGATCGACCTGATCCCGAACAGCACGCTGTTCGACCCCGAGCTGACCGGCGGCTCTCTGGGCGCTCTGCTGCCCCAGAAGCGGCTCGCCGAGGTGAGCGACTACCAGGATCTGCCGATCTGGCGGCGGCTGGTGGTGGACACCGCGGCGGCGCTCCTGGCCGAGCTGGGCGGCGTACTGGTGGTGCCGATGACGCTGCTGCGCCAGGAGTACCGCGACGAGATCTTCGGCGGGCTCGCGGCCCGCCGGATTCCCGTACGCCATGTCCTGCTCGCTCCTGATGAAACGATCCTGCGCGAGCGGATAGCCAACCGCGAGGAGCCGGACATCCCCGACGCCGAACAGCGCGTCAGGCAATGGGCGTACGAGCACATCGAGCCGTATCTCGCCGCGCTCGACTGGATCGGCGCGGACGCGTACGTCATCGACAGCAGCCGGCTCGACCCCCGGCAGACGGCGCGGCGGATCGCCGAGGCGGTACGCAGTGGGGCCGCCGCGGAGTGCGAGATCGTCCAGACGCCCGAGCCGACCGCCGAAACCCTCGCCGCCGGAGTGCTGCTCTTCGACGAGGAGGACCGGGTGCTGCTCGTCGACCCGACCTACAAGCCGGGCTGGGAGTTCCCCGGCGGAGTGGTGGAGCGGGGCGAGGCGCCCGCTCGCGCCGGGATGCGGGAGGTCGCCGAGGAGCTGGGCCTCGAACTCGCCGAGGTACCACGGCTGTTGGTGGTCGACTGGGAGCCGCCGCGGCCACCGGGATTCGGCGGGCTGCGGCTGCTCTTCGACGGCGGCCGGCTGCCGGGCGCCGAGGCGGGGCGGGTGCTGCTGCCGGGCTCGGAGCTGCGTGGCTGGCGGTTCGTGGGCGAGGAGGAGGCAGCGGAGCTGCTGCCCCCCACCCGCTACGAGCGGCTGCGCTGGGCCCTTCGGGCGCGCGAGCGTGGCGCCGTGCTCAACCTGGAGGCCGGCGTCCCCGTCGGCTGACGAGAGCGGTACGTCCGCGGCGTCCTTGGTGGTGCCACGGTCAGGACGCCGGCCCAGCGGGCCTCAGGCCTTCTTGGACTCGGCGTAGTTGACCAGGAAGAGCGCCTCGGCCACGGACAGCCGCTCCAGCTCCTCGGGCGACACACTCTCGTTCACCGCGTGGATCTGCGCCTCGGGCTCGCTCAGGCCGATCAGCAGGATCTCCGCGTCGGGGTAGAGCGAGGCGAGCGTGTTGCACAGCGGGATCGAGCCGCCCATGCCCGAGGACTGCATCTCCTCGCCCGGGTAGGCGACGCGCATCGCCTGGGCCATCGAGGTGTACGCCGGGCTGGAGATGTCCGCCTGGAACGGCTGGCCCTGGCCGACCTGCTCGAAGGAGACCCGGGCGTTCCACGGGGTGTGCTTCTGGATGTGCGCGAACAGCAGCTCGGTCGCCTCGGTCGCGTCCTGGCCGGGCGGCACCCGCAGGCTGATCTGGGCCCGGGCGCTCGCCGGGATGGACGGTGTCGCGCCGGCCACCGGCTGGCAGTCGATGCCGACCACGGTGACCGCGGGGCGCGCCCAGATGCGGTCGGCGACCGTGCCGTTGCCGGGCAGCCCGACACCGTCGAGGACCTTGGCGTCCGTGCGGAACTCGGCCTCGGGGTACTGCAGTCCGTCCCACGCGGCCTGCGCCGGGAGTCCGTCGATCACCGTCGAGCCGTCCTCGGCACGCAGCGAGTCCAGTACGCGGATGAGCGCGGCCAGCGCATCGGGGGCGGCGCCGCCGAACTGGCCCGAATGGAGATTGCCCTCAAGGGTGTCGATCCGGACCCGGATCATCGTCATGCCGCGCAGCGTCGACGTCACCGTCGGCAGACCGACCCGGAAGTTCCCGGTGTCGCCGATCACGATGGCGTCGGCCGTCAGCAGCTCCGGGTGCGCCTCGGCGTACTGCTCGAGACCGCCCGTGCCCTGCTCTTCCGAGCCCTCCACGATCACCTTCACGGAGACCGGGAGGCCGCCGTTCGCCTTGAGGGCGCGCAGCGCGAGCAGATGCATGATGAAGCCGCCCTTGCAGTCGGCGGCACCGCGCCCGTACCAGCGGCCGTTCCGCTCGGTCAGCTCGAAGGGCGGGGTCACCCACGCGGACTCGTCCAGCTTGGGCTGCACGTCGTAGTGCGCGTACAGCAGAACGGTCGGCGCACCCTCCGGTCCGGGCAGCAGGCCGTACACCGACTGCGAACCGTCGGGGGTGTCGAGCAGTGCGACCTCCGGGAAACCCTCGCTGCGCAGCGCCTCGGCCACCCAGTTCGCGGCGGCCTCGCACTCGCTCCTCGGCGCCACGGCCTCGTCCGCCACCGACTGGAAGGCCACCAGCTCCGTCAACTCCGCCTTGGCGCGGGGCATCAATGAGGCAATGGTCTCGGCTATCGGATCGGCGGTCATGGGCACGCTCCTCGTGGGTGCGACGTTATGTGGTGTGTGTACGGCGAATGTGTGGCCGATCCTCCCACAGCGGGCGGGACCCGGCCGCGCCGTAGGATGCCGTCGAGAGCAGGGGTCATGCGTCGGATCGGGAGCAGAAGCACATCGTGAGCAGCGAGAACGCAGAAGCCGGGGCAGAGGCGGCACGTGAGCACGGCGATCCGGTGTGGGACGTCGTCGTGGTCGGCGGCGGGCCCGCGGGGGCTTCGGCGGCCTATGCGGCGGCGGCCGCCGGCCGCCAGGTGCTGCTGCTGGAGAAGGCCGAACTGCCGCGCTACAAGACCTGCGGGGGAGGGATCATCGGCCCCTCCCGCGACAGCCTCCCGCCCGGCTTCGAACTGCCGCTGCAGGACCGCGTACACGCTGTCACCTTCTCGCTGAACGGCAAGCTCACCCGCACCCGCCGCTCCAAGCGGATGCTCTTCGGACTGATCAACCGCCCGGAGTTCGACGCCGGTCTGGTGGAGGCGGCGCAGAAGGCGGGCGCCGTACTGCGGACCGGCGCGGCCGTCTCCCGGGTCGAGCAGCACGGACCTGCCGTCCCGGACCGGCGCACGGTCGCCGTGGTGCTCGCGGACGGCGAGACCGTGCTGGCGCGGGCGGTGGTCGGCGCGGACGGCAGCGCCGGCCGGATAGGGGCACACGTCGGGGTGAAGCTCGACCAGGTGGACCTCGGCCTCGAGGCGGAGATCCCGGTGCCGGCGACCGTGGCGGAGGACTGGGCGGGGCGGGTGCTCATCGACTGGGGGCCGATGCCCGGGAGTTACGGCTGGGTGTTCCCCAAGGGGCGGACGCTGACCGTGGGAGTGATCTCGGCGCGCGGCGAGGGCGCGGCTACCAAGCGCTATCTGGAGGACTTCATCGCCCGGCTGGGGCTCGCCGGATTCGAGCCGGCGATCTCCTCGGGGCATCTGACCCGGTGCCGCAGCGACGACTCGCCGCTGTCGCGCGGGCGGGTGCTGGTGTGCGGGGACGCGGCAGGGCTGCTGGAGCCGTGGACCCGGGAAGGGATCTCCTTCGCGCTGCGGTCGGGGCGGCTCGCGGGGGAGTGGGCGGTACGGATCTCGGAGGCCCATGACGCCGTGGACGCCCGTCGGCAGGCGCTGAACTACGCGTTCGCGATCAAGGCGGGACTGGGTGTGGAGATGGGGATCGGGCGGCGGATGCTCGCGCTCTTCGAGCGCCGTCCCGGGCTGTTCCATGCGGCGCTCACCGGTCTTCGGCCCGCGTGGAAGGCGTTCGCGGACATCACCCGCGGATCGACGACGCTGGCCGGGCTGGTGCGTACGCACGGGGTGGCGCGGCGGGCGCTGGAGATGATGGACCGGCGTGGCTAAGCGGTGCGGGGAAGTCCGGGTCGTCTGTGCGGCTCACTTGGTCACGGTGATCCGGAAGACGGGGTGCCTGTGCGCCGCGGCGAGCAGTTCCTCGTCCGTCGACTTCGCGTTGACGTCGCCGAAGAACCGGCCGACCTCCCAGCCCCAGCGCTTGAGGTAGGTGCGCAGCAGGGTGGGCTTCTCATCGTCGGGCAGCTCCACCGCGGTGAACTGCTGGATCTTACGGCCGACTTGGAGCTGTCCGCCGCCCGCGGCGCGCAGATTGCGGACCCACTGGGAGTGGCCGCGGGCGGAGATCAGGTACGGGCCGCCCTCGTAGGGGAGCGGGTTGACCGGGATACGCCGCCATTCGCCGCTGGTGCGGCCGCGCACGGAGAGCTCGGCCGTGCCCATGAGGCTGATACCGCGGCGGGCGAGCCAGGCGACGCTGCCGTTGACGATGTTGTCGAAGCGGCCGGGCCGGATGTAGTGCGCCTGCGACATGGTGTCCCCTTCGATTGAGAGAGCACTGCTCTCGCTCAAGAGCAGTGTGCACCGAATCGGTGATCCAAAGCAAGAGCGGTGCTCTCGTTGTTGGGCACTGCTCCGAAGCGTGAAAGACTGCACTCCATGACCACGATCCGAGGGGCCAGGGAACGGGCCCGTATCGAAGTCACCGCAGCCATCAAGGACGAGGCTCGCAAACAGCTCGCGGCCGAGGGCGCGGCCAAGCTCTCCCTGCGCGCCGTCGCCCGTGAGCTGGGCATGGTGTCCTCCGCCCTCTACCGCTACTTCCCGAGCCGCGACGAGCTGCTGACCGCCCTCATCGTCGACGCGTACGACGCCGTCGGCGCCGCGGCCGAGACCGCGCTCGCCGCCGCCCCCGACCCTCTCGACCACCCCGCCCGCTGGACCGCGATCTGCTCGGCGGTACGCACCTGGGCCCTCGCCCACCCCCATGAGTACGCGCTGATCTACGGCTCCCCGGTCCCCGGCTACACCGCACCCATGGACACTGTCGGACCCGCGTCCCGCGTCGGCCTCGCACTGATCTCGGTAGCCCGCGACGCCCACCGTTCCGACGGTATCGCGCTGCCGCCGCTCGCCGAGGAGCTGCGCGCCGAAGCCCACAGGCTCACTGCCGTTGTCGCCCCCGACCTGCCACCCGCCGTTGTCGTTTCCCTGGTGGCCGCCTGGGCGCAGCTCTTCGGCCTCCTCTCCTTCGAGCTCTTCGGCCAGTTCAACCGGGTCGTCGAGGAGCGGGACGTGTTCTTCGCCCAGGCTGCGAACCGCCTGGTGTACGAGGTCGGCCTCCGGCCGCGTCACACCGGAGGCACACACTCCGGCAACATCGCCGGACCCTGACGGAGCAGGCGTCGGCGGCCGACCCCGTACTGCGCAGGGAGTACGTGTGATCGCCACGCTCGGCTGACGCCCTGGTGCCCGGCCCCGGTCTAGCGTTGCCGTTATGGAAGAGCAGCGCACCCGCATCTGCGGTGGTCCCCCCTGGGCACGGGGCGGCGGGTCACCGCGGATGCGTCATTGGGAGGCACGGCGGAACGCCGCCAGGGTGCCCTGGCCGTCGGCGATCGTCCTGGCCGTGTTCGTCATGGTGGGCACGGGTTTCGCGGGGGAGAACCAGCCGGATCGCGAGTCGGTCGACGCCTTCGCGCGGCTGCTGTTGCTGGCGGGCCCGGCGCTGCTTCTGCTGCGCAACCGCCGGCCGGTCGTCTCGGTCTTCGGCGTCTCGGCGGTGGCGCTCGTCTACATCGGCGCGGGCTATCCCTACGGTCCCGTCTTCATCACCGTCGCCGTGGGCGCCTTCGCCGCTGTCGTCTCCGGACACCGGCGCGCCGCCTGGTGGGCCGTCGGCGGGCTCTGGCTGGGCCATCTGCTGATCGCCCACTGGCTCTACGAATATCTGCCACCCGGCAAGGACGACGCCGCGCCGTGGGGGCAGGAACTGGTCATCGCCGCCTGGGTGGTGGCGATCCTCGCGGCCTCGGAGCTCGTACGCGTACGACGTGAGGTCTGGGCCCGCGAGCGCGTGGAGCGCGCTGCCGCCGAGAAGCGCCGCGCCGACGAGGAGCGGCTGCGGATCGCCCGCGAACTGCACGACGTCCTCGCGCACTCCATCTCGGTCATCAACGTCCAGGCGGGCGTGGGCCTCGCACTGCTGGACTCCAACCCCGAGCAGGCCCGTTCCGCGCTCACCACCATCAAGGCGGCGAGCAAGGAGGCGCTGGGCGAGGTCCGGCAGGTCCTGGACACACTGCGTACGCCGGGAGACGCCCCCCGCGCGCCCGCCCCGGGACTCGACCGGCTCCCCGAACTCATCGAGCAGGCCGCGAGCGCCGGTCTGAGCGTCGAGGTCGAGACGGAGGGCGAGCGGATCGGGCTTCCGCCCGGCACGGATCTCGCCGCCTTCCGGATCGTGCAGGAAGCCCTCACGAATGTCGTACGGCACTCGGGCTCGCGCACCGCGCGGGTACGGATCGCCTACGCGCCCGGCCGGCTCGGTCTCCGGATCGACGACGAAGGACCCGCCACCGGCTCGGACGCGGGCGGCAGCGGCAACGGCCTCGTCGGAATGCGGGAGCGGGCCGCCGCACTCGGTGGCACGATCGAGGCCGGTCCGCGCCCGGACGGTGGCTTCCGGGTACGGGCCGACTTCCCCGTGCAGCCGAAGGAGACGATGTGATCCGCGTACTGCTCGCCGACGACCAGCTGCTGGTCAGGGCAGGATTCAGGGCGCTGCTCGACGCTCAGCGGGACATCGAGGTGGCGGGCGAGGCGGCCGACGGGGAGGAGGCGGTGCGGCTGGTGCGCGAACTGAGCCCCGATGTGGTGCTGATGGACATCCGCATGCCGCGGCTCGACGGTCTCGCCGCCACCCGCCGGATCACCGGGGACGAGCGGCTGAACGGAGTGAAGGTGGTCATGCTCACCACCTTCGAGCTCGACGAGTACGTTTTCGAGGCGATCCGCTCCGGTGCCTCGGGCTTCCTGGTGAAGGACACCGAGCCGGAGGAACTGCTGCGTGCGGTACGGGCGGTGGTCGAGGGGGACGCGCTGCTGTCTCCCGGAGTGACGCGCCGCCTGATCGCGGAGTTCGCGGCCCGCTCCAAGGCCCCCACGGACGCGGCGGGTCTCGGCGAACTCACCGAACGGGAGCGGGAGGTGATGGCCCTGGTCGGCATCGGCCTCTCCAACGACGAGATCGCCCGCCGGCTGGTCGTCAGCCCGCTCACCGCCAAGACGCATGTGAGCCGCACGATGGTGAAGCTCGGCGCCCGCGACCGGGCCCAACTCGTCGTGCTGGCCTATGAGTCGGGGCTGGTGCGGCCCGGCTGGCTCGGCTGAGGGGGCGTACGGGGAAAGCGCCACAGCACGGTCACGACGCGCAGGACGAAGACGACCGCGCCGGCCACGGCGCCGCCGACGACCAGCCCGCGCTCGGCCGCGGGTGGCATGGGGAACACCATCGTCGGGCCCGCGACCCCCAGGAACGTGAGCCCCCCGACCAGGAACCCACTGGCGAGTGCATAGCCGGTCTCGACCGTGATCGCGTCCCGTTCAGCCTGTGTACGTCGCCCCATGTCCGAAGTGTCACAGGGCGACGGCCGACGGACAAGAAGCCCCGGCCGTCGCCCCCCTCGTGAGCAGAGTGTGGTCAGTCGCCGACCGTCACCCGCTCCGGCTCTTCGCCGACAGTCGCTCCGGACCCGGACGGCTCGGACTTCGCGACGAGGACGGTGTGCTGAGCGGGTCGTGTGCGCAGCCCGGTCAGCGTGATGAGCAGTCCGGCGAGGGCGATCGCGGTCACCACCACGAGACCCGGCCGGAAGCTGTCGAGCACCTCCTGCGGGGAGCCGCCCTCGGCGCCGCCCGCCGTGATCACCGCGGTCACCACGGCCAGGAAGATCGCCCCGCCGACCTGGATCGAGGTGTTCAACAGGCCGGAGACCATGCCCTGTTCATGGTCCTCCACCCCGTTGGTGGCCTGGATGTTGAGCGAGGGGAAGACGAGTGCGCAGGCCGCGCCGAGCAGCAGCATCGACGGCAGGATCACCACGGCGTAGCTCGGCGTGAGGTCGATCTGGAGGAACAGCGCGTACGAGATCACCAGCAGTGTGAAGCCGGTGGCGATCAGGCGGGGCGTGCCGAACCGGTCCACGACCGAGCCGATCTTCGTCGAGGAGAGCGCCACCAGTGCGCCCGCCGGCAGGAACGCGAGCGCTGTCTGCAGCGCCGACCAGCCGAGCAGGGACTGCATGTACTGCGTGACGAGGAACTGGAAACCGACGTAGGAGCCGAAGAAGAAGGCGGCGCCGACGTTGGCCCGGATCTGGCTGCCCGAGCGCAGCACACCCAGCCGGATCAGCGGGTGCGAGCTGCGCCGTTCGATGGTGACGAAGACGGTGAGCAGTACGGCGACGGCGAGGAATGACAGCAGGGTGCGGGCCGAGGCCCAGCCCACCTCGGGGGCCTGGACGACGGTGAAGACGAGCAGCAGCATCGAGGCCGTGCCGGTGATGGCGCCCGGCAGGTCGTACCCCTTCCCGGAGTCCTCGCGGCTGCTCCGCGGAATCAGCTTGACTCCGGCGATCAGCGCGATCAGTGCGATGGGCGCGGGCAGCAGCATCGTCAGTCGCCAGCTCACCTCGGTGAGCAGTCCGGACAGCACCAGGCCCATGGAGAAGCCGGTGGCGGCGCAGGTGGTGTAGATGGCCAGCGCGCGGTTGCGCTGGGGGCCTTCCTTGAAGGTCGTGGTGATGATCGAGAGTCCGGCGGGCGCGGTGAACGCGGCGCTCAGGCCCTTGATGAAGCGGCTGGCGATCAGCAGCGGTCCCGAGTCGACGAGTCCGCCGAGCAGTGAGGCGAGGGCGAAGACGGCGAGTGCGATGAGAAAGACCCGCCGCCGGCCCAGCAGGTCGGCCGCGCGACCGCCGAGCAGCAGCAGGCCGCCGTATCCGAGGATGTAGCCGCTGACGATCCACTGCAGGGACGAGGTGGACAGGTCGAGATCGGTGGCGATCGAGGGCAGTGCGACGCCGACCATCGAGACATCGAGGGCGTCGAGGAACATCGCGGCGCAGAGCACGAGCAGCGTGCCCCACAGCCGTGGGCTCCAGCGCTCCTGCGATGCGGGGACGTTGAGCGGTGAGGTCATGCGGAGGACACTACATGCGCATGCATTGAATGCAAGTGCATTTAATTCCGATGCAACAAAGTGCGTCATTTCTGCTAACGTGCGGTCATGGCAGCGAAGAAGTCCGAGCGAGCGCTCGTGGACGAGTGGCGGGACGTCCTCGCGCTGCACGCTCGTACGATCTGCGAGCTCGACCGGGAGCTGCATCAGCACGGGCTCGGCGCCAGCGACTTCGAGGTCCTCGATGTGCTCGCCGAAGATACGTCGGAGGGCGGCGACTGCTCCTTCCGCGTCCAGGAGCTGGCATCCCGGGTCCATCTCAGCCAGAGCGCCCTGTCCCGCCTGGTCGCGCGGCTGGAGAAGGACGGCCTTGTCACGCGCGGAATGTGCCCCGAGGACCGGCGGGGTGTGCGGGTCGCGCTCACCGAGGCGGGCCGGGCGCGCCATGCCGAAGTGCGGCCGCTGCAGCGCGCGGTGCTCTCGCGGATGCTGCCCGGCACGATCCAAACGAGAGGCCCTAGGTGACCGGGGACAGCTCGCGCCACAGCTTCGCGATCTTGGCGTCGCCCGTGACGGACACGTCGGTCAGCGGCAGCCGGTTCCAGAGCGTCAGATAGAGCTGCTCCGCCGTACCGCTCAACTCGCAGTCCGCGGGCCCCTCTTCGCTCGGCTCCGTGCGGGGCACGTCCGTCGACACCCACACGGTCCATACGTTGTCCGTGTCGATCGGCCGCAGGCGCAGTGCGAGCGGCGCCTCGGAGCGCACCTTGCTCCGGGAGCGGCCGTGGAAGCCCGTCAGCAGTTCTTCGATGCCGTCCACGGCGAAGTCCGCGGCGACCGGACCGGGCTTCCCGCCGAGCGCCGACTCGGCGTCGACGCGGTGGACGGTCGTCTCGTGCGCCTGCCGCCTCGCCCAGAACGCGAGCGGCGAGGACGCGGGCAGAAAGGTCCAGCACTCCAGGTCGGCCGACGCCTCGCTGAGCGCGGCCACCAGCAGACCGTGTCCGTCCCGGAACCACCCGAGCAGCTCGTCCCCGTCGAGATCGGGCTCGCCGTCGTCGGGATGGAAGGTGGTGTAGCCCTCGGTGACGAAGGCGGTCGCCCAGCGGTGGACCATGCCCACGTGCCGCAGGAGGTCCCGCACCTGCCAGCCCGGACAGGTGCGCACGCTCGCGTCAGGGCCGGCCTTCTCGGCGGCCGTGGCCAGCAACTGGCCCTCACGGAGGAGGGACTTGATCAGCTCAGCGGTCTCCATGCCGGAGATTGTGCCAGGGCGTTCAGGCTCCCTGCGGGTGGGCGGGGCGCGGGATCGGCCTGAGTACGCCTACTCAGGTTCCCTGGGGCGCCGACGCGTTCCGGGCCGCGTACCCGATGAGCGCCGCACCGCCCGCCAGCGCCGCCACCGTGGTCAGTGCCACAGGCAGCGAGAACCAGTCGGCGATGAAGCCGATCGCGGGCGGGCCGAGCAGCATCCCGCCGTAGCCGAGGGTCGAAGCGGCCGCGACGCCGCCGGGTCCGGCGAGCGCGCCCGCCCTGGCCACCGCCACCGGGAAGATGTTCGCAAGACCCAGGCCGGTCACGGCGAAGCCGAGCAGCGCGAGCCACACGGTCGGCGCGAGCGCGCCGAGAAGCATGCCGGCCGCCGCCGTCGTACCGCCCGCCACCAGCGTGCGGGTCTGGCCGAGCCGCTGCAGCATGGCCGTACCGGAGAGCCGGCCGGCCGTCATGGTGAGCGCGAAGAGGGCGTATCCGGCGGCGGCGATGCCGGGGTGGGCGTGCAGGTCCTGCTCGAGATGGAGCGCGCCCCAGTCGGCCATCGCACCTTCCCCGTACGCCGTGCAGAGCGCGATCACGCCGAAGAGGACGACGAGTTGGCGCGTACGGCCCTCGAGGCGGCGCGGCTTTGGCGTGGCCGCTGTGCGCTCGGTGACGGTCACCGGGTGGTGCAGCAGAACGGGCCCGGCGACGGCTGTGACCAGCAGGCCGATGCCGGTGAGGGCGAGCAGATGCGCGGTGGGGGAGAGGCCGCCGGCGACCAGGCCGCCGAGGCCCGCGCCGATCATGCCGCCGAGGCTGAACGCGGCGTGGAAGCTGGGCATCACCGGCCGCCGCAGGGCCGCGACCAGATCGACAGCCGCGCTGTTCATGGCGACATTGATCCCGCCGTACGCCGCTCCGAATACCAGCAGCACAAGACCGAGGGCCGCCGCCGAGTGGGTCAGCGGCGGGAGCGCGATGCTCAGTGCCAGCAGGACGGCGCTGACGACGGTCACCGGGTGGCTGCCGAAGCGGCGGCAGAGCCTGCCGGTGAGCGTCATCGTCACCACCGCGCCCGCCGAAACTCCGAGCAGTGCGAGACCCAGATCGCTCGCCGAGGAGCCGGTCTGCTCCTTGATGGCGGGGATACGGACCACCCAGCCGGCGAAGACGAAGCCGTCGAGGGCGAAGAACACGGTCAGCGCGGTACGGGCCCGGGCCAGGGAGGCTGGGGCGATGTTTTCGCCAGGTACCCCCGGAACGGCCGTCCGTAGTTTGTTTAGGTGCGGCACAAACTCAGGATAGGGGTCCGGGCCCGATCCGTACAAGGCTGCTGCTCAACCTCCGGATCAGCTGCTGCTCAACCTCCGGATCATGGGAGACTCGCCATCATGAACGGCAAGGCGACGACCACCAAGGCGAGGCTGGAGAGAGGCCGCAGCGCGCTCGGCCCCGCGCTGGAACTGGTTCATACCGGGCGGGCGCCCACCCGCGCCGTACTCACCGCCGAGCTCGGCGTCACCCGGGCCACCGCGGGTGCGGTGGCAGCCGAGCTCGAAGCGCTCGGGCTGATCCGGGTCGACTCAAGGCCCGGTGCGGCCGCCGGCTCCCAGGGCCGCCCCTCGCACCGCCTCTCCGTCGACGGCGCGGGCCCCGTCGTCCTCGCCGCGCAGGTCCACGCCGACGGATTCCGCGCCGCTCTCGTCGGGCTCGGCGGCCGTACGGTCGCCACCGCACCCGGATGTGTCACGGTCTCGGCCGACCCGGCGCAGGTGCTCGGAGAGGTCGTCGAGGCCGGTGCCGTGCTGCTGCGCGCGAGCGGGCGGCGGTGCGTGGGTGCCGGCCTCGCCGTGCCCTCGGCCGTCGCCGAGCCGGAGGGCACCGCCCTCAACCCCCTGCACCTCGCCTGGCCGGCCGGAGCCCCCGTACGGGACATCTTCGCCGAGCAGGTACGCGCGGCCGGCATCCACGGCCCGGCCTTCACCGGCAACGATGTCAACCTCGCGGCGCTCGCCGAACACCGGCACGGCGCGGGCCGCGGCGCCCAGCACCTGCTCTGCGTCGCCACCGGCCACCGCGGCGTCGGCGGCGCGCTCGTCCTCGACGGCCGTCTGCACACCGGCAGTTCGGGCCTCGCCCTCGAGGTCGGCCATCTCACCGTCAATCCCGAGGGCCGCGCCTGCCACTGCGGCAGCCGCGGCTGTCTCGACGTTGAGGCCGACCCGCTCGCCTTCCTCACCGCCGCGGGCCGCGAGCCGGGACCCGAGGTCTCGCTGCTGCAGCAGTCCACGGATCTGCTGCGCAGGGAGTACGACGACCAGGCCGTACGGAACGCGGGCGAAGAGCTCATCGACCGGCTCGGCCTCGGGCTCGCCGGGCTGGTCAACATCCTCAACCCCGACCGCATCATCCTCGGCGGGCTGCACCGCGAACTGCTCGACGCCGACCCCGAACGGCTGCGCGCCGTGGTCGCCGACCGCAGCCTGTGGGGGCGCAGCGGCGGCGTACCGATCCTCGCCTGCACGCTCGATCACAACAGCCTGGTGGGGGCCGCGGAGTTGGCGTGGCAGCCGGTCCTGGACGACCCCCTGGGCGCGCTCGCCTGACGCGGACCAGGCGCATCGGACTCGACCGGCACGCTGCCCAGGGCCGCCCGCGCCCTGCACGTCCGAAGGCGCGAACACCCGTCCCGGGGCACGATGGACGCCATGCGGAGCACGTGCGGGTAGGCGACGACATATGACCCGGAAGCCCTCCGGCGCGGCACATCACGCGCACCGGCTCCAGGACCTGTGGCTCAGGATCCTCGCGTCGCCCGTAGGGCTCGCCTGGAACCGCGGCCGCGAGATGGAACTGATGCACCGCGCCATGGGCTTCGCCGCGCTCGGCTTCCTCACGCTCGTCCCCCTGCTGATCGTCGTCGCGGCCGCGGACCCGGCCAGCGGACAGGGCTTCGCCCGCTGGCTTACCCAGGCCCTGGGGGTCGAGGCGGCCTCGCAGGAGGAGGTCGAGCGGCTCTTCGGCGCGCCGGTGGAGGCGCTCCAGCGCACGACGGCGTTCGGCCTCGCCGCGGTCGCCGCGTTCGGACTGACCTTCGGATCGGCCGTGCAGACCGGCTACGAAAAGGTCTGGGACCTGCCGACGGCCCGCTGGCACACCATGTGGCGCCATGTCGTCTGGCTCGCGGTGCTCATCTTCGCTCTGCTGGTCTTCGTCAACACGCCCACGCCGGCCGGCTCCGTCCTGGGGACGATCCTCGGCACCCTGGCCGACCTGATCGGTACCTTCCTGTTCTTCTGGTGGTCGCAGCGGCTGCTGCTGGGCGGCCGGGTCCGCTGGCGGGCCCTCCTGCCGGGAGCGGTGACGTCGGCCCTGTGCATGCTCGGCCTGCGGATCTTCTCCCAGTTCGTCTTCTCACCGCTGATCGCGTCGAACGCCGTCACCTACGGCCCCTTCGGGACCGTGCTGGTGATCCAGTCCTGGCTCGTCGGCGTCGGCTTCGTCGTCTACGCCGGCGCGCTGGTGGGACGTCTCATCCACGAGGAGCTCACCCGGCGCCGACTGGAGCGGGACGCGGATCAGCCGACGGCGTAGGCGCGGGCCGGATTCCGTACGAGCATCCGGTCCGTGAGCTGTTCTGCCCAGGACCCCACGAGCGTCGCGGCCCCCGCCCCAGCCCGTACGGAGTCCACTGGACCACCGCCCGCCCGCCGAGCTCCCGGACTCGCGCAGCCGGATCGCCGCCGCCTCCGGGTCGTCCAGCTCCTGCCCCGGCAGGAGGGAGCAGCCGTGAAAGCCCCGCGTACTCCCGGGGTGGTACGCGCACTACCGCTGGCCGTACGACGACTCGGACCCCCTGGCGGCGGGAGCCTCGAAAGCGACAAGGAAGCACGCACCACCATCGCCACCGAGGAGCTGAACCGAGATGAACACCCTGGCGTACGCAGACGGGCCCGGCCCGTGGATTCTCCTCTTCCCGCTGATCTGGGCGGCCGTCGTCGTCGGCGTCGTCACCGTCCTGCGCCGCACCGGCATCTGGCGCGGCCGCCGCGGCCCCTGGCAGGGCACGCGCGTGAACCACGCCGAGAGCTCGCCGATCGCCGTGCTCGGCCGCCGGTTCGCCGCCGGTGAGATCGACGAGGAGGAGTACTGGCGCCGGCTCTCCGTCCTGGACGAGCAGTTCGGCCGCATCACCAAGGACGGCGCGGCATGACCGCCACCACGACGACCCGGACCCGCACCGCCGCCCGTGTCGTCGACGCCGTGAAGGTCTACGGCAACGGTGATACGGAAGTGAGGGCCCTGGACGGGGTGAGCGTCGACTTCCCGGCCGGCCGCTTCACCGCGATCATGGGGCCCTCGGGCTCCGGGAAGTCCACGCTGATGCACTGCGCCGCCGGACTCGACACCCTCACCTCCGGCTCCGCGCTCATCGGCGACACCGACCTCAGCGCGTTGGACGACCGCAGGCTCACCCTGCTGCGGCGCGAGCCCATCGGCTTCGTCTTCCAGGCGTTCAACCTCATCCCCACCCTCACCGTCGCCGAGAACATCACGCTCCCCATGGACCTGGCGGGGGAGCGGGCCGACGGCGAGTGGCTCGACGCGCTCATCGACACCGTCGGGCTGCGGGACCGGCTGCACCACCGGCCGAGCGAGCTCTCCGGCGGCCAGCAGCAGCGTGTCGCCGTGGCCCGCGCCTTCGCGGGCCGGCCCGACGTCGTCTTCGCCGACGAGCCGACCGGCAACCTCGACTCCCGCTCGGGCGAAGAGGTGCTGCGACTGCTCGGCCGCGCGGTGCACCAGACCGGTCGTACGGTCGTGATGGTCACCCATGACCCCGTCGCCGCCGCCCACGCCGACGAGGTCGTCTTCCTCGCCGACGGACGGCTCGTCGACCGGATGGAAGCCCCGACCGCCGAGCGTGTGCTCGACCGGCTGAAGGCCTTCGACGGCAAGGGGGCGGCGACATGAGCGGCAGCCGTGCCTCTCTGCGGATCAGCGTCAACTCGCTGCGCGCCCACAAGCGGCGCTTCGCCGGGACCTTCACCGCCGTGCTGCTCGGCGTGGCCTTCCTGGCGGGCACGCTCGTCATGGGCGACACACTGCGCGGCAGCTTCGACACGATGTTCGCCGGCGCCACGGGCAGCACGGACGCCGTCGTACGCAGCTCCAATGTCGTCACCGTCTCAGGCGAGGGCCAGGGCACCCGGCAGCCCGTGCGGACGGATCTCATCAGGCGGATCGAGAAGACGCCGGGCGTCGCCGCCGCGGCGGCGAACATCCAGGGCTCCGGACAGCTCGTCGGCTCCAACGGCAAGCCCATCGGCGGGCAGGGCCCGCCCACCCTGGCCGGCAACTGGATCGACGACCCGGAGCTCAACCCCTACCAGCTCGCCGAAGGACGCGTCCCCGCCACGTCCGGCGAGGTCGTGGTCAACCGCGGCGCCGCTGACAAGGGCGGGCTGAGGATCGGCGACCGGACGGTGCTGCGCACCCCCGACCCGGTGCAGGTCACCGTCGTCGGCCTCGCCACGTTCGGCGGCGAGGACGGAATGGCCCAGGTCACCTTCACCGGCATGACGCAGGCCGACGCCGAGAAGTACCTCACCCCCAAGCCCGGCGAGGCGGCGTCCATCCAGGTGCGGGCGGGACCCGGTACCGGCCAGCAGGAGCTCGTGGACGCGCTGATGCCCGTACTCCCCAAGGGAGTCGAGGCGATCACCGGACAGGAGTCCACCGCAGAGAACCAGGACATGATCTCCGGTCAGTTCCTGAATCTGTTCACCACCCTGCTGCTGGTCTTCTCCGGAATCGTGCTGCTCGTCGCGACGTTCTCCATCTACAACACCTTCGCGATCGTCATCGCCCAGCGCACCCGTGAGAACGCGCTGCTGCGCGCACTCGGTGCCTCCCGCCGTCAGGTCGTCGGCTCGACGCTCTTCGAGGCGGCCGTCGTCGCACTCGTCGCGTCCGCGGCCGGACTGCTCGGCGGAATCGGCATCGCCGCCGGACTGCAGGCGCTCTTCCCGCTCATCGGATTCCCCTTCCCGGAGGGCCCACTGGTCATCAGCGGCCTCTCGATGCTGCTGCCGCTCGCCGTCGGCGTGATCGTCTGCCTCGGCTCCGCGCTGATGCCCGCCGTCCGCGCCGGGCGCACCGCACCGCTGGCCGCACTGCGTGAGACGGCCGTGGACCACTCCGCGGCCTCGACGAAGCGTGCGTACGCCGGTACCGGCATCGCTCTGGCCGGAATCGGCCTCATCCTGGCCGGCGTCGTCGCCGGCCCGTCCATCCGGCTCGCGGCCGCGGGCGCGGTCATGGCCCTGGCCGCCTTCGTGGTGCTCGGCCCGGTCGCGGCCTCGGTCGCCGTACGGGTCCTGGGCCGGCCGCTCGACCGGCTGCGCGGAGTCTCCGGCAGCCTGGCCAAGCGCAACGCCCTGCGCAGCCCCAAGCGCACCGCGGCCACCGCCACCGCGCTGATGATCGGCGTCGCCGTCGTATCCCTGTTCACCGTCTTCGGCGCCTCGCTGAAGGCGACCATGGACCAGACGGTCTCCCGCTCCTTCGCGGGCGATGTCGCGGTCAGCGCCCCGGCGTTCGGCGCGGGCGGCAGCGGGCTCAGCCCGAAGCTCGCCCCGGCCGTCGCCGCGCAGCCCGAAGTGGCGACCGCGGTCGGCCTCGGCAAGGGCGTCGCAGAGGTCGACGGCGCGGGACGCCGGCTGACCGTCACCGACACTGCCGCGCTCGACAGGTCCTTCGACCTCGGCACCGTGCATGGTTCGCTCGACGGGCTCGGCAGCAACGGCATGGCCGTGGCGGACACCGAGGCCGGCAAGCGGGGCTGGAAGCCCGGCTCCACCGCCTCGCTCGCCTTCACCGACGGTACGGAGCAGACCTTCACGGTCCGCGCCGTCTTCGAGCAGTCGGAGCTGGCGGGCGACTACGTGATCACCCGCGAGGCCTGGGCCCCGCACCGGGGACAGGACTCCGACACCCTGATCGCTGTCACCTTCAAGGACGGCGTGTCCACCTCCGACGGCACGGCCGCGGTCGAGAAGACCGCTGCGGCGTACGGCAATCCTGAGGTGCAGACCCGCGACGAGTACGCGCGGAGTGCGGCCGGAGCCATCGACATGATGCTCACCCTGGTCTACGCCCTGCTCGCCCTCGCCGTGGTGATCGCGCTGCTCGGCATCGCCAACACGCTGACCCTCGCGATCCACGAACGCACCAGGGAACTCGGCCTGTTGCGCGCCGTTGGACAGACCAGGAACCAGCTGCGCGCCATGGTGCGCTGGGAGTCGGTACTGGTCGCCGCGTTCGGCACGGCAGGCGGCCTGATGCTGGGCGGACTGCTCGGCTGGGTGCTGGTCAAGGCGTCCGAGGGCGCGGGCGACACCACTTTCGCCTTCGCCGTACCGCCGGTGCAGCTGCTCGTGGTCGCGCTGGTCGGCCTGGTGGCAGGCGGAGTCGCGGGCTGGCGGCCCGCACGCCGCGCCGCACGCCTCGACGTGCTGCGCGCCATCGCCACCGAGTAGCGCCGCATGAGGCGCCCCGCCCGGTCAGCCCGCTACGGCCGACCGGGCGGCAGCGCGTTCGCGCTTCCCGTCATGCGTATCCGCCGCGCTCGCCGTGCCCGGGAAGGGCCCGTCGGTCGTGGACCCGTTCACCACCGGGCGGGGCGGGAGGCCCACGGCGGGCGAGGGCGCGGAGAGCGTGAACCACACGATCTTGCCCGTCTCGCCCTGTGGCCGTACGCCCCAGCTGTCGCTCACCGCCGCGATCAGCCCGAGCCCGCGCCCCGAGGTGGCGAAGACCTCGGCGTCCCGGACGGTGGGAAGACGTGGATCGTGGTCATGGACCGAGACCGTTAGCCGGTCGAGCAGCAGCTCTATCTCCACGGTGCACAGTTTGTCCGGCTCGGCATGACGGTGCACATTGGTCAGCAACTCCGTGACGCCGAGAGCTGCTTGGTCGATCAGAGGGTCAAGATGCCAGTAGCGCAATTGCGCGGAGATGATTCTGCGGACCTGACCGATCCGCGACGGCAGGGCCTGGAGCTCCACCGTGCAGTGCCTGCTTGGCTGGCTGATCACGGCTGCGACTCCCCGAATGAGGTCCGGAAGAAGACGAAGATCGGATCCAGCAGTTGGCCGGCTGCTGATTTGTCCGGCGGGCTGGATCGCAGCGTGACCGCCGGTGCACCCTGAGTGACGTGAGACAAGCGTGAACCACTGACCACGGCTCCGCAACTCGCCGCACCCGGGCGGGTACTCTCAGTCCCTGGCGCCGCCGGCCCCGCGCACGGCTTCCAGGAAGCGCCCGGCCAGTGCCCCGCCCTCCGGCCTGCGGCTGCGCTGCCCCATCGTCAGCCGGTAGCGCTTGCCGTTGACGGTCGCCACCGTGCTCGCGTCGTCGGCGAACCACGGCTTGCCGGCCCTCACCGCGCGGACGGGCGCACTCTCGATCACGCGGCCGTAGCTGGTCAGAAGTGCCAGCCTGCCGTCCTTGATCATCACCTGTCCGGCCCTGGTGAGCGAGCGCGGCCAGCGCTCGATCCGCACGCCCGTAGCGCTGAATTCGGACTCTGCCATCCCCATTGCGTCTCCGCCCCCTTCGCACCGTTTCCTGGTGGCAGTCTGCACAACTACGGCCGCGCGCACCAGTGGGTGCGGAAGAGCCTGGGTCCCGCGCACGCCGGTCGGGGCCCACAAGTGACCCCTATGGCTGCCCAAAGTGAACGTTTGTGCAGGTGAGGGGCTTACTGTTGCAAGAGGGGGTTGCTTTCGGCAGGACTTCGGCAGGCTTTCGACGGGACGAGGAACGGCGCGCATGAGTACCAGTGAGAAGCCAGTGGCGGGCGAGGCGATCGAGACCGTCGATGTGGACCGCAGCGATCCGGATTACCGGGCCTGGCTGAAGGAGGCGGTACGCAAGGTCCAGGCCGACGCCAACCGCTCCGCCGACACCCACCTGCTGCGATTCCCCCTGCCCGAGGAGTGGGGGATCGACCTCTACCTCAAGGACGAGTCCACCCATCCGACAGGCAGCCTCAAGCACCGGCTCGCGCGATCGCTCTTTCTCTACGGTCTCTGCAATGGCTGGATCCGTCCGGGCAAGCCGGTCATCGAGGCGTCCAGCGGCTCGACCGCCGTCTCCGAGGCGTACTTCGCCAAACTGATCGGCGTCCCCTTCGTCGCCGTGATGCCGCGCACCACGAGCGCCGAGAAGTGCAGGCTGATCGAATACCACGGTGGGCAGTGCCACTTCGTCGACGACTCGCGGAAGATCTACGAGGAGTCGGCGGCGCTCGCGGAGCGGACCGGCGGCCACTACATGGACCAGTTCACCTACGCGGAGCGGGCGACCGACTGGCGCGGCAACAACAACATCGCCGAATCGATGTACCAGCAGCTGAGGTTGGAGCGCTATCCGGAGCCCGCCTGGATCGTCGCGACGGCCGGCACCGGCGGCACGTCGGCCACCATCGCCCGCTATGTGCACTACATGCAGCACGACACCCGGATCTGTGTTCCCGACCCGGAGAACTCCTGTTTTTTCGACGGCTGGACTCGGCGCGACGCGTCCGCGAGCACCGACTGCGGCTCCCGTATCGAGGGCATAGGGCGGCCACGCATGGAGCCGAGCTTCGTGCCCGGAGCCATCGACCGGATGATGAAGGTGCCCGACGCGGCGAGCATCGCCGCCGTACGCGCCCTGGACGCGGCCATCGGCCGCAAGGCGGGCGGCTCCACCGGCACCGGGCTGTGGAGCGCGCTGAAGATCGTCGCCGAGATGGTGGCCAGGGGGCAGAAGGGCAGCGTGGTCACCCTGATCTGCGACCCGGGCGACCGCTACCTCGACAAGTACTACTCCGACGCCTGGCTGGCCGAGCAGGGCCTGGACATCGCTCCGTACACCGCGGCGATCGAGCAGTTCCTCGCGACGGGTGCCTGGCGCTGATCCCGGGGCGAGTCACTGTGCCGCTGACCGGGCGAGCCTTCGGTCGAGGCTGCGCACCGCGCCCCTGAACGAGGCGCCCAGGCCCGCGCGGCCCAGCCGCAGCATCAGGCGCATGGGCGCCGGGGCGTCCGCGGCGAAGGTCCACTGCACCCGGGTGCCCTTGGCGGTGGGGCTGAGCCGCCACTCCTCCAACAGGGCGCGCAGACCAGGGACATTGGTCTCGTCGACCCGGTAGGCGAAGCGCTCGTCGGGCTCCGTCGCCAGTATCGTCTCGACGAAGAGCGCGCCGCCCCTGAGTTTGATGTCGCGGCCCGCGCCTTCGCCGGTGGGCGTGGCCTTGGTGACGGCGTCGAACCAGCAGGCCCAGCCCTCGACATCCTCGGCGAGCGCCCGGTACACGGCCTGCGGCGAGGCTGTCACCTCGGTCGAGAAGGCCAGACGCAGCGGGGCCGACTCGACGAAGTCGAGCTCCACGGTGCGCAGTCGGCGTGCCATAGGACCGTACCTCCGGCTGAGAGGGGTGGCGCGGGGTCCGCACACGATAGCTGACACGCCATCAGTTGTCCGTACCGGCAGCCTGGTTCATCCCACCCGGCGTCAGCCGTCCTGCCCGCCGGCGCTCTCGGGCCCGCCCGCCACCACAAGACCCGGCAGCAGCTCCGCGATCTCCTCGCGTGCCTCGGCCGACAGTCCCGCGTCCGTCACCAGAGTGTCGACCTCCGCGAGCCGCGCGAAGGAACTGAGGCCCACCGTCCCCCACTTGGTGTGGTCCGCGACCACCACCACCCGGCGCGCGGCCTGCACGAACCGGCGGTTCGTCTCGGCCTCCGCCAGATTCGGCGTGGAGAGCCCGGCCTCCACCGAGATCCCGTGCACCCCGAGGAAGAGCACATCGAAGTGGAGCGAACGGATCGCCTGATCGGCCACCGGGCCGACCAGCGAGTCGGACGGCGTACGCACCCCGCCGGTGAGGACCACCGTGGCGGCGCCCGGCCGCTGGTTGCCCGCCGCACCCGCCCGCTGCGCCGCGTGGAACACATCCGCGACCCGCACCGAGTTGGTGACCACCGTCAGATCGGGCACCTCCAGCAGATGGTGCGCCAGGGCATAGGTCGTGGTGCCGCCGGACAGCGCGATCGCGCTGCCGGGCACCGCCATCCGTGCCGCCGCCCGCGCGATGTCCTCCTTGGCGCTCAGCTCCAGCGCCGACTTGGCCTCGAACCCCGGCTCGTGCGTGCTCGCCTCGACCACCGGCACCGCACCGCCGTGGACCTTCTCGATGACCCCCTGGCGGGCCAGGGCGTCCAGATCCCTGCGTACGGTCATGTCGGAGACATTGAGCTTGCGGGTGAGCTCATTGACCCGCACCCCGCCACGCCTGCGCACCTCGTCGAGGATCAGAGCACGCCGCTGCTCCGCGAGCAGGTTCTGGTTGTCGCTCACTGCCGGGGCCGGTCCTTCCATGTCGTCGTACACCGTCTGGTACACCGCCTGTGGCCAAGGGTTTCTCATCCTCGCACGGGCCCGGTGACCCGGGCTCGGGGAGATTCCGTGAGAGCCGTGCGGTGAGCGGCCGCGATCCGGGATTCTGGTCGTGAACCGCCGCGCGGCCGCGCACTGACCGATCCTCCCATCGAGAGAGCGAGTCACAGAAGTGTCCCCTGCCCCTCCGGTCCCGCCGAGCGGAGGACCCGCGCTCGAGCTGCTGGTCCACGGCGTCGGCGGAGTCACCCCGCAGGACATGCTCGACGACCCCCGTACGGTGAGGATCACCGGCGACGAGAAGGCCGCAGTCTTCCGCCGTACCGACGACGCGGATGCGGACCTCCACCCCGAGCGGTACCGGGACCGGCCCATCCCCGAGGCGTACTGCTGGTCCAACCTCACCTCGGGCAACGGCACGCGGGCCCTGTGGCTGCTGCTGCTCCCCTTCATGGTGGTCAATCTCGCGCACTGGATGCGGCCCCGGGCCAAGGGCCGCAGAACCACCACGCGGCTGTACGGAGTACTCGTACGGCTCGTCGCGCTCAGCCTCACCGTGCTGCTGACGGCCGCCGCATGCGAGGTCGCGCTCGATCTGCTGGCCTGGCAGTGCGCCGGCTCGCCGGCGTGCACCCGGGACCGCTCCTGGCTCGGCTTCCTGTCGAGCGCTCAGCACGGCTGGTGGTCGCAGCCGGGCCGACGCCTCTCGCTCGCCGCGCTGGTGCCGGCCGCGCTGGTCGGCCTGCTCTGGTACCTCTCCAACCGCACCTGGAGCGCGTACGAATCCCAGCGGCCGCCGACCGGCGAGGACGCTTCTGCGAGCGACGACAGCGCCGACGACGCCGACGAGGACACCGGGGAGCCGAAGAAGCACACCGTACGGCCCGCCCTCGGCAGGCCGGGCTTCTGGTACGGCCGCAGGCTCGTCGCCCGGCTGCGCGCCGCGCACACCGCCGCCGGCTTCCTGACCGTCGCCGCCGCGGTCGCCGGTGCCGCCGCCCGCCACGACCGCGGCGCCGGAAGCACACCGCTGGAGATCTGCGGCCGGCTGCTCGAAGCAAGTCTCGTCGCGGGCGCGGTAGCTGTGGTGTGGGTGGTCTTCCGCAGAGGCCGCAGCGAGACGCGGATCGACGCCCGCATCGACCGCGCCGCCGTCCGCTGTCTGCCCGGCGCCGCCCTCGGTCTGCTCGCCCTGTCGATGCTGTACGCCTCCTGGTCGCGCCCCGGCTGGGTCTCCGGCGCCACCCTCCCCGGCGAGGTCACCTTCCGCGTCATCGCCCTCGCCCAGGGCGCCCTGGTCATCGCGCTCGCCGTCGCCGCATGGGTACTCCACCGCCGCGCGCGCCACGCCCGTACGGCCATGTCCGGACTGGGCGGGCCCGCCGTCGCCATGCTCGCCTGCGCCCTCGGCGGAGTGATGACCGGCGGAGTCGCCCAGCGCGTCGCCGACTGGCTGGACGGCCCCGGCACCCCGGGCATGGACGGGGAGGGCGCCATCCCCGGACCGCCGGTGCTGCTCAGCTGGCAGGCCTCGGTCATCCCCGTGCTGCTGATCGCGCTGCTCGTCCCGGCCGTCGTCCTCGGCGTAGGGACCTGGCTCGCCGCCCGCCGGCTCGCTCCGCTGGTCGAGGCGGACTACGACGAGGGGCACCCGGACGAGGTCCGGACGAGGCGGATCGCGGGCACCCGTGCCCGTGCCGCCCTCACCGACGTCGCACCCTGGATCGTCGGCATCGTCTCCGGCGCCACCCTGCTCCTCGGCGCGGGCGCGGTCGCCGGGGCCTGGGCGAGCGGTGAGGTGCCGGGCAAGGCCTTCGGCGACAGCCATGACTTCGTCGAGTCCGCCGCCGAGGCGGCGCAGGCGATCGGCTCCTGGCTGATCGGCCTCGGCTTCATACTGTTCGTCACCTGGGGCCGCCGCGCCTACCGCGACGCATCGGCCCGGCGCACCATCGGCATCCTCTGGGACGTCGGCACCTTCTGGCCGCGCGCGGCTCACCCCTTCGCGCCCCCCTGCTACGCGGAGCGCGCCGTCCCCGATCTGACCTGGCGGATGTGCACCTGGACCAAGGAGACCGGCGGGCGGCTCGTCATCTCCGGCCACTCTCAGGGCAGTGTGCTCGCGGCGGCCGCCGTCTGGCAGCTGCCCGCGGCCACCCGCCGCCGGGTGGCTCTGCTGACGTACGGATCACCGCTGGAGAGGCTCTACGGCCGCTGGTTCCCCGCGTACTTCGGGCCCGTCGCCCTGAGCGAGCTGCGCGGCCAGCTGGACTGCTGGCGCAATCTGTGGCGGCCCACCGACCCGATCGGCGGACCGGTGCTGGTCCCCGCCGAGGGCGAACACCCCGAGGTGGACCGGGAGGCGCTCAAGGACCCGGTGGCGTACGGGCGTTCGGGCCGCTACCCGCTGCCGGAGCCGATTCTCGGGCACTCCGAGTACCAGGCAGATCCGGCCTTCGCCACGGAGCGCGGAGAGCTTCTCGACCGGATCGCCCCGGGCATTCCCCAGCAGGCTCGGGGCAGTTCGGCGTAGCTCGAAGCGGCGGGCGGCTCCGGGCAGTCAGGGCCTGTCTTCTGGATCAGGAAGACAGGCCCTAGGCCTGTCCCGGGGCAGTGGCCGGATCACGGCAACTCGGGCAGATCGTCCGGGTAGAGCAGGGTCAGGTCGTCGGTGTTCACCTCGGTGAGCTCGGCGACCCGGCCCGCGTGCCGCTCCACCATCGACTCGAAGGTCTGGCGCGCGGTGCGCCCGTTGCCGAAGGCCGGCCCCTTGGGCAGCGCGGTGAAGTACTTCAGCAGTGCCTCACCCGTGCCCGTGCCCAGCCGGTACTCATGGTCCTCGGCCTGCTGCTCCACGATCCGCAGCAACTCCTCCGGCACATAGTCGCTGAAGGTGATGGTCCGTGAGAAACGGGACGCCACACCGGGGTTGACCGAGAGGAAGCGATCCATCTCGGCGGTGTACCCGGCGACGATCACCACCACCGCCTCCCGGTGGTCCTCCATCAGCTTCACCAGCGTGTCGATGGCCTCTTTGCCGAAGTCCCGCCCGGAGTCCTCGGGGGACAGGGCGTAGGCCTCGTCGATGAAGAGCACCCCGCCGCGCGCCCGGTCGAACGCCTCCTGGGTGCGGATCGCCGTGGAGCCGATGTGCTCACCGACCAGGTCGACCCGGGACACCTCGACGAGATGGCCACGCTCCAGCACTCCGAGGGAGGCCAGGATCTCGCCGTACAACCGGGCCACGGTCGTCTTGCCGGTGCCCGGGGAGCCGGTGAAGACCAGATGGCGGCGGGCGGAGGCGGCCTTCAGTCCCGCCTCCTGGCGGCGCCTGCCCACCTCGATCATGTTGGTGAGCGTGCGCACCTCGCGTTTGACGCTGTCGAGACCGACCAGCGCGTCCAGTTCACCCAGGACGGCACCGGAGGAACGTACGGGCTCGGCAGGCGTGGCCTCGGGCGCGCGCTGACCGGGGATGGCGGAGAGCAGTCCGGGAGACTGGGTCGCGGTCAGCACCGCGGTGGTCTGCTCGGCCTGCGGCCGTACGCCGCTCTCGTCGCTGGTGCAGTCCTCGACGACCGGGCCGCCGTCCTCCCCGAACTCGTAACCCCCGCGCGCGCAGCGCTCGGTGCGGCAGTGGCTCAGCGTCGTACGGCAGCCGTCCATCACATGGAAGCCGTAGCCGCCGCTGCCCGTGACCCGGCAGCCTCGGAAGGTACCGCGGCCCTCCGCCGACACATAGAAGCCGGCCTCGGCGGGCGAGGTGACCGTGCAGCGCTCGATCAGCGGATCGGCGCCCTTGGTGACTATCACCCCGGTCTGCGCCGCGTCGATGGTGCAGCCGTTCAGCGTGCCGCCGCTGCCGTGGTCGCGGAACCAGGCGCCGGTGGAGGCCTCCCGGATCCGGCAGTCGTCGAGCTGTGCGGTCGCCCCGTCGCTCACCGACACCGCGGTGTTGCGGATCTGCGAGAGATCGCTGTCGACGACATCCGCGCGCGAGCCGCGGTCGAGTACGAAGATCGCGTCCGGGACGTCATGGACGCGGCACGAGTCGAGGACGACGGTCGCCCCGTCACTGACCCAGACGGCCGGATAGTCGCCCGTACTGTCATGGATCTCGCACTGGCCGGCGTCCACGCGCGTGCCGGGGTCCCAGACGGACAGGCCATTGCGGCCGAAGCGGCGCACCGTTGTGCCGGTGAGGGTCAGCACGGACCGGGAGCGTAGATCGATCGCGTTCTCGGGGATCTCGTAGATGTCGCAGCCGGAGAGGGTGAGGACGGCGTCGGTGTCGAGGGTGATGCCGTCGGCCGAGGTGCGGTGCACGGTGGAGTCGGTGAGATGCGCCGAGGCGCGCGAGGCGATCTGGACACCGGTGCCGTTGATCTCGTACACCTCGCAGCCGATCGCCTCGAGTCCGCTGCCCTCGCCGGTGACGCTCAGTCCGGCGCCCGAGGTGTGGTGCACCCGGCAGCGCTCGAGTCGCGGATGCGCGCCGCCGCGCACGGAGACGCCCGACTGGCCGGCCGCGACCACCTCGCACTCCTCGAACAGGCCGCCCGCGCCGTCCAGTACGCCGATGCCGACACCCGCCGGGTTGTCGACGGTGCAGCGGCGGACGGTGGGGCGGGCCGCGCCGCGCACTTCGAGACCGGCCGCGGAGCGGGTGACGATCCGCAGATCGATCAGCTCGGGAGTGCCGTCCTCGACCAGCAGCGCGGGGGCGGCCGCGTCCTGACCTTCCACATGGAGGTCCTGGACGGTGGCGGATGCCCGCACGGTGAGCGCCACACCGTCGGTGGGAGCGATCCGCACCGAGCCGACCGCGCCCTCCGTGCCGCGCAGGGTGACGGCCCGTTGGACGACGAGGTTCTCGCGGTACGTCCCGGGGGCGACGGTCAGGATGTCGCCGTCGCCTGCGGCCTCCAGGGCTGCGGCGAGGGAGGGGTACTCGCCTGTGCGGCGTCGCCACCTCGACGTACCGGTGTGCGTCACCTGGACCGTGCCCTGTGCCATCGTGCTGCTCTGCCCCCACCTCGTGATCCTGTGCCGCCGCGCCTCTGAGGGGGACGCCCCCTGACCCCCGAGGGAGTCGCACCACCGTAGCGCGCGCGAGGGGCGGGAGTTGACGAGATGGGACTGGTCAGCTGCCCGCTCCCGTACGTCCCCAGTCGGGTCCTGCCGCGGCCCAGGCCCGGTCCAGGCGCGCGTGTCTGCGCCGCACCAGCCGCCACATGATCAGCGCTCTGGCGCATTCGACGAGCCCCGCGGAAGCGAGAGCGGCGCCCAAACCCGTGAGGACGGCGTGCACCTTGGCGCCGGCCAGGTCCATCGGGTGGTGGACGACGCGGCCGGTCCGGTCGGTCCAGATGGTGAAGGTGTCACCGACGCGAGCGGTCCGCAGGGCGGTTGAGACCGTGCCGGAGTGCCGACTGCCGTCCACCGCCGTCCATTTCGCCACGATCGGCCGCCGCTTCTCGCGGGCGGCTGCGGACTCGGGGTCGTACGCGGCGGATTCCGGATCCGGAGCCGGCTTCAGCACCGTCGCGATGACCGCATGGCGCTGCTGGCGCTGGATGCGGACCGACTGCCGCAGCGAGTCGTCGGTCTTTGCCCCGCTGATCCAGCCCACGGCCGGAGCGGCGGTGATGAGGAGCAGTGCGGCGACGAGCGCCACCCACGCCTCCAGCAGATCGGTCGCACGGCGCAGGGGATTGTGCCGCCAGCGCCAGACCCCCATGGCTGCTCGCACTCTCCCGCACCCCCTTCCCAGCCCTGCACGGCATGGCACAAGCACGGGTTGCGCGAAGGGAGCGGAAAGTCACCCCTGCCGCCGGCCCTTGCTCGGCACCCGCCAACTGGCCAACGCATCTTCCCGCGCACGAGGTTCCCGCCGGGGCTATTCGACGACGATGACGGGGTCGCCGATCCGGATGGTGCCGGTCCGCTCCGGCACGAGGTTCTGTCCGAACACCATCCGGTCGCCGAAGCGGCGGTGCCGGGCGAGGGTGCGCAGTGGCTCCTTGCCGCGCTCAGCGGTGCGCTGGTCGGTGGTGGTGATGACACAGCGGCCACAGGGCTTGGCCACGCGGAAGGTGACCTCACCGATCGCGATCCGCTTCCAGTCGTCCTCCGCCCACGGAGCCGTGCCGTCCACGACGGCATTCGGCCGGAACCGGGTCATGGGCAGCGGACCCTCGTCGGCATGATCGCCCTGCGCGATGAGGGAGTTGAGGGCGTCGAGCGAGGCGAGGGTCGTGACGAGCAGCGGAAAGCCGTCACCGAGGTTGACCGTTTCGCCCGGGCGGGCGTACTCCGGGTCGATGGGGCGCCGCCGCGCCGGGTCGTCCAGATGGGCGAGGCGCACATCGGCGCCGAGGTAGTCGCTGAACCAGCTGTCCACGGGCCCGTCGACGGGCACCATCTCGACCTTGTCCCCGAAGATCTCCACGGCTGTGGTGCCCACCGGCTCGGGGACGGCGACGGTCAGCGGTTCACGTCCGGGCGCGGTCAGCCGGATCCCGCCGTCCGGCAATGACTCGGCGCGCGCCAACGCCAGGCGCGGCTGCTGGCGTTGAGTGACCACCTTGGCCGAGGGGTCGATCAGCGTCCACCGACGGTCCCCGGCAAGTCCCCATGGCTGTACAGCCGCCTCGCCGGGCGCATACCCCGCCACCGATTTGACCGGGTGGACATGGATGGAACGGAGAACTGGGTTCGGCATGCGGCCATAGTGCCAGTCACCGGTGACATCCGGCCGGTCAGTACCCCCGACCCTGGTACGGGCGGTTGTACGGGTCGTCGTAGGAAGCCGGCGCCGGCGCCGGACGGGCCGCTGCCGGGCGCATCGCCTCGTACCCGGTGGACACCGGACGCTGCTGCTGCTGGTACTGAGGCTGGGCCTGCGGCTGCGCACCCGGGTAGCCGCGCGGCGCGGAGTGCTGCTGCGGGATGTACGGCGCGGGCGCGTGCTGCAGCGGCATCGGCTGCTGCATCTGCTGCGGGTATCCGTAGGAGGGCGCGCCGCCGTAGGAGGGCGCGGACTGCGAGGGGCCCGCCGGGAGGGCGGGCAGCGCCGACGGGAGCGCCGGCAGGTAGCTGTTGCCGGTGTCGTAGGCGGAAGGCACTCGGATCGGGGCGATCTGAGGCGTGCCCCGCTCCGCGACCAGGGAGTCGTAGATGGGGGTGTCGGGGAACGACGGAGCGGAGTAGTAACCGCCGCCGTAGGTGGCGCGGGGGGAGGTCATGGCACATAAGTTAAGCCCACGATGTGCTGGTTGGGGAGCCCGATAAGAGGGTTGTTTCAGTAGATGCGAGTGACCGCGGATCCCCAATGCGAGCGAATCTGGGGAAAACGGTCGCCCGCAAGCGCATGGATCATGTAAAGGGCAAGCTGAGAGAGGGTTACCGACGGGTCGGGGCGGGCGCCGGAGGCACCCTGAGGATTAAGTTGGCGGCACGGTGAACTCTTCGGGCACCCTGACTCGCGATGGGGGCGAGCATGTCCATGCTTAAAGGAGCCAATAGTCCGGTGTCGGCGCAGCAGGTGCGCGTCGAATTGGGCTGGCGTTCAGGTCCCGGTGTGCCGGATGTCGACGCCTCGGCGCTTCTCCTCGCATCGGGAAAGGTCCGCTCGGACGCGGACTTCGTCTTCTACAACCAGCCGGCGCACGCATCCGGGGCGGTACGGCACGAGGGGAAGCGGCCCGCGGCCGACAGCGTGACGGACGAGGTGTCGGTCGACCTCGCGCGCGTGGAGCCCGCCATCGAGAGGATCGTGCTGGCCGCGTCGGCCGACGGCGGCAGCTTCGGGAAGGTGCCCGGGCTGTACATCAGGGTGCTCGACACGGCGTCCGGCGCCGAGATCGCCCGTTACGAGAGCCAGGACGCGACGGTCGAGACGGCCTTCGTGCTCGGTGAGCTCTACCGGCGGCAGGGCGCTTGGAAGTTCCGGGCGGTGGGACAGGGATACAGCACCGGACTCGAAGGCCTTGCGTCGGACTTCGGCATCACGGTCGACGAGCCACAGAAGCAGGCCCCGGCGCAGGCCGCCCCTCCGGCGCCCGCCGCGCCCGCTCCTGTGACGCCGTCGGCGCCGGTCATGCCTTCGGCTCCGGTGACGCCGCCGCCGGCGCCCGCGACCGCCCCTTCCACTCCCGTGCGCCTCACCAAGGTGACGCTGACGAAGGAGACCCCGTCCGTCTCCCTCACCAAACAGGGCGGCACCTCGGGGGCGATGCGGGTCAACCTCAGCTGGCAGGTGCGCAAGCAGTTCAAGGGCTGGGGCGCCAAACTCGGCCGCGCCGTCGCCATGCACGGCGACCTCGACCTCGACCTGTGCGCCCTCTATGAACTCACCGACGGCCGCAAGGGCGTCGTCCAGTCACTCGGCAACGCCTTCGGCGCGCTGAACCAGCCTCCGTACATCCATCTCGACGGCGACGACCGCACCGGCGGAACCTCCGGCGAGAACCTCACCATCAACCTCGACCACAAGGAGCAGCTCCGCCGCGTCGTCATCTTCGTCACCATCTACCAAGGCGCACGCAGCTTCGCCGACCTCGACGCGACCGTCACCCTCCAGCCGCAGCACGGCGCCGCCATCGACTTCTCGCTCGGCGAGTGCACGGTGCCGTCGACCGTGTGCGCGCTCGCGCTGATCACCAACACCGGCGCGGACCTCGTCGTCCAGCGCGAGGCCCGCTTCCTGGTCACCGAACGCGGCGTCAGCCCGCAACGCACGATCGACTCCACCTACGGCTGGGGCATGAACTGGACGCCCGGCAGGAAGTGACGTCCCCGGTGGACGTCCCGGGTGGGTGATGTCAGCGGTCCGGCGCGGCTTCGGGACGGGCGTACGTACGCCCCTTCCACGCCGCGCCGCGACCCCGGTAGTGCTGCACCGCCGAATCGACCGTCATCAGCAGATAGAGCAGCGCGGTGAACGGCAGCAGCGGCGCCAGCAGCGGCGGCTGCCGGTAGTAGCGCAGCATCGGCAGGTACGTCCCCGCCATCACCACCCAAGCCAGGCCACCGGCCCAGGCGGCAGCCGCGTCATGGGTGAACACACCGGCGCACAGCGCGACGGGCGGCGCGAGATACACCAGCGCGAGCCCCACCACCGTCCCGGCGAGCAGCAGGGGACTGTGCAGCAGCTGTGCGTACGCACTGCGCGACACCATCCGCCACAGATCCGCCAGCCGCGGATACGGACGCACGCTGTCCACCCGCCCCCGGACTCCGTCCGGGGGAGCCCCCGTCTCGCTTCCCGCGGCGAGCCCCAGCCAGATCCGGCCGCCCGTCCGCTGCACGGCCCGTGCCAGCGACACATCGTCGATCACCGCCTGCCGGATCGACTCCGGAACACCCGCCCGCTCGGCGGCCTCCGTGCGCAGCAGGACACAGCCGCCCGCCGCGGCCGCCGTCCGCGCCCCCGGCTTGTTGACCCACCGGAAGGGATAGAGCTGCGAGAAGAAGTAGACAAAGGCCGGCACCACCAGCCGCTCCCATCCACTGGCGACCCGCAGCCGCGCCATCTGCGAGACGAGGTCCAGCCCGTTCGTACGGGCCGCGGCCACCAACTCGCACAGACTGTCCGGCTGGTGCGCGATATCGGCGTCGGTGAGCAGGAGATACTCCGGCTCACGCGCCCGGGCCAGCGCGATGCCGTGCTTCAGCGCCCAGAGCTTGCCGGTCCAGCCGGGCTCCGGCTCGCCGGGGGAGACCACCCGCAGCGGCAGCCCGCCGTGCCGCTCGGCCAGGGCACGGGCCAGTTCCCCCGTGCCGTCCGAACTGCCGTCGTCGACCAGAACGATCTCCGCACGGCCGGGGTAGTCCTGCGCCAGCAGCGAGGGGAGGCTGACCGGCAGCACTTCCGCCTCGTCCCTGGCGGGCACGACAATGGCGACATCAGGCCACTGCGCAGGGCTCTCGCGCCGGGGCAGCCGCTGGTCCGTCCGCCAGAAGAAGCCCTGGCCGAGCAGCAGCCATCCCCATGCGGCCAGCGATCCGACGGCGATCCAGGCAAGGGCGCTCATTCGCCGCAGTCTGCCCCACCACGGCAGTACCGCAAGGGCAGTCGACTATGGTGACCGGGTGAAGATCGCGCTCATGGACTCCGGAATCGGCCTGCTGGCGGCAGCCGCCGCGGTACGTGGGCTGCGACCCGACGCGGATCTCGTCCTCTCCTGCGACCCCGACGGCATGCCGTGGGGACCGCGTACGCCGGACGATGTCACCGAGCGTGCCCTCGCGGTTGCTCGTGCGGCCGCCGCGCACCGCCCCGACGCGTTGATCATCGCCTGCAACACTGCTTCCGTGCACGCCCTGCCCGCCCTGCGCGCGGAGCTGGAACCCGGCATCCCGGTCATCGGTACGGTCCCGGCGATCAAGCCTGCCTCCGCCGGCGGCGGGCCGGTCGCCATCTGGGCCACTCCCGCCACCACCGGCAGCCCCTACCAGCGCGGACTCATCCGGGACTTCGCCGACTCCGTCGCCGTCACCGAGGTGCCCTGTCCCGGCCTCGCGGACGCCGTCCAGCAGGCGGACGAGATCGCCATCGACCGGGCCGTGGCGGCGGCGGCAGCCCTCACGCCACGCGATGTAAGGGCCGTCGTCCTGGGCTGTACCCATTACGAACTGGTCGCTGAGCGTATTCGGGCGGCGGTACAGCAGCCCGGTCCCCCGCCGGTCGTGCTGTACGGGTCGGCGGGGGCGGTCGCCGCCCAGGCGCTGCGCCGTATCGGCGAGCGGCCTGCCGCCGAAGTGGCGCCCGGTTCCCGGCTCACCGTGCTGCTCAGCGGCCGCGAGAGCGCCCTGCCCGACCAGGCCCTCAGCTATGCCGAAGGGCGCCTGCTCCAGGCCGTGAGTCCTGCCCACTGACGGTCACCGATCCGCTCCCTGATGCCGCAGCGCCGGTCCGATCCGTACCGCTGATCCTTGAGGCCGAGGCCATGCCGGGCGGGCGGAACGTGAGTACGCTGCTAGGCATGAGGCACCACATCCGCGACGAGGGGCGCTCCACAGAGGCCCTGCCCGCCGTCTGGACCGGTCGTGCGACCAACCGTGCTCAGTGGCTGCTGGCCGCGGCAGGCGCGGCCTGCATCGCGCTCGGCGTCGAACTGGCGGTCGACTCCAACTGGACCTCCGGCATCGCCCCGCTTGTGATGTCCGTCGTCGGCTGTGTGGCCGCGGGACTGCTGATCCTCTACGGCACCCTCGCCTTCGTTCATGTGTCGGTCAAGATCGACAGCGACGCCGTCGAGGTGCGCTGCGGCCATATCGGCCTGCCGCGCAGGCGTATCCCGCTCGACCATGTGGTGGGCGCCGAGTTCGCTCCGCAGGTCACCCCGCGCGAGTGGGGCGGCTGGGGCTACCGCTGGCGTCCGGAGCAGGGCACCGCCGTGGTCGTACGCCGCGGCGAGGGCATCATCGTCACGCTGGGCGACGGCCGGACCTTCACGGTGACCGTGGATGACGCGGAGGCAGCGGTACGGGCCATCAGCGACCGGCTCCGGCGCGCCGGGACCGGCAAGACCGTCGGGGTCTGACGCAACGCCTCTGTGCGCCTCTGCAGGGGGCCACTACAGGGTGCGGCTCTCCGCCGCCGCATCCGCCCACCGAGCGGCACTGTTCGCGCCGCCCTCCGTGGCCTCCTCTCCTGGCGGGCGCGCGGTCGCCAGCCCAGCGAGCAGTCCGGCACCCGCCGTCACCGGCGCGAAGCTCAGCGCGTTGCCGACGCTCGCCAGGGCCGCCAGTGCCGCCAGCGCGGCCCCCGCGCCGAGGACGACCTGAGTGGAGCGGGGCGAGCGCCACAAGCCGTACAGCAGCCAGCCGAACGCCGCACCCAGCAGCGCCACCCCCACCACACCCTGCTCGGCCGCCTGCTGCAGCGACGCCGAGTGCGGCTTGCCGTCGGAGCCCAGGGACTGCTGTGCGGTAGTGCTCAGCTTCCCGAAGCGGCCGGGGCCGACGCCCCGCACCGGATCGTCCTTGGCGAGGTTGACCGCGTCCTGCCACAGCGCCACCCGGTTCTGGGTGAGCTGACCCTCCAGCGAGACCGTGAGCCCGTCCGGGAGGGCGTCCTCGGCCACACCCCAGGAGGTGGCGACCACCAGACCGGTGGCCAGCGCGAGACCGGCGATCGCCACCGTACGCCGGTGCATCCGGACCGCCGCGAGCGAGCAGAGCAGTACGCCCAGGGCCGCCGCGAACCCGGCGGCGGACCCGAGCGCCAGTGCCGTACAGGCGACCGCGAGAGCGAGCATCCGCAGCCCGAGGCGCAGGGCGGCCGGGCGGGCGGCGGATGCGGCACAGCAGGCCGCACCCGCGGCGAGTACAAGCAGCGCGGCGGCCGCGCCGGTGTGCCCCGGCTGGACGGCGGCGCCGGCATTCGCCCCGGGCACGCCCTGGCGTGAGGCGATCGCAAGGCCGAGTGCGGCGAGCGCGGCGACGGAGGCGGTGGCGACGGGCAGGAGAGTGCCGCAGATACGGCCGCAGGCGTAGCCCGCGGCGACGGCGAACACGGCGAGCAGCACGCCCTCAGGCCTGGCCTCGCGCCCGGCGGCGCTGATCAGCGACCACACCGCGCAGCCGCTGAGGACGACGACACCGGCGGCATCGGTCGCGCTCCTGCGCTCCCTCGCCGCCGACCGGCCGTCCGGTGCAGCCATCCCGTCGAACCCCCGACCTGTGACGGGCCCTGCCGCAGCAGCCGAATCGGGTCGGATGGCAGGACTGGCGCACACGGTAACGGCAGAGACACGGGTTTGTGGATGGATTGCGCAGGAACGTTGCTGCAGTCATGACGACGGCAGGAGGCGTTAAAGCGGTGGCCGACCCGGACCGGACTGCCGGGAGCACAGGTCACCGCCGTAGACTCCGGCGGGTGAGCGCCACCATCACCTCCGTCGACTCCCCACAGCCCGCCACCACCGCCGGGCGGCCGCTGCTGCGGCGGCTCGTGCGGCCGGGTGCCGCCGCGCTGTCCGGGTTGATGCTCTTTGCGAGCTTCCCGCCACGGCCCCTGTGGTGGCTGGCATTGCCCGCCCTCGCCCTGCTCGGCTGGACCCTGTACGGGCGCCGGATGTGGCCTGCCTTCGGCCTGGGCTACCTCACCGGCCTCGGGTTTCTGCTGCCACTGCTCATCTGGACGGGCGAGGAGGTCGGCCCGCTGCCGTGGGTGGCGCTCGCCGCGGTGGAGGCGATCTTCGTCGCGCTGGCCTGTGTGGGCATCGCCGCGCTCTCCCGGCTCCCGGTGTGGCCGGTGTGGGGCGCTGCCGTCTGGATCGTGGGCGAGGCGGCACGCGCGCGTGCCCCGTTCGGCGGTTTCCCCTGGGGCAAGATCGCCTTCGGGCAGGCGGACGGTGTCTTCCTGCCCCTCGCGGCGGTCGGCGGGACGCCACTGCTCAGCTTCGCCGTCGTCCTGTGCGGCTTCGGGCTGTACGAGACCGTCCGCCAGGTCCTCGCGTACCGGCGCACCGGCGAGCTGCCGCGCAGCGCCGCGGCCGCCGCACTCCTCACCGTTCTGGTCCCCGTCACGGCGGGTCTCGCCGCCCTGCCGCTCATCGACGACTCGGCCGAGGACGGCACCGCGACCGTCGCCGCGATCCAGGGCAATGTGCCGCGCCTGGGGCTCGACTTCAACTCCCAGCGCCGCGCCGTCCTCGACAACCACGTCCGCCGTACCGAGCAGCTCGCCGCGGATGTCAAGGCGGGCAAGGTCGCCAAGCCGGACTTCGTCCTGTGGCCGGAGAACTCCTCGGACCTGGATCCGTACCGCAACGCGGACGCCCGGCTCGTCATCGACGAGGCCGTCAAGGCGATCGGCGTGCCGACCGTCGTCGGCGCGGTCGTCACCCCCGACACGGGCAAGCTCCGCAACACCCTGATCGAATGGGACCCCGCGCGCGGCCCCGTCGACACCTACGACAAGCGGCATGTCCAGCCGTTCGGCGAGTACATCCCGATGCGGTCCTTCGTACGGATCTTCAACTCGGACGTGGACCGGGTGCGCCGGGACTTCGGTCCCGGTCACAAGGTGGGCGTCTTCGATCTGGCGGGAACCAAGGTCGGTCTTGTCACCTGCTTCGAGGCGGCGTTCGACGGCGCGGCGCGGGACACGGTCACGCATGGCGCCCAGCTCATCTCCGTACCGAGCAACAACGCCACCTTCGGGCGCAGCGAGATGACGTATCAGCAGCTGGCGATGTCGCGGGTGCGGGCCGTCGAGCACGGGCGCGCCGTCGTCGTCCCCGTGACCAGCGGGGTCAGTGCGGTGATCATGCCGGACGGGAAGATCGTCCAGAAGACGAAGATGTTCACGCCGGATGCGCTGGTCGCGGAGGTGCCGCTGCGCTCGTCGTACACCCCGGCGACCCGGCTCGCGACGTGGCCGGAGTGGGCCCTGGTGCTGGTGGCCGCGGGTGGAGTGGGCTGGGCGGCTGCGCGGGCCGTCGGCGCCCGGCGAGCGCGGTCGACGGCGGATGCCGGCGAGGCCGGCTAGGCCGTGCCGGGCGTCGCGCGCCAGGCGGGATTTGTCAGACACGGCCTAGGGTCAAAGGCATGGCAACCCCTGACTTCATCCGACAGATCCGGGCCACGGCCGGCCACCAGCTGCTTCTCCTGCCCGGTGTCAGCGCGGTCGTCTTCGACGACGAGGGGCGGGTGCTCCTTGGGCGGCGGGCCGACACCGGCAATTGGTCGATCATCGGCGGGATTCCGGAGCCGGGGGAGCAGCCGGCCGAGACGGCGGTACGCGAGGTGTACGAGGAGACCGCCGTGCGCTGTGTCGCGGAACGGGTCGTACTCGTCCAGGGGCTGCGGAAACCGGTCACGTACCCCAACGGCGATCAGTGCCAGTACATGGACATCACCTTCCGCTGCCGGGCGGTGGGCGGCGAGGCGCGGGTCAACGACGACGAGTCGCTCGAGGTGGGGTGGTTCTCCGTGGACGCGCTGCCGGAGCTCGAGGAGTTCGGGCACTTCCGGATCAAGCAGGCGCTCACCGAGGGACCGGCATGGTTCCAACCCACCATCGAGCAGTGAAATATGGGCGGTGACCACATCGGTCGGCGGATGATCGCTGCCTAGGGTGCCAAGCATGACCGCGCCCTCCACACCAGGTCCCGTACCCCGTACCGATCCGTACCCTGGCCCTGTCGAGCTCGACCTCGGCGGCCGTACGGCACTCGTCACCGGTGCTGCGGGCGGCATCGGCCGTGCCTGCGCGCTGCGGCTCGCGGCCGCGGGGGCGAAGGTCAGGGCCGTCGACCGGGATGCCGAGGGGCTCGACGCTCTCGCCGCGCGCTCTTCGGGGCTGGCCGGGGCCGTCGAACCGCAGATCCTGGACCTCACCGATCTCGACGCGGCGGAGGCGACCGCTGCCGGCGCGGACATCCTGGTCAACAACGCGGGGCTGCAACTGGTGCGGCCCATAGAGGAGTTCCCGCCGGACGTCTTCCACACCGTGCTCACCGTAATGCTGGAAGCGCCGTTCCGCCTGATCAGGGGCGCGCTGCCGCATATGTACGCGCAGGGGTGGGGCCGTATCGTCAATATCTCCTCCGTGCATGGGCTGCGCGCCTCTGCCTTCAAGTCCGCGTATGTGGCCGCCAAACACGGCCTCGAGGGACTCTCGAAGACCGCGGCCCTCGAGGGTGCCCCGCACGGAGTGACCTCGGTCTGTGTCAATCCCGGCTATGTGCGCACCCCCCTGGTCGAAAAGCAGATCGCCGACCAGGCCGCGGCTCATTCCCTGGCCGAGGACCGGGTCCTCGCGGACGTACTGCTCAAGGACTCCGCCATCAAGCGCCTCATCGAGCCGGAGGAGGTCGCGGAAGCGGTGCTGTATCTGTGCACCCCCCAGGCGTCCTTCATCACCGGCACCTCCCTCGCCCTGGACGGCGGCTGGACCGCGCACTAGGCCGTGGGCGGCGCGAGGGTGTCCCGGAGTTGTCCTCAACGCCTTCGTTGTCCACAGGGCTGGTGCGACGACCCGTACGGCAGGAATCCTGTGTCCATGTCCCACGATCAAGCCTCCTACCTGGAGCTCCTCGCACGCGGCGCCGCTACGGAGGCGTACGACCGGCCGGTGCTGCTCGCCCGGGCGAACGGCGCCGGACCCGAGTCGCTCGCCACCCTGGAGCACGCCAAGCAGCTCGCACTGCGGGTGCGCGCCGAACTGGAGGGCCGGCGCCGCCGCGAGGCCGAGCTGTCCGCGCTCTTCGAGACCGCGCACGACCTGGCCGGTCTGCGAGATCTCGACGCCGTGCTGCGGGCGATCGTGCAGCGCGCCCGCTCGCTGCTGGGCACGGAGGTCGCGTATCTGAGCCTCAACGACGCGGCGGCAGGCGACACCTATATGCGGGTCACCGAAGGGTCGGTGTCGGCGCGCTTCCAGCAGCTACGGCTGGGCATGGGGGAGGGGCTCGGCGGTCTCGTCGCCCAGACCGCAAGCCCCTATGTCACCGACAGCTACTTCGACGACCCTCGGTTCATGCACACCAGGACGATCGACACGGCCGTGAGCGACGAGGGCCTGGTCGCGATCCTCGGCGTGCCGCTGATGCTCGGCAGCCAGGTCATCGGCGTGCTGTTCGCCGCAGACCGCCGGGCGAGAGTCTTCGAACGCGAACAGGTGGCGCTGCTCGGCTCCTTCGCCGCCCATGCCGCCGTCGCCATCGACACCGCGAACCTGCTGGCGGAGACCCGCTCGGCGCTCGCCGAGCTGGAGCGGGCCAACGAAATCATCCGTGACCACAGCGGCGTCATCGAACGAGCCTCTGAGGTCCATGACCGGCTGACCGCCGTGGTGCTGCGAGGCGGCGGCGTTCATGATGTGGCCGCCGCGCTCTCCGAAGTCCTGGACGGCACAGTCGAGTTCACCGACTCGGACACCGACCTCGAGGCGACGGGCGCCGACGGCCATGCGATACGGCACGGGGACGACTGGGTTGCTGCGGTGTCCGCGGGCGGCGAGCTGCTGGGCGCCCTGGTGCTCCGCGGCCATCCCGACCTGGACCCCGTCGACCAGCGCACGCTGGAGCGCGCCGCCATGGTCACCTCGCTGCTGCTGCTCGCCCGGCGCTCGGCACACGATGCCGAACAGCGCGTACGGGGCGAGCTGCTCGACGACCTCCTCGACGCGCCCGACCGGGACCCCCGGCTGCTGCGGGAACGGGCGGCGCGGCTGCGGGCCGACCTCGACGCCCCGCATGTGGTGCTGGCCGCGCGCATCGACGGACCCGGCGCGAACCCGGCCGACCGGGGGACGCCCGGGGCGGACACCGCGGAGCGGGCGACCGCGGACCGGCAGCGCCTGTGGTCCGCCGCATCGCACCTGGCCGCGACCCGATCGGGCCTGGCCGCGGCCCGCGACGGCGGCACCGTACTGCTGCTGCCGCTCGGCCCCGACGACACCGAGGCCGACCTCGCCCGCCAGACCGCCAGACAACTGGGCGGAACGCTACGGGAGTTGGTGACCGTCGGCGCGTCCTCTCCGGTCCCCTCACCCGCCGGCGATCCGAGCCCGATAGCCGGGGCGTACGCACAGGCGAGACGCTGCCTCGACGCGCTGCGCCTGCTCGGCCGCTCCGGACAGGGGGCGGCGGCGCAGGACCTGGGATTCCTCGGTCTGCTGCTCGCGGACCCCGGCGACATCGACGGCTTCGTTCGCCGCACGATGGGCGAGGTCGTCGAGTACGACCGACAGCGCGGCACCGACCTGGTCCGCACGCTCGACGCGTACTTCGCGAGCGGTATGAGCCCGGCCCGTACCAAGGACGATCTGCACGTCCATGTGAACACCGTGGCCCAGCGGCTGGAGCGGATAGGCCGGCTCCTCGGCCCCGACTGGCAGTCACCGGCGAGATCGCTGGAGATCCAGCTCGCGCTGCGCCTGCATGCGATGTCCGTGGCGGTCGCCCACTGAACACGGCACCGCGCGGACCCCGTTGGGCCCGCGCGGTGCGCTCGATCCGTGTGACGTGCTGCGCGCCCTGCCCGTCAGGCGGTTCGCGCATCCGCCGGCTGGGCGACCGGTGCGCTTTCCACCGGCTCCGGCTCGACATCCGTCAGATCCCGGTGACGGGTCTCGCTCGCACAGGCGATGGCCACCACGGTGAGCAGCGCCGCCGCGATGACATACAGGGCGATCGGCGTCGACGAGCCGTAGTCGGCGAGCAGCGCCGTCGCGATCAGCGGTGCGGGTGCGCCGGCCGCCACCGAGGAGAACTGAGCGCCGATGGAGGCCCCGGAGTAGCGCATGCGTGTCGAGAACATCTCGGAGAAGAAGGCGGCCTGCGGCGCGTACATCGCCCCGTGCAGGACAAGCCCGACCGTGACGGCGAGCAGCAGACTGCCGAAGCTCCCGCTGTCGATGAGCGCGAAGAACGGGAACATCCAGGCGCCGACGCCGATCGCACCGATGAGGTAGACCGGCCTGCGACCGATGCGGTCCGAGAGGGCACCCCACGCCGGGATCACCGCGAAGTGCACGGCAGAGGCGATGAGTACGGCATTGAGCGCGGTCTGCTTGCTCAGCTCCACCGCGGTCGTGGCGTACACCAGGATGAACGCGGTGATGACGTAGTAGCTGATGTTCTCCGCCATGCGCGCGCCCATGGCCACCAGCACGTCGCGCCAGTGGTGGCGCAGCACGGCGACGAGCGGCATCTTCTCCACCTGCCCGGATGCCGCCTTGCGCTGCTCGGCCTGCGCCAACGCGGCCTTGAAGACCGGGGATTCATCGACAGAGAGACGAATCCACAAACCGATGATCACCAGCACACCGGAGAGCAGGAAGGGTATGCGCCAGCCCCATGAGAGGAACGCGGCGTCCGACAGCAGCGCGGTCAGCGCGGAGAGCACTCCGGTGGCGAGCAGCTGCCCGGCGGGCGCACCTGTCTGCGGCCACGACGCCCAGAACCCGCGGCGCTCGGCGTCCCCGTGCTCCGACACGAGCAGGACGGCCCCGCCCCACTCGCCACCGAGCGCGAACCCCTGCACCAGACGCAGCACGGTGAGCAGCACGGGCGCGGCGCTCCCGATGGTGGCGTGCGTGGGCAGCAGCCCGATCGCGAAGGTCGCCCCGCCCATCAGCAGCAGGCTCAGCACCAGCAGCTTCTTGCGCCCGAGCCGGTCGCCGTAGTGCCCGAAGACGAGCGCACCGATGGGTCGCGCGGCGAACCCGACGGCGTAGGTCAGGAAGGACAGCAGGGTTCCGACGAGCGGGTCGGAGCCGGGGAAGAACAGCTTGTTGAAGACCAGCGCGGCGGCCGATCCGTACAGGAAGAAGTCGTACCACTCGATGGTGGTTCCGATGAGGCTCGCGGCGACGATGCGCTTGAGGGAGCTGGGGGCTGGTGGAGCGGTGGCAGAGGCGGCCATGGGTACCACTTCCGGGCGGGGGACGGGGACGGTTCGTGTCGCCACACCGTAGAAACACGCAGGTCAGTGGCACATGTGGTGGGACACCACAGTTCGTAGGGTCAGTGTGCGCGCGACCACCATGACGGGAGCGTGGGGGCTGGGTCAGGGGGCGAATTGGAGTGGGGAAGAGGCCTATCGGAGTTGCGTGATTCGCCACGGTTTGGTGGCCCGGTGCTGATTCCCGTGCTGGTTTGGTGCTGACCTGAAACCCCACGTCAGCACCCCTGATCACCTCTCCCGTGCTGACTTGGTGCTGACTACGCAGCGTTGAACTTCGACATTCCGTGCGGATGGGGACACCGCCTGGGCTCATCCGGCATGCGGCCGGCGCCAGCCCAATCGGATCCCTTGCTCCTGACCGCTGGCGGCGTCACGCGGGGCTCGACCGGAGGGAATCCCCTTTGGACATCACGAGGGCAAGGCGAGCGGCGATCAGGGAGGAGGAGGCCAGCGACTGCTCAGGTCGGATCACGCCTTGGACCACTGCCGCTCCCGCCTCCACTTGGGACGACCGCCCTCGGTGCTTGACGCGCATGACCAGTCGTGGGACGTGGTTGAGCACAGGGTCCTGACCTAGGCTTGTGAAGCCGACGGGCGCGGGAAACGCGGCTACGGGCGGCGAGGGTATGGCGAGAGAACATCGCCGGGGAGGCGGGAAGCCTCGACGGCCCCGTAGCCAGGGGGTTCCTGACGGCTGTGCACTGCGGGCACCGAGCACCATGCCGTTGGCTGCACCGAAAGGGAGGTCTTCGGAACGCGTCCGAAGAGCGCACGGGGGATCGGTGGGTGGGACGGGTAGCGGACGACAGTCGCTCGTACCTGGAAGCACGCAAGCCGCCTTGCATCGAACGAGCTGGATTGCGGCGAGCGACGGCCACAGCGGAGCTGGCCTCTGCCAACGAAGCCTGTTCCGCACCCGGCTGCGTCTCGTCAGCGGAACGAGACCTGGCACGACGTACATGAGGTGATCGCCCTACTGGCGGACGGCGGGGACATCGCACGGGCGTCCGTGACCGTGCGGCGTGCGGCGCAGCTCGTCTTCGTCGGGGCGACCCGACCCACCCATCTACTCGCCCTGGCGGCTCTGCGGGAACGGGCGGAACCTCACCTTGACGCGCTAGCTGCCCGGGGCTGGTCCATCCACGACGTCAGGGATCCGTGGCTATCGACCCGACGGGCCCGAGCAGCCCCTGGTGGTGATCCCCGCCCCATGTCCACATCAACGACCCGGACACGGGGGTCACTTCCGGTGCCGTCCGGGCCCCGAACCTTGACAGACAGCAGACAGCAGACAGCAGACAGCAGACAGCGGTCGTGGAGCAGTGGCATCCGGTCGAGTTGTCGAAGCGGAGGGCAACGGCGCGGAACGGGCACTCCGATCCAGGGCCACACGACGATCCCCGGCACCCTTCGGCCCGCGCACGCTCCGCGTCAACCGAGTCCTTCCAGGTGCATTTCCTCGAGGTAAGTGGGCTGGTCGGGCCGCGCGCGGATCACTCGGGAGTAACGGCCGGAGCCCCGGCACCAGTCGTGACAGGCTCTCATCTGCGCCTGGAGGTCATCCACGAATACGTAGGCGCTTTCCCGGTCGGACAGAGGAAGGGCAGCGGCATCGAAAAGTGCCGGGAGCTGTGATTTTACGTGCAGGAATTCATCGGTGTGGCGGCGTACTATCGACCTGGTCTCCGCCAGGGCTTCCTGTCGTGAATAGTTCCGGTGGTGCTGCAGCACGATAACCAGGTTGTGGCAGTCTCCTCTGGCTTCTTCCTTGGCCACCGAGAACGCGTCCTGAATTATGTTGACGACCTGGACCGTCGCATTATGCATCTTCTGAATCGCCGGCATGGAAAGGACAGCTTCAGGCAATTCGTAATGACCGATGCGTTCTGCGAGGTCGATCAGCACATTTTCCAGCCCCGCCTTGTGGCGCAGGCTGAGGTATGTGTCGACGTCGGGCACGATACCGATTTGGCGGTTGATGGTCTCGCTGGTGTAGGCATTGAGGAAGTCTTCCCAGTCCCGGGCGGACCGCTGCTGCCACGACGCGGACATCCCGCGGACCTGGCGAGACCATATCGAGGCCAGCCCGCCTGCCGCTGGGGTGAGGCTCTCCTTCGGCAGGGATCCAGGAGATGAGTACACGACGTCGATGAGTTGTTGGACGATCTGTGCGGCTCTGTGCGGCTGTATTCCCAGCGGCCCATCGAACTGGTCATCCACCAGGAGGAACCAGCCTGCGAGATCCATCCCTAACTCCAGGTCTGCTCCACTCGAATGTGGCCAGAAGCGGGCGGCAACACCCGGCACATCCCATCGGTAGTACTCGCGGAGGGATCCCTTACTCAGCAGTCCGTGTTCCTGGATCCAGATGATGTGGTGAGCCGCTGCGGATTCAACGGCCTGACTGATCCGCGAAGGGAAGGGGAGGTCGAACGAGAATTCTTGCACAGTGCTCTCCTTGTCCGGCTGACGTCATACGGATTGCAGTGGCGAAGGCTCGGGCCCGGCATCATTCTGGCCGGTCGCCCGATCTGATTATCAGAGCGCGAACCGGCGATAGGGTCCAGAGCGGGAGCGCAACACCGGCGTGAGGAAGCACCGGCACAACCTGGCCTGCTGCCCCTCACTCCCGGAGCCGTTCGTTACCGCGTTGACGCCCTTGCGTTTGGTACTACACCGCCAGGGCGAGTCCGGCACCTGCAGGCGCACAGAAACTGCCGACGACCGATGCCCCACTACCACCGTCTGAACGTTACGGACGCGGGACACACTCTCGGCGACAGGGTCCCCTTCGTCGGATCACCCTTTCAGGTGTCCGGGTGATCGAGTCTCCGCATGGCGGGGATCTTGGTTCTACGCTGGTACCTCGTCAAATCGCTCTCAGGAGACGTCGTTGCGTACAGGGGAGAGGGACCAGTGACAGAGGTCGGATTCCAGTCCTGGCCGAGCGGCGGCAAGAGCATCACAGACGGCACCACTCCCACACTGCCCTCCCCCGCCCGGCCGACGGGTGAGACCGGCACCGAGGACACCGGCAGGGACCTCCAGTCGTCGAACTCTCTTTTCCACCCGAGCGCCGGCCCGGTCCAGGCAGGGTTCTTCTGCTGGGACGTCGCCACCGGAGAGATCAACTGCGACCCGTCCACCTTCCGCCTCCACGGCCTGCCCGAAGGGAGCCCCCCTCACCTCGACACCTTCCTGTCGAGGATCCCGGAATCCGATCTGCCCGAGTTCGTCGGTGCGCTGCAGTCGATGGCGGAGGCCGGTGGCAACTACCAGATCGCCTACCGGATCGCGGCGGATGGGGGCGGCTGGCGCCAGCTGGAGGCCCGCGGGCGTGTGCTCGCCGATGCGGCGGGAGCGCCGACGAGGATGGTCGGGGTGGTGATGGACACAACGGCCGCATATGAGCGTCAGGAAGCAGAGAAACGACGGCTCTACGAAGGGGCGACCCGCAATCGCCTGATGCAGCAGCTCACCGCCGCGTTGGCGGCGGCCGTGACCTTCAGGGACATCATGGCGGCCACGCAGGTCGGGCTGCAGGAGTTCGGCGCGAGCGGGCTCGCCGTGGTGGCGTCCCAGCGCGATGGGCTGTCCGTTGTAGCGTCCTACGGCTGTCACGACGAGGAACTGGCCGCCGTCTGCGATGCGGACACCGGCGCGTGCTTCCCGCTGCAGGACGCCCTTGCGCGCCAAGCTCCGGTGTTCGTGGCCTCCGTCACCGACTTGGCCGCCGCGCACCCGCAGCCGGCGCAGCAGGCAGCCGGAGGTTCTTGCCGGGCGTGGGCGGCGATTCCCATGGCGGATTCCCGGGGGCCGATCGGGGCCTGCCTGATGGGGTTCCCCTCACCCCGTGAGTTCGGTCCCGAGGAGCGGGCGCTGCTGGTTGCCGTCGCCGGACTGCTCGCCCAGTCCTTGGAGCGGGCGGGGATGTACGAGTCGCAGCACGCTCTGGCCACGGAACTGCAGCGCGGAATGCTGCATCCCGGCCCGCTGTCGGCGCCCGGTTTGACGATCGCCGCGCGCTACCAGGCGGCCACCTCGGGCATGCGGATCGGCGGCGACTGGTACGACGCCATCTGCCTTCCCGACGGCGCGGTGGCACTGGTGATCGGAGACGTCCAAGGCCACAGCGTGCATGCCGCCTCCCTGATGGGCAAGCTACGCACGGTCATTCACGCCTATACATGCGAGGGTCACGGTCCAGCGGCCGTGCTGGCACGGACCAATCGGCTGATGGTCGAGTTCAACCCGGACCCGGACCGGGCGATGTTCGCCACCTGCTGTTATCTACTGATCCGCCCTGCCGAGGGGACGCTCGAGGCCTGCACAGCGGGCCATCCGGCACCTGCCCTGATTGCTCCAGGTGAGCCACCGCGCCTCCTCGACATTGCCGGTGGCCTCCCGCTCGGTGTCGACCCGCAGGCCCAGTACCCGACCGAGCGGATGCTCATCCGCCCCGGCAGTGTGCTGGCGGTCACCACCGACGGGCTCCTGGAAGCCGCGGGGGGAGACATCGGCGTGGCGATCGAAGCTTTCCTGGCAGAGTTGGCAGGAGCCGCGACGGCCGACCTCGAGGTCCTGGCCGACGAACTCCTCGCCGGGGTCCAGCGGGCACGGCGGCGCAGCGATGACATCGCCCTCCTACTGGCCCGCCTCACCGGCCCCACAGTGCGCTGAGGAGCCATCTGTCACAGGGAGGGCTACGCAAACAGAGCCGCCCGCCGACTGCGAGAACGTCGATGGCGACCCCACTGGGGCCGGCAGCAAAATCGGCAGACTGGCGCCAGGGATCGGTGGTGACAGCCGGCGAGCCCAGCTTCCCGCCAGGCGGGAACTGCAGCGACCGGGTGCGCGCATGCAACGGCTGCGCCGTGGCGCCTGCCAGGCCAGCTCCGCGTGGCCGAAAAAGCAGCGCGGAGTGTGCATTCGGCAGCCGTGGCTGCCGTGCGGCCAGGTGGCGGTAGTCCCTGGGCGGGATACCGTACGCGGCTCGGAAAGCTCGGCAGAAATGCGCGCCGTCGGTGAAGCCCAGCAGCGGGCACGACGGCGTGGACGGGGCGAGAGTACAGACGGGGGAGTGCTGGCCTCGCTGACCCGCTGCACCGCTATGCCCTGCGCACCGAAGCCCACCAACGCTGGCACGCCTCCCGCATCAGCGGTGCCGTCATCGAAAGCCTCTGCGAACGCTCCGCCGGGTCCTCGGTGAACGAGCGGGAAAGATGGCAACCCTGGCCAGCCATTCTTGAGGCCGCCCTTGGGACGGAACACGCCGACACCCTCGCCGCCCGTGGCTACCTTGCCCGTTGGACAGGGGAAGCAGGGGATCTCGTTGCTGCTCGTGATCAGTGTGCCGAGCTGCTGCCTCTCGTGAACCATGCTTTCGGGGAGGAGGGCCCCAACACTCTCAGGGTTCCCAGCGGCCGGTTTCCGGGAGTCCGGGCTGTCCGGGCTGTCTTCCTACGCTGCGAAGAGATCAGCCCAGTGGGTGATTCCACCGGTGTGGACATGTATGCCGCAGCGGGCCGACAGGGCGGTGACTATGGCGATTCCCCGGCCGTGCTCGTCCGGGTCAGCCGACTGCCTGGCGGGGAGGGCGCGGCCCGTGTCGGTGACTTCGACGCGCAGGGCTCTGCGTTCGTCGACGCGGACCCACGACAACCGCAGCGTCGCCGGTGGCAGGGCGTGGACGAGCGCATTGGTCAGCAGCTCCGAGGCCACCAAGACCGCATCCATGGTGACGTCCGGGGGAAGGCCCCACTCGGCGAGCACCGCGCGGACACGTCCGCGTACGACCGAGACTGCCCGCGGGGAATGCGGCACGGGAGAGACATGGTCCACTGCCTCGTGGGCCACTGATTTGAGCTGAGCCGCCATGTGCCCTCCTCGGCGAGCGCTGCCGACGGGATGCCGACCTCAACGCACGTTAGGGAGCGATACGAGGCCGGTCAATGAACAACGGTCGGCATTACCGAACGGGAGACCTGAATCCGGAAAAATCATCGCATCAGGCGCACCAAGACCGGTAAGGACGAACCTAGAATCGCCTTATGGCCGGCCCGGTCCAGTCCATCGAACGGGCGGCGGCAATCCTGCGCCTGCTCGCCGGCGGCCCTCGTCGGCTCGGACTGGGTGAGGTGGCCGCGTCGCTCGGGCTCGCGAAGGGCACCGCCCACGGCATTCTGCGCACCCTGCAGCACGTGGATTTCGTGGAGCAGGACGCGGCGACGGGAAAGTACCAGCTCGGGGCGGCGCTGCTCCACCTCGGCACCAGTTACCTCGACGTCAACGAGCTGCGGTCGCGCTCCATCAACTGGGCCGACGCCCTGGCTGCCCGCAGCGGGGAGGCGGTCCGCCTGGGCACGCCCCTGGAGGGCAGGGTGCTCATCATCCACCATGTCTTCCGGCCCGATGACACACTCCAGACCCTGGACGTGGGCTCTCTGCTGCCGCTGCATGCCTCCTCGCTCGGCAAGGTCTTGCTGGCCTTCGGGACCGCGACGGTGGAGTCGGCGCTCGAGGTCGGGCTGGAGGCGTACACCCGGCACACCCTGGTCGTCCGGGAGGATCTCAACCCGGCGCTCGCCGAGATCCGGGAGCAGGGGTGGGCCGCCGAGGTTCAGGAAATGAGCATGGGTGACGCCGGCATCGCGGCGCCCATCCGGGGGCACGGAGGCCTCGTGGTGGGCGCCATCGGCGTGTCCGGCCCGGTCGAGCGGATCTGTGATTCCAAGGGACGGCCTCAGCCGGCCCTGATCACCCTGCTCCGTGAGGCCGCACGGGCGATCTCCAGAAACCTGGGGGCGGCCCGCTGGTAGGTCGCGCCACCGCATCCTCGACGCATCGGAAGGCGGCCCGGATCATGGTTGAACGGTATGTGATGTCCATCGACCAGGGCACCACCTCCACACGATGCATTCTGTTCGACCACCGTGGGCGGTTGGTGTCGGTCGCCCAGCGCGAGCACCAGCAGCATTTCCCCAGACCGGGCTGGGTCGAGCACGATGCCGTCGAGATCTGGCGCAACCTGGGGCGTGTCGTGCCCGAGGCCCTCGCCGGCGTCGGCGTCGGCCGCGACGAGATCACCGCCATGGGGATCGCCAACCAGCGCGAGACGACAGTGCTCTGGGACCGGCGGACGGGTACGCCGCTCGGCAAGGCGATCGTCTGGCAGGACACCCGCACCGCTGCGCTCGTCGAAGACCTCAGAAACCACCCCGGCGACGACTTCTTCCTCGAACGCTGCTGCCTGCCCCCCTCGACGTATTTCTCCGCGCCACGGATCCGCTGGTTGTTCGATCATGTCGAAGGGCTGGAACGGCGCGCCCGGGACGGTGAGGTGCTGTTCGGCACGATAGAGACCTGGCTGATCTGGAATCTCACCGGCGGCACGGCCGGCGGCCTGCACATCACCGACGTCACCAACGCCAGTCGCACCATGCTGATGAACATCCGCACGCTCGACTGGGACGAGGCGCTGCTGGAGTTCTTCGGGGTTCCCCGCGTCATGCTGCCCGAGATCCGGCCCTCGTCGCAGCGCTATGGCGAGGCCCGCTCGGTCCTCCCGGGCGTCCCCATCACGGCCGCCCTCGGAGACCAGCAGGCAGCGCTCTTCGGACAGACCTGCTTCGCCCCGGGCGAGGCGAAGTGCACGTACGGGACCGGCAGCTTCCTGCTGCAGAACACCGGCACTGCCGTCGTACGGTCCAGGAACGGGCTCCTGACCACCGTCGCGTACAAGATCGCCGACCAGCCCGCGGCCTACGCGCTGGAAGGCCCGATCGCCGTCACGGGCTCGCTGGTCCAGTGGTTCCGTGACCGTCTGGGACTGATCAGCAGCGCCCCGGAGATCGAGACCCTCGCGCGCACCGTCGAGGACAACGGCGGCTGCTATATCGTTCCTGCGTTCTCCGGTCTGTTCGCGCCTCACTGGCGCAGCGACGCCCGCGGTGTCATCGTCGGCCTCACCTCGTACATCACCAAGGGGCACCTGGCCCGAGCCGTGCTGGAAGCCACCGGCTGGCAGACGCGGGAGGTCGTCGACGCCATGAATGCTGACTCCTCGCTCGCTCTGAAAGAGCTCAAGGTCGACGGCGGCATGACATCCGACAACCTGCTCATGCAGTTCCTGGCCGACGTCCTCGACGTGCCCGTGGTACGCCCCCTGGTCGCCGAGACCGTCTCGCTGGGCGCCGCCTACGCCGCCGGGCTGGCCGCCGGCTACTGGCCGGATCTGGAAGTCCTGCGCCGCAACTGGCACCGGGCGGCCCAATGGCTGCCGGACATGGACCCCGCGCAGCGCGAATCGGAATACGACAACTGGCAGCGGGCCGTCGAGCGATCGCTGGGGTGGATCAAGCCGCCGAACCGCCCTTGATACGCAAACCATTACGCATTGTGACCGAGGTTCTGTCGTGCAGCGACCCCGTTCCCATGGCTCGCGCGGAGCACTGCCCGGTGCCGGTGCCGACGTAGAACCGGTGCTGGTTCAGTGCTGGGCCACCTACCGCGATGGCGTAGAAAGCGCAGGTCCTAGCTCCGATCGGATGAGTTGTCGTACCACTCGATGGTGGTCCCGATGAGGCTCGCGGCGACGATGCGCTTGAGGGAGCTGGGGGCTGGTGGAGCGGTGGCAGAGGCGGCCATGGGTACCACTTCCGGGCGGGGACGGGGACGGTTCGTGTCGCCACACCGTAGGAAGACGCAGGTCAGGGGCACATGTGGTGGGACACCACAGTTCGGTGGGTCAGTGTGCGCGCGACCACCATGACGGGAGCGTGGGGGCTGGGTCAGGGGGCGAATTGGAGTGGGGAAGGGGCCTATCGAAGTTGCGTGATTCGCCACGGTTTGGTGGCCCGGTGCTGATTCCCGTGCTGGTTCGGTGCTGACCTGAAACCCCACGTCCGCACCCCTGATCACCTCTCCCGTGCTGACTTGGTGCTGACTACGCAGCGTTGAACTTCGACATTCCGTGCGGATGGGGACGGTCGGTCTAAAACTGACGATCATCACGTGGTATCGCCGCTACCAGGCTGAGGGCATCGAGGGCCTGCGCACCCGTTCCAAGGCACCCAAGCACAGCCCCAACGCGACGCACGTCGAGGTAGTCGGAAAGATCACCTATCTGAGGCAGAACTACCATTTCGGCCTGGCGCTGACGCTGGAGCAGGCTGTTGCCTACGCGTTGAAAGACTCCTCCGACCCCAGCTCGCCCCTGCCCGCGCAGGAGGCGTCCGCCCCCCTGACCCGGCGCGCACGCGAAGTCGCGAACTTGGTCGCCGAGGGGATGACCAACAAGGGGATTGCTGCCAAGCTGACGCGAAGGGGTATCCGAACACCCAGTGCAGCTCCGGCATGTGGCTGAAGTTCGGCCTCTGGCCTGCGATGGAGTGTCTTTCATGTCCTTTCAGTGTCATGCCGTGTTACGCGGCCGATTCTCCCCACGCGCTCCCCAGCGCCGTGGCAAACTCCCCAGATTCTCCCCAGGGAGCCCCGTTGAGAGATGCCGCTGAGCGTGATCTCGGCATGCTTCAGCAAGCGATTAAGCGTCGGCTCCGGTGAACGGAGAGTAATCGTGCAGCGGTATTGCGCTGAGGCTGTGAGCCAAGGGGATCGTGGACCGGGCGTACTGGACAGGGCGAGATGATCTGCTTCGACCGCATTCCGATGACGCACCATGTGGAGTGCGTCGCGATCCGCGCAGCGGACGTCGAGTCGGCTGAACTGCTTCCCTTGGCCAACGCCATCGCGAGCGCCGCCGAATCGCGCCGGACATCAGCGAACGCCTGCGCGAGCACTCAGGCGACCCTGCCCCGCGCCTTGTGGAAGCGCCGTCCGAGGTAGGCATCGTCGGGCGATGTGCGGATGCCGAGGGGTGCGGCTCTGCGCTCAACTTGTCGCCGCGCCTCGGAGCGCTGTGCGTAGGGACTGATCGACCGGCAAATCCAGCACTCTCTGTAATGTCTCCCGCTGTGGATCGGGACTGCTGCGAACAGCGAGCGGAAGAATGATCTGCCCGAACAAGATGGGCGCTGGCGCCCGTCGGTAGGGAGCCAATTCTCCCTGGGTTCTCCCCAGGTTCCGATGGCAGCCCCAATAGCTCCTGCCCTGGGGCTCGTTGGGGGCAGCGCGAGGAGATCGCCGGATGTTCCGGCGCGATCAGGCTCGGTGGGCTCCGCCACACTGGGACAGCGCGCGGTACACGGCTGTCGCCATGGCCTGCTCGCCTTGTGCGTTCGGGTGGGCTGGCGCCGCTGGTTTCTGGGCAGCGAGGTTCTCGATCCAGCGTTCCCCAACGGGACGGCACATGTCGTGGCCGATGGTGGGCCTGTATGTGTCAACGTACGTGGCTCCGCCGAGCTTGGCTCGGCCGGCGACCATGGCGTTGAGGGACTTCGTCTTGTCTCGCAGGTAGGCAAAGTCGCCAGCGGCGATGGGGACGCTGGGGCTCGTGCAGCCTACTCCGCTGTCGGGGAAGAGCGATGGGTAGCCGACCATGAAGACCCTGGCTCGCGGGGCCCGGCGGTGAATCTCGGCGATCACCTGGGAGACCTTCGGCGCCGTGGCCGCGATGCTCTGCTCGACCTTGTCGGTGCCGCCCTGAGTGAAGTGGTCGCGGCATGGGCTCGCGGACGGGGCGTCGGCGGACAGTGCGGCGCAGCGTCCGAGCACTGCGGAGAAGCCGATGTCGTTGCCGCCGATGCTTACGGTTACGAGGTCGGTCTTCCGGGAGAGGGCGTCGTACTGTGCGGGAGCAGCACCCTGGGCGACGGCCAGGGCCGCCGTGGTCGCCCCCGAACAGGTGACGTCTGTTAGATGTGCCTTGTTCTGCGCCCCCACGAGATGAGGGTAGTTACTGCTGGAGCGGGCGCACACTGGATCGATCTGCTCTGGCACGCCCGGAGCGGCGGCGTAGGAATCACCTAGTGCCACGTAGTCGAGCGAACTGGTGTTCTGGGGCGCAGCATTTGCGGACACCGAGGGCATCATCGCCAATGCCAGAGCGCCAGAGGTGACTGCCGCGCTGAGCGCAGCCGCGCGATAGCGTGAGAGACGAGTAATACGTGGCTTCACGTGCTTCCTTTGTTCTGAATCGGGAGATTCCGCTTGCCAGTAGAGGTGCGAGGGGCGTATGCAGGCGCGGGTACCTCGTAACTCCGCCGGCTCTTCTCGCTTGTCACTACGCCGTTCCCAGTCCCCGGGTTCATCCCAGTGGAGTGGGCGTGTTGGTGATCTCCGCAAAGTTGGTTTGATCCCCTTTTGGCGGACAACTGAGATCAGAGGTTCGTTCCGGGATGTTCCCTCATGGGGACCATGAGGGAAGAAGCCTCTCGCCCGTCGTCCGTCACGCCCTGGTTCAAGGCCAAGATGTCGAGGGCGCCGACGGTGTGACCACTTGTCAGGGGCGTCGATCCGATCGAGACTGCGATGCGCGACAGGCAGGTCGAGACCGGTGGCAGCGATGGTCGAAACGGGGGTGGCTGGAAGGTCAGGCGTGGGTGTCGTCGCGTTTGCGATGGGTGCGTCGGACACGAGGCGGACCTCGCCGGGGTGAGCTGCGTTCCAGGACTCCGCGCAGGTCTTGTGCGCGGGTTCGCCTGCATGGGAGCGCAGTGGCGAAGGGTCTTCGAGGCGCTCGGCCGCCGCCATGTGCTTGGTTGCTTCGAGGTACCGTTCGTCCAGCGGGTGCTGGGCCACCAGTGCGGCCAGCTCCCTTGCGGTGTCCGTGTGCTCGCCCAGGTCGAGCCGGACCGCGAGACTCGCCTCAAGGGCCGAAAGCCGCAGTCGGTCAAGCCGTTCGCGCTGGCTTGGGCGTACTCGCCGCGGAATCCGGCCAGCGCGGTCCCCGCCAGTGAGCGGGGGCGTCGTTCAGGTACCGGGCGGCAGTCTTGGCATCGTTGTCGCGTCGGGCCCGGTCCGCCCGGGCGACGAGGTCCCGGAAAGCGGTCAGGTCAAGTGAGTCGGGACAGGTGGACCTCAGCGTGACATCACTTCCGGGGAAGATGGGGTCGCGTGATCGATTCCAGTCGTCACGTACGGAGCCCTTCACGCTGCTGAGCTTGCCGAGCCCGGACAGGCCGTCGAACTTGATGCAGAGCATGGTTCCTGGTCTTCAAGCTTGAGGCGGAGCTGCTGGGTCAGGTCGGGGTGACCTACATGCCGATGAGGAGGCGGTCCGAGCGCAGCTGAATGGCCTCACGACGAACCGGCTTTGTCGCTGACGCGCCGATAGAGCTCCCTCGCCGACTCGCCCAGGCGGGGCCCGGCGAGCCAGGTGTTTTCGGTTGGCCCTATGGATGTGTTGCTCACCAGCGCCAGGCCACCGCCCGGGCTGCGGGCGAACCAGCCGCCCCCGGAGGAGCCCCCGGTCATGGTGCAGCCGATCCGGTACAGCACCGGTTGCTCCGGGCGGATCGACAGACGACCGGGCCTGTCCTGGCACGAGAACATCCGCTCGCCGTCGAACGGGGACTCGGCCGGATAGCCCCAGACCGCCATGTCCCCGATACCAGTGGCCGACGGTGCGCCGAACCAGACCGGCGCCGCCTGACCGATCGTCTCCTGGAGCGAGGCAGGCTGCGCCTGCCGCTGCACATGGAGCACCGCGTAGTCGAACGGCGAGCCGCCACCTTCGGAGGGTTTCCCCTCGGCGACCCACTCGGGTGCGACCTCCGACCGGGCGGCCCACCAGGTTCCGAAGGGCGCGATCCGGTCCTCGTCCGCGGTCTGCCGGGCCGTTCCGTCGAGCCCGAGATTGTTGTACGAGGGGACGAAGACGATGTTGCGGAACCAGTCGCCGCCGGCCCCGGCGTGCACACAGTGACCCGCCGTCCATACCAGCCCCGATCTGCCGGGGCGTGCCGGGTCCTCCACCGCCGTGCCGGAACACACGCTCGGCCCGTCGGGGGTGTCGAAGAAGAGCTTCCCCATCACCGCGGCGTTGTCGTGGTACGTCGCCTTCTGCGGCTGTGCCGGCACCGGGTCGGGCTCAGGGTCCGTCGTACCGGTGTTCTCGCCGGTGCCGTTCGGCACACGGGTGTCCGCGGACCGGGCCTGTGCCATGCGCTGGATGGTCCACAGCCCTTCCACGACGGGGTTGGAGAAGGCCGACAGGCGACCTGAGGAATCGCAACCGGCGACGCCCGCCAGGACGAGCAGCAGTGCAGTGACGTAAGCAGCGACGCGTGTGCGGCGGGTCAAGGGCATCCTTCAACTTGTGCGGAGCCCGGGGCGGGCGGAACCAAACGGGGGAACAGCCCCACCCGCCCCGGAGATCAGTGATCGCGATCGAAGTCGGCGGCCAGATGGCCCGCCCGATCGCCTGTTCTCTTCTGCGCGTTGTTCTGCCTGGCCGTCCTGCGCTCGAACTCCACAGGGCCGACTCAGAGTGCTGCGCGGCCTCCGAAGCGGAGCCGACAACCCCTTCTACGGAGCCGGTCCCGGCGAGGTTCTCCCGAAGCGGCCCGACGCACAACCGTGATAGTCGACCAGGCGGTGTCGGCCAGGTGTGGACCTCAACCGGCCCGGCCCATCGATCACAGGCCGACCACTGTCCGCTGGACGGTCCAGCGGCCCGGTCGAGCGCTCGCTGCCTTGCGCGACATGACAACCTCGGCTGACCCGCTGTCCTCGCCTCGTTGCACGGGGCCGGATCACTGTCCGGACTGGAGGCACGGGGCGGCTGGGCACTCCGCTTCGGCGTCCACGAGCACATCAAGATCGGGGCTGTACTCGACAGGTGCTGCTGGCTGGGCGTCGACAACGCCGAGCCGGTACGCCTTTAGGCCGGCGACTGGAACTGGTCACGGTTGTGTCTCGGAGTCAGGTGCTGAGAACCCCTTAAGAACCGGGTCCGTAGCAGGGGTTGATCGCTTCGGAACGTCCGGAGCGGAAAGACCAGCAGCATTCGGGGGTATTTCTCGATGTTCCGTACACGAGCCGCAGCGCATGCCTCTTTCGCGGCGGTGGGCGTTCTTCTGCTGTCCGCCTGCGGCGGAAATGACACCAAGGACGCGGGCGCATCCGCATCGTCATCCGCATCCGGGGCCGGCGAGCTGTCCTTCCAGAACGGCACAGCAAAGCAGAACAATGCGCCTGCGCAGACCGGTGACTTGGCGCCCGACGCGGCACCCGCTGTGGCGGCGAAGAAGCCGGTGGCCCGCAAGTGGGTACAGCTGTCGGCCGGCCGCGCTGGACAACTGGACCCGGTCGTAGTCAATGGTGCCGGCTTCACGCTGTACCGGTTCGACAAGGACACCGCAGACCCGTCGAAGTCCAACTGCAGCGGGGAGTGCGCAACCACCTGGCCGCCGTATCTGGTCGCGCGCGGCGGGAAGGTCTTCCTCGACGGGATCGACAAGTCGTCGATTGGCTTCATCCAGCGTGACGGCGCATTCCAGGTCACCATCGGCGGCTGGCCCGTTTACCTCTTCAACAAGGACACGACGGCCGGGGACACCAACGGCCAGGGCGTGGGCGGCACTTGGTTCGGCGTCAAGCCGGACGGCGAGAAGGCCGGCGGCGGTCAGTCCGGTGCTGGTGCCGATCCCAACGCCTCGCCCGCGAGCAGCGCCACCTTCTTCCAAGGTCCGAACTTCGCCGACCCCTCCCAGGGGGTGGCGGGTCCCGGCTGCAAGAACGTCCGTTTCTCCGGCTCGCTCCAGGCAGCCGGCGCCGTCAAGATCTGGGACGGAGCCGACTGCACCGGCAAGGCGCAGGTCGTCAATGGGAATGTCCAGGATCTCTCTGCCATCGGATTCGGCACGGTGAGGTCCGTTCGCTTCCTCGGCTGAAATGCCCGGCGCCAGAAGTGGCGGCTCCTGCTCCCGACTCCTCGGGGCGGGCGCCGCCACAGTCGGCGAGTCACCCGTGCCCCGGAGCGAAGCTGTCGCGCCTTTGGCTTCTGGGCGAAAACCGGAAGGAGTCCGGCCTCAGGGCTGGAACAGCTTCGACGGGAGATGTGGGCCGTATGACGACGACCGACGCGCCGCGCTACACCCCCCAGTGGTTGGAGCTGCGCGAGGTGGCCGACGCCGCCGCCCGTGCGCCCGAACTCCTCGAACCGCTGCGCAAGCGATTCGAGGAGACGGAGGCGGGCGAGCTCGTGATCCGCGATCTGGGGTGCGGTACGGGCTCGATGTGCCGCTGGCTCGCGCACCGGCTCGGCGGGCCCCAGCACTGGATCCTGCACGATCACGACGCCGATCTGCTGGAGCGGGCCGCGGGGCATCATCCGCGTACCGCGGCCGACGGCTCGTGCGTCTCGGTGACGACGGAGCACGGTGACATCGGCGGAGGCGGCCGCGTTGCCCGTTCGGCCAGGCTTCGCTGTCCGCCGGGGCAGAGAAGGGTCCGGGTGGCGGGAGTGTGGCCGGTCGCCTCCTTACTGTCGATTTCTGCCAGGACAGGCAAAGAGCAGGAACAAGAGCAGGAACCAAGAGCAGGAAAGAGAGCACGTTGAGCACTGTGGTAGCCAAGCGCTCGCCACGTGCCGAAGGTCCCCCCGTGCCGGAAGGCCAAGTCGAACTGGCCGAGCCCCCCGTGCTGGGTGAACCGGCCACCGCCGACTTCGGTTCCGTGATGATGTACCTGCCGATGGGGCTCGGCGCCGGCGCTATGGTGCTGATGTTCTCCGTCGGCCGGGGCGGAGCATCCATGTACATGATGTCCGGGATGATGGGCATCGCCATGGTCAGCATGACCCTGGTCCAGATCGGCCGCCCCGGTGCGGAGCGGCGCCGCCGCATGCGCGCCGAACGCCGTGACTACCTGCGCTACCTCGCCCAGAAGCGCAAGCAGGCCCGACAGGCTGCCGAGGAACAGCGCACCGCTCTGCTGTGGGACAACCCCGACCCGGCCGGCCTGTGGGCCGTCGCTTCGAGCACGCGACTGTGGGAGCGCAGGGCGGGCCACGACGACTTCGCCCGGGTCCGGATCGGCCTCGGTACCCGTCGGGCAGCCCTGGAGTTCCTGCCCCCGCAGACCAAACCGGTGGAGGACCTGGAGCCACTGTGCGCGATCTCGCTGCGCCGTTTCACCAAGGCCCACCAGACCGTGCCCCGGTTGCCCGTCCCGGTGGCCCTCCAGCGCTTCACCAGCGTCGAGTTCACGGGCGAGACCGATGACGCGCTGGCTCTGGCCCGGGCGATGCTCGGCCAGCTCGCCGTCTTCCACTCCCCAGACGAACTGCGCATCGCGGTACTGGCCGACGAGCACGATCGCCGCATGTGGGACTGGCTGAAGTGGCTGCCGCACAACGCCCACCCGCACGAGGAGGACTCCTCCGGCCCCGTCCGGCTGGCCGCCGACGACCACGATGCCCTGATGAACCTGCTGGGCCCCGACGTCCGCGACCGGCCGGACCACGACACGTCCTCCGCGCCCAGCATCTCCGAGCCGTTCGTGGTGATCGTCGCCCATGGCGTCCGGATCCCCGAGACCTCCCGGCTGCTCGGCTCCGGGCTGCGCGGCGTGGTGCTGCTCGACCTCACCGGAGCCGTACCCGGCGGGCCCAAGGTGCTGCGGCTCACCACCCGCGACGGCAGGGTCGACTTCCCCTCCGACACCGAGATCGTCTCCGGACGGGCCGACCACCTGAGCGCCACCGGGGCCGAGAACCTCGCCCGGCTGCTCGCTCCGATGCGCACCAGCGGCGGTGTCGACCTGGTGGACCGGCCCCTGGAGTCGGATTTCGACCTGGCCGCCATGCTCGGCATCCGCGACCTGCGCACCTTCGACGTGGCCGCCAAGTGGCGCCCGAGGATCGCTCAGGACGCCCGCCTCAAGGTGCCGATCGGGGTCACCGAGGACGGTGAGATCGTCGAAATCGACCTCAAGGAGTCCGCGCAGGGCGGCATGGGCCCGCACGGCCTGCTGATCGGCGCCACCGGCTCCGGCAAGAGCGAACTGCTGCGCACCCTGGTGATGGGCCTGGTCGCCACTCACTCGTCCGAGGTCCTCAACCTGGTCCTGGTGGACTTCAAGGGCGGCGCCACCTTCCTGGGCATGGACCGCCTCCCGCACACCTCCGCCGTCATCACCAACCTCGCCGACGAACTCCACCTCGTCGACCGCATGCGGGACTCCATCAACGGCGAGATGATCCGCCGTCAGGAGCTGCTCCGGGACGCCGGTTTCGCCTCGCTCTTCGAGTACGAGAAGGCGCGCGGCACCGGAGCGACCCTGGCGCCCCTGCCGTCGCTGCTGATCGTCGTGGACGAGTTCTCCGAACTGCTGGCCAGCAAGCCGGAGTTCGTCGAGCTGTTCGTCTCCATCGGTCGCCTCGGGCGCAGCCTGGGCGTCCACCTGCTGCTGGCCTCCCAGCGGCTGGACGAGTCCCGGATCCACCGGGTCGAGGGCCACCTGTCGTACCGCCTGGCGCTGCGCACCTTCTCCGCCATGGAGTCCCGCAGCGTGATCGGCACCCCCAGCGCCTACGAGCTGCCGTCCGCCCCCGGCAACGGCTACCTCAAGGTGGACACGACCAACCTCATACGGTTCAAGGCCGCCTATGTCTCCGGTCCTGCACCCGTCGCCTCGGGCCAGGTGGAGTCGCCGCGCGGAGCGAGGGCCGGTCGTGAGGTCACCGTCTTCGGCCTGGAACAGTGCGGCCCGCTCGCCTCGGCCCGTGCCGAGGAGGAGGCCGCCCTGGTCTCGCTCGCCGAGGAGTCGCTGCGCGGCCAGGCCGACGAGGAGGCCCCTGCCGAGGAGAGCGAGGAGAGCCTGCTGGAGGTCCTCGCCGGACGGCTTGCGGACAGCGGTCCGCCCGCCCGGCAGGTCTGGCTCCCGCCGCTGACCTCCTCGCCCAGCCTGGACCAGCTACTGCCCGGCATCGTGCCGGACCCGGACCGGGGCATGGGCGCGGCCGACCCGCGGGTCCAGGGTGCGCTGCGGATTCCGCTCGGAATCGTCGACCGGCCCTTCGAGCAGCTGCGCGAACTGCTGGTCGCCGACCTGTCCGGCGGCGACGGGCACGTCGGTGTCGTGGGCGCGCCGCAGACCGGCAAGTCGACCCTGCTGCGGACCCTGATTCTCTCGCTGGCCCTGACCCATACCTCGCGGGAGATCCAGTTCTACTGCCTGGATTTCGGCGGGGGCGGCCTGGTCTCCATCGCCGGCCTGCCGCACGTGGGCTCGGTCGCGACACGGCTGGAGCGTGACCGGGTGCTGCGGACCGTCGCGGAACTCTCCCAGCTCCTGGAGCGCCGCGAGCAGCTGTTCGCCGACAGGGGCCTGGAGTCCATGGCGGCCTACCGTGCGCTGCGCGACCAGGGCGCGGTCGACGACCCGTATGGCGACGTTTTCCTGGTGGTGGACGGCTGGGCGACCCTCCGCCAGGACTTCGAGGACCTGGAACAGCAGATCATGGAACTTGTCGCCCGGGGCCTGTCGTTCGGCCTGCACATTATCGCCTCCGCGGTCCGCTGGTCGGAGATCCGGGCCCGGCTGCGCGACATGCTCGGCACCAAATGGGAACTGCGGCTCGGCGACTCCATGGAGTCCGAGGTTGGCTCCAAGGCGGCGGCAGGGGTGCCGCACCAGCCCGGTCGCGGCCTGACAGGCTCCGGTCACCACTTCCTGTCCGCCCTCCCAAGGCTCGACAGCTCCTCCCGGACCGACGACCTGACGGCGGCCACCAAGGGCGCGGTTGCGGAGATCGACACCTTCTGGACCGGCGGCCGGGCTCCCGGCGTACGCCTGCTGCCGACCCGGCTGGACGCCGCCCGCCTCCCGGCCCCGGACGGCGAACGCGACCTCAGGTTCTGCCTCGGCTGGGACGAGCAGCGGCTCGCCCCCGTGTGGCACGACTTCGCCGCCACCCCGCACCTGATGGTCTTCGGCGACGGCGAGACCGGCAAGACCAACGCCCTGCGCCTGGCCATCCGCGCCATCACCAGCCGCTACGGTCCCGACGAGGCACGCATCCTGCTCGCCGACCCCGGCCGCGGGCTGCTGGCGGACGTGCCCGAGGAGTACCGGGTCGGCTACGTGGTCGACAGCGACGCGCTGGGGCAGCTCGCCGAAAGCGCCGCCGTGTCCGTCGGCAAGCGGCTGCCCGGCGCCGATATCACCCCCGAGCAGCTGGCGAAGCGGGACTGGTGGCACGGCCCGCTGCTGTTCGTCCTGATCGACGACTACGACCTGTTCTCCGCCGCGCCCGGCGCGGCCTCCCCGATGGCCCCGCTGATGCGGCTGCTCGCCCAAGGCGCCCAGATCGGGCTGCACATGGTCGTCGCCCGCAGCACCTCCGGCGCCATGCGCGCCGTCATGGACCCGCTCATCCGCCGTATGTGGGAGCTGGGCAACCCGGTGCTGCTGTTCTCCTATCCCCGGGAGGAGGGCAGGTTCATCGGCGAGGCCAAGCCCCGCACCCTGCCCGCCGGACGCGCCCAGCTCGTCACCCGGCGCGCCGTCGGACTCGTCCAGACCGGCCTGGTGCCCCCGGCCACCGCCCCGACAGGAGCACGATGATGACCGCACCCCCCACGGCCGAGGCCACCGAGGTCTGCCGTATCACCATTGCCGGCCCGGCCGGCCGGGCCGACCTGTCCGTCCCGGTCACCACCCCGGTCTCCGCGCTGCTGCCCCTGCTGGTCGGGCATGTCACCACCGTGCCCGACCAGCAGGGCACCCCCTGGGTACTGCAACGGCTCGGCGACGAAGCCCTCGACCCCGAGGCCACCCCGCAGAGTGCCGGCCTGCGCCACGGCGACGTGCTCCAGCTGCGCCCGGCCGACGCGCCGCTGCCCTCGCTGCATTTCGACGACGTCTCCGACGGGATCGCCCAGGGCGTCAGCGGCGGCCCCGGCAGGTGGCGGCCCGAGCTCACCCGCAACCTCGCGCTGACCCTGTCCTGCCTGGCCCTGGCCGCCCTCGCCGCCGCCCTGCTCGGTGCCGGACCCGGGGCGCCGACCGCCGCGGCGAGCGGGCTGACCGCCCTGGTGCTGGCCGCAGGCTGCGCCGGGGCCGCGCGGCTGCGTGCCGACCGGGGCAGTGTGCTGGTCGCCGGGATCGGTTCCTTCGTCTTCGCCGGGCTGGCCGGGCTGACCTTCCACGCGGGCCCGGGCGGCGGCTACGCCCCCGGGGCGCCCGCAGCGCTGGCCACCGCCGCGTGCCTCGTGGCGCTGGCCGGGGCGCTGCTCGGTCTCGGCGCGCTGCCGCTGGTGGTGCCCGGCACCGTCCTGATCATCGCGGTAGCGGCGGCCGCCGGGGTGGGGCTGGTGGCGGGCGCCAGACTGCAGGACGTCCAGGCCTCCGCGGTGGTCGCCGTCGCCATGTACGTCCTCGGGCACCTCGCGCCCCGGCTGGCCCTGCGCACGGCCCGGCTGCGGGTGCCGCAATTGCCGAACGACGCCGAGGAACTCCAGCAGGACATCGAACCCGAGCCGGGCGGGTTGGTGGCCCGCCGGGTCGCGGTCGCCACCGCCTTCCTCGACATGCTCGCCATCGCCTCCGCGATCGTGTGGGCGGTCGCCGTCTGGTTGCTGGCCGTCCGCGAGCCGGACTGGGCCGGCTGGCTGCTGCCGCTCGCCCTGAGCGCGGCCGTCCTGCTCCGCGCGCGCGGCGTCGGCGGCACCCTCCAGCGCGTCCCTGTGGTGCTCGCGGGCGGCTACGGGCTGGCCGTGGTCCTGGTCGTCCGCGTCGCGCCCGCCGGCCCCGCCGGGCGGGCCGCGGTGCTCGCGGTACTGCTCGCCGCGGCTGCGCTGCTGCTGGTCGGCGCCTGGCGGCTGCCGCACGGACGGCTGCTGCCGGTGTGGGGGCACATCGGCGACCTGCTGGAGATCGTCACGGCAGTGGCGCTTCTGCCGCTGCTGCTCCGGGTGCTGCACGTGTACGCGTACTTCCGCGGCCTGGCTGGCTAGGGGCGCGTATGCAGACTCGACGCGACCACGTACAGGCCTACCAGTTCGCCACGGGCCGCCTTGCCTCCGCGCTGGTCACCGGAGATCCCGGCCGGGGCGACAGCCCGACCCGCCGGTCCGCGCTCGGCACGCTCTTCGGGGCGGGCGTGGTGGTCCTGCTGTGCGCCGGGTTCGGGGTGTACGGGCTGCTGTCACCGGTCGCGAAGTCCGACTGGAAGAAGAACGGGGCCGTCGTCCTGGAGAAGGAGACCGGCAACCGTTACGTCTACGCGAACGGCGTACTGCGCCCGGCCCGGAACTACGCCTCGGCCCTGCTCATCGCGGGCAAGCGGAACGCCCCGGAAACGGTGTCCGCCAAGTCCCTGGCAGGGGTCCCGCACGGCTTTCCGGTCGGCATCAAGGGCGCCCCCGACACGGTGCCGGACGCGTCCGGGCTGCTGACCGGTGCTTGGGCGCGTTGCCTGCGGACAGGCCCGGCCGGCACGGCCACCGGTAAGGCGGGCGACAGGCCGGCCGGCCAGACCCTCGTCTTCGGCCCGTCCGCCGGTGCGATGGCCGCGCTGACCGCCGACCGTGAGGTGCTGCTCAGCGGGCCCCGAGGCTCCCGCTACCTGCTCATGGGCGGCACCAAGTACCCAGTCCCCGCTGAGTCCGCACTCATCGCCCTCGGCCTGGACGACCAGCAGGCCGTCCCCGCCCCCGCCGACTGGCTGGCCGCGGTCCCCACAGGCCCCGCCCTCACCGCGCCGACGCCGCCCGGCACCGGGACCCCCGGCGGCAAGGTCGCCGGTCAGGCCGCCGAAGTCGGCCAGTTCTTCCGCACCAGCACCGGCGGCGGCGCGCACTACTACGTCCTGCGCGCCGACGGCCTCGCGCCGGTCAACGCGACCGCGTACGCCCTGCTCGCCGCCCGCCCCGGCGCGCCCGCCGCGCGTCAGGTCAGCCAGGCGCACATCGCCGTGGCACCAGTCTCGGCCGACCGCGGCCTGAAAGACCGCCTCCCCGACGTACTCGGAGCCCGTCCCCTGGCCGACGGGACGGCCTGCCTGAAGGTGGGGCCGGACGGAAGCACCCAGGTCGTGGTGGGCGCCGCGAGCACCCGGCAGGTCGTCATCCCGCCCGGCGGCGGGGTCCTGGCGGTCCCGGCAGGCAGCACCCTCCAGTACCTCATCACCGAACAGGGGGCGAGGTACCGGCTCGCCGACGGCCATGCCGCCTCGGCCCTCGGCCTCGGCGACCCCGAGCGGCGGCTTACCCTGCCCGCCGGCGTCCTCGCGCTGATCCCCGAAGGTCCCCTGCTCAGCCGCGCCGCGGCCGCGAAGTGGTGAAAGGTATGACCAGCTCATGAAGCTCAGGCTCCGGGCGTACGTCGGTGACGCCGTACTGATCCACCCCAAAGGCGAACCCGACCGCCGTGCCCTCGCCTTCGCCGAGCGGCTGGCCCGCGACGTCCAGAACACCCTGGTCGTGATCGACCTGCCGGCAGGCGCCGTCGACCGGGAGTGCGAGGCGGTAGCCCGCCTGCTGTCCCGGGACAGGTACGGCACCCTGCGCCTTGTCTTCGGACGCGGCACACGGGAGGAGATCCGCACGGCCGGCCAGCGGATCGCCGACCGGCTCGCACGCGAGGTCCTGGTGCCGGACGGCAGGGTCGTGCCCACGCTCGCGGGCGGCCTGTTCATCCCCAGCGACCAAGGCGATGGGTGGCTGCGGTGCCGGCCGGGGCGCCCGGCGCAGCGGGATTCCCGGCGCTTCCCCAAGCCGCACTGGGAATTCTCCACGCCGGCCCGCCCCCTGCCCACCGGCACGCACACGGTCGCCGAGCCGGTGCCGGGCGGGGTGTGGGTGCGCGACATCCGCACCGAGCCGTCAGCCGCCCACCGCAAGAGGCTGGTCGAGGACCTGCCGACCCATCCCGATCTGCTCCTCGTGATCGTCGGCAGCCCCGGCGCCCCGGCGGTCGGTCTCGACGACCTGGCCCGCTTCTGGGACACCGTCTTGCCCAACGCCCGGGCGGCGGTCAGGTTCGTGCTGTATGGCGCGGTCGACGTCCCCGCTGCCGTCGCCCCCGGCCAGGAGATGGCGAACGCCCTGGGTCACCCGGTCGTGCTCTGCGCCGGACTCCCGGCCGGCGCGCCCGGCTCCGGTGACATGGAGGTGTCCGCCGGGGACGCCACGCCCGGCCGGCGTCCGTACGCCGACGAGTTGAGCTACGTCCCGGTGAGGGCCGGCCATGCGCCGCCTCCGGCGCTGTCCGGGCTGCGCCCGCCGCTGGACGGGGTGCCGGAGATCGCCACCGGGCTGTACCAGTACGCTCCGGACGCCGTCCTGGAGGTCGTACAGAGCGGGCTGTGGCTGCGACCCCCGGCCGAGCCGCCCGGCGCCAACGACATCAGGCGGGTTCCCGCCGCGCCCGGCCACGCCATCCTCCACGTCGACCGCGGCGCCCCGCAGACGGTGCAGACGGCCGAGCGCATGCTGGCCCTGGCCGAGGACATCCGCCAACGACTCTGCGCCGGAACCGGTGCCGACATCCTCCTCGCCCCGACCGAGGAGCCGTCCGCCCTGGTTCCGTTGGGCGGGGCCAACGGCCCGGCTCCGACGCCGCTCGGGTCGGCCCCAGCCGCTGCGGCGCCACCCGCGGGGAGGCCGGCACCGGCCCTGGAACACCCAGCTCCACTCCCGCCGTTGCCGGCGACCGAGGCCGGTGCGCTGACGTCGGCGGCGCTCACCCCGCCGCGCACCCGGCTGGCGTCCGGCGACTTGGCCTCAGTTGCCCCCAGGATCCGGGGCGGCGCTTCCGTAGACCCCGAAGGGGTGCCGGTCGGTCCGGCCGTCCGGGTGCCTCCGGTCCGGGGCGGCACGTCCGGCCGCTGGGGCCATCCGCAGGCTCCCGCCCCGGCCCGACGCGGGGCGCGTCGGCCGCGTCCGGGGGATTCCGTGCCGCCGCCGACCGAGCCTGCCGCCCCGCCCCGCCCGGCCGACCCGGAGCCGGCGTCCGCCGGGTCGGACGGTCCGGCCCCCGCGCCGACCATGGACATCACCGGGCAGCCGCCATCCGGCGACCCGGTCGCGGCGACTCGACCCGAGGAGCCCTCCGCCCCGGACGCGCCCACGGCTCCCGGAGCGGCCGACCCCGCCTCCGACCCCGGTCGGGGCCGGAACCCGGCCAACGCGCCCGTCGTGCGGGTCCCGGAGACCACAAAGGAGCTCCCGGCACGCCCCGGCGACGCCGCCCAGCTTCCGTCGCCTGTGCCGCGGATCGCCGGAACCCCGGGGCCGTCGGCGGCCGCTGACCCGACGGCGGCGGCCCCGCTCGAAGCTCCCACCGGTCCGGTTCCAGGTCCCGCCCGCGCACCGACCGAGCGCCTCGCCCGGCCCGCCGCTGCCAGATTCCGGCTGGAGTCCGCCGCACCCGACGAGGTCGCGGCGCCCTCCGCGCCCGCCCCGGCGACGCCCGCCCCCGTCCCGGCGAGCCGCGGTGCCACGGACCTACGGGTGCAGCCCACGCCGAAGGCCGCCGCCTGCGCCGTGCCGCCCGAACGCGGGGTCGCTCAGGAGCGGGACTGGGTGCGCCGGACCTTCAAAGAGCAGTACAACGCGGTGGCCGGATCGGTCTCGCGGGTGATCTACGAGTCGCCGGGTCTGCGCGGCGGATCCAAGACCGAGGCGGCAGAGGCCCTCACCGAACTCGTCGCGGTGCGGCTGTATCTCTCCGGCGATCATCGCCGGGCCGACAACGCCGTCCGCGCGGCCACCGCCGGCCCGCATGTGCCGCTGGCCCGCTGCGTGACGGCCGGGCTGCGGCGGCTGCCCTCGTACCGTGGCCCGGCTCTGCTGCGGGCACGGCTCAGCGCGGCGGAACGGGCCTGGTACCGCGAGGGCAGGCTGGCCACCGAGTGGGCTTTCTGCCACGCCCGTACCGCGCTGCACGCGGGCCCGCGCGGCGGGACCGACTTCCTGATCTGGTCCATGACCGCCCGCCGTACCAGTCAGCTCGACCCTGCCGTACCCGAGCGGGTGCTGTTCCTGCCCGGCACCAGCTTCAAGGTGCTGCGGGTCGAGGGCACCGCCGTGCTGCTGCGCGAGCTGTCGCCCTCGGAGATCGCCGAGGACGGCAGGGTCGACACCCAGGGGGAGAAGCTCGACGAGATCGCCGTGAAGGGCCTGGGGAAGATCCTGGACGCGCTGGAGAAGGCCGGGAGCGACGACAAGGCCGACAGTGCCGACCCGCCCGGGCTGATCGTCGCCCGCCGGAAAGAAGGAGCCAAGCCGTGAGCAGGCAAGTCCTGTTGGTCTCCCCGGACCGCCCGGGCGCCCACCGGTCGATCAGCGCCGCCCTCGCCGAGGCCGCGGAGGGGGCGCTGATCACGGTGGCCCCAGGTCGGTACGAGGAGGCGCTCGACATCACCCGCACGGTCACCGTGGCGGCCGAGGGCGGGGCCGGGACCGTGCAGGTGCACGCGGCCTCCGGGAGCACGGTCGTGGTGGACGCGGAGGCCGTCCAGCTCTCCGGCCTGGTGCTGTCCGGCGCCGACCGGGAGGCCCCGGTGCTCGACCTGCGCCGCGGGCAGGCCGCGCTGGACGCCTGCCGGATCGAGGGCGAGGCCTGGACGGCGGTGCTGGCCTGGCACGAGGGCACCCTGGCGGCCCGCGGCTGCCGGGTGACCAACCCGCGCGGCGCGGGCGTGGTCGTCACCTCGGGCGGCGCCAACGTGCTGGCGGACACCGAGGTGGTAGAAGCCGGTTCGTCGGCGGTCGTGGTCGCCGAGCACGGACGCCTGGACGTACGGGACTGCCTGCTGGAGCGTTCCGGGGGCAACGGCGTCTGCGTGAACGGCAGCGGAACCGCGACCGTGGAGGCCACCCGGATCATCGGCAGCGGCAAGCCGGCCATCGCCGTCGAGCAGGAGGGCCGGGCCGTCCTGCACCAGGTCACGGTGACCGGCAGCGCCGTGGTGGACGCGTTCCTCACCAGCCGGGGCGAGATCACGGTCACCGAATGCGTCTTCTCCGGCTCGGCCGGGCAGGCGGTGCACGTCAGCGGCGGGGCCGCACCGCTCCTGCGCGGCTGCAAGGTCACCGGGGCGGCCCGCGGCGGCGTCCAGGTCACCGCAGGCGCCCGGCCGCGGCTGGAGGACTGCGAGATCACCGACACCCCGGTCGGGCTCCAGGTCACCGGTGCCGGAAGCGCCGCCACGGCCACCGGGCTCACCGTGCGGAACGCCGCCACCGCCGCCGTCCAGGTCACGGAGTCCGCGGCCGCGGAACTGGACCGGCTCACCGTCACCGGGACCTCCGGCTCCGGCGCCCGGGCCGGTGGCGGCGCCCAACTGACCATCAGGGATTCCGAGATCACCCTGGACGGCGGGCACGCGGTCGAACTGGCGGGCGGCGCCGGCGGCCGGTTCACCGGCGTCCGGCTCACCACCACCGGCAAGGGCCGCGGACTGGGCCTGGCCGGCGCGGCGACCGCACTTCTGGCCCACTCCACGCTGCGCGACTGCGCCGCTGTCATCGACGCCGGTGAACTCACCGCCCATGACAGCGAGTTCGCCGATTCCGCCGCCGACGCCGTCCGCGTCCTTGTCGGCGGCTCACTCACCGCCGTGGGCTGCCGGATCACCGGCGCACGCGGCCACGGCGTCAACGTCGAGGACGGCGCCCGCGCCGACCTCAGTAACTGCGTCGTCCTCGACAACGCGGGCGACGGCGTCAGGTCCGCCGGCGCCGACGGCTCCGTACGTCTCCAGGACAGCGAGGTCCGCGACAACGCACCCGCCGCCCCGGTCGAGGAGGGGGCCGTCCACTCCGGCACCGGACCACTGGCCGAACTGGAGGCCCTGGTCGGCCTGGAGAGCGTCAAGCGCGAGGTCACCGGCCTGATCAACCTCAACAGGATGACCAGACGGCGCACCGAGATGGGCCTGCCGATGCCCCCGATGAGCCGTCACCTGGTCTTCGCCGGGCCGCCCGGCACCGGCAAGACCACCGTGGCCAGGCTGTACGGGGCCGTGCTCGCCGAACTCGGCGTCCTCAGCCAGGGCCACATCGTCGAGGTGGCCCGCGCCGACCTGGTCGCCCAGATCATCGGCGGCACCGCCATCAAGACCACGGAGGTCATCAACAAGGCCATCGGCGGCGTGCTCTTCATCGACGAGGCGTACACCCTGACCAACCAGTCCCGGGGCACCGGACCGGACTTCGGTCAGGAGGCCGTCGAGGCGCTGATGAAGCTGATGGAGGACCACCGCGACGAGATCGTCGTCATCGCGGCGGGCTACTCCGAGCACATGGAACAGTTCCTGGCCTCCAACCCCGGCATGGCGTCCCGGTTCGCCCGCACCATCGAGTTCCCCAACTACGACCCGGAGGAACTGGTCACCATCGTCCGCGGCCTGTGCGCCAAGCATTACTACGAACTGACCGACGACGCCCTCGCGGCGTTGACCCGCTACTTCGAGGTCGTCCCCAAGGGCCCGACCTTCGGCAACGGCCGGGTCGCCCGCCAGGTCTTCGAGACGATGATCAGCAACCAGGCGTCCCGTCTGGCCAGCCACCCGCCCGCCCACGACAGCGAACTGAGCCGGCTGACCGCCGCCGACATCACAGCCGCGCCGGCCTCGCCCGCGCCGCCCGCCCAGCCGTCCCGCCCCGCGCGGGCGGCGCCTCCCACCCCGGATCCGGCCCCCGACGCCGGGACCGTGTCCGCCGGGGCCGTGCCCGAACCGGCTGCCCGCCACCTGGCCGCCCTCACCGGCCTCGGCCCGGTCCGGGCAGCCCTGGCCGCCCGGCTGGACACCCTCGTCGAACTCGGCCAGGGCACCGCGGGCCTGGCGGACATCGTCCTGGAGGGCATGCCCGGAAGCGGCCGCCGGGCGGTGGCCGCCGCGTACGGCAGAGCGCTCGCCGAACGCGATGTGATCCCGACCGGCGCGCTGGACCGGCTGCCGTTGTCCGCCGTCCCGGCCCGCTGGCCGGAGCAGCCGCGCACGTACCTCGGCCACGTCTTCCGGCAGGCCGCGGGCGGGATCCTGTTGACCGAGGTCGACCCCGACTTCGAGAGCCGCCCGGACGCCGAACGGACCGCTGTGATCGACGCGTTGGCCGCCGAGGCGGCGGCGCGGGACGGGCACGGCGCCGTCCTCGTGCTGTCCGGAGGCCCGCCGCACCTGATGGACCTGCTGCGCGACCGTACCGACCTGGCCGGGCCGTTCGCCGAGTATCTGCGGCTGCCCGCCTACGCCGGCCCCGAACTCGCCGAACTGACCCGGCGGCGGCTGGCGGCGCTGGGCCTGGAGGTGGCCGAGGAAGCGGTGATGGCACTGGCCGGGCAGAACCCGGCCTACGGCGCCTACGGCGCGCACCGGCTCGCGGACCACATCGCCGAGCGGACCCGCGCCCGCACCGTGACCCCCGCCGACCTCCCCTTCGCTGCGCCCCGGCGGGGCGACCAGGCCCCGGCCGACCCCGCGTTGGTGCCTTCGTGACAGGGCCGGACAGGGGGCGAAGGGGCAGAACCGCCGGGACGGTCGGGCAGCAGGCCGACGATCCGCTTCCCCTCCGGTGACCGACAGACCGACCATGACGGACAACGAGATCCACAACGAAAGGAGCGGCGATGCCCGCCGACCAGCCCGTTTCCGAGAGTATCGAGGCCATGACGGCCGCCCGGCCCTACTTCGAGGAGGCGCTGGGCGACATCAACAGGGCGCTCGGCGACATGCAGGCCAATATCGAGCGCCTCAGGACCTGGACCGGTGAGACCGCCGGAACCTTCATCGCCGCGATGGAGACCTGGATGGGGCACGGCAATGCGGTCAAGAATCGGCTGCAGCTGATGGTCGACACCCTCCAGGCCCATACCGGCAATGTCGCCAACACACACCAGACAACCGTGGATGCCGCCGCCCAGGTCAGCAGCGGCGTGAACGCGCTGCAAGGTTTCTGACCTTCATCCGTCCGGGCTTCCCAGGCACAGCGACAGCACCCAGCTGACACCAAGGAGCATGACATGCCGACGTACGGCTACAACCGTCAAGAACTCGAATACGCCGTCGGCGAGATGGCCGCGATGAGTGCCAGACTCCAGGAGACCCTGAGGGTCCTGGGCGATGGCGCAACGATGCGCCTCGAGGAGTGGACCGGAGATGTCCGCAACGTTTACAACGGGGCCAAAATTGAGTGGGACTCCCGGGCCCAGGCCATGGTCACCCAGGCCAACAACGCCACGTCAGCACTCGGCGTCATCACCGATGCCTACCACCAGGGTGAGCGGCACGGTACACAGCTCTGGGAGTTGTGACCGATGGGGTACGGGAGCGACAACAACACCCCATCCGTCACCAACGACCCGCCCGGCACCAGCGACAACGTCACCCCCCCGTCCCCCGCCTGGACCGGCGACCCCAGCATCAGCGAAGGACTCGGAGGCGTCCTCTACAACCCTTTCGATGTCCCCGCGGTGCCCAGCAACGGTGCCGACGACTCGAACGGGACCTCGATCCACACGCCGTCGATGGACCTGTTCGCCAACAACGTCGACCAGTTGATCAAGCCGGTGAACGACGCCGCCGCCGCCCTCGGCGGGATCTCCATCGACTCGGGCTCCTTCTATCACGCCAACAAAATCCGCGAGGACATCAGCGGGCTGAACGGCGACGCCGGGCTCAAGGTGAAATTCATCCAAGCCCTGGGCGCGCTGACCACAGGTCTCACCGAGTTGCGGGACGGCATGCGGACGCTGAGCGCGAACTACGCGACGACGGAAGACGCCAACAACATGGATGCCAGGGACTTCCAGGACGCCCTGTCCTCCGCCGTCGATTCCTTCAATACCGTGATGACGTCGCAGGGCGGCGAGGGAAACGTCAGCATCGACACCGGTTCCACGACTACCACAACCGCCGCCTGACCGGAGCCGACCGCCCCAGGGCCGCCTGACCCCGGGGCAGCGGCCCTGAGCCGGTCACAGGTAATGGGGAACGCGGACAGGCTCGCACAGGGAGAGTGCAAATGCCGGAGGGCTTTGACGACGGCGCCGGCGGGGAGGTCTTCGGCCACCCCACGAGCACGACCGGCAGCAGTCCGTATGACTACGACACATGGGGCTGGCGGCAGATCATGGCAGCCATTCTCGGCATGTCCAACGCTGTGGCAACCGAGGCCAACCAGGCCCACGCCAACAACGTCTCCGATCCCCGGTCGCTCCAGGAGGCGGCCAACGCCTTCCACCAGGTACAACGGACGCTGCAGGCCGTCGCGAAGAGCCTGACCGACCAGGCCAGGGCGCTCGCGGGGGACGACGGACCGTGGAAGGGCATCGCGGGCGACGCCTTCCGCGACATGATCACCAACTTCTCCCGGCAGGTGCAGGCGAACGCCGATGTCCTGTCCGGCGGTGCGACCGGCATGCACTCGGTGCCCCAGCAACTGGCCAACAACGCGGTCAATTTGGCCAACGCCCGGAACAAGATCGTCGAGATCGACAACTGGTACGCCAACCAGGCCCGGAGGATGGGGGTCACCCAGATGTCCAACGGTCTCGTCCCCATCAGCCAGAGGCCGCAGCTGGTGGCGATGATGACCGAGGACATGCGCAAGGTGCTCCATAACCTGGCGGGGCATTACCAGGTCACGATTGACGCAATCGACTCGCCGACCCCGGTGAGCTCCCCGCTCAACGGGTCGAACGACCCGAACGCACTGGTCCGTCAGGACCCGGGCAACTCCCCGGACCTCGGCGACCTGGGCGGGCTCGGCGACTTGGGCGACCTGGGCGGCCTGGGCTCGGACACGGGGAGCCTGTCAGACCTCTCCGGCTTCCCCGACACGGGCATCGGTGGCACCGGCGCGGTCGACGGGCTGGGCGGCCTGGGCTCGTCCGGCGACCTGACGGGCTTCCCGGGCGACCTGTCCGCCGACGGCATCGGCGCCGGCCTGGACAGCGCCGGTCTCGATCCGTCGGCCCTCGACAGCGCGCTGAACCCCGACCCGTTTGTGGGCGGCACGGATGTCGGCGTCGGCGGCCTTGGTACCGGGAATCTCGGCGGCCTCGGCCCGGGCATGCTGTCCCCGATCGGCTTCGGCGGCGGAACCGGAACTGGCACTGGCGGCCTCGGCTCCCTCAACGGCGGCCTGTCGTCGGCCGATCCAGCCACCTGGGGCGACGGCGTCCAGGGCGCCGGCTTCCCGGGCGGCACCGGCGTCGGCGAGGGGCCCGGCGCACTCGGAAGCGGGTTGGACAGCGGCCTCGGCGATGTCCTGTCCACCGAGTCCGGCCTGCCGCAGGGCCTGGGCGGGCTCGGCATGCCGTTTATGCCGGGCATGGGCGGTATGGGGGCGGCAGGCGGAGCAGGGAACGCCTCCGGCGAACGTACCGACGCCTCCGGCCTGCTCGACCCGAGCACCGAGCCCTGGATGGCTGAGGAGTCCGCGGACGACGAGGTCGGCTCGCCGACCGGCGCGGCGGCCGGCGAGGAGGGTCGTGGCCTGTCCGGGATGCCATATCTGCCCCTGGGAGCCGCCCACGCCGGCGCGGGCGCAGGCGCGGGGGGTGCCAGGGAGGAGGGCGAACGCCCGGAGGCGTCCGCGCTGCTGGAGCCGGACGCCGAGCCGTGGGCCGGGGAGGCGGAACAGCCCGACACCGAAGTGGGGTCGGCGACCGGCGCCGCGCCGGGCGAGGCCGTGCTGACCGCGCCCGCCATCGGGTCCGACGGGCTGCCCGTCCCTGTGGAGCCCGTCGCACCACCCCTGGCCGTCCCGGCGTCCGCCGCCCAGCGCACGGAACGCTCCGGGGAGCGTTCTGCGGCGGTGGTCCCGCCGTCGGCCGGCGCGGAGGAGGGTGGCGGCGCACTGCCGGACAACCACGTCCGCGTACCCCCGCGGCCCGCCGCCGATGACGGCGAGGAGGAGGACATCTCCGCATGGGAGACCGGCGCGGGTGCCTTCGTACCACTGCTGTGGGCGCTGCCCGGTGAGCGCGTGCGCGCGGCCGAGGAGCCGGACGAGGACGAGGGGGAGGGGGAGGGCGAGCAGCGGTCCACCTGGCAGCCCGACCGCTCGGTCACCGGGACTGCGGGAGCCGTGAGCACCGTCGTTCCGGAGATGTTGAGCTGCGGTGAAGGCGGACCCGAGGAGTTGGAGGAACCGGAGGAGACCGCGGAGGCGGAGCAGGGGGACGAGGCGGAGGAGGCCCCCGCCGGCCGGGGCATCGCGGACCTGTTGGTGCAGGACGAGAGCGCCTGGGGCACCGTGCCGCGCGGGTCCGGCTCCGCGTTCTGAGCAGGAAGAGAGCCAGGAAGAGCCGGGAAGATCCGGAAGAGCCGGGAAGAGGGAGCGAGTTCACGTGTCCACCACCCCATACGACCAGCAGATCGACGACCTGCTGGAGCTGTACCGCACACAGCGTGAGGAGGCCGTCGAGACCCGGCGCCGGATCAGCGGGACGACAGCCACCGCGACCGCCCCGCGCCAGACGGTGAAGGTCACCGTCAGCGCCCAGGGCGAGGTCACGGCTGTCGAGTTCCCCACCGGCGCCTACCGCAGGATGGCGCCGAAGGAACTCGCCGACGCCCTGCTCACCACCATCCGGCAGGCCAGGGCGCAGGCCCTGGAGGAGGCCGGCGCGGTGGTGTCGGCCCAACTGCCGCCCGGGGTGGCCATGGCCGACCTGCTCCAGGGCAAGCTCGACCCGACTGCGGTGCTGCCCGATGACCCTGCGATGCCGGACCACGTGCGGGACTACGTCGACCACGGTTTCCGGGGGAGCTCCCATGCCTGACAACGACTTCTCCGTCGACACCGACCTCCTCGGCCGGTCCGCGCCCCACGTCCAGGCACTGGCCGGGAGCATCCGGTCCATCGGCGCCACGCTGCAGGGACGGCTCGACTCGCTCGGTGAGTGCTGGGGCGACGACGAGGGCGGCAGGCAGTTCCTGGAGCAGTACGCCGAGCCCAGCCGACAGATCACCCGAGGCATCGCCGACACGGGCGAGGTGCTGGACAGCACGGTCGACGGCATCTGGACCATGGCCAAGGGCTTCGAGCGCACCGAGGAGCAGAGCGCGGAGGTCGCACACGTGATCAATACCGCCGTGCAGTCCTCGGACACCGGGACCCCCCGGCCTTCCCGCCGCTGACGAGCGGCGCGAGCGGCGCGCCGGAAGTAGACCGAGGAACGGCACTGCATGAGCATCGAGATGCCCCCCGAACTCGCCTGGGTCGCCAATCTGGCGGTCGGCCAGTCCTGGCCCCAGGGCGACGAGGACAATCTGCGCGCCCTGGGCGCGGCATGGGAGGACGCCGCCCAGGAGCTCAGGGGCATCAGCGAGCACATCGGCTCGTCCGCCAACGGTGTCCTGGAGAGCGTGGGCGGTCAGGTCGGCGACGAGTTCCGCGACTTCATCGTCCAACTGGAGGGCAGCCTCCCGGCGATGTCGGAGTCCGCGAAGGGGCTGGGGACGCTCGGCAGGAACACCGGCCTGCAACTCGAGTACGCGAAGTACATGATCCTCCTTCAGCTCATCCTGCTCGCCGCGCAGATCGCGCACTGGGCCTTCTTCGCGCCCGAGCTCATCCCCGCGGCCATCACGTCGGCGCGCGTCGCGATCCAGATGATCCTGCGCCGCCTGCTCATCTCCATCGCGATCGGCGTCGGCCTGAACGTCGGGATGGACGTCGCCGTCCAGACCCTCCAGATGCTGAAGGGCGACCGCACCCAGTGGAGCATCGAGAACACCGTCTCGGCCGCTGGATCGGGCGCGATCGGCGGCGCCGTCGGCGGGATCTTCTTCGGCGTCGGCAGCGTCCTCGCCCCGAAGTTCGCGAACAGCCTGCCCGGCAAGGGCATCCTCGGCGTGGCCACCGGGATAACCACAACCGGAGTCATGCAGGGCATCTACGGCGGTGAGGAGGCCTTCGGCTCGTCCATCACCTCCGGCGCCCTGAGTGCCCTCGAGGGCGGTGGCAAGTGGCGGTTCGGCAGGGGCGGGCCGACGGAGGTGGACCCGGTCCCGGACCTGTCGGCCGTGCCCGAGTTCGACGTGCCCGACGTGACCTCAGCCGACGGGCTGCCGGCGTCGGACCCGCCCGACGCCGAGCCCACGTTCTCGAACCAGGCCGAGAACCAGGGCGGGAACCAGGCCGAGAACCAGGCCGGGAGCACGGGCGGCCCGGAAGGCGACATCCGCGTGACCGGTCCCGAACAGACCCTGGCCGTTCGTGAGGCCACCGGTGGCACGCCCTCCTCGGTCGGTCCAGGGGTCGACGGAGGCCTGGCGGGCTTCACCAACACCCTCGCCGGTACGTCCCACCAGACCACGGGCACCCCCAGCCGTGCCTCCACGGCGCCCAGCTCCTCCACCGCGACCGGCGCCACGACCACCGACCGGGCCGGTGGTACCCCGGCGCCTGCTTCGCGCGTGACGACGAGCACGAGCACGGCCACCGTCCCGAGCGCCTCCGGGTCGGTGACCGCCGGTACGGTGCCGACGGAGGCGACCCGCCAGCACACCGGCGGCGGGACGGCTCCGTACTCGGGGTACACCCCGGCCCCCGCTCGCGGCGACGGCACCGGGGCTGCGACGGCACCGCCGCCGTCCGAGCGCCCGGCCCCGACCGTGAACCGCCCGGCGACGTCCGGCGGCTTCGGTTCGAGCACCGCCATCCCGGTCCGTCAACTGTCCACCGAGACGGCCGGTCCGTCCACGTCCGGTGGGACCGGCACTCCGGAGGTCCCGCGTACCGAGACGGCCACCGGGCCGAAAGCCGGGCAGGCGGACGCCCCGACGCCCGCCCGGACCCAGACGGCCACGGCTGGGCCCGCCGTGACCGGAGGCGGGGAGCACCCGGCCGCCGACGGTCGCCCACTGGGCTCTGGCGGTCCCGGCGGCGACGGCCCCCACGGCCACGGTCCCACCGAGGCCGCTCCCGGGAGGGCAGGCGCCGACGCTTCGGACACGACCGCGTCGGTGAGCGACCCGGCACCTCCTCCTCCCCCCTCGAACGCCGTTCCGAGTTCTTCCCAGAACTCGCCGCCGGCCCCGGTGAGTACGCCGACCGAGCATGAGATCTGGCGGTCGTGGTTCGAGGGTCCTGAGGGAGGCAGGGACCAGGCTTCACTCGCCGAGGCGGTTGCGCGCGTACGTGATGGTGTCGCACCGTCACACGAGGAGATCGGCGTGCGGGGAGACGTGCACGCGTTTCTTCACTCACTGTCCGGACTGACGGTCCTCGTGGACGACGCGGCCAACTTCGGTCACCAGGCCGCCGCCACGATGCTGATGGACTCGGTGACCGAACTGGGCTACAGGGGCCGGATCACCCTGGTCGCGCCGGAGCGGGTGCAGGGCCGGCTGCGGACGCTTGTCTCCGATGCGCTGTGGCAGCGGATCGACGTGGTGACGGACGAGCTGACGGAGGGACGAGCCGATCCGCGGTCGAACGGCGGCGGTAACGAGCCGGGGCCGCACCTGGTGATGGTCGCGGCGAGCGATGCCATCGGGAGGGATCCGACGTCGGGTGCCGCGCTCCTGGATTCCGTGGGCGCGGACCGGGCGATCGTGCTCAAGCCGTATGCGTGGAACGACGCGCACCGGTTGATGGTCACCCGGGAGGGCCCTGGGCAGCCGGTGCAGGTGGTGAACCTGGCGGCGCCGGCCGGTGAGCCGGTGTCCGAAGGAGCCGCGACCGGTGGGCGGATCGGCGATGGCGCCCTGTACCGCTTCCATGTGCCCCGGCTCGCGGGCGACGAGCTCGGTGCAATGATCGACGCGCAGGTCCCGGGCCCGCGGGGCGGCGACCTGCGGGCGCTGCTGGATGCGGTGGACGGCGACGCGGTGGATCTGATGCCGGCGTACGGGCTGCACAATGTGCCTCCGGCCCGGCGGGCGGGTGCCGTTGGCGCGTTGGCGTACGGGATCCACGAGGCGGGGATCGGGCGTCCGGCGGTGGTGCTGGGCCTGGGCGGCTTCTCGGTGGACGTCGCACCGCAATACCGTGCGGACTGGTTGTCCTACGGCAGCCTGGCTGATCCGGGCCTGAGGGAGCACATCGCCACCATGGGACCCGGCGAGGTCATGGTGGTCGACGGGGGGCGCCTGCCGCAGGACGTGTTCCGGCAGGTCTACCAGCGCGGTTCGCTGCCCGCGGTTCTGGAGGGCGCCAACACCAACAATCTGGTGCAGTTGCTCGGCCGGCCGTTCTTCTCCGCACTGACCAAGCACACACCGTACGACGCACACGACCCTGACGTGGCCGCGCATCTCCAGCAGGTCACGGACGCCATCGTTCAGGAGAGCGAATGGGGGCAGGAGCTGGAGTTCGCGCGTGACTGGGAGCGCGTCCAGAAGGCGGACACGGCACTGTCGGTGCTGGGGGCCCTTCCGCCGGCCCAGGGCGGGTTGGAGCTGTCGCGGTACGAGATGCAGCGGGTCACCGCGGTGCTGGACAGTGAGGACGTGTCCGATGTGCTGGGCGACGGGCCGGAGATCCGGGAGCTGCTCAATGGTTCCACGGGCTACGCGTTCCGGTACGACGAGAACGGTGACGAGATCGTGCCCACGGCGATCATCGCCACCTCGGCCGTGGAGCAGCTCAAAGCACGGGTGAGCGGGGAGCGGACGAACGCGGTGGAGGGCCTGCGGAGGGAGTTGGACGAATACTCGGTCGCCCCGTCGTCCGACCGGGGCGCGACCATCGCTCGGGCGATCACCGCGATACGGCGGGAAGGCAGCGGGCTGCACAGGTACTTCCGCACGCTCGCCGACCAGGCTCGTGATCCGCGCAACGACCAGGTGCTGCAGGCGCTGCACTTCGCGTCGCAGCAGCAGACGGAGTCGCAGCCCTCGGCAGCCGGAACCGCCCGGCAGAACGATCCGGCACCGCCTCCGTCGGCGTCGCCCCTGGTGAGTGATCCGTTCGCGGATCCGGTGTCGGATACCGACTCTGTGGTGGGCGATCCATTCGCGGATCCGGCGTCGGATCCGGAGTCGGTGTCCTCCGAGTCGGCCCACGATTCCGACAGTGACTCATCGGCGCATTCGGACAGCGGTGCGTCGTCCGTGTCGCAGGGCCGGCCGCAGGGAGCGTCGCCGGTTGCCGTGCCGTCGGGTGATCCGGTGGTGGATCTGGCGGGGCGGTTGTCGGGGATGTCGGCGGATGAGCGCGCGTCGGCGTTGGAAATGTTGTCGTCGGCGGATCGTGAGCGGCTGGCGTCGGATGCGGCGTTGGTGGACGCCTTGCGTGCTGCCGTGCCGGCGTCGGAATTCGCTGGGCTGGCTGCCCGGTTGATGGTCCAGGTGCCGTCGGGTGTGGATCGTCCGGTGTCGGCGCAGCATGAGGTGCGGGCGCAGGTGGGGCGGATGCTGGGGGATCCGGAGGTGGCGGCGAGGCTGCTGAAGGGGGGGTCGCGGGTGGTGGTGGTGCCCAAGGACCAGGCGATGACGTCGCTGGATCCCTTCCGGCACCTTGCGGGCACCACGGCCGGTGGAGCGTCGGGTGGCGGCCGGTCCTGGGACGAGGTGCGGGGTTCGGGTGGCCTGCGGGCCGCCGTCACGGAGGAGAACCTGCTCGGTGAGCACACCAGCGTGGGCTCTTCGCCGCAATATGCGGACGGGTACTCGACGACGACGCACGAGCTCGCGCACACGATCCATCAACACGGGCTGAGTGATGCGGACAAGAAGGCAGTCTCGGACGCGTACCTGGCGAAGCACAACCAGGGGCCCGATGCCCAGTGGGCCGACGGCCCGCGCCGGGACATCCTCGGAAACGAGGTCGACAACTACGCGTCCAAGGACGAGTTGGAGTACTTCGCCCAGGTGACCAACGCCTACTTGGGCACGAACACCGGCACCGACCCGTACACCGGTCAGCGGCGGAACAACGGTGCGGACTGGGTGCGGACGCACGAGCCGGCGTTGCTGCCGATCATGGAGCGGCTGTACGGGACGGACCCGCAGGTGGCCCACCCCGGCCAGGCGAACCCGGTGAACCGCACACAGGGGGAGAACGACCTTTACGAGGGCTACCGGGCGTTCTGGGACCAGGTGGAAGGCACCCACCAGCCCCAACCGCACACCCCCGCACCCGCACCCGCACAAGGCACGACCACCCCCGCCGCGAACCCCGGGCAGCCCTCGCCACCGCCCGGGCACGGGGCGGGCTCCACTCTGCCTCCGCCGGATCCGGCGGAGGCAGAGGTGACGAATACGCGTTACCCGGACACCCTTGAGCAAGGGCATCCCGGTAGGGAGTCGTCCGACGAGCCCCCGTCGCAGTCGGCGATTCCCGATACACGGAGTTTCGACGAGCCGCGCCCGGAGTCGTCGTCCATGGGTGAGCGCCCGTCGTCCTCGGTTCCCGACAAGCGCGGTGTGGACGAATTGCGGGCGGCGTCGTCCGCGCGCCGCCACGTCGACAGGAACGTGCCCGCCGAGACCTCGTCGCATTCGCCCATCCCGGAAGTCCGGACCACGAACGCGACGGAGGAGAAGCCCGCGCCCGCATCGCAGACGGCACCCTCGCGGGAGGTGGCCCCGGCCGTGGCACCGTCGCATGACGGGACTCCGAAGAATCAGTCCAAGATCGTGGAGCCGCACCAGCCGGACGGCGAGCCGCTGAGCCGTTCCCGACCGGGCGCGAACGACGAGGAACTCCTCCCCGCCACGCCCCCCGTACGGAACGGGCCCACTCTTGCGACGGAGGCGGACAAGGACAAGGACACCGTCGCCCCCGATCCTGCCGACGACCAGCAGACGCCCGAGCGCGGACCCGAATCCGGACGCGAACACGAACGTGCGCCCTCGTCAGAGGCGGCCCCGCCCGAGCCGAAGCTGCCGGAGCCGGAATCGATCGTCGAGCGGGAGCCGGAGCCGAAGGTCGTCGAGGCCGACACCGACCGCGCCCAACCCGCGCCTCCCAAGCCCTCTGACCTCCCGGACCCCGAGGTCCCCTCCACCCCGGAGCCGAGTCGCACCCCGCCCCGCCCGTGCTGCGCGGCCGGTATCTGCGGTCGCTGGTCGGCATCAAGATCACCGATGCGCCGGGCCCGCAGGCCCTGCGCGAGCGGGTCGAGAAGACCCTCCCACCGGCTCACCGCATCGAGCGCCAGGTCGTCCAGAAGCTCGACGCGGAGTTCAGCGAAGCCAACTTCCGTGACAAGCACGACCAGATGGTGAACGGCGGCTGGCGATTCCAGATCCGGGCCGGCGGCAAGCTGCACGATGTCGTGCTCACGGCCCACCCCCACACATGGCGACGGGACGTGGCCGGGACGAGCCCGGAGAACGACGGCAAGGGCTTCGAGCGGTCCGCCGAGACGCGGCACCGGCCCGAGCCGGACAAGACGTCCCTCACCACCTCCGAGGCGGGCGTCGACCTGCCCTTCACCATCGTCCGCCCCGTCGCCGGCCGCGACGATCTGCTCGGCATCGGGTCCTTGTCGGTCAAGGCGGGCGGCGCCACGCACGCGGCGGACACCTCGGCGGAGACCATCACCGAGACGGCCGCGAAGACCACGCTCACGGGCCGGACCGACACGTACGTCTCCGCCTTCCGGTACGAGGCCGTGGTCATCGGCCCGGACGGCCGCTCCCTGCCCCAGCCGAACTCCACGAAGATCGCCGCCGACGTGACGGCACAGATCGCACGCCCCGAGCCGGACGACACCACCGGCACCACGGCCGGCGCGAACACCGAGCGCGACGGCCGGGCCGACTCCAGACCGCTCGACATCACGGGCCTGGAAGCGGTCCGTGACCAGGTCTTCGGCCAACTGCCCCGGGAGGCACGCCCCGATGGCACAGCCCACAACGCCATCATCGAGTTCCTGACCCCGAAGAATGTCCTCGACGGCTACGAACACGCCTCCGGCTGGGGCCTGACCTCCAAGCGGCTCGACCTCTCCGACGGCGGCCACGCCTGGCTGCGCCTCACCCTGGAACCCGATGGATCGACCCATGAGGGCACCGTCTCCGGCAAGGACACCCTCAGCGCCAAGTCGACGGCGGAGCACTCCACCGGCCGTACCGACAACGCCACCTGGTCCTTCGGCGGGAGCGGCGGCGGAGCACACCGGGTCTGGAAGGACGCGAACACCAAGGAGTCCACTTGGCTGACCCTCACCGGCGGTTACACGTACGCCCACAGCCAGGCGCACCAGGAGAAGGGCAAGCAGACCTTCTCGCTGGAGAACAGCATCGAGCACACGAGGAAGGGCGACCTGATCGCCACGAAGGTGAGGTTCCGGGTGGAGGTGCTGCACGAGCAGCTCTCGCCGGGTACGGACGGCCTGTACGCGGTCCGCCCTGTCAAGGAGCCCGCGCCGGCCGTGCGGGACGAGGAGAACCCGCCCGCGTTGCCGACCGGTGAGGTCGTCACCGTCCGGCCCCGCCCGGTCGAGGTGCAGGACGGCCGGGGTGTCCGGGCCGACGCTCCGCACGACCTGCGCGAGCCGCTGACCGCCCACCGCACAGCCTATGTCGACTTCCCTGGCTCGACGGAGCTGGAACGGCACATCACCGGCCGACTGAGCACACTGGCCCCCGGCATCCTCCCGCCGCCGGGGGGCGGCAGGACGACGCCGCAGGCCATGGAAAACCAGCGCATCCTGCGCGAACGTCTCTCGCCCTCCGCCCTGCGCAGCGCCGGCGACCAGCTCCTCGGCGGCACCTTCCGCATCACCCTGGACGCCTCCCACCTGCCGGGGCTGCCCGGCCGGACGTACGAGGCCGTGATAAGAGCCGACCTCGGTGGCGGCACGCACCACGGGCCCAGCGAGGCGACGGAGAACAACACGGTGACGCGGGCCCACTCCTCCGACAAGGCCGTCACCCGGGGTGACAAGCACACCCTCGGCATGAGCGGCAACGTGCGCAGAGCGCTGAACCCGCTGGACACCGTGCGGGTTTTCGGGCTCGGCGGCGGCGACGGCTCGTACGGACCGGCCCGCCAGATCGTCGACGGGGCCGACACGCAGGTCAAACGCGGTTTCCAGCACCGCGGCGAGGCCGACGTGTTCGGGTACCCGGTGACGTACAGCGTCATGGTCGGCCCCCATCAGGAGGGGACCGGGAATGCCACGCAGTCCGCGCACGGGAGCGAGGAGATCGTCCGCCCGGCCGGCAACGGTGAGCTGCGCGTCGAGGTACGGCGACCGGAGGCCTCGGCGTCGGCGCCCCGCTACCTCCGGGCCGACCGGCTGCCGCAGACGCACATCGTCCTGCATGTCGCCGACGAGGCCGGATTCGGCCGGGAGGCCGAAATCGCCCTGAGACGTGCGTACGAGGCGCGGGACGCCGCCTCCGACGGACCCGACGTACCCGACCTGAGCAAGGCGCTGGAGTCCCTGTCCGGGCAGGCACAGCTGCGCAGTCTGGTCTCCGCTTCGCACGCGGGTTGGGCCAACACCCACGACCAGCATGTCGGCGCCGGCCGGAACCGCGACACCGTCGGCCTGTCCGTCCGCACCCGGTTGCGGGACTTGGCCTACAAGGAGACCCTGCCCGGCGACGGCACCCTCGAGCTGGAGGTGAAGTCCAGCGGCTCCACCACCCTTGCCGACCAGTGGTCCGCGTCCCTCAAGGGCAACCTCGGCCCGGACGCCGGCCGCTTCCCCGAGACCCCGGCCGGCGAGCTGACCACCAGCTACCAGGTACGCGGGGGCGCCCGGGGCAAGTTCGGCTACCAGTGGGACGGCGCCGACACGTTCAAGCAGCAGACGAGCACCACGCGCAAGGTCAGCCACAAGGACACCTGGCACGTGTACGAGGCGATGGCCGAGATCAGCGTCGCCGGGCGCGTCACCGACGCCAAGGGCGTGCCGCACGTCGGCGCGCCGGTCCCACGAACTCACAAGGTGCTCGTCCTGCTGTCCGACGAGGACGTGGCCCGACTCAAGGCCGAACAGGCGGCCCCGACCGCGACCACGGGCCCGGCGGGCACCGCGCCCGGGCAGGGCACGGTGTCCGAGCAGGCCACCCCGTCCACGCAGCCCACCCCGTCCGAGACGCGTACCGCGCCCGAGCTGCGCCGGGCGACCCTGCTGGAGCAGGGCGTCACGGGCGGCGCGCTGGCGGACGTGCCCGGTACGGACGCCGTTCTCAAGGAGATCGACGAGCAACTGCGCGGCCGCAACGACGACATGGTCCCGGTCGCCGCGCTGCCGTTCGCCGACACCTACTCGCCCGACAACCTCGCAGCCAATTTCGACGCCCTCCTCGGCCCGGGCATCCTGGACCGCCACGTCCAGGAGACCCGCGCAGGGCGGACCATCACCGAGGTCCTGGTGCGCGGCGTCCCGGACGGCTGGCGCGACGACGGCGAGCGTTCGGACCGTCCGCTGACACGCGAGGTGAGCGCGGCCCAGACGGTCAAGGGCAAGGCTGCGGGCAGGTGGTCCCTGGGAGCCGAGGCCACCTTCCGAGCCGCGGTGATGCCCCCGCTGACGCACATGAACGCCGTCGCCCTGGCCCCCCGCGCAGGCGGCGAGGGCAGCCGGGGCAACGGCGCCGAATCCGGCGTGACCACGACCGTCGGGCACAAGACGTCGGGGTTCGGTGACGTCAACGCCCGGTTCAGCACCGATATGCGGCTCGAGGTGACGGTCACCCGGCGTACCGAGACCGGCCGGTTCGTCAACCTGCCCAAGCCCCCGGAGCCCGTAGCCGCGCCCTCTCGGGTCACCGTGTGGGTCCCGGAATCCCTGACCGAGAAGGTGACTTCGCCCCCGCACCCGCGCGCCGCGGACGTCCCCGACCACTCCTCTGCCGCCGCGTCCGCCGCCCGTCCGGACGACATCGAACTCGGTCTGATGCGCGGCGCGCCCCCGGCCGGCCACGAGAACTGGCAGGTCGCCCTGCGCGAAGCCCACGACCTGGTCGGCTTCGACAACACCAAGGTCCTGCACGACGTCGCCGTACAGGCCCAGGCCACCCCCCGCCCTTGGGGCTCCGGAACGCTCGGCCGGGCCGGGGCGTACTCCTCCGCGGCCCTGTCCTTCGGCGCCGAGGGGGCCAGGTGGGCTGCGAACGTCGCTCTGCCCGAGGCGCTCACGACCATGGCACGCCGGGTCGTTGACTCCTTCGTGGCCGATCCCCGCCTGCGCCGCGAGCACGACCTGAACCAGGAGCAACGCCTCACCCTGGAGGAGCAGTTCGCGATCCGTCGCACGCTCTCGGGCCAGTCGCTGCCCGCCGTCTTCCACCAGCTTCAGAACGCTGGCACCCCCTACCCGATCCCGGGCACCTCCCTCGCCCTCTCCATGGAGGCTGCTGGCCCCGCCGTAGAGCTGAGCAGCCGCGATGCGGCTGACGACGAACTGAGCGTTGCCGTCAAGGACGAGTCCGTCACCGCGGCCAGTGACGCCTACAACTGGAATGTCTCCCCGATCGAGCTGTCGGTCCTCACCAGCCAACCCACCGTCTCCGTCCCTCTGGGCACCGGCAGCATCAGCTTCGCCCGTGACCAGTCCTACGACAGTTTTCGCCCGGTCACCCGGCGCCCCGGCACCCCTGGGCGCCCCACCCCGGACACCGCCCTCCCGCACGGCAAGCCGGCCACGGACCCCGGCAAGGCCCAGCTCACCGGCCCCCAGGCCCTGATGCGCCAGCCCGTACGGATCACCGTCCACACCCAGGACGACAAGGGCCCGTACGGCACCCCCAGAACCGTTCCCGGCCACGTCTTCTACTGGACCACGAACGTCGGGAGTGAGCCCGCCCCTGAAGCCGCCGCCCCGCCCCGGGACACCGAGACCCCGACGGAGGCGCCGCGGGAGCCGGCCCAGAGCTCGCAGAGCGCTGCGAACACGGAGCCTGTGAAGGCTCCGGCGCCCGGGTCGACGGCTCCGCGGACGACGCCCCCCGGGCTGCCCGCCGAGTCGTCCCCCGCGTCGACCACGTCAACCGCGTCACCCGCTGAGAACATGCCCGCGGCCCCGTCGGGCACCGTTCACGAACAGCAGCCGCCCGACCAGCCGTCACTGCCGCAGCACCCGGGACAACCCAGCCCTGTCCCGTTGTTCAACCGGAGTGTGCCGTTCGGCGAGGGCGAGACCCGGCCGGCTCCCGAGCAGATCGCCCACATCGGCACCATGGCCGCCGACGTCGCCCGTACGGCGGTGGGGACCAAGGCCGGGCGCGCGCTGCCGAGCGTGACGATCACCGGGCACGGCAACGGTTCCGTGTCGGGGCAACCGCACTTCGGACGGACGCTGCAGGTCGGCAAGGAGCGCGCGGACAGCGTCGAGGACCACTTCTCCGCGCACCTCACCGATCATCTGGCCTACCTCGGCTCCCCCCTCACGGCGGGTGCCTTCGACATCCGGTCGGAAAGCCAGGGCCATGACCTGCCGAGCGGAACGGACACCGCGAACGACGCCCTGGATACCCGCCACCAAGTGGTCGTCACCGTCACGCTCCCGTCGGCCGATGGCGCCGCGCAGCCCGCCGTCGTACCTCCGACCGAGACCGAGATCCAGGCCGAGATCCCGACCGCGGCCGAGACCGGGACCGCGCCCCCCGCCGTCCAGTTGGTGACCGCTCCTGCTCCCCCTCCGCCTCCCCCTCCCGCTCGCGAACTGTCGGAGCTGGAGCAGCGGGCGTCCGAGACCGCGATCCGGCGGCACAAGATCGGCGGCGAGACCATCGCGTACCTCTTCCACGACGGCGCCAGGACGGACGAGGTCTCTCGCACGATCGGCGAGCATCCGTCCTGGGTGAACGAGCGGGCTCTTGGGCAGTGGGTCGTGGGCCTGCCGCTCACGTCCAGGTACACGGCCCTTGTGGCGCTCAACAAGTGGACCAGGTCCGGGGAGGGGCTGCAGGGCGAGTCGCTGCTCTACCTCGGCGCGAACTCGGACTTCCACCACCCGCTGTTCACCACGTCCGCCCGCGAGATGACGTTCGTAGGTGTGGACCCGGCGGGTCTGAACGACGTTGCGCGCAAGAAGCACCTCGACAACGTGGTCCTTGTGATGCAGGAGAACCTCGTCTCGTACGCGAAGGACGGGTACACCGTCGAGACCACCGAGATCGTGCCGGGCAGGGTGGCCAGGCTGACCGTCCACGGCTCCGACGGACAGAAGGAGCTCTCCATCGAGTACCGCTCGGAGACGTACGACGAGTTCGTCGAAGCCCATCCCGGCGCGACGTTCGACGTGGTGATGGACAAGGACTCCTGGCTCCTGGACTGGAAGAACCACGAGCATGCCGCGGTCGCCGAGACGATCGGCGGGCTCCTGAGCGACGGCGGCACCTGGATCGGCGGACTCCAGCTGCCCGACTCCGCCCGCGGCCCGTTCTCGGAGCTGTCCCTCAGCGGCCAGGGCGTGGCCCACCCCATGTGGAGCGGTTACGAGGAACTGCACCTGCGTCAGAAGGCCGCCAGGCCCGCCGTCGTGCCCGCTGCGGACTCGTCAGCGGATGGCGGTGCGAGCGCGGACGCCGACGCGCTGTTCCAGGCGGCCATGGCCGCCGCTCGGGACCACTTCCTGTTCATGGACCGGGAGTTCAACGAGGGCGAGTACCAGATGATGCTCACGGACGAGCTGGAGTCCTCCTTGCCCTACCATCCCCTGTTCGCCGAGCAGCCGGAGAGAACGGCTGCGCTGCTTTCGGGCCTGGCGAGCCTGCTCTCCGAAAGGATTGCCGCCTTCACGAAGACGGAGGGTGACTTCAGCCCGCGCCGCATCCTGCTCGACCTGGCACGGATGCTGGAAATCGACCTCGCGACCCTCTCACCTGCCGACGCCGGCGGGCCCGCCCCGCTGTAGGCCGCGCCGGGTTCAGCCGACGCGTTCCGAGACTGCCCACCCTCACAAAGGAGGCCCACCTATGAAGAGCCTGCCCCAGGCAGAAGCCACCCTGCTGATCCGCACCGACTTCTCCGACCAGGCGGCTTGGGAAGCCCTGCAGACGGCGGTCGCGACGCCACAGGAGGAGGATTTCCTTGCGTACGTGGACATCGTGGACGACCCCGCCTACCGGGATCTGACGTCCGAGCAGGTCACATCGCTGGCCGCTGACGGAGAGCTCCTGATCGTGGCCGACACGACCGCCCTCACCGAACCCGGGATGCCGCTGCTCGTCATCCTGAAGAGCGAAAGCGACGGCGGTGAACTGCGAGTCATCGCCAAGGAATTGGCGTCGATCGAGAACAACATCTCTATCGCGAACATGGACTGGTCGGAATTCGTCGACGGCGCCGATGAGGACGGTGTCTTCAGGGGCTTCTGATCGCGGCGCTCTGCGCGGCGGCGCCCGCCGCTTCCGCGCGGCCGCCGTGAAACCTACCGGACCTGGCGGAGCAGGTCCGGTAGGACGTCGGGGTCCTGGCCAGTCGCAGTTCGCCCGCGTCGGCCGCGGCGAAGTACGTGGTGCCGACGACGTGCTGGGGGAGGGCTGCTCCAGCAGGAAGGAAACCAGGGCGCCGTCGGTCGGGACGATGCCGTCCTCCGCGGGGCGGACGCCTCGCCCTCCTTCAGCCGCTGGGCCGCGCCGGTCGGTCCCCACAGCGGGCGGACCATGCGACCCCGGCAACCAATCGCATGTCCGGTGCGACCGCGACCGCGACGGTGAGCAGCAGGACCGCGTCCGCTCTGTGCTGCTGCAAGCGACTCGTCCGACTCACCGCATGGGACACGGTCTTATGACGCTCCGGCCTGATGTCGCCTCAGCGCAGGTACCACTTCTGGTTGGAGGTACCCGCGCAGTCCCACAGCTGCAGTCGTGCTCCATTGCCGGTGGCCGAGTCAGTGACGTCGACACACTTCCCGGCCTGGGCGTTGACCAGACCGTGTGTGCTGTCGACGGTGAACCGCTGGGCCCATCCGCCGTTGCAGCGGGCCAGCTGGATCGTGGCGCCGTTCGCGGTCGAGGCGTTCGCGATGTCCATGCACAGGCCCATCGAACGGACGCTGCCGTCCGACCGGAACGCCCACTTCTGCCAGGCGTCGCCGTCGCAGTCCCAGAGCCGCAACGGGGAGCCGTCCGTGTCGTCGTGCGCGGTCACCTCGACGCACCGCGACGACCCGTAGCCGACGATCATGCGGCCGACCGCGGTGGACGGCGTGGTGGCGGCCTTACCCGGTTTGGCCGTCCCCGGTTTGGCTGTCGCTCCCGTCACGGCCTCCGGCGAGTCGGAGGCGGCAGCGTCTTTCCCTCCGGGGGTCGGGGCGGAAGCCGTGCCGCTCGCCACGGCGGGCCCCTGCCCCCGGCTCGTCGCCCCGGACCTGCCGGGCGTAGGGCGGCTCGTGGCGGACGGCGACCCGCCCGACATCCCCTCCTCGGTGGCCATGTCGTCGGCCGATGGCGTGGCCGGGTTCACGGCGCGAACCTGTTCCCCGCTCTCGCCGGGGAAAGCCAGAAACGCCCCGACGGTCAGCCCGAAGACCACCAGTACGCAGACGGCGACCACGGCCCCGGAGATCCGGGCGTCCCGCTCCGGCTCACCTGCGTCAGGCACGACGTCCGGCGCCGGGGCACCCCCCGGTTCCGCGGGTCTGCCGTAGCTCTGCGAGCCGCCCCGGGCCAGCAGCCTGGCCAGCCGTCCTTCTCCGCCCTCCAGGCGCCCCCCGGCAAGCTGCTGCGCCGGGACGGTGCCGTGCTCCGCGCCCGCGTCGCGCTGCCGGGAGACCTGTCCGGCGGACTGGTCTCCCGCGGCATCCGGGGCCGACTCCGCCCGGGCGGCGGGTTCGGAACCGCGGTCGGGGCCCGCCTGCCAGGGCAGAGGCCTCTCCCAGAGCGCTTCGCTCTCGTCGCGCCCGCCAGTTCGCGTGGTCGACGGTTCCTGCGGCTCTGCGGCGTTGCCGCACGTGTCCGCGTCGGGTTCCCCGCCCCTGACTGCCGGGGCTGGTGTGCGTTCCATGTGCGTCTGCTCCACTCTTCGTTCGGACGCAGCCCAAGCCCTCCCCGGTGCCGGGGCACGCCGCGCGTGGTGTACCCGGCCGACGCGGCGACATGCCTCCGGTTCGCAGGGGTGCTGGTGCGGTCCACGGTGACCCAAGGTCCTGAGCCGCTGCGCAGCCACGACCCTAGGAGTCACGGTGCGTCAGGTGGCCCGGCCGTGCCGGACCCTGCCCGACAGGACCTGGAATCCTTCCCTCGCGTACGGTGGCGCAGGCGCGGGCGCGTCCTCGCCGGGTCCCGGAGCGCAGTGCGAAGGCGGACCGCGTGGGCGCGGTTGCGCAGTCCGAGCCGGTTCATCATGCCGCTGGTGATGTTCTTGATGGTGCGCTTGGAATAGTCGCGGTGGACGACTCCTTCGCCGCCGCCGACACGGCCGGACTCACCCTCCGTACCGCCTGAACCCACCCAGGCCGGATCAACCCACCACTGCACAAGATACTTGGACCGCCCATGAAGACATCCGGTTCCGGCACAGACCGGATCACCGTAGAGGAAGCGGCCGAACGCATCGGCCACGGCCGTGAGGACGAAGCTGCCCGCCGCGTCGACACGTCCGTCCTGCTGGACGTCCGGGAACTCGACGAATGGAGCGCGGGCACGCGCCCGGAGCCGTACACCGTTCCCTCACCGAACTATCCGATGGCGCGCCACTGCCTCCCGGGGACCGAGGGCAACGACTGATCGTCATCTGCCGCTCGGGCAACCGGTCCCGGCAGGCCGCCGCACTGCTGACAGCGGGCGGCGTCGATGCCGTGGACGTGAGCGGCGGGATGCGCGAGTGGGCGGAGGGAGGAACGGCGAGTGGCTGCTCTGCAGGCGGTGGACGCCATTCGCCCGGGCAGCGAGCTGCTCCTGTTCCTCCGGCGGCAGAGCCTGGTCCTGCTCGCAGATGATGTAGGTGGAGGGGATGGTTCGCCACCCCGCCTTTGTCACCCGGTCGCTCATCGATCTCACACTTTGCGGCACGAGCTGCCGGACCGCTCGCACGGTCTCCTCCTCGGACACATCGGCGTAGAGCTGCGTATCACTTTTCTCCAAAGGCGGGTAGACGCCCTTCGAGCAGTTCTGCGGTCGGGGCGTCCGACCTCACAGCACTGGGCAGTTCCACCGTTCGAGTCGCCCAACCCTCGCCCTCCAGCGCGGACTCCAGCTTCTCCCCAGCACCAAGGGCCGTGCCATGCCCCGTGCATTGCCGATGGTCGGCAGCAGTTCTGCTGGGCCAACTCCTGGGCCGACTGGGTGGCTTCGCGAAGGGCCGCGTAGCACCAGTTCGGCGAGGCCCTCGCTGTCGGGCGGGTCGGCGGGTCAGCTCCTGCTGCGCGTTGAACAAATTCGCGCTGCATCGCCTGGGCCTGCTGGAAGAACTGCTGCACATCTGGGCTGCGGCCTCTCGCCGGCGCACTACCGCAACGCCCCGCCCGCAGCAGAGATCGCGAGACCGGGCGGTTGGCCCTCGGTTTCCTTGCGTCCTCCGGCCGCCTCGGACGAATGCGCAGGTTCTCCGGACGCTTGATCATGGTTTGCCCGGCCGTCCACACATAGCGTGGCAGGCAGCGTGCGAACGGCCGCAGCGCCGTCCACGACCAAAGCACGGACCATCGGAAGGCAGAAGGTCATGCGCGTGTTCGTTCACGGGGTCCCGGAGACCGCCGTTGTCTGGGATGGCTTACGGGACGAGCTGGGAGCCCCTTCGGTGGCGCTTCCGCTGCCTGGCTTCGGTACCGGTCTGCCTGCGGGCTTCACTCCCACCAAGGATCAGTACGCCTCGTGGCTGACGGACGAACTGAAGAAAATCCAGGGCCCCATTGACCTGATCGGCCACGATTGGGGTGCGTTGCTCACCCTGCGGCTGGCCACCGTCGGCGAGGTACGGCTGAGGAGCTGGATCTGTGACGTGGGCAGCGTGTTTCATCCGGACTACGCGTGGCACCCGTGGGCGGCGACGCTGATCAATCCTGATGAGGGTGAGGAGACGCTGCGGCGGCGGCAGTCCAGCCCTAAGGAGGCGGGGACTCTGATGGCCCGTGGTGGTGTTCCCACGAAGGCCGCTGCCGAAATGGTCGCCGCCCACGACGACGTCATGAGTCAGTGCATCCTCGGCCTCTACCGTTCGGCCGCGCCCAACGTCTCCGCTGACTGGGGTGCACTGGCGCAGGCGCCGACGTCTGCCCCTGGGATGGTTCTGCTGCCGACCGGTGACCAGGTTGATGATGAAAGTCTTTCCCGGCAGGTAGCCGGTCGGCTCGGTGCCCGCCCTGAGGTCCTTGACGGACTCAGCCACTGGTGGATGTATGACGACACCGGGAAGACCGTGTCCGCTCTCGAAGGCTTCTGGGCTGCGGTCGAGTAGGCTGCGCCGGCTCTGGGGGCTCGGTTTCCGGCGCGTGTGGCTCAGGCTGCCTCCGCAGTCGACACCGGTGCGGCGGGGACCGGGCCGGTTCCTGGCACCTCGGGTGAGTGAGTGTCAGTTTGCAGTTCTCTGCTGACCGCTCTTGCGTCCTTCGGTCGGCTGACGGTCTTGAGGGTGAGGTTCAGGACTTCCTCGCCCACACGAGCTGTCCGGCTTAGCCGGAGTCGGCCCAGACAATCGTGATCTCGGGGTGCATCAGCCGCTTGCGGCCCAGGTACCCACTTCGGTTGGGTGGCTTGCGAGTTCCCAGCTTGTGAAAGCAACTTCCGAGCGTACCGACTGCAGTGGCGCGGTCATTTACCCAGTCACGCCGGGTCGGGCCGACCCGGCGTGACTACCGGATCGCTGATGAGCCTGACGGCACCCAACACCGTCGGGCGGGCTCGGACCGGCAAGGGCTGTCGGAGTGAAAACGGCCCCCTGGCGTCACCTCACGCGGCGGTCGCGCCACCGCCCATTCAGTGAACCTCGTCAGCATCTCGTGGTTAAGAGCGTTACAAAATCAGTACGAAAGGGACGAAATGTTTTCCGGTCATGCGTGGCGTGTTGTCAAGTTCGGCGAGCCGAAGGATGCGGTCGAGCTCCATGAGTTGACCTGGGGCGAGCCGTCGCCCGGGCAGGTGCTGATCCGCGTACGGACGGCGGGTGCGGGGTTCCCCGATGCGATGATGACCGCAGGTCATTTTCCGCTGCTGGGTGAACCTCCCTTCGGCCTCGGAGAGGAAGCTGCAGGGGAGGTCGTCGCCGTACCGCCGGGCTCGCGGTTCGCGATCGGCGACCAGGTGGCGGGCATAACCGGATTCCTGGAGGGGTGGGGCGGGTACGCCGAGTACGCTTACGTGCGCGAAGGGTCGGCCATCCGCATCCCGGCGGGCATGACGGACGAGCAGGCCGGCGGCTTTCCGATCGGTTTCCGCACGGCGTACGCGGGCCTCGTCGAGCGGGCCCCGGTCGAGGCCGGACAGACTTTGCTCATTTTGGGCGCTGCGGGCAGCAGCGGCGTCGCTGCCTTGCAGCTTGGCAAGGCGTTGGGAACGACAGTGATCGCGGTCGCGGGAAGCCAGGAGAAGCTGGAGTTCTGCGCGCGGTATGGAGCGGATCACGTCGTGAACTACCGCACGGACGACTTGACGGCCCGGATCACCGAGATCACGGAGGGATGTGGCGTCGACCTGATCTACGATCCGATCGGTGGCGACACGGCGGCCACAGCCGTGAAGAGCATTGCGCGCAACGGGCGTATCGCCGTGATCGGTCTCGCGAGCGGATCGGCCCTGTCGCTCGACTCGATGGACATGTTGCTGCGGAACTATACGGCGGTTGGCGTGCTCGCGAGCCCGAATGATGACCCGGAAACGGAGGCTGCCGTGTGGGACCATCTGGTGAGCCTCGCGAAGCATGGAGCGATCACGACGCCAGTGGGCAGGGTGTACGGCTTTGACGAAGTGCCCCGCATGGTCGCCGAACAGACAGCCCCGGGGGCAGGCAAATCAGTGGTCCGGGTGGCCTCGAAGTAGCAGCACGTGTCGAAGCCGACCTGCCACTGCCCCTTCCGTTGGATTGTCGGGCAAGTGAGAGGCCGGTTCCGGCGGGGCATCCATCGATGAGGTAGGGGCGTCAGTGGATGCGCCGCATACCCCGTACGGGTGCGGCAGCACATCCGAGTGCCGCAGGTGCCGTATTGGGGACGGCCGCTCTGACCAGCCCCTTGGTGCAGCTCCGTGCACATCCTCACGGGCGCGTCGCCGGCTGTCGGCGCGTTCGAGCTGTGCGGTATCCCAACGGTGCTGATCAACGCACCACTGGGCGCGGAGTGATGAAGGGGTCCAGCGGTCCACGGAGCGTCCGCATAGTCGATGACGCCCAGGACGTGCATGTCATAGGTCTCGTCCCTCGCTGTGCGCTCAATGGCGACTGCCCGTGCGCCCGGCGGAGGGCCGTGTTGACCGCGCCAACATAGCTTTCCGCCAAAGCAACAACGGAGTGAGGAGCGTAAGGCGATGTCACAGCGAACAGGTTTCGAGCACGACTACCTCGTGGTGGGCGCCGGATCGGCGGGCAGTGTGATCGCTCGGAGGCTGCTGGACGCCGGGCACTCGGTCCATGTGGTGGAGGCCGGATCGGCGGACGACGACGAGCGCGTGCACAACCCGCAGGGCTGGCCGCTGCTTCTCCAGTCTCCCTTGGACTGGGCGCTCATGACAGTGCCTCAGCGGCATGCGAACAACCGGTCGTTGTACTGGCCTCGTGGCAAGGTCTTGGGCGGCTCCAGTTCTCTGAACGGCATGATCTACGTCCGCGGTCACCGCAGCGACTACGACGCCTGGGCCTACGCGGGCTGTCCCGGCTGGGACTGGGACAGCGTTCTGCCGCTGTTCAAACGGTCCGAAGACCACGTTGACGGCGAGAGCGCCTGGCACGGCAAGGGCGGACCGCTGCCGGTCAGCCGGATCACCGAGCCGCATCCCACCGCCGCCGCGTTCGTGGAGGCCGCCCTTGCGCTCGGACACGAGCACATCGAAGACTTCAACGGCGAGCGGATGACCGGCGTCGGCTTCAACCACGCCACGATCCGCGACGGCCGACGGATGAGCGCCTGGCAGAGCTTCGTCGCCCCGGTGCTCGGCAACCCGGCGCTGACCGTCACGACGGGAGCCCATGTGCACCGGGTGCTGATGGAGGGCGGCCGGGCCGTCGGCGTCGAGTACGCAGCCGACGGCGCCGTGCACCGGGCGTACGCCTCCGCCGAGGTCGTGCTCAGCGGCGGCGTCATCGGCTCGGCGCAGACGCTGCTGCTCTCCGGCATCGGCCCCGCGCAGCACCTGCGCGAGGTCGGCGTCGAGGTGACCGTGGACCTGCCCGGCGTTGGCGAGAACCTGCACGACCACCTGCTGGTCAGCAACGTGTACGAGGCCTCCCGGCCGCTGCCGCCCGGCAAGGCCAACCTGCTGGAGAGCCAGTTGTTCGCCTCCACCGACGCCCGCCGCCCGGGCCCCGATCTGCAGCCGCTCTTCCTGCACCTGGTCTACCCGGCGGAGTCCTATCCGGTGCCGGAGCACGGCTACACCATCGCCCCCGGCATCGTACGACCGCTCTCGCGCGGCACACTGCGGCTTGCGTCGGCCGATCCGCGGAAGGCGCCACTGCTCGATCCGAACGTACTCTCCGAGCGGTACGACCTCGAAGCGCTGGTCGACGCCGTGGAGCTCTGCCGCGAGATCGGCGGACAGGCCGCTTTCGACGCCTGGCGCAAGGCCGAGGTGGCGCCGGGGCCCGAGGCACGTACTCGCGACGACCTGCGCGCCTACGTTCGCCGGGCCGTCGGCACATACCACCACCAGGTCGGCACCTGCCGGATGGGACAGGACTCGCTCGCCGTCGTCGACCCCGAGCTGCGGGTGCACGGCGTCGAAGGGCTGCGCGTCGCGGACGCCTCGATCATGCCGTCGGTGCCCTCCGGCAACACCAACGCCCCTTCGATCATGGTCGGCGAGAAGGCCTCCGACCTCATCCTCGCCGCTTCCTGACACCGCAGCACTCCGCAGAGTGCCGGCCGGTCTGGTGGCGTCGGTCCTCTTGTGGGGGCGGATGCGCAGCGGGGCGAACGAGTCGGAGGCGACCTGCTCGAATCGCTCGGACTGTTCAGGGACGGTGGTGATGGGCTGCCTCCTTCGCCGGAGAGGCCGGCGTCCGCGCCGGCCTCAATGTGCCGGGCATCCCGGGTTCTCCACCGCGGTGCCGGAGCACACGCCTCCTTCAGCTCGTGTGGAGCCCGGGGCGGGCGGTGCAAGGGGGATTTGCCCGCCCGCCCCGGAGACAGTGGTCAGCCTGCGAAGCGGATCGACTTGATCGTGGTGAACCGAATGTCGGCGAGGTTGTTCACGTTGCCCTGGACCGTGGCGGACCTGCTCTTGCAGTCGGCTTCCTCCCAGATTTTGACGGAGCCGTTCGCGCTCAGTGAGCGGTTGAAGACCAGCAACGGCAGGACGGCACCGTACTCGTTGAGCAGATCCGCCCGTCCCCTGGGCCCGATCCGGTCGATGAGGGTGTCGGCGCTGTGCTCCACGTACCCCCTGAGCGCGTCGGGGTCCACGCGGCCGAGGCTGTCGGTGATGGCGCCGCGCAGTCGGCTGTGCTCCTCCCCGTCGGCCCACAGGGCGTTCGGGCATCATCATCGGCACGACCGGGCTGTCCGCCGGCACCGTCCCGTCGGCGAGAGCCCGCCAGCGGCGCGGGTCCTTGGAGAAGCGCTCCGGACTGCGCAGCACCTCCAGAGCGGTCTCGTAGCCGGTGACCAGCCAGGCGCGTACACCGGGTGATATCTCCACGGTCGCGACAGAGCGGCGGGCGCGCAGTCGGGCATACGACGCCATGGGGTCGGCGGCGAACCCAGGGCCGTACAGCCGCTCAACCGAACGCCCAGCAGATGCCCGTATTTGAGGGTGATGACCTGCCAGCCGGCCGCGGCGAACATTCCCTGGAGCTTGTCCGCGGCGATGCCGGGGACGACACGGTCCAGGGATTGCCGGTGGGGGAGCGTAGAGAAGTTGTCACGGTTGTGTATCAGGCCGCCGCAGGTGAATCCTGCAGTCGATGCGCCCCGTAGCAGGGGTTGTCGGCGCCGGCTTCGAGGCCGCGCGGCAACCGTCTCTCTTCCACCGGGGGCTCCCCATGTTCCAACCACGTGCGGTCACGCTTACCGCTGCGGGCACTGTTCTGCTGTCTGCCTGCGGCAGCGACGCTGGTAGTGATGCTGCCACAGGCGGGAGGGCCCCGGCCGCCGCGTCCTCGTCCGGGGCGATCGAGCTGGAGTTAAAACGCGGCACCGTCAGGCAGAACAACACGACGCAGAACACAGGCGATTGGGCGAATGATGCCGCACCGGCCACGGGCGTGAAGCAACCCGTGGTCCTGCACGGGCAGGTCCGCCACGGTCGAGAAGAACGGGGAGCGACGTCAAAGTGAGGAGCGCCGGCAGCACCCCTGATACCGACACCGTGCGGCGGGCGGGGAAGGGCACGGACGAGGACCTCGGCGCAGTGCGGGAGCTGTTCGACTCCTTCAAGAAGGATGCCAAGGGGTGCATTTCGCGCGTCGAGATCATGGAGCGGCTCCGAAAGGCGGGCATCACTCCCGAAGACCCGCGCATGAGGGACATCTGGGCTTCGCCGGAGGAGTCGGACGGCGACGGCCAACGGCTGGACCTCGCACGGTTCACCAAGCTGTGCCAGCGCAACCGACGACTGCTGGCCCGTGCCATCACCGGCGAACTCGTCATCCCGGACTTTCCCTCCTTCATGGCCGACATCACCGAGATCTACGAGAGTCTGCTGCCCGACAGGCGCGGCCAGGTGGCCGACTACATCCCCCAGCTGAAACGGGTGGCGCCCGACCAGTTCGCCATCGCGATCTGCACGGTGGACGGCCAGCGGTTCACGATCGGCGACTTCGGTCAGAGCTTCTGCGTGCAGTCGGTGTGCAAGCCGATCAACTACTGCCTCACGCTGGAGGGACACGGCGCCGAGGTGGTCCACCGGCACGTGGGACGGGAGCCGAGCGGACTCGGATTCAACGAACTGTCGGTCAACGGGAACGGGCTCCCGCACAATCCGATGATCAACTCCGGTGCCATCATGAGCTGTTCGCTCATCGAGGCCTCCCTCGACATGGCCGACCGCTTCGACTACGTCGCGGACACCTGGCGGCGGCTGTCGGGCGGCAGCCCCGTCGGATTCAACAACGCCGTCTACCTCTCCGAGCGGCAGACGGCGGACCGTAACTTCGCCCTCGGCTACTTCATGCGCGAGCACGGTGCCTTCCCGGCCGGCACGAACCTGATCGAGACCCTGGAGTTCTACTTCCAGTGCTGTTCCGTCGAACTCGACGCCGGTGCGCTGGCTTCCGTGGCCTCCACTCTCGCCAACGGCGGCGTCGTGCCCCTGTCCGGCGACCGGGTCTTCTCGACCGGCACCGTACAGAAGTGCCTGTCCCTCATGTCGTCCTGCGGCATGTACGACTACTCCGGTGAGTTCGCCTTCACCATCGGCCTGCCGGCCAAGAGCGGCGTGTCCGGGGCCCTCATGCTCGTCGTCCCGCAGGTCATGGGGATCGCCATCTGGTCGCCCCGCCTCGACGCACTGGGCAACTCCGTGCGCGGCATCGAGTTCTGCAAGCAACTGGTCGCCAAGTACAACTTCCACGTCTACGACTCCCTCGTAGGAGACGACCGGCAGGGCAAGCGCGACCCGCGGCTGCAGAAGAACCAGGCGGCGATCGAGGGAACGATCCAGCTCCTGTGGTCGGCGAGCAAGGGCGACGCCGACGGAGTACGTGCCTGTCTGGCATCGGGAGTCGCGCCCTCCGCCAGTGATTACGACGGGCGCACAGCCCTCCACCTGGCAGCTTCCGAGGGGCATCTCGACGCCGTCACCTATCTGTTGGAGCAGGGCGCCGACCTGGCTGCCACTGACCGGTGGGGCGGGACCCCGCTCACCGACGCGGAGAACGGCCGCCACACCACGGTCATCGAGGCCTTGAGGCGGGCGGCCGATCCCGCCTCGGCAACTCCCCGGGCCAGGAAGCAGACCGCCTGACGCTGCCGGATTCCCGCACGAATCCGCACCCACAGACCCACCAATCCGCCGCGCTGCCGGAATCCGCCGGGCCCAAAGGCCCGGCGGATCCCAGCCGGCTATCACCCACCCACACCGGGACAGGGCCTTCCTGCCCCGGAAATCAAGGAAAGAAAAGAGCCATGAGTTACCGCGCTGAGTACATCTGGACCGACGGCACATCGCCGACCGCTAAGCTCCGCTCCAAGACAAAGATCATCAACGATAGCGCCGCAGAGCTGCCGATCTGGGGCTTCGACGGATCCAGCACCAACCAGGCCGAGGGTCACGCATCCGACCGCGTTCTCAAGCCGGTCTTCTCCTGCCCGGACCCGATCCGCGGCGGCGACAACGTCCTGGTGATGTGCGAAGTCCTGAACACGGACATGACCCCGCACGAGTCCAACACGCGTGCCGCGCTCGCCGAGGTCGCCGAGAAGTTCGCGGCCCAGGAGCCGATCTTCGGCATCGAGCAGGAGTACACCTTCTTCGAGGGCGACCGCCCGCTGGGCTTCCCGGTCGGCGGCTTCCCGGCCGCGCAGGGCGGCTACTACTGCGGTGTCGGCGCAGACGAGATCTTCGGCCGTGACGTCGTGGAGGCGCACCTGGAGAACTGCCTCATGGCGGGCCTGGGCATCTCGGGCATCAACGCCGAGGTCATGCCGGGTCAGTGGGAGTTCCAGGTCGGCCCGCTGTCCCCGCTGGAGGTCTCGGACCAGCTGTGGATCGCCCGCTGGCTGCTCTACCGCACCGCCGAGGAGTTCGGTGTCTCCGCGACGCTGGACCCGAAGCCTGTGAAGGGCGACTGGAACGGCGCGGGCGCGCACACCAACTTCTCGACGAAGGCGATGCGCGAGGGCTACGACGCGATCATCACGGCGTGCGAGTCGCTCGGTGAGGGCTCCAAGCCGCTGGACCACGTCAAGAACTACGGCGCGGGCATCGACGACCGGCTGACCGGCCTGCACGAGACCGCCCCGTGGAACGAGTACAGCTACGGCGTATCGGACCGCGGCGCGTCGGTGCGTATCCCGTGGCAGGTCGAGAAGGACGGCAAGGGCTACATCGAGGACCGCCGCCCGAACGCCAACGTCGACCCGTACGTCGTGACCCGCCTGATCGTCGACACCTGCTGCACCGCACTGGAGAAGGCCGGCCAGGTCTGACCTGCCGGCTCCGAACCCACCAGGGCCGCCCCGGCATAACCGGGGCGGCCCCCGGCAGTTGTGGGGGCATGTTCTCCACGGCTCACGGCTCACGGCCACGGCCCACGGCGGCGGCCGGACGCTCGGCCGTGGGGTGCGTCTCGCCGAGATGAGGGAGCAAGTCGGCCTCGTTGCACCCGTCATCCAGTGTCCGGACCAGCCCGATGGAGCGGGTGGCCCGCGTGCTGCGGGCGAGAAGCTCGTTCACTGGAACGGTCGCCTCGGCGCGCGGCCTATTACCCCAGGCTTGCCGGCGAGGGGCCACCGGGGATCAGTCGATCAAATCGAGAGCGGCGCCGACGACGCTGTCCGTGTCGAGCCCGGGGAAGCGGTGCAGGTCCTCGATGGTGCCGGATTGCCCGAAGGAGGTGCCCCCCAGGGAGGTGCTGCGCACATTGTTGACCGACGCCAGAAAGGCCAGCGTGTGCGGATGCCCGTCCAGGACGGTGACAAGTGGTCGCGCCCGTCGGGCGGGGAAAGCTTGCTTGAGGATCCAGTCGGATCCCTTCTGTCGCCCCTGCCGCGCCTGAAGAGCACGGAAGACGAGCCCGGGACTGGTCACGCAGACCACGTCGGCACCGAGCCCCATTGCGTCCAGGCGGTCGGCGGCTGAGAGTGCCTCGGTGATCACCGCGCCCATCGCCGCGATGGTTACCACGGGTGGTTCGTGCCGCGCCGGGTAGGCACCGGCGACGACCTGCCGACGTCGGTGTTCCCTGGCCGCCGAGTCCTTCGGCACGGCCGCCAGGGTCTGGTCCACCGGTCGGGTGGACAGGCGCAGATCGGCCGGCACCGCGGGTGGTGGGGCGGCGGGCTACTCCGTGCGGCGGAGAGGTGGTCGACTTCCGCTTGGCCCCGCTGCTGCGCCCCCTCGCCGACGGAGCGCGTCCCACACACCGCTCCGCGATCGGGCGCAGGTCCACCCGCGGGCAGGAGTGAAGGAGCGACGCGGCCACTGAAGTGGCGCGTAACGCGCCGACGCCGACGGCACCTCACTCGCCCCGCAACGACTCCTTGCGCCACTTGATGAACTGCTTCTCGGGGTCTCCCGTGCACGACCAGGGTGTTCGTGTCGCGCGGTTGCCGAGCATCCGGAACAGTACGGAGGCGAGGTCAAGGTGTCCCGCGTGACAGGCGGCGTGAGCCAGTGAGTTGAGGGCCTGCACCTCTGCGGGAACGACAGGGCCGTCCACGCGGGCGGCTATCCAGCGTTCCCAGGTGCGGCGTACGTCGCGAACGGCACCGTCGTGGTCCCAGTGCTGACCGATGCCGAAGAGGGCGGACTGCTGCCCCTTGCCCCTGTCCAGAATGCAGCGGTACTCCTCGACGCGGGCGTACTGCATCAGGACCGGCAGCGGGGAACCTGGAAGTGCCACTCCAGCCGCGTGGTGGGCGAAGTCGTACATTGAGCCGTGGCTGCCGTGCCAGCGGGAGGTGTAGTAGTGCAGCACCTGGAGGTGGCCTTCGAGGTTGTACGGATCGCGTACGTGCAACTCGTCCCACCACTGGGCGCCCGGCCCACCAGCTCGTCGATCAGCTGGTCGTCCACGGGCTTGGCCGACGCCGACGCAACCGACTCGGCTGTCTCCGGCTCGTTCACGTTGTCACTATTCATCGATGCATCTTCCATGATCGGGAGTTACACCGAACGATTTGCAGTCCCAGCCAATCGTTTGACAGTCCCTGGCTATACGTCGTGAGCATGGCTTCTGGCGGGACCGCTCGGCTTGTCGAGCTCACGCAACCTCGCGCGGAGGAGGTCGGCGTCGGGATGCCTGAGCTTTTCCAGGATGTGAAGACCGTTGGTCCACGCGGTGCGCGCCGCGTCCGGGCGGGCGAGACTCAGCCAGGTGTCGCCCAGGTGCTTGAGGGTCGTGGCTTCTGCCCAGGGAATGCCGCCCTCCCTTCCGATGAGTTCCAGGGCGTGCTCGAAGCAGTCGGCAGCCTCGGCGTACTGACCTAGGTGGTGCTGGGCGTAGCCGATGGTGTGGAAAATGTGGAGCGCGCCGTAGTCGTCACCTTGTTCTTGGGCGAAGGCCAGTGCGGTCTGGCAGTGGTGGATTGCCTCCTCGTAGCGGCCCAGCAAAGCGTTGCACCAGCCGACCCCGAGAAGCGCCGCGTTTCGCAGCCTGTCATTGTCTGGGGTGCTGGGGAGTAGGTGCAGGCACAGCTTGGAGTGGTGCAGGGCTGCTTCGAGATCACCTTGTTGCTCCAGTACGGCGCTGAGCTGACGGTGGGTCTCGGCGACGGCGGTCTTCTCCCCGGCTCTGCCGAACAGCTCAATGGCCCGCTCGAGGCGCGTCCGCGAATACTTGGTCTCCCCGGCATATCTTTCGGCCTGCGCGAGACCGCGCAGGACGTGGGCCTCGGCGGTTGGGTCGGCGAGCCGTCGGGCCGCTGCCATTGCCATGAGGAGGGCGCTCTCAAGTTCGCGCCATTGGCCGTGCCTGCCGAGGTAGAGCTCGATGGCCCACGCAAGTTGCCAGGTGTGTTGGTCGAACCTGGCGGCTTCGGCCTGATGTACGACCGCGAGCAGTACCGGTTGTTCGGCGGCGAACCAGGCCGAGGCCCGCTCTTTGGAGCCGGTGAACTCCTCGGGACACACTTCCGGGGACAGTGGGGTGAGTGCGATCCGGTGCCTGATGAAGAGGGTGGGGTTCCCCGCCGCGACCGCACTGTACAGATAGTGGTCGTATATCCGGTGACGGGTCGCCCGCAGTTCCTCCGGATCGTCGACGGTCCCGGCCAGCTCGCCGGCGTACGCGCGCAGCAGGTCGTGGGAGGCGAAGCGGCCCGGGGTGCGCTCGTCCACCAGGTGTGCCTGAGTCAGCTCGGCGAGCAGCCGCCGGACTTGCTGGACGGTGAGCCCGGCCAGGCTTGCGGCGGCGCGGAGGGAGATGTCGGGCCCGGGATGCACGGCAAGCAGGCGGAACAGCCGGGCGGCGTCCGGGGTCAGCGCGTGGTACGACCAGGAGAAAACGGCCCGTACGTCGACGGCGGTGTCCAAGTCGCTGAAGGCGTCCAGTCTGCCCCGGCTGTCGCACAGTTCGTCGACCACGGCCGCGAGGGGAAAGGCGGGCTGGACGGCGGCACGGGCTGCTGTGACCGCCAGTGCCAGCGGCAGCCGGGCGCACAGCTCGATGATCTCGTCCACCGCCTCCGGCTCCGCCGCGACGCGCCGGTGCCCCAAGCGGCGGGCGAGCAGGTCACGGGCCTCGGCCGGGGAGAGCACGTCGAGGTGGAGAGGCAACGCACCGTCCTTGGCGATCAGCCCGGCCAGCCGGTTCCGGCTGGTGACGATAACCAGTGAGCCGGGTGCCCCGGGTAGCAGCGGTCGTACCTGTTCGGCGTCGCGGGCGTTGTCCAGCAACAGCAGGATCTGCCGGTCAGCGATCAGGGTGCGATAGTGGGCCGCCAGCGCGGACGGGTCCTGCGGAAGGCTCTGCGGCGGGACACCGAGCGCCTCGAGGACCGTGCGCAGCGCACGGTCCGGCGGGACCGGGACTCCGTCGGGATCGAAGCCGCGCAGATCGAGACAGATCTGACCGTCGGGAAAGAGGTGGGCGATCTGCCGCGCCCAGTGGACCGCGAAGGCCGTCTTCCCGACGCCGGCCATGCCCGCGATGGCGCTGATCACTACCGTACCGCCCGGGACCAGGCGGGTCGCCTCAGCCAGTTGGGTCTCCCGGCCGACAAACACGGCCAGGTCCGCGGGCAGTTGTGCCGGGACGGCAAGTTTACCCTCAGGAGGGAGGAGGGACACGGCAGCGGGCTCGGCCGGGGCGGCAGGGCCCAAAAGTCCCGGGTCGGCTCGCAGCACCCGCTCGTACGTGGCCTGGAGTTCCGGGCCCGGATCGACGCCGAGTTCGTCCGCGAGCAGTGCCTGCGCCTCCCGGTAGGTGTCGAGAGCCGCTGCCTGCCTGCCGGACCGGTACAGGGCGAGCATCAGCATATTCCGGAACCGCTCGTCCAGGGGGTGATCGGTGACCTGATCTGTCAGCTCCCCGGTGATCTCCGCGTGGGCACCCAGCTCCAGTTCGGCCGTCAGACGCGCCGCCAGCGCGGACAGCCGCAACTCACTGAGCCGCTGTCGCTGGTTCTCGGCGTACTCGCCCCGGAGGCCGGCCAGCGCCGGTCCCCGCCAGAGCGCGAGCGCGTCACGGAGGTGCCCCGCCGTGCCCTTGACGTTCCCGGCTCTGCGGGCTTGCTCAGCCTGCGCGAGAAAGCGCCGGAAGGCTCCCAGGTCCAGTTCGTCCGGCGTCGTGTGCACACGGTAGCCGTCGCCGACGGACTGAATCACGGACGACGCCTTGTCGACACCCGGCTCCAGCAACTGCCGCAGCCGGTGGACGTAGGTGCGCAGCGTGGACACCGCGGAGGCGGGTACGGTGCTCCCCCATACGGCGTCGACCAGTGCGCCGACGGACACCTGGGCGCCCTCTGCCAGCAGCAACGCGGCAAGCATCGCCCGCTGCTGCGGCGGGCCGAGCTCGATCTCTTCCGTGCCACGCCACGCGCTGACCGGTCCCAGTACCGCGAACCGCACCAAACTAACGCCCTTCCCCGCCTGCCTTCGAGTCGGCACCTGTGCACCGCGCGTATCACGCGTGGACTTCCGTGCCGGGCCTGCGTTTCGAATCCCTTCGGGTCAACTTGGAATCTTGGGGCAGCATATGACCTGGGCCTTGACGTGTCGATGTTCGGGGCCTGGTGAAGCCGGGAGCGCGTGTGTCAATCTCAGAGGGCATTTGATTTAGGTCGATTACCCTTATGCGCTAGTAGGTGCCTCGCCAGGAGGGGGTGGTCTCGTCCGTTATATGCGCTTGGCGAGGTTGTCGATCGAGGCGACGTGGATGATGGCTTCGGAGCTGGCGGGAAGGGCCTCGTAATCGCGCCAACCGAGACTTCGTTCCACTCCCCAACGCCTTTTGACAACCTGAAACCTGGGGGCTTCGGGGTTCTGTTGACGACTACGTCGATTCCGAGAGTGGTGCCGTGCTCGATGACGGCGTTCTTGAATCCGGTGTCGACGCAGGTCTTGGAGATGGTCGGGTAGGTCTTCTTGGCCTGGTCGAGCAGCTGTATGGGACCGCTCGGTGACCGAGGCGGGGTGGCCGTCGGGCACGTAGTCCGTCGTGACGGCGCGGGTCGCGTCCAGCTTCGCCGGCCGGTAGTAGTCGCTTCCCTGCTTCCAGTACCAGACCATCGGGATCAGACCGGCGGCGAGACCGCCGATGCCGATGGCCACGGAGGCGGAGCTGAGCTCGCCCATCGACTCGATGAAGATCCAGAACATCTCAGCGCAGGGTCCACCTCTGGTTGGACGTGCTTGCACAGTCCCACAGCTGCAGTCGAGCTCCACTGCCAGTGGCCGAGTCAGTGACATCGACACACTTCCCGATCTGGGTGTTGACCAGGTTGTGCGTGCTGTTCACGGTGAACCGCTGTGCCCAACCGCCGTTGCAACGGGCCAGCTGAATCATGGTGCCGTTCGCGGTCGAGGCGTTCGCAATGTCCATGCACAGGCCCATGGAACGCACGCTGCCGTCCGACCGGAACACCCACTTCTGCCAGGCGTCGCCACCGCAGTCCCAGAGCCGCAACGGGGAGCCGTCCGTTCCGTCGTGCGCGGCCACCTCGATGCACCGTGACGACGCGTAGCCGACGATCATGCGGCCGGCTGCGGCCTTCGACTCGGTGGCGGACGTACCCTGCTCGGCTGTCGCATCGGCCGTCGCTCCTGCCACCACCCCGGTCGCGCGGGAGGCGGCCGGGCCTGGCGCTCCGGCGCTCGGGTCGGAGGCGGTGCCGCTCGCCACGGCGGGCCCCCGCGCCGGGCTCTTCGCCCCGGAGCTAACGGGCGTGGGGTCGCCCGTGGCGGACGCTGACCCGCCCGGCATCACCTCGGCGGCGAAATCGCCGACCGATGCCCCGGTAGGGTGCACGGAAGGGCGAGCCTGTGTCCCGCTCTTGCCGGAAAATGCCAGGAACGACACAGCGGCCAGCGCGAAGGCCACCAGTGCGCAGGCAGTGACCACGGGCCGGGAGATCCGGGCGTTCCGCTCCGGATCCCGTTCGTCTGGTCCGCCGTGCAGGCCCGCTCCCGGTTCCGCCGGTGTGTGGCTCCGCGAGGCGCGGATCCTGTGCAGCAGCCTGGCCAGCCGCTCTGGTCCACCTCCTGGGCGTTCGCCGACAGGCTCCTGTGCCGGGACGACGCCGTGCTCCCCGTCCGCATCGCGTTGTCGGGAGATCTGTTCTGCGGGCTGGTGCCGGGCTGCTTCCGCCCGGTTGGTGCGTTCGCGACCGCGGTCTCGGCGCGTCTGCCATGGCAGACGGCGCTCCCCGAGCGCTTCGCCCTCGTCGTGCCCGGCGGTGCGCGCGACCGACGGCTCCCGCGGCCCAATGACGTTGCCGAACAGGTCCACGGCGGGTTCCTCGCCCCTGACTGCCGGCCTCGTTGTGCGTTCCATGTGCCTCTGCTCCACTCTTCGTTCGGCGGCAGCCCGAACCCTCATCCCCACTTCTCACTGCGGCGCCACCGGTCCGGCATGGGCGGACGGCCGAGCCGCAGCGCCGCGGGTCCCGCGCGCGGTGCTCGTCGTCCGTGACGGGTGGTGGTCACCGCCGACGACGGCGGGAGGGTTCAGTGCCGGGGGAGCACCGCGCGTGGTGTCCCCCCGGCCGGCACGGCGACATACCTCCGGTTCTCCGGGGTGCGAGTGCCGTCCACGGTGACCCGAGGTCCTGAAAGCCGCTGTGCAGCAACGACCGTAGGAATCCCGGCGCGGCAGGCGGCCCGGCCGCGCCGGATTCTGCCCGGCAGGACCTGGATTACTTCCCTCGCGTACGGCGGCGCGGGCGCGGACGCGTCCTTCTCCGAATTACGGCCCTAGCATGCGGCCGCGGGAAGTTGGCGGTGCGTCGCCAAGGGGATTTTGACGTACCGCAACTTTTCACGTGGATTGAATCCAGCTCATGTCGAAGGAAAAAGATGAAGCTACGACCACTGTCCCGCCAATCACGCGAGGCCGCTCGAGGCCGAGCCGCCGGAGTCGGAGCCGCAGTCAGAGGGAGGCGCGACGGACGCCTGGGCTCTGCTGGTACGCCCCGCACTCGGCGGCGTTCGGCTCTGGTGATCGGAACCGTTCTGGGCATGGCCGTCACGGGTCTGACGTGGTTCGGCCCGACCACCTCTCCGGCCTCCGCGGCCGGTTGCATATCCTCTGGGACAGACGCCGACATCACCGCTGCACTGGTAGGCCCTGGAGACGTGGCGGAACTCTGCCCGGGAGCTGTCTTCAACCTCAGCAAGACCATCTATTTCACTGCCGCTCAGCAGCGAATCGAGACCCAGGGGCTGCCCACCGACGGGACCCGCGCCATCCTGCGGGTCGCCAGCCCCACCCTGGCGATGGCCGTTTTCGGGCACGACCAGTCCGGCGCGGTTCTGCAGAACGTCGAAGTGGACGGCTCCCGCCCGCAGTACGGACGGATTCCCAACTCTGACGCGCTGATCGAGATGGGTGGCAACAGCACCGGCCAGGCCGTGCGCAACGTCTACGCCCACCACACCCGCGGCTGGTCGGACCTCCACCTGTTCGGCGGCGACTCGACCGGCGGCGTACCCGGGTGCCAGCAGGCCACCTTGTCCGGCAATCTGCTCACCGACGCCGGCACGGACGCGCCGGACACATGGGCGGACGGCATCTCCCTGGACTGCGGCAACACTCTGGTTGAGAACAACACCATCCGGGATGCCACCGACGGCGGCATCGTGATCTTCGGTGCTCCCGGCTCGACTGTCCGGAACAACACGATCATCGCCGCAACCCAGGTGATGCTCGGCGGTATCAACATGGTCGACTACGGCCCGGCCGGAGGCAACTACACGGACACCGTGGTGTCGGGCAACACGATCAACGCCGCGGGTTCCCTGATCAAGATCGCAGTGCCCATGGGCCCGCTGCCCTGGGGATGTGGTTCCACCGTCGTCAACTACGGCGCCACCGTGACGGGTAACAAGCTCGAGGGCGCGCACATGGGCTACGGGTTCGTCGCCAACGGCGTCCGAGACTGGACGGTGACCGGCAACACCGACAACTCCACCCACGTGGGCCATGTGAAGGGCTCCAACTGCTCGGGCTCCATCGCCTCAGCACCGAGCGGATTCCAGTCGGCTTCCGTCAGCAACAGCACGCTGCAGTCGAACTTCGTCCCCAACCAGTCCCTGACGAGCCTGCTCGGACTGACGGAACGCCCCACCACCGTAAGCTTCAAGGCGAACAACGGCCTGTTCGTCACGGCGGAGGGCGCCGGCACGCAGCCCCTCATCGCCAACCGCGCGCAGGTCGGGCCATGGGAGGCGTTCGACGTGATCTATCTCAGTGGGGACCAGGTTCAGCTGCGTGCGCAAGTCAACGGCCTGTTCGTCACGGCGGAGAGCGCCGGCACGGAGCCGCTGATCGCCAACCGGACTGTCGCCAAGGGCTGGGAGACATTCCGCATGATCAAGAATTCCAACGGTACCGTCGGTCTGGTTGCCGGGGCGAACAACATGTACGTGACTTCCAACAACGGCACCGCGCCCCTGATCGCAAACCGACCCGCCAACAACGGCTGGGAAAAGTTCACTCTCTACGCCTACTGAGCCCGAATCGACAAAGGCCCGCTGAAACAACTTCCGGGCGCTGCGGCCCGATCCCGCCCCGCGGATCGGTAGGACGACCCACCCCAGCATGATCAAGGGTGAGCGGTTCGGTGGTCGTTGGCCGCAGCGTCCTGAGTTGATCTCAGGCTCGGCACGTTGATCATTGGGGCCTGTGCCCGAGACGTCGTCGGCACCCAGTTTCGGGGAACTGCTCGCCCAGCGTCAGCCCCATCGGCTCCGGCACGTCGCCGTGGACCGTGCCGATGTGGTTGATCAGCCAGCCCTGGACCGAGGCGGGCAGCACGCCGCGTCCGTCGGCGACGCCTCGGATGGCCTTGGCGATTCTGTCGAACCCGGCTCAGGCAGGAGGCGGCTCCCTCCACGGTGACCGGGTCACTGGCGAGGATCGCGATCGATAGGCGAGACGCCATGTCAGCGGTGCGTGGTCCGCCTGGTGGTCCACTACGGCCCCCGCGGTCGGCCGGGGTGCTGCCGCCGGCTCCGCCGGTGTCCAGACCCCTTCACGTCCGTCTCCCTGGACGCGATCAGGGCGCCGATGCCGATCCGGCGCCGACCGAACCCCTTCTCCCGGGCCGAGGTGACTTTATGACCGTGCCCCTGCTGCCGGCCGTCGTCCTGGGTGGATGCGCTCGTCGCCGCCCTTGCCGCACTGGTGGCGGAGCGGCGTGAAAGTGACCGCCCGGGCCCGCGCCGCCGGGCCGGGGCTGTGGGTCACCGGGCTTGAGGTCTGAAGGTCGTCGACCTCCGTCTGAACTGACTGAGTATCAGAAAGCAACGGTGCGTCCATCGAGGGCCAGAAGCATGCGAGACGTTCTCGGGCGTTCCGACGCGGCGGTACATCAGGGGACGTTCCCAGCTGTCATCCATACGCCGACCCGCCGCCGCGCGAGCAATCGGCGTGGCCTGAAAGGCTCGGTCGAACCACCATGTACGTCACGTCTTCGATCACTCTGAAGGAAGACGAGAAATTGCCCGCAGTCGCCTCGTTGTCCGGCAGCGTTGCGCACCACGTCGCAGGCTCCAGGAACGTGGTCCCGGACAGAGGCCAGGACTTCATGTTGGCGATCAGTACGGAGGAAGCCGACCTGCTGCGCTTCGCCAAGACACTCACCCTGGGTGACGTCCACAGCGCTGAAGACCTTGTCCAGGAGGCGCTGTTACGGGCCTGGCGCCACGCGGATCGGCTCATCTCCACCCAAGGACTCGCGCGTCCCTGGCTCTTCACCGTGGTGCGGCGGCTGGCCATCGACCGTCTCCGGGCCTCTCGCGTCCGTCCGGTCGAGCTGTGCGCATCGGAAGTGGACGTGGACGTGGTGCCCGATGCAGGCGAGCGCATGCTCACCTCGCACGTGCTGAAGAGGGCGATGGCGGACCTGACCCCGCCCCACCGCGAGGTACTTGTTCACCGGTACTACCTCGATCGCAGTGTTGAGGACACCGCTGCCGCATTGAAACTCCCGATCGGCACGGTGAAGTCCCGCACCAGCCATGCGTTGCGGGCACTGCGCCAAGGCTTGACGTCCCAGGGACTCCACGCGGGGTGAACTCCGGACGACCGCTGAAGGCGGTGACGCTGATCTTCAGCTGGGCCGCGCCCTCGACGTGGTGCCAGGGCGAGGTGTTCGGCGACGCGGATTCCGGCGGGCGTGAGGCGGGTGATCTGTTCGCTGGCGGCGATCGTGGCGGAACGGGTTCCTCGGTGGTGGTCAGGGCGGTGTCCTGGAACCGGTCGAAGAGGGCCTTGAGGACGGTGGCGACTTCCGTGCCTTCGACCTCACCCTTCAGGAAGGTTCCGCGACGGGGCGCGGCCCCGGCCGTCACGGTGATGCGTCCCAGGAAGGGTGTTTGAGGGTGATCTCGATCGCGATCCTTGCCAGTGACCCGGTCACGAGGGAGGGAGCGGCCTCCTGCCTGAGCAGGCAGCGGGAACTGACAGTGCTGCCGCTGCAGGAGCACGAGCGGGCGGACGTGGTTGTGATGCTGACCGTGGACGTCACCGACGAGACGATGCTGCTCATGGAAGCGGTGTCCGCCCGCTCGGTCAAGCCCGGCATGGGAATCGTGCTGGTCACCGGAAGTGTGCGCGAGGGCCAGGTGGTGCGGGCGGTGCAGTTCGGCCTGCGCAGCGTGATATGGCGTCAGGATGCCGGGTTCGACCGAATCGCCAAGGCCATCCGAGGCGTCGCCGACGGACGCGGCGTGCTGCCCGCCTCGGTCCAGGGCTGGCTGATCGATCACATCGGCACGGTCCACAGCGACGTGCTGGGGCCGATGGGGCTGATGCCGTCCGGACTTGAAGTCCGCGAAGTGGAGGTGCTGCGCCTGCTGGCGGACGGCTTGGACACGACGGAGATCGCCCAGAAGCTGAGCTATTCCGAGCGCACCATCAAGAACATCATCAGCGGCATGATCAACCGCCTGGGACTGCGTAACCGCGCCCACGCGGTCGCCTTCGCATTGCGCTCCGGGACCCTGTGACGTCAACTGACCGAACCAAGTGCGGAGTTTGAGCAGGCCAGTCACCTGTCGAGGGCATCCTCTCCCGCGGTGCGGTCACCGCGGCCAGGCCCGGAGGGCAGGGGAGCGTATGGCGGCCCGTGGCCGTGAACCTGGCCGCTGACGGGGCCGTAGTGCACGACGTACCACCCAAGGCCACCACATTACGGAGATCCGAATGCCCACCCCCCTTGACGTCCTTGTGGTCGGAGCCGGTATCGCCGGCCTCGCGACCGCCACCGCTCTGCACCGCGAGGGAATGTCCGTCGACGTCATCGAGCGTTCTCCCGAGCGCCGTGCCACGGGAGCCGGGCTCTTCCTGCCCGGGAACAGTGTCCGCGCGCTGACCGCACTGGGGCTGGGGGACCACCTCAGCGGGGCGGGAGCGCCCGTGCCGGGGCAGCGGCTGATGGACCACCGGGGCAGGGTGCTGGCCGACATCGCCATGGCTGAACTGTGGAGAGGTACCGCCGGTTGCGTCGGCATCACGCGCGCCAACCTCCATGCGGCCCTGCACGACATCGTGCCGGTGCCTGTCCGCCACGGGATCACCCTGGTCTCGCTCAAGCAGTCCGACGACGGTGTGGACGTGGAGTTCAGTGACGGCAGGAGCGGCCGTTACGACGTGGTCGTGGGAGCGGACGGCATACGGTCGGACCTGCGCGAGTTGGTCGATCCGGCGACCGGTGCCCGCTACCTCGGGCAGGTCTGCTGGCGCTTCCTGACCGACGCTCCCGACATCGACCGGTGGACCGTGTGGCTGGGCCCGAGAACGGCCTTCCTGGCCTACCCCGTCGGCGGGGGCCGGGTGTGCTGCTACGCCGACGTGACGGCCGCCGCACCCAAGGACCCGACCACTCGCGCCGGTCTCCCCGGGCTCTTCTCCGGCTACGACCAGCGCGTACGGGACCTGCTGGCCACACCCGCCGCCCATGAGGCGTACTTCTCACCGGTGGAGGAGGCCAGCGGCGAGACATGGGCGCACGGACGCGTCGTGCTGGTGGGGGACGCCGCCCACGCCAGCTCGCCCAACATGGCCCAGGGCGTTGCCATGGCCGTCGAGGACGCCCAGGTCCTCGCCGAGGTGCTGGCCACCGGGGGAGACACCGAACACCTCCTCCAGCAGTACGTCCAGCGCAGGCTCCCCCGCACCCGGTGGGTGCAGCAGCAGACCCACCGGCGCGACAGGACCAGGTCCATGCCGCCCGCCGTCCGCAACATCGCCTTCCGCTACGGCGCCAAGGCCTTGTTCGAGCGCGGCAACGCCCCGCTGCGCGACCTGCCCTGACGCCGGCCCAAGGTCGGGCCGGCCGGTGGTGCCGCTGGAGGCATGGACGCGGCGGACGTCGGCCATGGGCACAGCGAACATACCGAAGGGGTACGTGTCGCGCAGATCGGCCTTGGTGGTGAAGGGGAACCGGGCCAGATCCTCCAACGAGCGACAGTCCTCGGGCGACACCCCGGCCTCTTCGAACTTCATGCGGTACAGCTCGACGTTGTCGTACGCGTGCCGCAGTGTCGTGCGCAAGCGGCGGAGCTGGAGGGCTCCGAGCTCCTCGCGCGACATCTGCTCGGCGTCGTCCAGCAGCTCCGCGGGCAGGGTTTCCCCACGGCGGGCCGCGGCGGCCTCTGAGGTCTTCCGTTCGACGGTCAATGCGACTCCTTGGATTGTGTTTCCCTGATGCTGCGGCTGCGACCGTGGAACTCCACGATCACCTCGTCGCCGCGCAGGACGCTCACGTCGTGCATGCCGCTACGACCGAACCGGGTGCGCTCCCGGGCCGTGGCCACCAGGCGGTTCCCTGGCCGTGATCCAACACGCCGGTTGTGGTGTGGCGGGTACTCCTACCGGTTGGTGCCCGAGACGGTGCGGGGCAGGTCCCCGCACCGTTTCCCGGAGCCGGCGGTTGACGGTGGCTCACATCAGGCCTGGGCCGTCTCCGTTTCCGACAGCGTCGGCTCGTCGCAGCTCTCTGTGCTGGGGGTGGTGTGTTCCACCGGGCGCTGCTGGGTCTGGTTGAGCAGTAGGCGGGTGACGTCGGGGCGGGAGTAGTGCCCGACGGGGTCGGCGGCGGCCTTGGCGATGGTGATGGCCGCAAGGTCGATGTCGGCGTACAGGATGCCTTCGGCGTCCTCGGGCAGCGGTTCGGCCAGGGGACTGCCGTCCGGGCCGTAGATCTGGGCGAAGCCGCCGCCGCGTTGCAGCAGCTGCTGCTTGACCGGGGTGTCGCAGAACAGATCGAAGGCGGCGTCCCCGATCAGCGAGCCGGGGGCCAGCACGAAGACCTGCCCTTCGACGGCGTATATCTGGGAGGCGGCCGTGTTGACCTCCGGGCCGAGTGCGTAGGCGGCTCCCCTGTAGACCGAGAAGCTGGGCCACGCAGCCACGTGGATCTGCTCGTGCTGGCTGAACATGGCGTACTTGGACAGCGGCTGCAGGTGTTCCCAGCAGCACAGGCCGCCGACCCGGCCCAGCGGGGTGTCGTGGACGGAAAGGTCGGAGCCGTTGCCCTCGCCGAAGACGGTGCGCTCTACGTGGGTGGGCTTGAGCTTGCGCCGGGAGTAAACCAGTTCACCGTCGGCGGAGATCAGTGCCTGGCCCATGTAGAGGCTGCCGCCGCTGCGCTCGCTGTACCCGGCCATCACGGAGATGCCGTGCGTACGGGCCGCATCCAGCAGGAGCCGGAAGCGTGGGCCGTCCAGGGTGAGGGAGTTCTCGTGGTAGCGGCCGAAGAACCCAAAGCCCGCGGCGGGCGAGTCCAGCCACAGCCACCAGGGGTAGCCGGGGATGAAGGTCTCCCCGAATGCGATCAGCTGCGCTCCCGCCCGGGAGGCCTCCTCGATCAGGGCGATGCTCTTGTCGATCGTGGCATCGGCATCCAGCCATACCGGCTCCGCCTGGACCACGGCGGCCTTGAAAGTGCCTGTGTACTCCACCATGTTCTTCGTCTCCTTGTTCTTGGTCCGGACGCTGCCGGTCCCGGTCAGACGGTGATGGTGCTGCGGTGGTCGGCGGTCAGCGACAGGAAGCCGGTCGCCTGGTGGCAGTTGACGTACTCGGTGGTGACCGAGCCGCTGGGCAGGACAGACACCTCGTGCCAGAACGCGACGTCGAGGGGCCCCTCTCCGCCTCCGACCATCTGGAAGAAGCTGGCGTAGATCTCCAGGTGGGTGCGGTGTGAGCGGCACCAGGTCATGAGGTGCTCGAGCGAGGCGAACCAGGCGATGGTGCAGGTGCGCTCGAGCCATGTGCCGTCGGCCGACTCCTCGTCGAGATTGCGGGCGGCGATGCAGCCGGAGTCCGGGTGGGTGGCGAGGTAGTCGACACCGCGGTCCTTGGCCGGTTTGACGTCGGCCAGGTACTTCTCGCGGTACAGGGTGCTGGCGGACCAGTCCTGCGCCGTCCGGATCAGGGCGACGTTCCCGGGCACCTCGACGGTGACGCGCCGACCCAGCGTGTCGCGCTCGAGGGCGGTCTGCGGTTCGAAGACGGGAAGAGCGGGCTCCAACGGGTCGACGGCCGAGTCCGCGATGCGGTCGCGAGCGGCACCCCAGTAGTCGTGCACCTGAGTCTCAAGGTGTTCCACCGCCTCGTGCTGGGACAGGCCGCTGGTCGCGTAGTCGGCACGCTGGTGGGTGTGCAGGGTCTCGTTGCGCTCGACCGGGATGACGCACACCTCGCGCCAGTGGCCGACCGGGCCGTCGGAGGGCAGCTGTTCCCAGGCGGAGCGGACACGATCGGACCGCTGCCACCGGTCGTACGCCTCCAGGTCGAACCAGTAGGCCAGCCAGACGACATTGTGAGCGCCGACGGTGTCGGTGAACCATCCGCGGTCCAGCACCTCCGGCTGGTGCTCCCCGCTGAACAGTTCCGCGATCGTGGCGGCGCCGTTCGCGGCCTGGCCGAGTGAGCCCGCCTGACAGGCGTACTGGGCGAACACGAACGCCTGCGTGTCCTCAGGGAAGTGCGAACTGTACGCGGGGAAGCGCGGGGTGGTTCCCGAGCGCCCGGTTGTGGACATGTCTCCTCCGGTCTCCTCTGGCAAGCAGTGGCATCAGGGGTGGCTGGACGCTAAGCCGGATACGTGGCCGGATTTGACTGTCGGCGCCCCGGGACTTGACCAGAAACGACATTGTTGTCCGGCTGTGCCGGACATCGATCGATCAGCACACTGAGGGCATCGGATATGAATCCGTTGCAAACCGTTGACGGCCGCCTGGTTGTGCTGCCCCGCAGTACATGCTGGTGGGCCTTGGTTCGCGGCGCCGGCCAGGGTCTTTGGTTCAGCCCGCTCGGCGGTCCGGCAACTCACGACACACAGAGCCCGATCACACCGCCGACACACGGACCGACACGAACACCCTGCCGAGTCGCCGCTCGACCGCGGCTCTCACCGCAGCCGTGCGCTCCGGTGCGGCAACGAAGCGCAGCATGTCGAGGAGCTGCGGGGCGAGACCGACAGCCTGGACCCCCTGGAGCTCCATCCAACAAGCCGCCGCGTTGCAGGCGGCGATTCGGCTCCGCCCATGCAGGCCGGTATGTTCCGTCCAGGAGCGCGCAATTGCCGTCCACAGCCTCGTGGCGAGCAGGAAGTCTCCGGTCAGGTAAGCGAGATCAGCCCGGAACTGCTCCGTCTCCAGACGTTGTGGCACGGTCACTTCGACGTCCTCGGCCATGTCGCTCATCAGCCGGTCCGCGGCGCGCACGGCGGTGGCGAAGTCACGTGACCGCCCTGCCTCCATCGCGTCGGCGAGTCGGCTCGCATACAGCGGGGTGATGTGGATGAGGTGACGGGGTGTTGTGGACATGGCTTGCAGCCGACTGGGCGCCAGTGGCGCAACCGCGGCCCTCCCCCTTCCGGGACTGAAAGCGTCACAGCGCACTACGGGCGTCATGGCACATTGGTTCTCTGCTGCTGGCTGATCGCCACGGTGATGCCGCACCCCCTGGCCGCAGCGTCACAGTCCGGCCGATTGACCTGCGCTGGGCAAGAAGGGCACGCGTACATACCTTCGGGGTACGACCGGAAACCGGGACGACCAGAAGGGCCGCACCCGGTTCCAGGAAAGCGTCCAACCCCCTGGGGTGCGGCCCTTCGAGCTATCGGAATCTGACGGACGCCCGTCGCGGAGCGGCTGATGTCACGTCGGCGCCGCGGCTCGTAGCCCGTGACGCGTCCCCGCGCCGAGCGGTGCGAGAGGCGCGTTGGGACGTCAGACGGCGATGGCGACCTCGGCCAGGCCGCCGGTCTGCGCGACGACCGTGCGGTCCGCCGTGGCGCCCGGGACGAGTGCGCGCACCGTCCATGTGCCCTCGGCCGCGTGGAAGTGGAACTGTCCGGTCGCCGAGGTCGGGACCTCGGCGGTGAACTCGCCGGTCGAGTCCAGCAGGCGGACGTAGCCGGTGACGGGCTCGCCGTCACGGGTCACGCTGCCCTGGATGGTCGTCTCGCCGTGCTTGATCGTCGAGGAGTCGGGGCCGCCGGCCCTTGCTCCACACATAGAGGCTGTCCTTTGTGAGCGGGGAGGGAGGGGAGTGGGGTTACTCGTTGGCGCCGAGCTCGATCGGCACGCCGATGAGGGAGCCGTACTCGGTCCACGAGCCGTCGTAGTTCTTGACGTTCTGGACGCCGAGCAGCTCGTGCAGGACGAACCAGGTGAGCGCGGAACGCTCACCGATGCGGCAGTACGCGATGGTGTCCTTCGCCAGGTCGACCTGCTCCTCCGCGTAGAGCTCCTTGAGTTCGTCGTCCGACTTGAAGGTGCCGTCCTCGTTGGCGTTCGTGGACCACGGGATGTTGCGGGCGCTCGGGATGTGGCCCGGGCGCTGCGACTGCTCCTGCGGGAGGTGCGCCGGGGCGAGCAGCTTGCCGCTGAACTCGGCGGGGGAGCGCACGTCGACCAGGTTCAGCTTGCCGATCGCGGCGACGGCCTCGTCGCGGAAGGCGCGGATGGAGGTGTCCTGGGCCTGGGCCTTGTACTCGGTCGCCGGGCGGCTGGGGACCTCGGAGCCGTCGACCAGGTCGCGGGAGTCCAGCTCCCACTTCTTGCGGCCGCCGTCGAGGAGCTTGACGCTGTCGTGGCCGTAGAGCTTGAAGTACCAGTAGGCGTACGAGGCGAACCAGTTGTTGTTTCCGCCGTAGAGGACGACGGTGTCGTCGTTGGCGATGCCCTTCGCGGACAGGAGCTTCTCGAAGCCCTCCTGGTCGACGAAGTCACGGCGGACCGGGTCCTGGAGGTCGGACTTCCAGTCGATCCGGACGGCGTTCTTGATGTGGTTCTTGTCGTACGCGGAGGTGTCCTCGTCGACCTCGACAATGACGACCTTCGGGTCCTCGATGTGGGCCTCGACCCAGTCGGCGTCTACCAGGACGTCGCTGCGGCTCATGCTCTTTCTCCTCTGGGGCAGTGTGCGGCGGGTGGTGCGAAAGATGGTGTGCGGGTACGCGCAGCGCGCGGCTTACCGTCACGAAGGGTGGCGCCGTGCGAAGCACGGCGACACGTCAGGGACCTCCGGCACTGGGTCGTGCATGGCTCGCGCCCGGATCAGCGCTTGGAGATTGGGGGCCGATGAGCTGTTGCGTGAGCGCGCCGCCGGTACCAGGGTCATCAAGGATCCTCGGAAGGTGGTTGGACGGTTGAATGTGATGGGTGCGGTGAGCAGTTGCCGGCTCTGGAGCCGTGGCCCAGGCCGCACGTGGTGATCGCTGACGGTTGGAACGGCCGCGGGTCGGTGCACGGGTGTGACAGCCGTGAAAAGTCTCTCGGTTCGGTGTCTGCGTCGGGACGCCAAAGACGTCTCGCATGCTCCTGGCCGGCGATCGACGCACGATTGCTTTCTGATACTCAGTCAGTTACGCCGTGCTGTCCCGGCTCCGGCAAGCACGGCCACCTCGCCTCGCCCGGCCACGGCTGTGCTCGCAGCGCGAACGATGGGTGCTCAACCGGGGTGCGGCCGACTGCCGATGTGTCCCGGTGGCGGTCGCCGTCGGGTCAGGAGTGCAGCGGCGGCCGGTGCTCGAGGGCGCCCTGGTCCCACCAGTTGGGGTAGGGGACCGGGAGCGCGCTGGCCGCGTCCAGGTCTGCCAGGTCCTCGTCGGTGAGTACGAGGTCGACGGCGGCCAGGTTTTCGGTGAGCTGGTCGGGGCGCTTCGCGCCGACGATCACGCTCGTGATCCCGGGTTGGGCGAGTACCCAGGCGAGGGCGGTGCGGGCCACACCCACGCCGTGGCGTGCGGCGACGACGCGCAGAGCGTCCACGATGTCCCAGCCGCGTTCCCGGTCCACGGGCGGGAAGTCGGCAATGGCGCGGCGCGCGGTGTCGTCGCTGGTGCCGTTGCGGTCGAACTTGCCGGACAGGAACCCGCCGGCGAGCGGGCTCCACACCAGCGTGGCGAGCTGCTGGTCCCTGGCCATGGGCAGGATCTCCCGCTCGATGTCCCGTCCGGCCAGCGAGTAGTACACCTGCTGGGACACGAAGCGCTCCAGCGAGCTGTGCTGCGAGGCACCGAGGAACTTCATCATCTGCCACGCGGCCAGGTTGGAGGCGCCGATGTAACGGATCTTGCCCTGCCGGACGGCGTCGTCCAATGCGGCCAGCGTCTCCTCGACCCGGGTCAGCGGATCGAAGCTGTGTATCTGGTACAGGTCGATATGGTCGGTACGCAGTCGGCGCAGGCTGTCCTCCAGCGCCCGGGTGACCCAATGCCGGGACAGACCGACGTCGTTGGGGCCGGTGCCCATGCGGGCGAAGAGCTTGGTGGCAAGCAGTACGTCCTGGCGCCTCGAGCCCAGCACCCGGCCGAGGATCTCCTCGCACTCGCCCGCGGCGTACATGTCGGCGGTGTCGACGAGGTTGACACCCGCATCGAGAGCCAGGCCCACAAGCTCGTCCGCGGCCTTCTCGTCCAGACCACCTACCAGGCTCCACGGCGGCGTGCCCGCCCCGCCGAACGTCATCGTGCCCAAAGCGATCCGGGACACGAAAACCCCCGTGGCGCCCAACTGCTCGTACTGCATGTTCTGCCTTCCGGTGACCCGTGCTCTGGTCGTGGACGGCGCTGCGGCCGTCCGCACGGCTGCCTGCGACGCTACGGGCGGCCGGCCGGGCAGACCATGATCAAGCGTCTGGAGAACCTGCGCGCTCGTCCAAGGCGGCCGACGCTCCGCCGGCGCGCCGGTGCCGACGGAGCACGGCATCGCCCGGTTCGGGCTTCACGACACCACCCGGGCGATCGGCCGTCCGCCGTGCAGCTTCTTCAGGCCCGCCGGCCGTTTGTACTTTCGGCGGATCCATCCCGCCACGTAGGCGCTGATGCACCCATGAGGGGATACAACGCCGACCCGTGGCACCAGCCGTGTTGTCATCACGCGTGCGTTGCTTTCCCAGTCGCCCTGGGATTCGAAGGCGGGCGGCTTCGGCAGGGATGTCGCCGGTGAGGGTGGCGAGGAGGGGCTGATCCACGGTGGCACCTGCTCCGTCGGGAGAGATGGGGGCGCGCCGCTACGAACTCTCAGACTCCCAGTGGTGTTTGCATCCGTGACCATTGGTGCAAACACCCATGCCCGTACTGGAAAGATTATTAACAACGACCTGATTGCTTGTCAGGATCAGTCCGGCACCAGTGATTGTTGCCATGTCCGAGCGAGCTGTTCCCAGGCGAACAGCGCAGCTAGCGTACGCGGTGTCCGCCCACAGACAGGGAGGTGAACTATGGAGAAGGAAGACAACATCCTCGAGGTCTCCGAGGAGGAGATCGCGATCGAGGAGCTCGACGTGCGCCCCAGCCAGCGATACAGCCGCCCCACCTGGTAATCAGCGGGGACGCATAGTTGCTAAAGGCATGCGGCCTCGCAGTTGCGACTGTGAAGCCGCATGCTGCATCGCACCGGAAAGAAAGTCGGGTGTCATGGCTGGTCGCATCGTGCGCTTCCCGCGGCACGTGGGCGTCGAAGTCATTCCGGGAGCGGGGGTGTACCTGCTCTCCCAGGGGCGCAACACGGTGCTGCGTGGCAAGCTCGTCGAGCAGTTGGCCCCTCTGCTGCTGAAGGGCGCGACGCGCGTGGCGCTGCGGCATGCGCTCGCGGCGTCTTTTCCCGGGTCCGTCGTGGACCGCGGCCTGGACCGGCTGCTCACTGCCGGGCTCGTAGTCGAGCGGTGGGGAGATTCCGAACGCGACGACGCCGGGTTCTGGGAACTTGCCGGCGTGGCTCCGGACTCCGTGAGCGAGGCGATCGAAAACCGGAGTGTGCGCGCGGTCGCCGTCGGCGGCGCGAGCACAGATGCGTTCACGGAAGCCGCGACGGCGCAAGGCCTGCGTCTTGGCGACGGTGATCCGGGCCTCACCGTCGTGCTCACATCCGATTTCCTCCACCCGGACATCTTGGCGTTCAACCAGGATGCTCTGAAGACCCGTAGCTCCTGGCTCGTGGCCAAACTGACCGGGGAGAGCGCCTGGATCTCGCCCGTCCTCGAACCCCGGCACACCGCGTGCTGGAGCTGCCTGGTGCAGCGAGCCCGAGGCCACCGGCAGCTCCAGGCCACGCTCGCCAGAATGACCCATCGGGACTACGTCCCAGTGATGGGTGACGTGCGGCTCACAACGGCCACGGGACTGGCTGCCCGGCTGGCGGTTTTGCGGGTCACGCAGTGGATGGCCGGACTGCCCGACGACCCGCCGACGATCGTGAGCTTCGACCCCTTGGCCCTGGAATCCCGTAAGCACCGTCTCACCCGGCGCCCGCAATGCCCGGACTGTGGCGACCCAACGTTGGTGGCGACTGCGGCACACCTGCCGCCGGCCTTGCGCAGCGTGCCTGCGGCACCGGGTGCCGACGGCGGGTACCGGTCGCGAAGCCGTTACCACATGCTCGACACGTACGGACACCTCGTCAGTCCCATCACGGGCGTCGTGTCGGAGCTGACCCGGATGAAGACGTCGTCAGAGCTGTTGCACGTCTATTCCGCCGGTCACAATTTCGCGATTGGCCGGCCCCGGGAACTCAGCCGGGCGCAGCGCGCGTTGCGCACCGAGAGCGCCGGCAAGGGCATGAGTGACCTGCAGGCCCGGGCGAGCGCTCTCGGCGAGGCCATCGAGCGGTACTCCGGCGTCTGGCAGGGCGACGAAGCGCACATCGTGACCTCCGCCCGCGCACTGGGCGCCGACGCCGTGCCGCTGGACACCCTGCAGCACTTCAGTGAAGACCAGTTCCGCAACCGTGAGGAGTGGCGCGGCCGCGGCACTCCCTTCACCTGGGTGCCTGACCCGTTCGATGAGGCGCAGGACATGGCCTGGACGCCTGTCTGGTCGCTGAGCGAGGAGGCGCACAAGTACGTGCCGACCGCCTACCTGTACTACGACTTCCCCACCCCGACCGGCCCTGTCGTCGCCCTCGCCGACTCCAACGGGAATGCGGCCGGGAGCAGCCTGGAGGACGCGATTCTCCAAGGCTTCTTCGAGTTGGTTGAAAGGGACAGTGTCGCCATGTGGTGGTACAACCGCACGGCCCGTCCGGCGATCGACGTGAACCTGGCGGACATCGCATATATCGAGCGCTGGCAGGAACACTATGCGAGCATCGGCCGCGAGACCTGGGTCCTGGATCTGACCTCGGACCTGGGAATCCCTGTCGCGGCAGCGGTGTCGCGCCGGACCGATGGCCCCACCGAGGACATTCTCTTCGGCTTCGGCGCGCACTTCGACCCGGCCGTGGCGGTCACCCGGGCCCTGACGGAGATGAACCAATTCCTGGCCGGCCTCCTGGAGTTTCGCTCCGCCCCGGACCGCGCCGAGGGCGGCCCGGACACCGAGTGGTGGCGGACCGCGACGCTGGAGAGCCAGCCGTACCTCGCGCCACGCGGCACTTCCGGCCTCTTCACCAGACAGGCCCGTCAGACACCTGTGGGCCCCGACCTGCTGTCCGGCGTTCGGGAGGCCCAGCGGATTGTCGAGGAGAACGACATGGAGATGCTGGTGCTGGACCAGACACGGCCGGACATCTGCCTGCCGGTAGTCAAGGTCATAGTCCCAGGCCTGCGCAGCTTCTGGCCGCAGTACGCGCCCGGCAGGCTGTACGACGTTCCCGTTGCCCTCGGCTGGACAGAGTCGAGGGTGCCGGAAACGGAACTCAATCCGATCGCCATGTTCCTCTAGCCCGCTGCCCCTCTACGCAGCGGGAGTTCCGCGACCCCCTCAGTCGGCCACGGTCACGAGGTGAGCTGTTACCCCTACCGGGACCGCATTCGCCCGCTTTCGGCCTCGAGTGTGTTTGTTACGAGCTCCCGTGACTGCGTCTGCCGGTTCTGCGCGACCAGTGCGCGGGATCCGGGTCTCACCACCCCGACGCATCAGCTGGAGGCCCCATGTCTGACGACGCGCTCCCCGTCTTCGAGAGCGGCGACGTCTTTCTCCTTCGCGTTCCCGTCCTGCCGAACGAAGCTGCCGGCGGGGAGCAGACCGACACCGACACGGTCATGGCGCTGGCCCGGGACCCACTGGCCGCCGAGGCGCTGCTGGTGTCCAGCCCCTCGCTGGCGCGTGCCGTGCAGGACACTCTCGCCGGGAGCCGGCCGCCAGTCCCGGCGGGACAGCGACTGACCCGGTCGCTGCTCCGCTACCACCTGCGGATGTCCCGCAGGGCCACGCCTTTCGGCCTGCTCGCGGGAGTGGCTGTGGGTTCCTTCGGCGACAGGCCCAGCGCCCGGCTGACCGGTCGGCGCACCAAGCTCGTCCAGCCGGACCGGGCTTGGCTTGGCACACTCCTTGACGCGCGGGACATCGCCGACCCCCCGGCGGCCCTGCGCGTCGTTGTCAACAACACCTGCCGGATACAAGGCGACCAGCTCCTCCTGCCCCTCGCGATGCGCTCGCCGAAGCCTGCCCGGCGCAGCGTTCGCAGGACCCCGCCCGTCGAAGCCGTGTTGCGGCAGGCACGGCGGCCCGTGGCTTTCGGGGACTTGGTCACCGCGGTCACCGCGGATTGCCCCGGCCTCGCGCCGGAGCAGGCCGCCAGGCTGCTGACCCGCCTGATCGCGCTTGAATTCCTCGTCACCGACAGCCTGCCGTCGCCCGCCGAGCCTGATCCTCTGGGCCACGCCGCGCGCGCCGCGCCGGGGCACACCGGGTTGCGGAATTACGCAGCGAGGCTGCGGCATTACGCTTCCTGTGACGTCGGCAGGGGCGCACCGGCTCTGGCCGAGCTGTACCGGGCCGCCGGCTCGTCGGCGTGCGTGCAGGTTGATCTGGCACTCGAGGCCGACGTTCGCCTGCAGGCGGAGGTTGCCCGGGAGGCTGCCTCCGCGGCCTCGGTGTTGTGGCGGGTGTCCGTGCCCGAAAGCGACGGACAGCGTGCGCTGACGGCGTACCACCGGGAGTTCCTGGAGCACTACGGGCTGGGGGAGTTGGTGCCGGTGAGCAGCCTGCTCGACCCCGACACCGGACTCGGCCCTCCAGCCGGTTACGAGTTGCCGACCGGTCACCGCAGACCTCTCCCGCCCCTGGTGGATCCGGACCGTGCGAGCGACCTCAACGCGCTGTACGCAGGCGCATTGACCGCCGGGCGGACGAGCGTCGAGCTCGACGAGTCCACCATCCGTTCGCTGGAATCCGGGCGCGGGTATCCGCCGCCATCCGCCGAGCTGTTCGTCTCGGTCCTTGCCGACTCGCCTGGAGAACTGGCCGCAGGCCGCTTCCTCCTGATGGTCCCGCCGTTCCAGGTCTCCCGACTGGCCGGCACGGCATGGGGGCGGTTTTCCCAACTCCTCGGTGCCGAGGAGCACCTCGCCGCGTTCGCCCGGCGCACATGGGGCGCAGGCCCCGACACTCCGCTGCCGGTGCGGGTGGACTACGCAACCCGCGACCGCAGGGTACAGAATGTCACCGGAGCAACGGACATTGCCGCCCACCACGTCGCCGTGGGGATCTACGCCGATCCCACGTCACCGGGCGCTGTCGATCTCGCACACGTCTGCGTCTACGCCGACACCCAGCGGTTCCACGTCGTTGACACCTCCTCCGGACGGGAGATCAGCCCGTTCGCCCCGCACATGCTCAGCAGTCGGCTCGCCCCCAACGTGGCACGCTTCCTCCTCGAGGTCCCTCTCATGGGAACGACCCAGCTGGGGGCTTGGGACTGGGGCCACTTGAACAGCTGCCCCTTCCTCCCCGCCGTGCGCTACGGCCGGACCATACTGATGCCCGCCACTTGGCGACTGCGCCTTGCCGACCTTGCCGACGGAGAAGCCGCGGAACGCCTGGCGGCGTGGCGCGAACGGTGGCGGATGCCCGACCGCATCCATCTGGCCAGCGCGGACCAGCGGCTGGCTCTGGATCTCCGGCTGCCCCGTCACAGGGAGCTGCTGTGCCATCAGGTCCTGTCGGACCGGGAGTGCGTGCTGCACGAGGACCTGTCCCACGAACCGCCGTTGGGATGGCTGCGCGGACCGGACGGCACATACGACGCGGAAATCGTCGTACCACTCTTTGCGAGATCCCCCATCGTGCGCGAGCCAGTTGCCCCGGCCCCGACCCGCGGCCCCTTGTCCGCACCGCACCCGCCCGGCGGGGAATGGCTGTCCGCCCGGATCCCCTCGTCGGCCGAAAGCCAGAGGCTGATCCTCGCGACCCACCTGGAGCCGTGGCTGCGCAGCCAGGCTGAGCACGTGGACCGCTGGTTCTTCGTCCGCTACGCCGACGCGTCAACCGGCCGGCCGCACCTACGGCTCCGGCTGCACGGAGACCCGTCCGCTGTCGCCCGGCACGTGCTGCCGAGCCTTCGGGACTGGGCCCGGGACCTCTCGGCCGCCGGGCTCAGCGACGACCTGTCCCTGCACGTGTACCGCCCGGAGGTCGAGCGGTACGGGGGCAAGGCCGCCATTGAGGCCGCGGAGCGATTCTTCTGCGCGGACAGCCGACTGGCCCTGCGCCGCCTCGATGACGACACCGACCCGCTGCCCGTGGCCGCCGACGTAGTCCGTCTGATCCGCGGATTCCAGGGGGCTGGAGCGGTGGCCTGGGAGCAATGGTTGATCAATCACTACGAGAAGGACGAGACCCGGCACCGGGTCTTCGCCCGCAGGCGCCGCGAAGCACTGGCGCTGATCCCCGTCGACGGGCCGGCCCAGAAGGCCGAGGACGCCGAATGGCACGCCGGCCTGGCCGCGTACGCTGCCACGGTGCGCCGGGCGGCAGAGCGGGAGAACTGGATCCTGCCCGCCGAGATCCTCAAGGCGTTGCTGCACATGCATTGCAACCGGCGATTGCGTTTCGCGGCGGACATAGAACAGGACGTATACGCCGTTGCGCGCGGCGCTGCGGTCGCACACCTCGACCGGAGCAATGCCCTGGCCCGCCTCCCCGATGGTCCTGTCCAGGATGAGTCTGCGCACGGGACGCGGCCCGGTGCAGCCGGCCTCAACGGCGGTGGCCAGGGCTTCGGAGACAAACCGTTCGGCGCCCCCGGAGCCGGCGGACCTACCCGCCGTAGCGGATCGCGGCGATGACCGGCCGGGGCAGTCGGCGTGCAGATCGCGGCCGACCGCGCGAGCGGGGTGCGGACGCCAAGCAGCGTACTCGGTGCCCTGCTTGGCATGGCCGAGCACCCGCGCGTGTTGGTGGAGTCGATACCGATGACGCCACTTGACGCACGGCCGCTGGGATCGAGTAAAGGTCGAAGACCGATCCGGCGCACAGGTCACTGCGACCGCTCCGGGGCCGACCAACGCTTCCTGGACAGAGGCGTTGGCGCCGGCTGGAATGCAGGCCGCCTCTGCGGCGATGGCGGGCGGGGTCGGCAAGCCGCTTGTCAGCACGACGGTTGCGGTCAGCCGGATCGTCCCGGCGACCGCACCTGCGCTTCGTCGGGGTGCAGGGGGAATCTGACCGAGTGGGTCAGTTACAGGGTCGGTTCTCTGTGAGCCCCGTGAGCTTCGCACGGACGACCTCCGCGTCCGTATGGCCGAGCCGTTCCAGGATGACGAGGGCCTCGGCCCATGCCTCACGCGCCGAGGCCACGCGGCCCACCACGTGGTGGGTGTCCCCGAGACGGCTCAGCGTGTCCGCTTCGGCGTAGGCGACGCCGACTTCACGGAAGAGGACGAGGGCCTGTTCGTAGCTGGCGACGGCCTCGGTGTACCGGCCCAGATGGTGCTGGGCGAGGCCGATGCTGTCCCAGACGTCCGCCTTGAGGTAGGGGCGGTCGGGCAGCTCCTTGATCGTCAGGGCTTCCTGGCAGTGGTCGAGCGCCTGCTGGTGCTGCCCGAGGAGGGTGTGGCACCAGCCGACGGCGTTGAGTGCCGCGGCGGTGCGAGCGCTGTGGCCGGCAGCCCGGTGCAGAGCGAGAGCCTGTTGGGCGTGGGAGAGCGCTGCTTCCAGGTCGCCCTGCCGTTCGGCCGCCCGGCTCAGCACCCGGATGCTCTCGGCGCAGGCGGTGACGTCGCCGGCAGCGGTGAACAGCTCCACCGCCCGCTCCATGCGGTTCCGTGCCTCTTCGACCCGGCCCAGATCGGTCGCGGCCCGCGCCAGTCCCTGGTGGACGTGTGCCTGGGCGCGGGGGTCGCCGAGACGCTCTGCCGCCTCCATCGCGATGTTCTGTGTTGCTTCGAGGTCGTGCCACAGCCCCTTGCGGTCCAGGTAGTGTCCGACGGCCCAGGCGAGTTGCCAGGTGTGCGTGTCGAGCCCATGAGCGGCCGCCGTTCTGATGGCCGCCATCAGCACCGCCCGTTCGGCGTCGAACCAGGCCGCGGCCGGGCCGGAGTGCCCAGGCTCCGGGGCGAATTCCTCGACCCGGACGCCCCGGGAGGGGGCAGACAGCACGATCGCGGGCCGGTCGGGAGAGTACGCCCGCCCTGCGCGGTGGGCACTGTGCAGATAGTGGTCGAGGACGCGGACCCGGGCGGTGTGGTGCTCCTCCGGCGTGTCGGAGGCACGAGCCAGTTCACCGGCGTAGGTGCGCAGCAGGTCGTGGGCGGCATACCGGCCGGGCACGGGTTCGTCCACGAGGTGGGCGTGAGTCAGTTCGGTCAGCAATTGGTGGGTGTGCGCGACGGTGAGGCCTGCGAGGCTTGCGGCGGCGGCCAACGAGGTGTCCGGGCCCGGATGCAGGGCGATCAGCCGGAACAGGCGTGCGGCGGCGGGGGTGAGGGCGTGGTACGACCACGAGAAGACGGCGCGTACGTCGGTCGCCGTGTCGGGCATGTTGAAGGCGTCCAGGCGGTTTTGACCGTCGGCCAGTTCGCCGGCGAGGCTCGCAAGAGGGAAGCCCGAGCAGGTCAGCGCCCGCGCAGCCGCGATGGACAGGGCCAGTGGCAGCCGGGCGCAGAGTTCGATGATCTCGTCGACGGCCGTCGGCTCGGCGGCCACCCGGTCGGCGCCCAGCCTGCGTACGAGGAAGTCGCGCGCCTCCGCCACAGAGAGCACGTCGAGGTGGACGGGGCAGGCCCCGTCTGTGGCGATCAGGCCGGACAGCCGGTTCCTGCTGGTGACGATCACCAGGCAGCCGGGGCTCGCCGGCAGCAGCGGGCGCACTTGCTGAGCGTCGCTGGCGTTGTCCAGCAGGAGCAGCACACGCCGCCCGGCGAGCCGTGTGCGGTAGCAGGCCACCAGCGCGTCGGCGTCCTGCGGCAGGCTCTGCGGATCGGCCCCAAGTGACTCAAGAAGCGTGCGCAGCGCCCGGTCCGGGGAGACCGGCAGTCCGGCCGGATCGAAGCCCCTCAGGTCGATGTAGAGCTGACCGTCGGGGAAACGGGAGCTGACATGGTGGGCCCAGTGCACGGCGAAGGTGCTCTTGCCGACTCCGGCCATGCCGGCGATGGCGCTGACGACGATGGTCGTGGGCACCTCGCCGTTGCCGGGAAGCAGCAGGTCCAACTGTGCGAGTTGCGCCGCACGCCCGACAAAGGCCGGCAGCTCGGCGGGGAGCTGTGCCGGCGTCGGCTGGTCGGGTGCCGGCGCGGGCGTGGGCGGGGCGATCAGTCCGGCGTCCGCCCGCAGGATGCGCTCGAACATGTGCCGGAGTTCAGGTCCCGGATCGACACCCAGCTCATCGGCGAGAACCGCGCGGGCCTCTTTGTACGTCACGAGCGCCTCCGCCTGGCGTCCCGACCGGTACAGGGCGAGCATCAGCATCTCCCGGAACCGTTCGTCCAGCGGGTGCTCGGCCACCAGGGCCGCCAACTCCCTTGCGGCATCAGCGTGTTCGCCCAGCTCGAGCCGGACCGCGAGGCTCGCCTCCAGGGCGGACAGCCGCAGTCGGTCAAGCCGTTTGCGCTGGGCTTGGGCGTACTCGCCGCGGATTCCGGCCAGCGCTGTCCCCTGCCAGTGAGCGAGGGCGTCGTTCAGGTACCGGGCGGCGGTCTTGGCATCGTTGTCGCGTCGGGCCCGGTCCCCCCGGGCGACGAGGTCCCGGAAGGCAGCCAGATCGAGCGATTCGGGCGACGTATGCATCTGGTAACCGTCCCGCACGGAAAGGATCGCCAGAGGGCCGAGCAGCCGACGCAGCCGATGGACGTAGGTGCGCAGCGAACTCACCGCGGAGCCCGGCGATCCGGTCCCCCAGACGGCGTCGACCAGCGCGTCGACCGGGACTTGTGCGCCTTCGCCGAGCAGCAATACGGCAAGGACCGCACGCTGCTTCGGAGGCCCGAGGTCCACCTCGTCCGGCCCGCACCAGCTACGGACAGGCCCCAGAACAGCGAAGCGCATTTGTTCCGGCACTCAAACTCTCCCCTGGTCAGACGGGGAGCAAGGCCATCGCCGCCCTGCTGCCCTGCTCCCCGAGGAGCACGGACGTTCCGCATCCGACTCCGCGCCGGTGTCCCCGCGCCGTGGAACGTCAGTGTTCCCACCGCGATCCGGGAGAACGAAAAGCCCTGCCTGCTCGTACCGCATGATGTGCCTTCCACTGATTCGTTTCTGGCCGTGGATGACTTCGCTGCGGCCGTAGGTACGGCTGGCTGCGACGCTACGGTCCGCCGGCGGGATGGGCCATGATCAAGCGTCTGGAGAACTTGCTTAATCGTCCAAGGCGGCCGCAGTCTCCCCTCGTGCGGTGGCGGTCTTGTGGTGTTGGTAGGAGAGGGTCACACGGGAGCTGTTGCCGCAACGGGTGGTCACGCACCAGCGGCGTGTTGCCGTCCCCGCCCGCCGGCGCATCGAGGTTCGGCGTTGAGGCCGGTCTGGGCGGACGTCATGTGTCGGACTCGTGGTTGGCGTGAGTTCGGGAGACGGAAGCGACTCCGAGAGGCGGAAGAGACTCCCCAATAATACGCGACCAGTCGCCTATGAATGAATCGAAGGGCATACATCACAGTGAGGCAGTGCAAGGTGTGCGCTTTGGGGTTCAGACGGATACCCCGACTGCGTCCAGCAGTCGCGGCAGCGATACGGTGAGGAACCGGTCGTACGGGGCACGGCTCTGGTCAACCCGGCCGCGCATGACAGCTCCCTCCCAGCTCTCGATGATCATCGATGCCAGGTCTGTTGTCTCAGTTGTCGCGACGCCGTCATCAGCGGTGTTCCCCGCTTGCGCCAGACAGGCAGCGATGAGATCCGACCACTGCTCCATGATGTTCGCCAGCCGGAGCCGTGCTTCCCCGTTGTCGTCGGAGAGTTCGAGAGCGAGATTGCCGAGGAGACACCCGAGCGCGAACCCCCGCTCGGCATTGTCCCGGGTCAAGGCCTCGAAGAATGCGACGAGGCGGCGCACCGGCGGGGTGGACGGGTCGGTGAGGATCGGGCCGTGATGACGGACGATTCCGGTCCAGAAGCGGTCGAGGACCGCGGCCGCGAAGACGTTCTTGCTGCTGTAGTAGCTGTAGAACGACCCTTTCGGGACGCCGGCGGTGTCCGTGATCTCCTTGATGCCCACCGCGTTGAAGCCGCGAGCATGGAAAAGGGTCATTCCTGCGTCGAGGAGACTCTCGCGGACGAGGGGATTGGCAGGTCGGGGCACATGCACAGCCTAACCGCCGGGCCGACGGACCAGTTCGCCCAGTGGGTCACGCGGCCGCTTGCGTGGTTGCGGGTTCCATGGGCCGGTGCGAGGGCATCGACTATGACCAGGCCGCGCCCGTGCTCATCGTCCTCCCGTGGGGCAGTCCCGGCGCTCTCTCCGGTGGGGCCGCCGTCCGTGACTCCCACCCACACCCAGGAGCCGATGCGATCACGCACCAGGTGCAGGAGCAGCGGCGGACGGGCATACAGCACCGCGTTCGCCACCAGCTCGGAGACCACAAGCAGCACGGATTCGGTACCAGCTCGGAGACCACAAGCAGCACGGATTCGGTTTCACCGTCGTGCCAGTCTTTGAGGAACGCGCTGGTGATCCGGCGGGCACGCCCTGCGGCCTCGGGGCGGTGCGGCAGCAGCCATCTGGTGTCCTGCCTCGCAGCACGCAAGTCGGACAGCACGCCCGGGGGCCGCCCCTCACCCCGGCGGGCGGGGGCGGCCCACACCTGGTCCACGGCAACACACGCACCAGAGCAACTGGTGCCAAGGTCAATGCTGTTTGCGTACATGAGGCCGCGCCTCGCCAATGAGTCGGACGTTTCTTCCTTCCGGCTCGACGGTAGGGCGGCGACACCGGGGAACTTGACTGCCTGCGTCACGGCTTTTGACTGAGAGCGAACTGCGGTCCTCGGCTGTTCTGCCGGGACGGGATCACTACTGCACGGTGCATCGGAGCGGCGGGCATTCACCGGCCGGCCGGCCGGCTGGCCGAGCGCGCTCACTGCCCCTTTGCCGGGCCTGGCGCGGCTCCGTCGGCGCCCTCTGACAGGGCCCGCCAGGCGCGCGGGGACAATCCGTAAGCGGCCCGGAACACACGGCTGAAATGGGCGGGGCTGAGGAAACCCCATCGGTGGGCGACCGCGGCCACGGCCAGCGGCCGGGTGCCCGACCTGACCTCCACCTGCGCGACGCGCTGAGTCGCCTGAGGGCCTCGAAGCAACTCCGCTCTGCTGTAGGGGGCATCTCCCGCTCGGGGTTCTACCTGTACCTCCGCGACAAGGTAGATGTGCTCCTGCAGCTGAGTGCTTTCCTGAAGGCAGACAGCAAGGGTGTTGCCTCTGATTGCCTCCGAGCGGACCGGGTCGAATCGGGGTCGAAACCCGGTGGTTGGCTCCGACTGCCTCCTATAGCCTCTGAAACCGTCCTAGCAGGTCACAGTCGTTTCAACCCCGTGCAAGCAAAGATCAAGAGGTGCGTCGGATTTCCTGACGATCAGTACGAGCGGTACTCCAGAACGTCCCGCCACCGACCTCGGCTTTCTGCTGCACAAGCACCCCGACAAGGCGCAGGCGTTCTCCACCTTGCACGGCACGGCGCATGTCTTCTACCCCGAGGCATCCGCCGAGCGCTGCACGGCCGCCCTGCTGCTGGAGGTGGATCCGGTGGCGCTGGTGCGGCGCGGCAAGGGCAAGGGCCGCGGCGGCGCGCCCGATTCGGCGCTCGCGCAGTACGTCAACGACCGGCCGTACGCCGCGTCCTCGTTGCTGCCCGTCGCCATGAGCAAATGGTTCCCACGAGCGTGGGTGCAAACAGAATGGCGGCCCACGAGGAGATCTTCTTGATTCCATCTACTGAACCCGCCTGACCTGCGGAAACGCGCATTTCTTGGCCTCTGACCTGCAGTGGAGTATCTTTCAGGCCCTTTCAGTACCATGCCGCTTGATGTAGACCCGCGCGAACTCCAGGGCGCAATTCGGCTCGCGCAACAGTTGGCGCAACCGGTGGTGCAACCCGGCGGACATCTCCACTGGAGGGCGGTGTCGATCGAGCAGCAGAGGCTGGATGACCGTGTCTTCCCGCTCCCCCTCCCGTTGCTGCTGACAGGGGAGCTATTGCTCTCCGTCTCGGAGAGGAGTCGGCGCTTGCAGCACGATCTGTCACGCGGTGCGTCGGGAGGCAAGGAGGCCCATGTCATCGTGGTCGGTGCGGGCTTCTCCGGCATCGGTGCCGCCATCCGGCTGCGCCAGGAGGGATTCGGTGACCTCCTGGTGCTGGAGAAGGCTCCGCAGCTCGGGGGTACCTGGCGGGAGAACACCTATCCGGGCTGCGCGTGCGATGTGCCGTCCTCGCTCTACTCCTACTCCTTCAGCCCCAACCCCGGATGGAGCAGACTCTTCGCAGGGCAACGGGAGATCCACGACTATCTCCGGACGACTGCGGAGCAGTACGGCGTAGACGAAGCGCTGCGCTGCGATGTCCGTGTGTTGCGGGCCTGGTGGGATCGGTCCGCGGGACGTTGGCGGTTGGAAACGACCGACGGTGACTACAGCAGCGAGGTGCTGGTCATGGCCACGGGCCCTTGGCACCGGCCACGGCGTCCTGAGGTGCCGGGGCTGGCCGAATTTCCCGGTCCGGTTTTCCACACCGCGCAGTGGGACCACACCGTGGACCTGGCCGGCCGGCGCGTGGCCGTGGTGGGGAGCGGGGCTTCGGCCGTGCAGGTCGTCCCGGCCATCCAGGAACAGGCGGCAGCGGTGCACGTCTTCCAGCGCACCGCCCAATGGATCCTGCCCAAACCCGACTTCCCGGTCCCTCGGGCCCTCGGCTGGTGTCTGCGCCACTTGCCGGGCGCCCAACGAGTCATGCGGAGTGCCCAGTTCAGGATGCAGGAGGGCTTCGGTTACGTCTTCCGCCACCCACGGCTCGTCCGCCCCCTGCAGGCAGCGGCCCGCGCTCACTTGCACCTCGCGGTCCGTGACCGGCGCCTGCGACAGGCGCTCACGCCGCACTACACACTGGGCTGCAAGCGCCTGCTGACCTCGAGCACCTACTATCCAGCGCTGGCCAAGCCCCACGTCCACCTTCACCCCACCGCTGTGTCCGCCGCTCGGGGAAATCGCCTCATCGGCGCCGACGGCGCCCAGGCCGAGGCCGACGTAGTGGTCCTGGCCACGGGCTTCCACATCGGCGAGCTGCCGCTGGCACGACGCGTGCACGGCACGGGCGGCCTGACCCTGCAGGAGACCTGGGCAGAGGGGCCCGCAGCCTACCTCGGCACCACCGTCAGCGGCTTCCCCAATCTTTTCCTCCTCCTGGGTCCCAACATCCTCAGCGGCTCCACCTCCGCCATCACCGTCCTCGAAGCCCAGCTCACCTACCTGTGCGCCGCCCTGACACACCGACGCCAGGGCGGCTACACCGCCGTGGACGTGAAACCGGCGGTCCAGGCTGCGTACAACACCGCGTTACAGGACGCGCTGCGCACCACCGTGTACGACGCTGGCCACTGCTCCAGCTACTACCTCAGCCCCACCGGGCGGAACACCTTCTCCTGGCCTTGGTCCACGGGTCGGCTCATCCGCAGCCTCAGCCGCTTCGACCCAGCGGCCTACACCCTTCAAGGACCACCCCTGCCCAGCCCTCGGTCCGCGCCTATCACGCCGGATCACACCCGCCCCGGTCGGTGAGACAGAAGCCTCCGCGTGACGCAGCAGACATCGCAGGAGACGGCCGCCATCTACCAGGGCGTCATCCGCGCCATCGACGCCGGGGAGGTGGGCTTGGCCTTCTTCCCGTGCCGCCGCCCCTGACAACGCGCCGCCCGCCACAGCCGCCCATCACAGCACCGGCACCACAGACGCGTGGCGGATGTATGAGCCCCGCAGCTCAGGAGCTATTTCCGTTGCTTTTCGGAGGAAGCCACCGAGACACATGGGCGCCACCGCCTGCTTGCTCCGTTCGGACAACTTCTGCCCGGCCGTATGGCATACCGCCGGAGCCGTCACCTATCTCGCCGGCGAGATCATGTGCGGTTGGGGAAGTTGTTGCTGTCGGTGCCGCGTGGCAGGCGCCGCACTGCTCGGGCTGCCAGGGAAAAGCACATCAACTGTGCCGCGCCGAAGGCAAGGCGCTCCGCGTGGTCGCGTGTCCACACGAGCATCTTCTTGAACCCAATCCCGGGAGTTCCGGCCGAGCCGAGGGGCACCAGGCAGCAGAGGCCGCCTCCCTCCAGCGCCCGGGTGTGGCGGATGGGAGCGTGTACTGCGAACGAGCTCAGCAGTTCTTGCACGATCACAGCTCCCGCTGTCCGAGAGAACCGCTCGGCAGGACACTTCCGTTGCCCCTTGCCGAAGACCACGAATCCGCTGTCGGCGCGGCTGTGGTGTTCCCATCTCTCCGGAATGAACGCGTCTGGTTCCGTGTGGCCCATTCGCTGGTGCCGGCTGATGTCCACCAGGAGCTGAGTCCCGCGCGGGATCGTCACCGTCGGGCTCAAGGGGACGTCGTCGACCACGAGTCGCTGGATCGTGGCGTGCTGGGGGTAGAGCCGCAGTGTTTCCGAGAGGACGTGGTCGAGGTAGCGGGCGTCGCGCTCGATGACCCGCTCGACGACGTGTGGATGCCGGGATGCCGCGAGCACGGTATGGCAGGCGAATTCGGAGAGCTGGTTAACGCCCTTGCTGAAGAACACACCCTGCAGGTGTTTCGCCCTGGAGTTCGTGTCGAGCGCGCTCTCGTGACCGAAGATGCCGGGGCACCCGCCGTACTCGGTCACCTTGGCCTGCAAAAGGCCGAGGAGCTCCAGCTTGGTGGAGATGTTTTTTGAGTGCCGAATTCCCTTGAAGTTCTTCGTGGTATCGCTGGCGGAACGACCGATCAGCGCGATCTGTTCCTGCGATGGCGCAGCCCTGAAGACCAGTTCGAACATGAGACGGGAGGCGATAGGGACGGTGAGGTCCGTGAGCCGCAGCACGCGGCTTGTGGTGCCGGCGCGCCAGACGTCCTCCAGGACCTGGTGGGTGCACCTCCGGGCCGTGGCGACGATCTCCTCGCGCGGAACGGAGAGAGTGCGGAGCGTCGCCTTGGCCAGCTCCGCGTAGTGGGGGTGGTCGGTGTCGATGCACTCCTGGTGTTCGTTCGCCGGCCTGTTGTAGTAGAGGAAGGTTCGCCGCGCGTGGGTATGTCCGCGTTGGCTTGCGGACTTGTGGGCGAAGAGCCTATCCAGGAGATGCCCATGGATGTCCCGGTTGGGGATCCGGATCGTCGGGGCGTCAGCCGGGTCGTCGCCTTTGGCGAGCAAGCGGAGCCTGTAGGCGTCTCCAATGCGCGGATTCGCGGCACATGCGAGCAGCACGGTGGCGGCAGCGGCTGGCGGGATCGCCATCAGCAAGATCAGGGGGACGCTCATGTGGGCTCCGTAGGGCCTTTTTCAGGCGGCGATGACAGGTTCGCCGCTCAGCTTGACACCGGCCCGGCGCAGCTCGGCGATTGCGGTGCGCGTGGTGTCGGCGGCGACGCCGGCGGTGTAGTCGAGCAGGACCCGCACCGTGAAGCCCGCGCGCACTCCGTCCAGTGCGGTGGCCTTCACGCAGTGATCGGTCGCGATGCCGACGACGTCGAGGTCGGCGATGTCGCGGGCCTTCAGCCAGGCGGACAGTGTCGTGCCGTCCTGGGCCGAGCCCTCGAAACCGCTCTTCGAGGAGGAGTGCGCGCCCTTGAAGAAGACCTCGTCGACGTGCCCGGAGTCGACGGCGGGCGCAAAATCCGGATGGAACTCGCCTCCCTCACTGCCGACGACGCAATGCACAGGGAACGAGTCCCGGAAGTCGGGGTTCTCAGAGAAGTGGGCGCCCGGATCGATGTGGTGGTCACGGGTGGCGACGACGAAGGCGTACTGCCCGTCGGCGCGCCGGACCAGTTCGGCGATAGCCGCAGCGCGGTCCGCGCCGCCCTTCACCGGAACGCTGCCGCCCTCGCAGAAGTCCTTCTGCACATCGACGATGATCAATGCACGACGCATGGAAAGCCCTTCCCTCGGGTGAACCTCTCCTCGATGGGTGCCCTTCCGTCGGCGGGCGGACGCGCCACTCGCAGGTCGATCACCCGACCGGCGTAGTGCGCAGCATGCGCATGACGGTGGCGGGCGAGGGGACGAACACGGAAGACACGCAGCGCTACATGTCCGTTCGCCGTAGCGGCGGATGGCTCGGCCACGTACTGCGGCGTTTCAGGAAGGCCGGGTCCGGCCGTCTACAGCCCGGCCGCCGGGTCGTCGGTGGCCACGGACCGCAGCGGACGGTGGCCCTTCTCGTCGAGCTGAGCGAGCTCATGCGCGTCCCACATGTTGGCCCAGACGTGGGAGTCCTCGGTGATGACGAATGCGTAGGGGCGGGTGCCCGCGGTGGGGGTGTCGCGGACCGTGATGACGCCGATGGGCCGCGAGACTGTGTGGCCGGGGGGTGCGGGCACATTCGAAACACGCCCCAGCTAGCCGCCATCGCTGTCGTGGTTCCGGCACCAAGAGCGGTACGCGGCAAGCGCGGTGGGCAGCGTGGGAAAGATCCGGTCCTCGCCGACGGATGCGCTGAGTCCATACGCGTCCAGCTCGTCCCGCAGATCCTGTTTGACGCGGGCCATGGCGAACTCGATGCCGCGTCCGGTCAGTTCCCTCCGTAGTTGGTCCAGCGAGTCCAGTGCGGTGATGTCCACCTCCACGTTCGCCTCGGCGTTGAGGACGAACCACCTGACCGGGATTTCCTGCTCGGCCACCGCGGCCAGAGCACTGCGCCTGAAGTCCTCCGCATTGGCGAAGAACAGAGGGGAGTCGTAGCGGTAGACCAGCAGCCCGGGGACCACCCGTGCCTGCGGGTAGTCGTCGACGTCGTGCATGCCCGGCAAACCGGGCACCAGGCCCTGAACGGCGTCGTGCGGTCGCGCCACCCTGGTCAGTAGCTCGGCGACCGACAGGCCCACGGCCACGAGCACCCCGTACAGGATGTCCAGGGCGAGGACTCCGGCGAGGCAGCCGAGGGCCAGCAGGAGTTCCTGGAGGCGGAAGGATGCCAGCCGCCGGAACCCGGCCAGGTCGATCATCCGGATCGCGGCGTAGACGACCAGCGCACCCAGTACGGCCATGGGGGTGTTGGTGAGCAGCGGACTCAGGAAAAGCAGTACGGCCAGCACGGCAGCCCCGGCGGTGAGCCCGTACGCCTGGGTGTGCCCGCCCGTGGACTGGGCGAGTGCGGTGCGGCTGGCACTGCTGCTCACCGGGAATCCCTGAAGCGTGCCGGCGCCGAGGTTCACGGCGCCCAGGGCGAACAGCTCCTGGTTCGCGTCCAGGCGCGGCCCACTGTCGTCGGTGGTGAAGGCGCGCGCTGTGAGGATGAAGTCGGTATAGCCCACGAGCAGGACACCGACGGCGGGCAGCAGCAACTCGGGCAGGCTGCCGAGATCGGGTATGTCCGGGCGGGGCAGCCCGGCCGGGATCTCCCCGATCACCGCGAGACCGCGGTCCTGCAGGTCGAACACAGCCACCACCGCCGTACCGAGAGCGAGGGCAAGCAGTGGGCCGGGAATGCCCCAGCGAAACCGGGTGGCCAGGTACAGGAAGACCAGCGTCCCGGCACTGAAGATCACCGTCGTGGGATGGGCCTCGGTCAGGTTCTGCGCGAAGGAGACCAGCTTCGGGAAGAACCCCGAACCTTCCGTGGGGACACCGGTGAGCTTGGTGAGCTGATCCACCATCATGATCAGCGCCACGCCCGCCAGATACCCGATCAGCACGGGCCGTGAGAGCAGATCGGCCACGAATCCCAGCCTCGCCGCCCACGCCACCAGGCACATCAGACCCACCGCGACGGCGAGCGCGGAGGCCAGGACCGCGTACCGCGCGGGATCGCCATCGGCGAGCGGCCCCACGACGGTCGCGGTCATCAGCGCTGTCGTCGACTCCGGCCCCACGGACAGCAGCCGGGACGAGCCCAGGAAGGCGTACAGCACAAGCGCGGGCAGGATGGCCCACAGGCCCACGACCGGTGGCAGGCCCGCGACGCTGGCGTACGCCATGACCTGCGGCACGAGATACGCGGCGACCGTGACCCCGGCCAGGAGGTCCCCACGCAGCCAGTCGCGCCGGTACCCCTTGAACACCGCGAGGCCCGGTACCCCCGGCACGGCACGATGCCACCCTCTGCCCGGGGTGCCGGGGTGCTTCGACACGGGTCTCCTTCGGGTGGGTCCGCGCGGGCAGGGTCACGGACGAGGGAACGGATCGTACTCACCCGCTGCGCTGCGACCTGCGGGCCAGGAGCTTGCCCAGTTCCCACAGGAGCGGTGGGGTGCTGCCGCCGACCGTGGACGCCGGCTCATCCGTCCTCATCGCCAAACCGCCCGCGCGCTCGGAAACCCAGGTCTCAAGGACAGTGACTGCATGGCCGACGGCCCCCGGAACCGACAACCCTGAGACAGCTCATGGGTCGGCTACGAGGCCGCCACTCTCATCCTCCGGCCCCCCGGTCGAAACCGCCTCACGGACGACGCCCCTCACGGGGGTTCCTGCGATGCCGCAGGATCGGTACTCGAAACCGGGCCGCGAGGGAGGAACGCCGCGGCGACGGGGCCGATGACTGTGTGCCAGGGCTGCGGTGCGGAGGCGGAGTGGTGTGGCGCCCAGGCCACGAGGTACTCGCCGACCGGCAGCCGTAATTGGACGTGGCGTACACCGAGATTCCCGGCTACGGTCACCTCGACACGTTCCTCGGCCGGGGCGCTGCCCTCGACACGTTTCGGGCACATCCTCGACTTCCTCGGCAAGCGCCGTTACGGCCTCCAGGGCGGTCGGCGCCAGTACCCGGCCATACCCGAACCACGCTCCAGGAGGCCACGACCCATGCCGCACCTCGCTGTCGACGGCGCAGCACTGACGTACGACGACGAGGGCCCCCACGACGGTGACGGCGTGCCCATGGTGTTCATTCACGGTTGGACGGCCGACCGGCACCGCTGGGATCACCAGATGGCGCACTTCGCGCCGATGCGGCGGGTCATACGGCTCGACCTGCGCGGGCACGGCGAGAGCAGCGGGTCGGGGGCGCGGACGATCGAAGAGCTGGCCGTGGACGTCCTCGCCCTCCTCGACCACCTCGAGGTCGACCGGTTCGTGCTCGTCGGTCACTCCATGGGCGGGATGATCGCGCAGACCCTCGCCCTCGGCCATCCTGAGCGGATCGAGCGCCTTGCGCTGGTGAACTCGATCAGCCGGATGACCTACAGCCGTGGGCGGGGCCTGCTGATGGCGGCGTCGACGCTGTTGCCGTTCAAGGTGTTCGTCGCCACTAACATCCAGCGGGCCTTTGCCCCCGGCTACCCGCGCGAGGAGATTCGCGAGTGCATCCGGGCCTCCTCGGCCACGCCGCGGGAGGTGGTCATGACGTGCTACGCCGCCATGCGGTCCTTCGACGTCCTTGGCCGGGTCGGTGAGATCTGTACGCCCACCCTGTTGGTGCACGGCTACCACGACATCCAGCTGCCCGTCGCGCAGATGCTGCGGATGGCGAAGGCCTACCCGGACGCGCTGGTCCGGATCGTGGACGCCGGCCACGAACTGCCGGTGGAGAAGCCGGCGGAGCTGACCGCGGTGCTCGACCGGTTCGTGACCGACCGAGCATGAGGCGGTGGGCGGCCGAGTGGATCCTCTGCAGGTCCTCAGAGGGCGCATCTCCCCGGCGAACTGGTTGCCGGCGCACGCAGTTCGTCCTGGATCCGGTGCTGGTCCGGTGCTGACCCACTTGCTAGATCTGTGCGAAGAACGCAGGTCCTAGCTCCGATCGGACGAGTTGTCGTACCACTCGATGGTGGTCCCGATGAGGCTCGCGGCGACGATGCGCTTGAGGGAGCTGGGGGCTGGTGGAGCGGTGGCGGAGGCGGCCATGGGTACCACTTCCGGGCGGGGGACGGGGCCGGTTCGTGTCGCCACACCGTAGAAACGCGCTGGTCAGTGGCACATGTGGTGGGACACCGTACTTCAGTCGCCTGCTGTGCGTGCGGCACCTATGAGGGCCTTGTCGGGGCTGCCGGAGCGAGCGGTGTCGGCGACCCGGCATGCGTAGGGGCCGGCAGTGGCCCGCCGAGATAGGTGCTCTGACGTGACAGGCGGCGAATTGCCCACGGGGACGCGGCCGGGCCCGGGGTCTGTGACATGAACCGGAGTGGTGGGAAGATAGCCGTACAGACCGCATCGGCGGTCTGTACACGTTTCCTGTGGAGCACTCATGAACATCTGGCTCCCATTCCGGCTCGTCGCCGCAACGGCCGTGACCGGCCTGATGCTCACCGCCTGCGGGAGTTCTGGCGAGCCGCCGACCGCGTCGGGATCGCCGTCCGCCGCACCGCGAACCTCCTCACCGTCCCAGTCGCCCGCGACGCCCGTCCCGTCGGCCACGGCGGCGACGACACCGCCGGGCACCCGAGCGCCGACCACTCCCGCACCCGGCGGCAGCGCGCCCGTGCTCGGCTCCGGAAGTCTCCAGCCGTTGTGGCCGTTCGCCACGCTCGCCGAGGCCCAGGCGTGGCAGCGTGACTATCGCTCCGGCGGACACCAGCCCTGGCATCTCGACCCGGACCGGACCGCACTGTCCTTCACCCAGGGCTACCTGGGCTTCCGGGACATCGGCCGGATCTCCTCGCGCAGCGTCAGCGGTGCGCACGCTCGCATCGGCGTCGCACTGAGCGGGCCCGAAGGCGGCACCGCGGCGATTGTCCACCTCGTGCGGTACGGCACCGGCCCGGACGCCCCGTGGGAGGTCGTCGGCACCGACGACACGACGTTCTCCCTGACCGTGCCCGGATACGGGTCGATCGTGCGCTCCCCGTTGGTGACCGGCGGGCGGATCACCGGCGTGGACGAGGGCATCCGCCTCCAGGTGCGTCAGCCGTCGTCCGGGGCGCTGCTGGGCTCCTCGTGCTGCTCCTCGGCGGGCGGCAACGACCAGCCCTGGAAACAGTCGGTGTCCTTCTCCGGCGCCCGCGACCCGGTGCTCACGGTCGTCGCATCCACCGGCGGTCACATCGCCGAGGTCGAACGCTTCACCGTCACGGCGGTGCGCACCGGCTGACCGGCTCACTTCCCATTCAGATGGAGCGCGGTGGTGAAACGGCCCCGGGGGCGGCCGGTCGGATTTCGTCGCGGACGAGGTTGACGACCTGGTCGGCGATCGTGTCGAGGATGTCCGCCGCGGCTGTGTCATCACCGAGAACGAGGAAGTTCAGGGTCAGTCCGTCGGTCATGACGGCCAGGTAGCGGGCCAGCACGGGCACGGGTACGCGGAGTTCGAACTCCATGCTGTGACGGAGCTGTTCGATGAGTTCGCTGTAGGTGTCCGAGTACAGCTCGTACTGCCGTCGTGCGAGATGCGCGAAGCCCGGCTGGCGCAGGGCGTACTGCGTGAGTTCGTACGTGAGCATGTGCTCGCCGGGGTTCGCGGACACATGGTCCCAGTAGGCCTGGAAGCCGGCCCGGATGGTTTCCCGAAGGGTTGCTTTCGGCCGGATCGCCTCCTGCACCACCGTGACGGAGTGATCGGTGATCGTCGTGATGACGGACTCGAGCAGGGCCTGCTTGGAGTCGAAGCAGTAGTGGAAGACGCTCAGTGAGACGCCTGCCTCGGCGGCGATGGACCGGGTCGTCGTCCTGGAGACACCGTCGCGGGTCATCGCGCGGATCGCTGCTTCGGTCAGCTGTCGGCGCCGCTCGGCCGACGGCATCCGTGCCATGTGGTTCCCTTCGGTCGTGTACAGCGGCGACGCGCGCGGCCGGGGCGGGCCGGATCAGGAGAGCTGATCCGGCCCGCCCCGGCCCTTGGGCACTCCATCCGTGGCGTCAGCTGCTGTAGACACCGACTTCGTTGAGGGAATAGCCCCATGTGGTGCCTCGCTGCAGCCCGTGGACGCGTACGTAGCGGGCTGAGGTTCCGGTGAACTGAGCCGTGTCCAGGCCGCCGTCACCGGTCGTGGTGGACCATACGGACTGCCAGTTCGTGCCGTCGGTTGAGAGCTCGATGCGATACGCCTTCCCATGGGCGCGCTCCCAGTTGAGGGTGACCCGTTTGATCAGGCTGGGTGCCCCGAGGTCGATCCGGAGCCACTGGTCGTCGCTCCAGTCGCTCGCCCAGCGCGTGCCCGCGTTGCCGTCCACGGCCCTGTCGGGTGCGTAACTCGTGAACAGGCTCCACTCCGAGGAGCTGGCCGAGGCGGACGAGCCCGCGGCGAGGTTCACCCCCGCCTTGTGGTTCTCGGACGCGCCCCAGGTGTCGAGGTAGGACTCGGCGCCCCGGAAGAGGTCGTCAACGACACCCTTGCCGCCGACGATCCGGATGTCCTCCAGCCAGTCCGGGACCAGACCGTAGTGCGCGGCGCCGTCGGTGTTGATGTCCCAGGTGCGCTCGCCGGTGGTCTGCCTGTCGATGACGGCGCTGCCGTCGGCGCTGCGGAAGGGGTACCTCACCGGGTTCGGGGTGTCCGCGCCGCGGGGGCCCGGCCAGCCGCCGACGCCGTTCATGTCGGTGCCGTAGCCATAGCCGACGTTGTACTTGTCGCGCAGCGCGTCCGTGCGCTTCGCCTCCGCGCTGAACCCCTCGGCGCCGTGCATGTACTGGGCGACGAAGCCGCCGAGACGGTAGACCCGCTCGGTCCAGTTGAGGTCCATCCAGCTGTGCGAGGAGATCACACCGGGGTACGACTCGGACTCGAAGATGTCGAACGCCCGGCCCGCGGCCTTGACGCTCATATGGTCGATCTCCAGCATCATCTTGCGTTGCATCATGCCGCGCACGGCGTACTCGCCGAGTTCGGTGAGCCCGCGGGTGTTGCACTGCGCGTCCGCTGCGTACGACGGGACCTCCACGCCCTGCGGAAGTTCCTTCTCCGCATTGGGCGCCGACGCGATGCCGATGGGGTTGTCGTGCTGCGGGCCGGTGCACTTCTCCGTCTTCCAGAAGGTGCCGGTCGACAGGAACTGGCCGACGTTGATGGCCGTGCCGAGCGTGCCCTCGTCGAATCGCACCCCGCACAGGGCGTTGTCGAACTTGTGGCACAGGAACATGCTGCGTACGCCCAGCTTGTGCAGCTCGTCCAGACCGCGGTCGATGTCGTCCTTGCCGCACTGCGCGATGTCCAGGATCTGCTTGCAGCCGAACGGCTCGGAGGTCTCGACCCCCAGAACGACGGCCAGCTTGCCCTGTTGGGCGACCTGGCGCGCCTGCGCGGAGTCGGTGACGATCCTGAACCAGCCCTTGCCCGGGCCGCCGTACATCTTGTCGATGAAGGCCTGCATGTCGTACGTCTTCTGCGCCTGCAGGCGGATGGAGGTCATCTCGTCGCAGCTGCGGTCCTTGAAGAAGTAGACCGAGCAGATCACGCCGTTGGTGACGAGGTCGTTGACGAGCACCCGCTGACCGCCGCGCCAGGCCCGTTCGACCCAGGCGTAGTAGTTCTGCTGGTGGGTCAGCGAGTCATGGGCCGGCCAGTCCTTGAACGTCGGCCATCCGTTGGGGTCGTGCTTGCCGTCGCCGCCCTTGGTGATGAAGTCGAAGATCGCGAGCGAGCCGTCGGGGTAGTGCTCGGGGCAGTCCTTGAGCGCGTCCGCGACACCCAGCTCGGAGAACGTCTTTCCGCAGATGAGCCGGCCGCCGAAGGCCTCGTTGGACATCAGGTGGTTGTGTGCGTCGACGAATCCCCGTACCTCCCCCTGGGAGTCGGTCCCCTTGAAGGGCTCGCCCGTGACATTGATCTGGGAGTCGGGCGCGGGCCGCGCGGCCGGGGTCCACCAGTCGGACTCGGCCGATGAACTGGGGACTGGGCCGAGGACCATGGCCACCACGGCGAGGAGCAACGACAGAACCGCGATGGGCCTTCGTTTGCGGTGCGAGTGTCGAGTCATGGTCATCACCCATGTCTTCGGTGAGCGGATGGTGCGGGTCGAGGAGCCGGGGCCGTGCGGGGCCGTGCCTGTCCCGGGTGGGTTGTCATGGCCCGCGCAAGCGGTGCGACGAGAATCGCGACTATCACACTCGGAGTCAATAGTCCGGGACGGTCGACCTGATGGGATCAACGCCTGGAAGTGCCGCGATCCCCCGAGGTGCTCAGCCCCCTCCGGTTGCTGCCGCCCCGTCGGGAGCTGCCCGCTCCTATCCTGGGGAGGGGGCCGGCTCGCGGAGAGCGAGAAGGGAGCCGCGGTGGCTGAGCAGATCACCGGCCGCGAACAGGCGAAGGTGCGGGCGAGGGACGCTGTCGCCCGCGAGGCATGGGCCGATGCCTACGCCGCCCTGCGCGACCTCGAGCCCGACCGCATGACCCCGGACGACTTCGCCGCACTCGCCGACGCCGCCTGGTGGACCGGCCGCGTCGAGGAATCGATCACAGCGCGGACGAAGGCCTACTCCGGCTACGGGGCGGCGGACGCCGCCCGGCAGGCCGGATTCTGCGCCTGGATGCTCTTCTACGAGTACCAGCTGGCGGGACGTACGGCCGCGGCCGCCGGCTGGCTGCGCCGGGCGCGTGAGCACCTCAGCAGCGAGCCCGAGTGCGTCGAGCACTGCTATCTCGCCTGGGTCGAGGCGGAGGAGGCACAGCAGCGTGGCGCGTACGACGAGGCCATGAGCTGTGCCCGTCGCATGGCCGGCATCGCGCGGCGCTGCGGCAGCCCGGATCTCCTCGCCATGAGCTCCCAGGCGCAGGCGAGCGTGCTGCTGGCCCAGGGGCGGATCGCAGGCGGGCTCGCCCTGCTCGACGACGCCATGTGCTCGGCCATGGCGGGCGAGCTCAGCTCGTTCTTCACCGGGTGGATCTACTGCCTTGGCCTCCAGCAGTGCATGGCCTCCGCCGACCTGCAGCGCGCCGTCGAGTGGACCGACGCGGCCATGACCTGGTGCGCGTCGATGCCCGAGGAGAACAACTTCCGGGGTCTGTGCCGGGTACACCGGGTGGAGGTGCTCGAGCTGTGCGGTGACTGGACCCGGGCAGCGGCCGAGGCCGCCCTGACCTGCGGGGAGCTGCTGCCCTACGAGAAGAGGACGGCCGCGGAGGCGTTCTACCTGACCGGAGGCATCCAGCGGCGTCGCGGCGAGCTGGCCGCGGCCGAGACTTCGTACGACCGAGCGCACGAGCTCGGCCGCGACCCGCAGCCGGGCCTCGCGCTGCTGCGTCTGGCCCAGGGCAAGGCCGACTCCTGTGCCGCCGCCCTGCGGCTCGCACTGGCGGGCAAGGACGGTGGCGATGGGCCCGACCGCCTCGGGCGCTGCCGACTGCTCGCGGCCCAGGTCGAGGTATCGCTCGCTCTCGGCCGGCTCGGCCAGGCACGTACGGCAGCGCACGAACTGGAGTCGGCCGCGCGCGAGTGGCAGCAGCGGCGCGAGTCCGAGAGCACGGTGCTGCATGCGATCGCGGCGGCGGCGGGCGGCGGAGTGGCATTCGCCGACCGTGACCTCGAGCGTGCGCTGCCCCTGCTGCGCCGGGCGCTGTCGCTGTGGCTGGAACTGGGAGTCCCGTACGAGGCGGCGCAGGTCCGTATGACCCTCGCCGCCGCCGACCGCGTCGCGGGGGACGACGAAGGCGCACGGCTGGAACTCCAAGCCGCGCAGGCGGTCTTCGAGCGGCTGGGCGCTGTGCCCGACGCGCGGCGGGCGGCGGCCCTGCTCAGCGCTGTGCACCATCGGCTCCCCGGCGACCTCACCGAGCGTGAGGTCCAAGTGCTGCGCCTCGTCGCCGCAGGCCGGACCAACCGGTCCATCGCCGCCGAGCTGGTGATCAGCGAGCACACCGTCGCCCGTCACCTCAACAACATCTTCGCGAAGCTCGATGTGTCATCGAGGGCCGCCGCTACGGCGTACGCGTACACACACGGCCTTGCGTGACCGGTGGGCGATCGGCGCATGGGCTGTTCTGCCCATGCCCCCTTCGACGGTATGGGCGGTTCCGGCGATGACGATCACCCCGCTCCATGCCTACAACTGTGCTGTACCCCTTCCCCGAAGGTCCCCCAGGACGCGGAAAGGCGGTGGCGGCCATGACCACCCCCACATCAGTCCTCGACGAGAAGCTGCTGGAGCGACTGCGGGGGGCCGTACGGGGCGACATCGTCCAGCCCGGCGACCCCGACTACGACGAGGCGCGCAAGGTCTACAACGCGATGCACGACAAGCGGCCGGCGATCGTCGTCCGGGCCGTCGACGTCGGCGACATCGTCGCCACCGTGGACTTCGCCCGCGAGCAGGATCTGCTGCTGGCGGTGCGCGGCGGCAGCCACAGCGTCACCGGCTACGGAACCTGCGACGGCGGCGTCGTACTCGACCTCGGTCGCATGCGCGGGATCCGGGTCGACCCGCAGGTGCGCACGGCCAGGGCGGAGGGCGGCTGCACCTGGGCGGATTTCAACCACGCCACCCACGCCTTCGGCCTGGCGACCACGGGCGGGATCGTGTCCACCACCGGCATCGGCGGGCTGACCACGGGAGGCGGTATGGGCTATCTGGCCCGCCGCTGCGGGCTGGCCTGCGACAACCTGATCTCGGCCGACCTGGTCACGGCCGACGGCTCCTTCGTGACCTGTTCCCAGAAGCAGAACGCCGACCTGCTGTGGGCCGTGCGTGGCGGGGGCGGGAACTTCGGGGTCGTCGCGTCCTTCGAGTACCGGCTGCAGCCCGTGTCCGACATCCTCGGCGGGCCGACGTTCTACCCGCTCGACGGCGATGTGATGCGCCGGTACCGCGAGCTGATCGCCGGGTCCGACGAGAAACTCGGCGCTCTGCTCGTCGTCGGGCTCGGCCCGCCGCTCCCGTTCCTGCCCGAGCGCTGGCACGGGCGGCCGGTCTGCGGAGTGGTCACGTGCTGGACCGGGCCCGAAACCGAGGACGACCGGGTCCGGGCCCGTCTCGCCGACCTCGGTCCGATCGTGGGACAGCACGTCGGGCGCATGCCCTACCCCGTGATCAACACCCTCTTCGACGACCTGGTGCCCGCCGGCCTCTTCCACTACTGGAAGGGCACCTTCAGCCAGAGCCTGCCGGAAGGAGCGATCGACGCGTACGTCGAGTACGGCGCCACGACACCCAGCCTTCAGAGCGTGACGGTGGTGTTCCCCATCGACGGGGCCTGCCACAGGGTGGGACCCGAGGAAACCGCATTCACCTACCGGGACGCCGACTTCGCGACCGCACTCAGCCCGAGCCTCCCCACCCGCGCCGACTGCGAGGCCAGCGCCGGCTGGGCGCGCGCCTTCGCCGCGGCGCTCGAACCCCACTCCATGGAGGGCGGCTACGTGAACTTCATGGACCACGACGACCAGGACCGGGTCCGGGCCAACTACCGCCAGAACTACGACCGCTTGACGGCGATCAAGCGGCGCTACGACCCTGGCAACCTGTTCCGCCTGAACCACAACATCGCGCCCTGACAAGCAGCCCGCGGGTGCCCGAAGCCTCGCCCGGCGAGGGGTCACCGTGGTGCGAACACGATCCAGAGCCCGCCGGGCGCGAACGTCATCGGCTTGCCGTCCGGGGTGGTGAAGGCGGTTGTGGACTCGGGCGTTCCGCGCGACCATTCGGCGTCGTACGCCCTGCCGTTGCGCAGGACGAGCGCGGTGCCGGAACCTACGGTCTCGGTGTACGGCGTCGTGTTCCCCGACCTGTCGCGGAAGAGCGACGGGCGCACGGTCACGTACTGCACGACGACCGTGGCCGTACCCAGGCGTGCCCCTTCGGCGGTACGGGCCGGGGCGCCGTCCATGTCCACCTGCCACTGCTGCCGGTCCGCCGACCAGGTGAAGGCGAAACGCGCCGAGGGATAACGGACCGTGTGGCCGGTGACAGGCCTGCCGCCGGCCGGCGCGGGACCGAAGCGGAGCCCGGCGGCCTCGGCGGCGTTCGCTCGGGCAGTGGTGTGCCGGGTGTTCCGGGGCCGCAGATAGAGATTGTGCGGCGCTGCCCGGTCGCCGCTGCGGAAGTAGGCCCCCGGCGCCTTCGAGGGCGGAAGATCATTCAGCGGCGCCGCTTCGATGGCCGGCCTGAGCTTGGCCTGCGCACCGGAGTAGGCGAGAGTCGGCCGGTCGAACTGCCGCAGCAGCTCCAGGTCGCTCTCACGGGCGCTGCGCACCGGGCCGACGACGGACGGGAGCCGGGAGGAGTAGACGGCGAGGATCCGGCTGAGACCGGCCTCCACCTGCTCCACGTAGACGATGTCCGCCTCCTGGAGGCCGGTCTGCGGCCGGGCGGGCCCGACGTTGTCGATCTTCACCGCGAGGACGGGAGCGCTCGCTACGGACTTCTCACTGGAGGGCACCCGTTTGTCCGGCGGGCCGGTGCCGTCTCCGCCGTGGCATCCCCACGCCATGATGACCAGCGCCGCTGCCACGAGTGAGGCTGCGGCCGGTCTCTTCGCTCTCGTTGTGGGCATGACTGCCGCCCCTTCGGGCCACCGTGCGGAACGCCGCGGCTCACCAGCGCCGCTGCGATGACCTCACATCAATTATCACGCCGACGATCAGCCGGCGGTTGCGTCACAGTCACCCGTACATGCCGGCCGCGATCTTCGGAGGCGAGATCGTTGTGACCGGCGCCCGCGCGGCATAGCGTTGATTGTGTCCCGACAATCGTGGCGGAGGCCTGTGTGAGCGATCCCCTGAGCACTACCGTTGTCCATGCCTTTGGCGACGACGTGCTCGGTGAGCACGACGCCGTGAGCCTGGCCGAGCTGATCCGCGCCGAAGAAGCCGACCCGGCCGAGGTGGCGCGGGCTGCAGTGGAGCGAGTGCGGAAGGTCGGCGGGGATCTCCACGCCGTGCAAGTCCCCGCGTACGACCGGGCCGTGGCCTCCGCCACCGGCGGTTCCGGGGTTTTCGCCGGGGTACCGACCTTCATCAAGGACAACATCGACTACCGCGGCCTGCCCACGGGCTTCGGCAGCGCCGCGTACGTGCCGCGGCCCGCGAGGCGGCACGCGCCGTTCGCCCGGCAGTTCCTGAGCACCGGCGTGACGGTGCTCGGCAAGACGCGGCTGCCGGAATTCGGTTTCAACGCCACCACCGAGTTCGAGAACGCGGCACCGGTGTGCAACCCCTGGCACACGGGGTACTCCGCGGGCGGCTCATCGGGCGGCAGCGCCGCGCTGGTGGCGGCCGGCGCCGTGCCGATCGCGCACGCCAACGACGGCGGCGGCTCGATCCGCATCCCCGCCGCCTGCTGCGGGCTGGTCGGACTCAAGGCCACCCGGGGCAGGCTGGTCGCCAACGAAGAAGGCCGCACGCTGCCCATCAACCTGGTCAGCGACGGGGTACTGAGCCGATCCGTACGGGATACCGCCGCGTTCTTCGCCGCCGCGGAGGAGTACTGGCGCAACCCGAAGCTGCCACCGCTCGGCCTGGTCGAGGGCCCGTCACAACGTCGTCTGCGTATCGGGCTGCTGCTCGATTCTCCGACCGGCGCCACCACGGACGCCGCCACCCGGGCCGCCGTGACGGACACCGCGGCCGCGCTGGAGAAGCTGGGCCACACCGTGGAGCCGGTGCGGATCACCTTGGACGGGCGCTTTGCTGAGGACTTCATCACCTACTGGGGCTTGCTGTCCTTTCTCGTGGGCGCCACCGGCAAGCGGCTGGACCGCCACTTCGACCGCCGCCGCATGGACGGTCTCAGCCAGGGCCTGCGCGCCCACTACCGGCGCCGGCTGGGCAGCACCCCCGCGGTGCTGCGCCGCCTGAGCCGCTCCCGCGAGGCGTACGCGGCGGCCTTCCGCGACCACGACCTCGTCCTCTCGCCGGTACTTGCGCACACCACGCCGCGACTGGGCCATCTCAGCCCCGATGTGCCGTACGAGACGCTGATCGAGCGGCTTACCTCCTACGTTGCCTTCACCCCGCTGAACAACGTGGTCGGCAGCCCCGCGATCTCCCTGCCTGCGAGCCTCGCGACCGAGGACGGCCTGCCCATCGGGGTGATGTTCTCCGGCCGGAACGGCGATGAACGCACGCTGCTGGAAATCGCGTTCGCGCTGGAGGCCGACCGGCCTTGGCGCCGCATCCAGGACAGGCGACCGCCGACGGTATGACGGCGAGTGGCGTGCGGGTGAGGCCGCAGAAAGCAGGTGTCAGTAGCTCTGGACCGCCGGCGCTCCGACGTACTTGGAGCCGGACAGACCGAGCGTCGCCTCGTACGCCATCTTGTGGTCGCCGTTCACGTCGTGCGCCTCGAGGGCGTTTGAAACCGCCACACGCAGCGCCTTGTCGTCCTTGTTCATGCCGACGCCGTAGGGCTCCTCGGTGAACGGCTGGCCGACGACCTTCAGCTTGTCCGGGCGCTGGGCGGCGTAGCCCATGAGAATGGCATCGTCGGTGGTGACGGCATCGACCTCGTCGTCGAGCAGCTTCTTAACGCACTCGAAGTACTTGGTCGTCTCGACGGTCGTGGTGTTGTAGTCGGGCTTCTTGATCTCGCGGAGCGCGGTCGAGCCCTTGACCGAGCAGACCGTCTTGCCCTGCAGCGAGTATGGCCCGCTGATCGTCCCGTCGTTCCTGCGGACCAGGAGGTCGGCGCCCGCCTTGTAGTACGGGCCGGCGAATCCCACCTGCTTCTTGCGCTCGTCGTTGATCGTGTACGTGCCGACGTACAGGTCGACCTCGCCCCGGGAGATGGTGGCCTCGCGGTTTCTGGTGTCGACCGTCTTGAACTCGATCTTGTCGGGCGAGAATCCGAGGTCGGCGGCGATCATCTTGGCGATCTCGATGTCGAAGCCGGACCGCTTGCCCGTCGTGTCCTCGAAGCCGAGGAACGGCTGGTCGTTCTTGGCGCCGATGACGAGCTTGCCGGCCTTCTGGGCCTTCTTCAGGGTCGGGGAGTCGATCTTGACGTCCTGGGCGACCTTGTAGGTGGGCAGCGTCGGCGGGATCACCCCGTCCGGGCTGCTGGTGGCCCCGTCACCGGCATCGTCGGAGGCTCCAGCACAGGCGGTTGCGGTGAGGGCGACAGTAAGCGCGGCGATCGCAGCGACTGCGGTGGACTTGCACGACTTCATGGTGAAACACCCTCTATCTTGTCCGCCTTGCGGACCTTGACCCGGCGCGGGGGAGCATTCGGCCGAAACCAGGCCGCTCCCGCAGCAGGGATGGAGTCCGCCGCCGAAATGTCCGCCATGGGCTCTCTGCTCCGTCGCCCCGCTGGGAGGACGGTAGGGCATGGTCGCCTCACCGTCATCAGATCTGAGCGGAACTTGAGGATCACGTTCCGGCTACGGCCGGACATCTCCGGCATGGGGCTGAGCCGGTGCGCGGTGCGGGACCGTTCGCCTGTGGTCCGGAGGGCTTCGGCGAACGCGGTCAGTGGCAGGCGGTGACAAGACCGCTAAGCGGTGTCGGGGAAGTCCGGGTGGGTGAAGGAGCGGGTCGAGGGCCGAGTCTGGCAAGGCGGAGGAAGGAGTCCACGCGGAGCGTCGGCGACTGACGACAACGCAGCCAGGCGACAGCCATCGGCCCGCGACGCCGCCCGGACTTCCCCGGGGCCGCTTCGGGCTGTCGATGACGTCGCCCACCGGCTTCTCGTCAGCCGCGGGACTCGTCACATCGTCCTCCCGCCGGGCCGGGAGGACGGCACTGTGTCTCTGCCCCACCCCACCGTGCATGGCATAGCGTCGCGGTCATGACCACGCACACCAGCTTTGCCGTACACATCCCCGGCGCCGACCTGGAGCCGGATCCCCTCGACGACGCCCAGATCGTGCGGGGCACCCCCGAGGTGTCGGGAAAGGTGCTCTGGGAGTCGCAGGACGGCAAGCAGATCCGGGGAATCTGGCAGATCACCCCTGGCGTGGTGACCGACACCGAGGGAGACGAACTCTTCGTCGTCGTCAGCGGCCGGGCCACCATCGCCGTCGAGGACGGCCCGACCTTCGACGTCGGTCCGGGCGATGCGTGCGTCCTGCGCGAGGGGGACCGGACCACCTGGACCGTCCATGAGACCCTGCGCAAGGCGTACCACATCACCCTGCCGTAGCGAGGTCCCGCGGCCCTACGGGGCCCTGCGCCGGCGCCCCAGCCACGTCTGAGCGACGACGACCACGGCCAGGAACGCACCGCTGACCACCTGTTGGTACGCGGAGTCCAGCGAGCCGATCTGGTTGATGACGTTCTGGATGACCTTCAGCAGCAGCACGCCGACGAGCGAGCCGCTGATGAAGCCGAAGCCGCCCGTGAGCAGCGTGCCGCCGATGACCACGGCGGAGATGGCCTCCAACTCCATGCCGTTGCCCAGGATGGTGACGCCGGAGACCAGCCACGCCGCGTTGAGCGCACCCGCAAGTCCCGCGCACAGTCCGGAGACCGTGTACACGGTGATCTTCGTACGGGCCACGGGGGCGCCCATGAGCGCCGCCGCGTCCTCATTGCCGCCGACCGCGTAGACGTACTGACCGAAGCGGCTGCGGCGCAGCACGACCGCGCCCAGCACGAAGAGCGCGGCCGTGATCCAGACGGGCACGCCGATGCCGAGCAGCTTGTCCTGCCCGAGGTGCGCGAAGAAGGACTTCTCATCGACCAGATAGGTGGTCGAGCCCTCGTCCGTGACGGACAGCAGGATGCCGCGGGCCAGCAGCATCGCAGCCAGCGTCACGATGAACGGCGCGAGCCGCGCACGCGCGATCAGCAGCCCGTTGACCAGCCCGATCAGACCGCACACGGCCAGCGGTAGCAGCAGGGCGACCAGCGTTCCGTACCGCGAGCCCCACGCGGCGAGCACACCGCCCAGCGCGAAGAGCGAGCCGACCGAGAGATCGATGCCGCCGGTGACGATGACGAAGGTCATGCCGAGGGCCACCACGGCGAGGAAGGCCGAGGAGACCGCCATGTTCTCCAGATTGTCGCCGGTCAGGAACGAGTCGAAGGTCAGCGAGGCGACGAGCACCATGACGATCAGGGCGACGAGCGCCCCGTGCTGCTGGCCGAGGGCGCTCAGGCGCTCCGCGCGGCTCGCGCCGAGCGGCTCCTCTTCAGCGGTCCGGGCGGTGTCCGTGGCGCGTACCGGGCTGTCCGTGTCGGTCATCGCTTCCCCCGTTCGCGTGCCGCGCAGACGGCGGCCACGATCACCACGGCCTGGGCGATCTGTGTCCAGGACGGCGGCAGATCGTGCTTGATGAGCGTGGCGGTGAGCAGCTGGATGAGGACGGCTCCCGCCACCGTGCCCCCGATGCGCACCCGTCCGCCGCTGAGAGGGGTGCCGCCGACCACCACGGCGGTGATCGCGGACAGTTCCATCAGCGTGCCGAGCGAGGTGGGGTCGCTCGCGCTCAGCCGCGCCGTGGCCAGTACGCCCGCGATCGCGGCAAGGGCGCCCGAGACGACGTACACAAGGATCAGCACCCTGCGTACCGGCAGACCCGCCAGCTGGGCCGCCGGGCGGCTGTCGCCGATCGCCAGCAGCTGCCTGCCGAAGGTGGTGCGGCGCACGGTGAAGGCGACGGCGAGCGCGAGCGCGGCGGCGATCAGGACCAGATGGGGGATGCCGAGGAGATCGCCGGAGCCGAGGGTGGCCATGCCCGGGTCGCGGACATCCTTGAGCTGGGGCAGCAGGACGAGTGCGAGTCCGCGCCCGGCGACCATCAACGCCAGGGTGGCGACGATGGGTTGTACGCCGATGAAGGCGATCAGAGAGCCGTTGGCCAGGCCGACGGCCATGCCGCCCAGGACGGCGACGATGATCGCGAGCCAGGGTCCGTACCCGAGATAGAGCGAGATCAGCGACGTGGACAGGGCCATCACCGAACCCACGGACAGATCGACGCCCTCGCTGCCGATGGCCAGCGCCATGCCGAGCGCCACGATCAGGACGGGCGCCACCTGCACGGCCTGGGTGCGGAAGTTCTCACCGGACACGAAGTGCGGGGTGAAGACGGTATTGACCAGGACGAGGACGGCGACGCCGAGGTAGACGCCGTACTCCTGCACGAGTCTCAGCAGCCGTTCCCGGTCGACGGGGGTGCGGCGCAGCGCCAGTTCAGTCATCGTCGCTCCCGCCGGCCGCCGCGATCGCCCGCATCAGCCGGTCCTCGGTGACCGCGTCGCCGGTCAGCTCCGCCACGACCGCCCCGTCCTTGAGCACCACCACACGGTCGGATCCCTCGATCAGCTCCTCAACGTCGGAGGAGATCATCAGCACGCCGAGACCGTCCTCGGCGAGTTCGTCGATGAGCTTCTGCACCTCGGCCTTGGCGCCGACGTCGATGCCGCGGGTCGGTTCGTCGAGGAGCAGCACCTTCGGCCGCATGGCCAGCCAGCGGGCGAGGAGCACCTTCTGCTGATTGCCGCCGGAGAGCTCACCGACCTTCTGCTGCGGGCTCGACGCCTTGATCCGCAGCCGCTTCACAAAGGTCTCCACGACCCGGTCGATGCGCGCCTCGTCCACCAGGCCGAAGCGCGAAAGGCCGGGCAGCACGGCCAGCGCGATGTTCTCCCGTACGGACAGGCCCGGCACGATGCCCTCAGCCTTGCGGTCCTCGGGCAGCAGGCTGATGCCCGCCCGGACGGCGGCGGGCGTCGACCCGGTACGGACCGGGGTGCCCGCCACGACGACCCGGCCGGAGTCGGGCCGCAGCGCACCGGCGATCGCCTTGGCGGTCTCGCTGCGGCCGGAGCCGAGGAGCCCGCCAAGGCCGACGACCTCGCCGGGGCGTACGTCGACGGAGACACCGTGCAGGGTGTGGCGCAGCGTCAACCTCTCGGCGCGCAGCACCGGTTCACCGCCCGCCGCGTGCTCGCCGGTGAACTTCGTCAGTCCCTGGCCGCGTACCTCTCCCATCTCCCGGCCCAGCATCAGCGAGACGAGACGCAGCCGGTCGAGCTCCGCGATCGGGCCGGCGCGCACCACCTTGCCGTCGCGCAGCACGGTGACGGTGTCGCACACCTCGTACAGCTCATCGAGCCGGTGACTGACGTAGACCACCGCGATGCCGCGCTCCCGGAGCATCCTGATCACTCCGAACAGGGTGCGTACCTCTCGGGGTTCGAGCGAAGAGGTGGGTTCGTCCATGACGACCACCCGCGCGTCGACGGACACGGCGCGGGCGAGCGAGACCATCTGCTGTGCCCCGACGCCCAGGGAGCGCAGCTGCCTGGTCACATCGACGCGTACGCCGAGAGAGCGCAGCGCCTCGGCCGCCTCGCGGTGCATCCGGCGGAAGTCGATGAGCCCGAAGCGGTTCCGGGGCTCGCGGCCCAGGAAGAGATTGCGGGCCACGCTCATCAGCGGGACGAGATTGACCTCCTGGTAGATGGTGGAGATCCCGGCGTGCTGGGCCTGGAGCGGGGTGGCGAACCTGACCCGACCGCCCTGGTACGTCATGTCGCCGCTGTCGGGCCGGTACACGCCGGTCAGCACCTTGATCAGGGTGGACTTTCCGGCGCCGTTCTCGCCGATGAGCGCGTGGACCTCGCCCGCGTGCGCGGCGAAGTCCACCCGGTCGAGCGCGAGTGCGCCGGGGAAGGCCTTGGAGAGCCCGGTGACGGACAGGACGGGCGACGGCATGGTCAGTACGCCTTGCCGATACCGGCCTTGGCATTCGCCTTGGTGTACGCGCTGTCCTGGATGACGATGTCCTGCGCCACCTTCTCGCCCTTGGTGAAGGTGTCGAGGGTCTGGAAGGCGAGCGGGCCGAAGCGCGGATTCGACTCGACGACGCCGCTGATCCAGCCGTCCACGATGCCCTGGACCGCATTGCGGGTGCCGTCGATCGTCACGATCTTCACGGCGCCTGCCTGTTTGCCCGCGCCCTTGAGGGCATTGACGGCGCCGAGACCCATCTCGTCGTTCTCGGCGTAGATCCCGGTGATCTGTGGCTTGGACTGGATGAGCTGCTCGGTGACCTGCTGGCCCTTCTCGCGGGCGAATTCGCCGGTCTGCTCGAAGACGACCTTGAGGCCCGGCGCCTTCTCCGTGATCCGGTCCTTGAAGCCCTTGGTGCGCTCGGTGGTGACATTGTTGCCGGGCGCGCCGAGCAGGATGGCGATCTCTCCCTTGCCGCCGGTCGCCTCGATCATCTGGTCGGCGGCGCGCTTGCCCTGCTCGATGAAGTCGGAGCCGATGAAGCTCACATAGTCCTTGCAGGCATCGGCGTTGATCTTGCGGTCGATGGTGATGATCGGAATGTGCCTGGCGCTCGCGGCACGCAGCACAGGGCCCCAGCCGTCGGAGTTGAGCGGGGCGATGACGAGCAGATCCGCGCCCCTGGCGATGAGGTCCTGGACATCGCTGATCTGCTTGGAGAACTGTGACTGGGCGTTGGCGGTCAGCAGCTTCAGGCCGCGCGCCCGAGCCTCGGCCTTGATGGAGGCGGTTTCGGCGATGCGGAAGGGGTTCGCCTCCTTCTCGGACTGCGAGAAGCCGATGGTGGCGCCCTTCAGATCCAGCTTCTTGCCGCCGAACTGCTCGACGGTGCAGGTCTTCCGGTCTCCCGCGGGCGGAGTGGCGACGACCTGCCCCGAGTCGCCGACGGCTCCCGTGTTCGTGTCCTTCGACCCCTCGTCCTCCGACTTCGCGCAGCCGGCGGCCAGTGCAAGGCTCGCGGCGAGGCCGATGGCGAGGAGGGTCCTTGTGGTGGTGCGGCGAAGAAGTGCGGTCGGCTTCATAGGAGTTCCCATCTCGGCACAGCCCCGGCGCACCTGGCGCTCACGGGAGGTTGGGCTCATACGGTCAACTCGGCGTTCCGGAGCACTTTTTACATCGTTGGAAGAAGCCTGTAAACCCTCCGCGCGACGGTTCTACGAAACCGCTCTCAACGGCGCCCCAGCGTGCTCTCCCGCTCCACCAGCCGGAAATCCGCGGTGAGTTCACGTCCACCACGCGCCTCGGCACCTCGCTTCGCCCCCTCCAGGCTGCCGATGACCGACTCCACCGCGAGCCGCGCGATCGACCGCTTGTCGGGCGAGACCGTGGTCAGGGTGACTGCCCCGAACCGCCCCTCCGCGATGTCGTCGAACCCGACCACGGCCACGTCCCAGGGCACGCGCAGGCCCCGCTCGTGCAGTACGCGCATCGCACCGATGGCGATGAGGTCGTTGAACGCGAAGACGGCGTCCGGCCGGATGCCCGCATCCAGCATCTCCGCCATGGCCAGCGCCCCGTCCCCGCGGTCCCAGCCGCCCACCGCGCCCACCATGCCGTCCGGCGCCGGCAGCCCCGCCGCGGTCAACTCCTCGCGCCACCCGCGCAGTCGCAGCTGGGCGGGCCGGTTCGCGGTGTCCGTACGAGCCCCGAGGAAGGCGATCCGGGTCCGTCCGAGGCCGAGCAGATGCCGCACCGCCGCCTGGGACGCCGCGACATTGTCGATCGCGATGTGGTCGTACGGCAGGTCGTACTCCCGCTCGCCCAGCAGCACGAGCGGCGCATCGTCCGTGCGGCTCTGCAGGTCCTCGGCCTCCAGCTCCAGCGGGCTGAGGATCAGGCCGTCGATGACCCGGGCCCGGAAGCCCTGGCTGACCAGGATCTCCTGCTCACGGCTGCCGCGGGTGTGGTCGAGCAGCACCGTGTAGTCGTGCTCGGCGGCCGCGTCGACGACGGCACCCGCCAGCTCCGCGAAGTAGGGGTTGCCGAGCTCGGGAACGGCCAGCGCGATGATCCCCGTACGCCCCTTGCGTAGATGGCGGGCCGTCAGATTGGGCCGGTAGCCCAGCTCGTCGATGGCCCGCTGCACCCGCGTCCGCATCGCCGGGGTGACGTGCTGATAGTTGTTCACCACGTTGGAGACGGTCTTGATGGAGACGCCCGCGCGCTCCGCGACGTCCTTGAGGCTGACCCTCACGGCAGTTCCCCTCCGGGGCAGGGCCCCTGGCCGGTCCGTTCATCCGTACACCGCGCCGTCGACCGGGTCATTTGTCATGACCCTGGACAGCATGCGGAAGCCGTGCTGTCATGCCAACTGCCGTTCCTTCCAACGTTGTACAGAATCATGCAACGAGCCGCCACCCTTCCTCATGAAGGAGGATCTGTGCGATTGAGAAGAAGACTGGCCTTACTCCTCGCTGCCCTTCTCGGCCTCGCGGGACTCGCCGCGATTCCCGCGGCATCGGCCGCCGACGACCCTGTCCAGCCACACGGACTCAAGGGCGAGTACTACACCCAGTCCGCCCCCGGAGCCTTCGACTTCGCCGAGCTCAAGGCCACCGGCTTCGACCCGGACATCGACTTCCGCAACCTCGAACCACGCCTCGCGGCCGCCACCGGACGGGCCGACGACGTCAGCGTCCGCTGGACCGGAAAGATCGTGCCGCAGACCACCGGCGCCCACACCTTCACGATCACCGGCGACAACGGATTCCGCCTCTGGATCGACGGAAAACTCGCCATCGACCACTGGGTCGACGACTGGGACAGGGAACAGACCTCCCAGCCCGTCGAGTTGACCGCGGACCACGCCTATGAGTTCAAGGTCGAGTACTTCGAGCACTACGGCGGATCCAGCCTCCACCTCAACTGGATCCGGCCCGGACAGGCAAAGCAAGCCGTCCCGCAGTCGGCTTTCCGCCTTCCCGACGGCTTCGAGTACGACGGAGCCATCGCCGCCACCGTCCTGGCGGACGGCCGCTCTCTGCACCTCGGCTTCGCCCAGAAGCTCGCCGCGCCTCCGGCCGGACTCACCGGCCACCTCGAAGCCGTCATCGGCGGCGCCAAGTGGCCGCTCCGGGCTGTCAAAGCCGACCCTGCCGACGCCCGCGGCCTCCTCGTCGAGCTCAAGGAGCCCGTCGTCGGCAACAAACGCGGCAACGCCACCGGCCCGGCCGACGTCCGCTACGACGGAGCGGGCGGGCTGACCGGCGAGAACGGCAAGGCCGTCGGCGCCTTCTGGAGCAGCGGCCCCAACCACTCCACGTACGAACTGCGCACCAGGTGGGCCGATGACATCACCCCGGGCAATGCCCACCGCGAGTACCCACGGCCCCAGCTGACCCGCGACGCCTGGCAGAACCTCAACGGCTCCTGGCAGTTCGCCGCTGCCGAGGCGGGGGAGCAGCCGCCGGTCGGCAGGACGCTCGGCGAGAGGATCCTCGTCCCGTACCCGGTGGAGTCCCAGCTCTCCGGCATCGAGAGGCACGAGGACCGCATGTGGTACCGGCGGACGTTCACCGTCCCCGCCGGCTGGAAGATCGGCGACGGCAGGCGCCTGCGGCTGAACTTCGGCGGTGTCGACTGGCAGTCCGAGGTGTACGTCAACGGCAGCAAGGTCACCGAACACAAGGGTGGCTACGACAAGTTCAGCGCCGACATCACCAGCGCACTCAAGCCCGGCCGCACCCAGGAGCTGATCGTCGGCGTCTACGACCCGACCGACGCGGCGGACGGCGAGAACCCGCCGATTGGCAAGCAGCGCCTCGACCCCAGCGGGATCTGGTACACCCCGTCCTCCGGTATCTGGCAGACCGTGTGGATGGAGCCGGTCGCGGCGGACCACGCGGACTCCCTCGAGCTCACCCCTGACATCACGGGCGAGAAGCTCGCCGTCGAGGTGCGCGGGGTGCGCGACGGAGTGCCCGTCACAGCCACCGCGTACGACGGAGGGCGCAAGGTCGGCACGGCCACCGGCCGCACCGGGGCGCCGCTGTCCGTCCCCGTCCCGGACCCGCATCTGTGGTCCGCGGACGACCCGCACCTGTACCAACTGAAGGTCACCGTCGGCTCCGACCGCGTCGGCAGCTACTTCGGAATGCGCTCCATCGCGGTCGAGAAGGTGAACGGCACTCCGCGCACCGTCCTCAACGGCAAGCCGGTCTTCCTGATGGCCACGCTCGACCAGGGCTTCTGGCCGGACGGCCTGCACACCGCACCGACCGACGAGGCCCTCGCGTACGACCTCAGGACGCACAAGCAGCTGGGCTTCAACTCGGTCCGCAAGCACATCAAGGTGGAGCCCGACCGCTGGTTCTACTGGGCGGACCGGCTGGGTCTGCTGGTCTGGCAGGACATGCCGTCGATGAACACCGTCAACCCGTCCGCCGCCTCCCGTGCCGAGTACGAGCACGAGATGAAGCGGATGATCGACCAGCACAGCAGTCACCCCTCGGTGGTCATGTGGGTCACGTTCAACGAGGGCTGGGGCCAGTACGACCAGGCGCGCATCGCCGACCAGGCCAAGGCCTGGGACCCGACCCGGCTGGTCAACAACATGAGCGGCCTCAACTGCTGCGGAGCGGTGGACGGCGGCAACGGGGACATCGCCGACGCACACGGCTACCCGAGTCCCCAACTCCCCGAGCCCGACGGCAGACGGGCGCTGGTCAGCGGTGAGTACGGCGGCCTCGGGCTCGCCGTGCCCGGTCATGCCTGGTCCGTGCAGATGAGTTACGTCGATGTCGACCCGGCGGGCTACACGGACGGCTACCTGGCCCGGCTGGGCGATGTGCGCCGGCTCATGTGCCGGGGAGGAAATGGCGCCGTCTACACCCAGATCTCCGATGTGGAGGGCGAGCTCAACGGTGTGATGACGTACGACCGCAAGGTGCTGAAGCTGGACGCGAAGCGGGTGAAGGCGGCACACGACGCGCTGATCCGCGACGCGTCGAACCCGGTGCCCACGGGGTGCCCCGCACCCTGAGTCGTCGCTCGTGCCGTGCCCGGTCCGCCCGCTTCGGTGCGGGCGGACCGGGCCGGTGCCGTCAGGTGGTGTGCAGGGTCAGTCCGTAACGCCAGAGGATCTCGTTGACGGGCTGGTACCACGTCTGGCCGCCGCCGCTGCAGTTGCCCCAGCCGCCGGAGGTCACGCCCTGCGCCTGGTCGCCGGATATGAACGAGCCCCCGGAGTCCCCGGGTTCGGCGCAGACGCTGGTCTTGGTCATCTGGTGCACCGAACCCTGTTGGTAGTTGACGGACTCGTTCTTCGCCAGCAGGGTGCCGCAGTGCCAGTGGGTGGTGGACCCGGAGCGGCAGATGGAGGCGCCGACGGGGGCCTCGGCCGAGCCGCGTACGAGCTGGTCGGGGACGGTGCCCCAGCCCAGCACCACCGGGACGGTCCACCAGCCGTGGCCGACGGAGACGTAGGCGTAGTCGTCGCCGGGGAACGACGAGCCCTGGAAGGTGCCCATGCCCGATCCGTCCCAGCCGCGTACGAAGTTGCCGGGCCGGCCGCAGTGCCCGGCCGTGACGAATCCGCCGTGGACCGAGAAGCCTATGGAGCAGCGGACGTTCCCGGTGTAGTAGGGGTCGCCGCCCACGGTCCCCGCGGAGAAGGTGGCCGGCGGCTCGGTCATGGTCGCCCTGATCCGCACGGAACCGGTCCGGCGGGCGCGGTCGACGAACGCACGGACGGCGGAGTCGTTCTTGAGGGACGCGACGACGTCGACCACGACCTGATTCGTTTGCGGGTCGACACGCCAGCTGCTCACACCGCGCGGTGCGCCCTTCGCTCCGGCCTGCCGGTCGATGCGCACCTTGACGGCGTCGAGCTCTTCGGCCGTGTGCTCTACGAGGCGGGTGGCCGCGCCGGTGGCCCGGACGGCCTCGGCGTTGCGGTCACCGGTGACGGCGACGGTCAGCCTGCCGCTGTCCGCGTCGAACCAGGACCCGCCGTAGGCGGAACCCGCCGCGCGCCGCGCCTTGTCCTGGAGGGCGGTCGCGGCCCGCTCCTGCGCCAGCCGTTCCCGCGCCTGCTGTTCGGTCAGGCCCAGATCCCGCTGAAGGGCTGTCAGCAGGCCGGGGGAGACCGGGGGGTTGGGGGTGGATGCGACGGCGGGTGCGAGGGAGGTCCCGCCCCACATGCCGAGGAGGAGAAGCGCGGACAGTCCGGTACGTAATCCGATCCTGTGTCTCACAGTGCTGAACCCTTCAGTTGTTCCGATGGAGTCGGGACGGAAGGCCATGGGCTGAGAGCGGTCTCAGAACGTGTGCGGAGTACCCGGCAGAGAGCGGCCGGGGTGATGAGAATGCAGGGAGCGGGTGCGGGTCGGAGGGCTGAGCCGCCGCCGTGGCACCCGCTGGAGCCGACGGTCTTCCAACGATGGAATTCCTGAGCGCATGGTTACAACAGCACTCCGGCGCAAGGTTGTCCAGACCTGCGGTGCAGCCCTGAGCCTCGGGCTCACCCGGCGTCCGGCCCGTAGAGGGTCTCGTAGGCGATGCGTGCGGTTTCGGACTGGCGGGTGTCCTGGGCTACCGCCCATTGGCGCGTTCCTCGGTCGACAGCGATGGTCGTCCACCCATGGCTGTCCTCATCGCTGAGATGGATCAACAGGGTGTGCTGGTCGTGCTCGACACGGAGCCGGTGACCCGGGTTCGACGCCTCGTGCAGGCCTCGCGAGACCTTGTCCGGGGTCGTGGCGTCGGCAACGAAGGACGTCCACCGGCTCCGGCCATGAGGACGGGCGGGCGGTTCGCCGGCAGCTGATTGACGGGTCACGGCAGTGTTCCTCTCGTGAACCCCCGCTTCGTGAACCCCCGCCCCGTGGAGCCATTGTCGCGCGATGGACGGCCGTACTAGTCGGGTGTTCCTGCCCAGACGGTCAGCGCACGGGTTCGCTCGGTGTGGCGTGCGTGCACATCGGCGGTACGGGTTGCCCAGGCGATGTGGCCGTCAGGGCGTACGAGGATCTCGGCCACTTCGTCGAGGTCCGGGTGCTCGTCGTGCTTGGTGACGGATACGACGGTGACCCGCGCGGCCCATCCGCTGTCGAGGACCTGGCGCGCACCCGCGTCCCCGGTGAGGTCGAGCAGGACGAAGCGGCCCTGGGGGAGCAGTTCGTAGACCCGGGCGGCCTCGGAACCTGCGGCGGTCAGGGCGATGTCGGGCATGCGCCGTCCCACCAGGGGATCCGCGTCGGCGACGGTGGGCGGGTAGGCGGTGCCGAGCGCGGACACCTGCCCGGCCAGGTGGCGGTTGACCTCCTCGATGCCGAACAGCTTGTCCAGCAGCGTGCGCAGGGCGGCCGCGGGACGCTCGTACTGCGGCACCAGGGTCAGCTCCGCCAGCAGGGTCTGGACCTCGGTGTTCTCGGTGACCGCCCGCCCGATCGGATGGCGCTCGTGGTGGTAGCTGTCGAGCAGTCCCGGCGGTGCCCAGCCGTTGATCTCGGCGGCCAGCTTCCAGCCCAGGTTCATCGCGTCCTGGAGTCCGGTGTTGAGCCCCTGGCCCGCGGCGGGGAAGTGGATGTGCGCGGCATCGCCGGCCAGCAGGACCCGGCCGGAGCGGTAACTCTCGGCAAGACGGGTGGCGTTGCCGAACCGCGACAGCCACCTGGGCTCGGCGACACCGCAGTCGGTTCCGCAGATCTCCGCGAGCGAGGCCCGGAACTCCTCCAGCGTCACCGGCTCCCTGGACGACACCCGCATTCGGCGCGGATCCAGGAGTACGAACCGGGTCAGGCCTTCCTCGATCGGGACGACCAGCACACCGCGCTGCCGCGCACGGTCGAGGCTGTCGGGATCGACCATGGCGAAGTCGCCGAGTGCCCCGGTCAGTGACTCGTCGGTCCCCGGGAACCCGATGCCGGCGGCCTCCCTCACGAGGCTGCGCCCGCCGTCGCACCCCACGACGTACTGGGCCCGCACCGTCTCCAGGCCGCCGGGGCCGCGTATATCGGCCTCGACACGGTCGGCGTCCGGGCGCAGCCCGACGACCTCGTGCCCACGGTGGATCTCCACACCGAGCTCCCGCGCCCGCTCCTCCAGAAGCGCCTCGGTCCGCGCCTGCGCCACGAACAGGGTGTACGGGTGCCGGGAGTCCAGCACGGTGAAGTTCAGCCGGGTGTTGAGGCCCGCGAAGTGCCAGCCCGGCACGGTCGGGCCCAGCGCGAGGAAGCGGCCTGCCTGCCCCCGCAGGTCCATCAGTTCGACACTGCGCGGGTGAAGCGTGAGTGCCCGGGAATCCTTCTGGGCCTCGGTGCGCCTTTCGACGACCTGGGTCCGTACCCCTGCCAGCGCCAGCTCACCGGCGAGCATCAGCCCGGTCGGCCCGGCCCCCACGACGATCACATCGGTGTCCATCGGCTTGATCCCTCCAGATTTAGTGAACGATGTTCACGTGAACGCTGTTCACTATAGAGGGCGCGATGAACTCCCCGTCAAGGCCCGGCGCCGCGCGCAGGTGCCACAGCACAGAGCGGCGCGGGCCGGGTTCGTCACTGCGAACCCGGCCCGCGCCGCTCGATCCTCCGGCCCCTGACGCCGGTGCTTCGTTCTCTCAGCCGCGGCCGCCGACGGCCTTGCGCCGCGCAAGGATCTCCAGAACCTGCTCGCCCCAGCGCAGGTTCTCCTCCTCGAAGGCCCGGCCGCGCATCAGTGTCAGATAGGGGCCGATGCGCTCGGCGTCCCTCAGGTACTCCTCCTCGCTCAGGCCGCCCAGGAGGTGGTCGCGCAGCCGTTCGTAGCGCGCCAACTTGCCGCGGGCCCACTCCAGGCGCTCCTCGAGGAGGTTGCGTGTCGCGTCCGGGTCGCCCTCGTCCATGGCCTGGATCTTGACGAGGAACTCGTCGCGGATCGTGGTGGGGCGGGGCGGCTCTGCTGTGAAGTCGCGCAGATCCTGTCGGCCGGTGTCGGTGAGCGTGAACATCCGTTTATTGGGCCTGCGCTCCTGCTGTACCACGCGGGCGGCGATCAGGCCGTCTCCGGCCAGTCGTTCGAGCTCCCGGTAGAGCTGCTGCGGCGTCGCCGACCAGAAGTTCGCCACGGAGACATCGAAGCGTTTTGCCAGGTCGTAGCCCGAAGACTCGCCCTCCAGAAGGGCGGCCAGGACCGCGTACTTGAGAGACATCCGGTCACGCTAGCACTGCGATTACTCGCATCCGCACCTACTCAACAGACGGGCCGGTGCCGACGTCCCGCGCTGACGCTCGCGGGCGGGTGTGTTTCCGGCCTGGTCATGCTGTTCAACGTTCCGCGGCCGCTGCGGGCGGCAGCGTGTCGAGGAACTTCTGCAGGGCGGCGTTGAACTCGGCTTCGCGCTCCAGGTTCGGCATGTGCGCCGCCCGGCGGATGATCTCCAGTGTGGCGCCGGGGACTTGCCGCTGGATGAGGCGGGCATCGCTCACCGGGGTGAACTCGTCGTCCTCGCCCACCACGACCAGCGTCGGCACCGCGATACGCGGCAACAGGGCGATGTAGTCCGGCCGTTCGGCCCGGCCGCGCAGCGCGGCCGCGGCGCCCTCGGGTGAGGTGCCGGACATCATGGCCAGGACGTGCTGTGCCACGGCGGGCAGTTCCTTGATGTTGTGCGGCGCGACCATCTTGGGCAGCACCTCCTCGGCGTAACCGCTCATGCCCTCACGGAGCAGGCGCTCCGCCATCTCGTAGCGCACGGTTCTGCCCGCTTCCGTCTCCGCCGCCGCGAAGGTGTCGGCGAGCAGGAGGCCGCGGATCCGCCCCGGGAGCAGCCGGTAGAACTCCATGACGATCTGTCCGCCCATGGACAGGCCGCCGAGGACGAAGCGGTCGATCCCGAGGTGGTCGAGCAGAGCGGCTGTGTCGCGGACGAAGGTCTCCAGTGTCGTCCTGCCCGGTACGACGGTGCTCTCGCCGTAGCCGCGCAGGTCCGGGGCGATCACTCGCCATCCGGCCCGGCCGAAGTGCTCGATCTGCGGTCGCCACATGGAACGGTCGAAGGGGTGCCCGTGGATGAGCACAAGTGGTTCACCGCTGCCCTCGTCCTCGTACCCCACGGTGATCCCGTTGAGGGAAACCCTGCTCATGCGATTGCCTTTCGCCTGCCCCGACTTGACTCATTGATGGAAGAGCTGAGCGGACCGCTCACACCCGGATGACCTGGGGGCCCAGCAGTGAGTAGCGCTGGGCCTCCACGGCGGAGAGCGAGGTGTCGGTGATGATGGCCTCGAAGTCCGACACCTCGGCGAACCGGCAGAAACTCACCGCGCCGAACTTGGTGTGGATCCCCGAAAATATCCGTCGCCGGGCCGACTTCATGGCCTGCGCCTTCACATGCCCGACCGCCGGATCGGGGGTGGTCAGCCCGTACTCCCGGGAGATGCCGTTGGCCCCGACATACGCCAGATCGATCACAAGGCCCGCCAGCATCCTGGTCACCCAGTGATCCACCGTGGCCAGCGTGTTGCCCCGTACCCGTCCGCCCAGCATCAGCACCTGAGTGTGCTCCCGTCCCGCCAGCGAGCCCGCGGTGGCGAGCGAGGCGGTGACGACGGTCAGCGGCCGGTCCTGGGGCAGCGCCTCGGCGATCAGCTGCGGGGTGAAGCCCTCGTCGATGAAGACCGTCTCCGCCTCGCCGAGCAGTTCGACGGCTGCCGCGGCTATGCGCGCCTTCTGCGGTACGTGCCGGGTGGTGCGTGCGGCGAGCGTCGTCTCGAATCCGGCGCTCTCGACGGGGTAGGCCCCTCCGTGCGTACGCCGGACCAGGCCGTTCTCCTCCAGTACCCGCAGATCCCGCCGCACGGTCTCCAGGGAGACCGCCAACTCCGCTGCGACAGCGGCGACTTCCACCGAGCCGTTGCGTCGGGCAACCGCGAGAATGGCACGTCGACGCTCGTCGCCGTCCAGGTCCTTCTCCTCTTCGACGCTCGGCAGTGCCCCCGGTCTCCCTCAAGATCTCCCGGATTCTCCGCAAGATCCATCGGCGTTGACCAGGATATCTGTACTGCGCATCGGTGTTCGGCGCGTTGAGCCGCCCTCACGACGCCCCGGCGACCCGCCGCACGACGTGCAGCAGGTACTCCTCGCGGTTGAGCGGATTGTGGTCCGTTCGCGGCCGGTCCGGGACCGGGATCGTACTGCGGACGGGCAGGTAGCGCTCGAAGGCGGATTCGAATTCGGCCTCCCCACGGGTCAGCGCCGGGAGCTGTTGCTCCAGTTCGTGGACCCGGGCGGCCGGAATTTCCCCGTCCGGGAGGTACGTGGAGCCCCGCATCGCCGGTGAGTGCGCAACGGCGTCCAGCCGTGCGGGCGCCGACAGAATCGGCCCGAATGCGTCGGCTGGTACCTCACGCCGAAGTCGTTCGACAGCGTTGCCTGGATGACTTCCTTCTGCACCTCACCGTAGAGCGAGACCGAGACATCATCTCCTTGGCCGATCAGCTGTCGTCTGGAGTACAGCGGACGGCGCCCCCGGAAAGCAACCGGTTCTCCGGGTGTCCGGCAGCAGTACGAAGCAGGCGCTGCTCATCGCGCACAGGGCGAGCAGATAGCCGGCGACTCCCCACGGCAGTCCGGGCGCCGTCGTGGCGAGCCGGGTCGCGATCAGCGGCGTCAGGGCACCGCCCAGCACAGCGCCGATGTTGTAGGCGAAGGCTGTGCCCGTGCAGCGCAGTTCCGGCTCGAACAGCTCGGGAATGTAGGCGCCCTGTACTCCGAGCATCGTGATCACGGCGAGCAGCATCATCGATGTTCCGGCGAGGATCATCCAGACCTGCCCGGTCTGCAGCATCGCCAGGTACGGCACGATGCACAGGGCCATGGCGCCGCACCCCACCAGGCTGAGTCTGCGCCGCCCGTACCGGTCGCCGAGGACGGCGACCAGCGGAGTGGCAAGCCCCATCACCCCCATCGCCCCCATCAGGCAGAACAGCATGACGGTCGGGTCCAGGCCCAGTCGTCCGGTGGCCTGCGACAGAGCCCAGGTCGTGGCCGCGTAGTTGACGGCGTACGCGGCCGTGACGGCACCGGCCACCAGCAGTACGCGCCGCCAGTGGTGGCGCATCAGCCGGGCCAGGGGCGCCCGCACCAGCGTGCGGCGAGCGGTGAGGTCGAGAAAGGCCGGCGTCTCGTCGATCTTCGAGCGCAGGAGGTAGCCGACGAGTGTCAGCACACCCGCGCAGAGGAAGGGGACGCGCCAACCCCACGTACGGAACTGCTCGTCGGTGAGTGTCGCGGTCATGGACAGCATGACGCCGTTGGCGAGCACGAATCCGACGCTGGGTCCGGTCTGCGGGAAACTCGCCCACAGGCCCCGGCGCGCGGGCGGGGCGTGCTCGGACGCGAGCAGTACGGCCGCGGCCCACTCACCGCCCAGGCCCAGCCCCTGGACGACGCGCATGAGGGTCAGCAGCAGCGGCGCGGCCAGGCCGAGCGTGTCGTATCCGGGGAGCAGGCCGACGCAGACCGTGGCCAGTCCGGTGGTCAGCACGGATATGAGCAGGACGGTCCGGCGTCCGTGCCGGTCGCCGATGTGTCCGAAGAGCAAGGAGCCCACGGGGCGGGCGATGAAACCGGTGGCGAAGGTGGCGAACGCGGCCAGTGTGCCGGCGGTGCTCGAGAAGTTCGGGAAGTAGACCGGTCCGAAAACGAGTGCCGCGGCACTTCCGTAGATGAAGAAGTCGTAGTACTCGATGACGGTGCCGATCGAACCGGCCGCGGCGGTGCGCGCCATGGAGGGCCGTCGCGCGGGTGCCGTGTCCTTGGGGTGCTGTCGGCTTCCTTCGGCGGGGTACTGCTCGCTCGGCTCTGTCATGCGTGTTCTCCTGCCGGCCACAGACGGGCCCGTTCGTCGAAGTCAACGGCTGTCTGGGAGCCGCGGTGGGCGAAGGGCGCCAGATCCCGGCGCATGCTCCTGGCGGCCCGCACAATGCGCGCCGAACGTACGCCGTCCATGAGCTCCAGAGCCTTGCCCCAGGTCGTACAGGCCTGCTCCACATACCCTTGCCGGCACTGCATCGACCCGGCGTGCGCGAGGCTCAGCGCGGTGATGCGCTGGTACGCGGAGCCGGAGGCGCCCCAGAGTGCCTGCGAGAAATGACGCTCGGCGATCCCGTAGTCCCCGAGCAGCTCCGCGGTCTTGGCGGTGTGGGTGCCCACACAGGCACCGGCCGACCCCCACAGCGCGGCCCAGAACGGCATCTCCCTCTCGTCGGCGCCGTCCACCAGGCGCGCCGCGCGGGCGGCCTCGGCGACGGCTTCCCGCCCTCTGCCGGCCATGGCGAGGGCGCGGGCGCGGGTGACGACGTACAGCGATTCGGTGGCCGGGTCGGTGTGCCCCTTCACCCGCGTCAGGGCCGCGTCGATGAGGTCCAGGGTGTGTTCGCTGCGCCCGGTCTCCATGCCGTGGTGGGCCAGGACCCGCAGGATGAACGCCGTGTGCGGTTCGTTGCCGGCTTCCTGGGTGAGCTTGAAGGCCTGCAGGTAGTACCGCTGGGCCAGCCCCGCCTCGCCGGCGTCGTAGGCCTTCCACCCGGCCAGATAGGCCACGCACGCGGCGGCGGAGAGCATCCGCTGTTTCTGCGCCTCGGTGCGGAAGCGCGTACGGCACAGGGTGGCCACGTCGGAGACCAGGTACTGCACGAGGGCGGAGCGCCCGTGCTGGCCCCCGTGCCGCTCGTCGATGGCGGTGAAGAGTGTGGTCATCTCCCGCACCGCCTGGATCTGGCCGTCACCCGCGGTGCCGTGGGGCCGGACGGCGGTGGGGTTGCGCGGCCGGGGGACGGAATCGGCGGCGGCCGCGGCCGCGGGAAGGGCGGCGGCCGGTACGGAGTAGGCGGCCGAGCTGATCCAGGTACGGCGTTCGATGTCGGCCCGTCCCAGCCGGGTGAGCGCGTCGACCGGGTCCTGTTCCATCTCGAGCCCGAGGGAGTGATCGGTCGTCTCCGCCGCGCGCACCAGGCCGAGTTGTTCGGGTGTGACCAGCCGCCCCAGCTTCCGGGACAGCGTCTCGGCGAGGATGCGGGCGGCGGTCGCATGGGGCTGGGTGCCGGCGATCCAGTGCGCGACGGCGGACGAGTTGGTGCGCAGCGTGGCCACCCCGCTCTCCGCGCCAACCGTCCTTACATCCCTGGCCAGTTCGGCGTATGAGTACCCGGCTTCGGTGATGGCCCGGCTCAGTTGCTCGTTGCCTGTGGTCATGCGGCTCTCGTCGCCCCTTCAGCGGGTTTAAGCGGCTTAAGCGAACTCATGAGCCACGGACACTACCCACGCCCACCAGTGCTTCGTTCACTTTCCGTCAACAGAACACACTCAGGGGTGAGGTGACCGTCCGTGCAGCAGCGAGGACGCCGGAGGAGAGACATCGCGCTGACGACGGTCGAACGTGAACTGGTCTGCCAACTCGTGCTGGAGGACGGCCGGTCCGTCGCCGTTCCCACGAGGCTGGTCTACCGCACCGACGACCCGTACGCCGTCCGTGTCGCCTTCCACACCGACAGCGACACGCCCGTCGAGTGGTGCTTCGCCCGTGATCTGCTCATCGAAGGGGTCTTCCAGCCAACGGGGCAGGGCGATGTGAGGATCTGGCCCGGGAAGACGCCGCGCACCATGGGCTTCGTCTATCTGCTCCTCGCCGTACCCGGCGAACACGCCCTGCTCCAGGTCCCTGCGCTGGCGCTCTCGGCCTGGACCGAGCGCACACTGCGCGTGGTCCCCGCGGGATCGGAATCAAGCCCGTCCGGCGATTGAGGACAGCGCGACCGCAGGACGACATGGGGAGCCCCGCCGACGGGGGAGACGGCGGGGCCTATGGCCAGTGTGGCACCGACGCGCGGGAACCGAGGTGGTTTCCCTGTGCAGCGCGCGCTCGGCACCGACCTGGGCCGGAGTTCTTCACGCCAGGTTCGCCGGAAGTCGCCCGCGCGGACATCCGTTTGGGGAAAGCTGTTCCCCGAGCTGAGGGACATCGGGGGAGGCGGCCTTGGCCATTGGCGAGAGACCGGTCGTCGAGGAGCCGCGCCTGCTCGTACGGCGCCCTTCGTCGTCCCGCTGGTCACGGCGCGGCTTCCTGGTCGCCTTCCTGCCCGCGCTGGCCGCCGTTCTGGCCGGCGTGGCCGTGCTGGCCGTCTCGGGGAACATCCTTCTGCCCTTCGAGCGGGTCATCACGCTGGAGGGCAAGATGGCGTCCAAGCGGGACTTCTTCGAGGACGAGGAGGTTCAGCGGCTCCTGTTGAAGCATCACATGCGGGTCCACATCACCAGCTCGGGATCGCGCGAGGTGGCGATCCGGGACGTCTCCTCGTACGACTTCGTCTTTCCCTCGGGGCAGCCCGCAGGGGACCTGATCACCAGCCGGCGCGCGGCGGACAACCAGTACGTCACGGTGCACCGGCCGTTCGTCAGCCCCATCGTGCTCGCCACCTACCGCGAGTACGCGGAGACCTTGGAGGCCAAGGGGATCGCCACCGCGCAACCCGCCTCCGGGCCGGGCGGGCCGCTGTATTACGTGCTGGACATGCAGGAGTTCCTGAAGAGCATCGCCGATGGACTCCGGTGGAACGACCTGGGGATCCAGAAGCGCGGGATCAGCAACGCGAACCGGGTCCTCGCCCAGAGCCCCGACGTCTGTGGATCCAACTCGGCCGGCACGTATCTGGCGCTGGTCGCCTTCACCTGGCGCGGCAAGGGCGACGAGGTGCCGGACACCGACAAGGAAGCGGACGACCGCGCCCGGTCCATCAAACTCCTCCTGGAGCAGGGCCTGCCGGCCGCGGATGTGTTCCGGACGTACCTCTCCGCGGAGGGCAAGGGAATCGCGCCGGTGGTGGTGGCGTACGAGCACCAGTACCTCACCTACCAGGTGCAGTACCAGACCGAGTCGAAGAAGCTGGACTCGCAGCGCGTACTCCTCTATCCGGCCAGTCAGTTCGTGACTCAGCCGCAGTTCATCGCACTCAACCGGGAGGGCGACCGACTCGGTGAACTCATCACCCACGACCCCGAATTGCGGCAACGGGCCATGGAGCTGGGCTTCCGGATTCTCGACCCGACGGGGGAGGTCGCGGGCGACCAGCTGTCCCGGTTCCTGGAGCGGCGCCACATCCCGGTCCCCTCGATGGCGGGCGACAACACGAGGTCGTCGATGCCCAGGCTCCGGTTCCTGGAGAGGATGATCTCCATCGTGGGCGACTGCCCGGCCGCGGAGACCTCGGCCGGAGGGCCCGAATGAGGGCGCGGCCCCGCCTGGCGGGCTCAGGCCCTGTCCGGGCGACCTTGTCGGGCCCGCGAAGATCGCCCGGACAGGGCCTGGTCGCCCTGTGCCTTGCGTGGCTGCTGATCGGCGCCGCCACGGCCTGCTCGACGGGCGACTCCGAGCCGGTCACCCTGCGGGTGCTGGCCAGTTCGGAGCTCGCCGACATGAAGCCCCTGCTCGACGACCTCCACAGGGACACCGGGATCACGCTGGAGATGGACTACCGGGGCACCGTGGACGCCAGCAACGCACTGGCCCCGGGGAAGTACCGCCACGATCTCGCCTGGCTCTCCTCCGACCGCTACTTCCAGCTCAAGCTGAAGCAGGCCGGGCGCCATACCGAGAAGCCCCTGGCCACCAGCATCATGCGCTCGCCCGTCGTCATCGGCATGAAGCCCGCCACCGCCGACCGGCTGCGCCGCGGAACGCCGGACGGGCAGATCTCCTGGGCCGATGTGGCGGACGCCGCGGCGGACGGGGCCCTGAGGTTCGCCATGGCGGACCCGCGGCACACCAACAGCGGCCTCGCCGCGCTCGTCGGAGTGGCGACCGCCGCCGCGGGCACGGGCGGTGCGCTGCGTCCGCGGGACGTCTCCTGCGACCGGCTGCGCGGCTTCTTCACCGGACACGAACTCACCGAGGACTCCTCCGCCCGGCTGGCCGACGGATTCGTACGCCGCCAGGACGGCCTTGACGCCCTCATCACCTACGAGTCCGAGCTGCTCTCGCTCAATGACAGCGGAAAGCTCCGCACGCCGCTGGAGCTCGTCCATCCCAAGGACGGCATGGTGCTGTCCGACTACCCCTTGCTCCTGCTCGACCCCGCCAAGCGCGCCGCGTACGACAGGCTGGTGGAGTGGCTGAAGAGCGAACCGGTCCAGAAGAAGATCATGGAACGGACCCTGCGGCGGCCGGTCGATCCCGGTGTGCCGCGGATCCCCCGGCTCCGCGCATCCGTCGGCAATGCCCTGTACTTCCCCGACAAACAGGAGGTCGTCGACCGGCTCCTCGCCGACTACGGCGATCCACAGCGTGACGCGCCCGCCCGAGTGATCTTTCTGCTCGACTTCTCCGGGTCGATGCGGGGCGAGCGCATCGCGAAGCTGCGCGCCACCTTCGACGGTCTCAGCGGCGCCGACGACTCCCGCTCCGGAAAGTTCGTCAGGTTCTACAAGGGCGAGTCGCTCACCGTGATGCGCTTCGGCGGCCGCGTACTCGACGAGCGGAGTCTGACGTACGAGGGGCAGCGGGACCTGGACCGGCTCCGCGGGTTCGTGGCGTCCGACGACTTCGGGGCGAGCACCGCCATCTGGTCCACGCTCGATCACGCCTACGCGAAGGTGGCCGACGTCGTACGGGACCGCCCCGAGCAGGCCGTCTCCATCGTCCTCATGACGGACGGTGAGAACAACGCCGGGATGGACCTCGATGCCTTCATCAGCCGGTACGAGGCACGACCGCGGGCGGCCCGCGCGGTGCGCACCTACACCATTCGCTACGGCGAGGCCGACACCGAGGAACTCGATCGAGCGGCACGGGCGACGGGCGGACGGATGGTCGACGCCACTGCCCAGTCCCTCCTCAGCGCTTTCAAGGAGATACGTGGGTGTGTTCACTGAGGTGTGGTGGGGAGTCTGGTGGCCCTGGATGCTCCTGTGGCTGATGACGATGACCGGCGTCGTGACACTGCTCGCGCTGACGCTCACCCGGCTCACCCGTGGCGGACGGACCGGCGGTCAGAACCTCACCTACAGCATCTGCTTCTATCTGCACGACAGATCCGTGATGGATCACTACCAGATGCGCGGCTACGCTGCCGCCCTCCGCAGGGAGGTCGAGCAGCGGACGAGCGACAGCCGGGACGGGAACATCCGCGCCACGGTCTTCGGGCTGAGCGCCGGCGGCGGCAGGCGCGACAACAGCGAGATCGTCAGCAAGTACCTCGAAGTGGCCGAGCCCATCTCGGTGATCGGCATCATCATGGATGTTCTCGAGGAGAAGGACGTCATCGTCCATGTCGACCTCGTCAACCAGACCATCAGACGGAACGAGGCCCTGGCCAAGGGACTGGCGACCCTGCATGGCTCGGGGACCTCGGAGCAGACCGTACGGCTCCGTGACATCGAGGATTTCGTACTGATCAGAGGCCGGTTCCGGAAGATCAGCGAATCGCCGGAGTCCACTGTCCTCCTGGCGCCCTACGGGAACCCGGACGATCCCGGACAGGGGCCTCGCGTCCGCGTCACCTGCGCGACGGAAGGACTGCGCAACGAGGTCCCGCAGGGCACCTTCTCGGCCCGCTGCCTCGGCAAGGTCCAGGACTGGAACGCGGACGAGGCGGTCCTGGAAGTGCAGGCCATGGCGATCTTCCGGTAGCCGAAACCGGTGACGACTGGGGGGAGCCGCTACCGCACGGCGGGCAGCAGTCCCGTTACCGGCGCGGCCTGGTCGGTGAGCTGGTGGGTCTGGTTCAGCCGGCCGAGGCCGCCGAGCTGACCGGACACGGACGGCACCTCCGCCCGGTGCTCGGGGGGCACGGAGCTCGCGGCGAGCTCGTCGAGCTGGGCGACGGACAGCACCTGGGCGGGCTGATCGGCGGAGACCGCAGCGCTCGCGGCGGGTGCCGCGAGAGCCGAGGCACCGGCAGCGAGGGCTACGACGGCGAGAACGCGCTGTGCTTTGATCACGCCCTGACCAACGGCTGACCCCCGTCTGCGGACACGGCTCTCCGCGGCCCGTCACCCCTCCGGAGAGGCTCAGTAGCCGTAGCCGCCGTTGTCGGCCGGCTTCGGCGACTTGGTGATCGCGCTGCCCGCTGCGTCGAGGACGTACCAGATCTTGTCGATGCCCTGGCCGTTCACATCACCGGCCGACTTGTCGTCGGCGTAGTAGTACAGCGGATGCCCCGCATACGTCGCCTGGGTCTTGTCGCCCTTCGCGGCGGTGGAGCCGATCCGGCTCGCGTCGACACCCGCGCCCGCCTTCGGCGTGCCCTCCATCGGGGGCCACAGCCGCAGGCATGCCGCGTCGCAGTCCATCGCGTTCGTGTTCTGGCTGTCCCCGGTGAACAGATACAGCGTCCGGCCGTTGCCGTCGACGAGGATCCTGCCCAGGGAGGAGTCCGCGGCCTTGATGGTGGAGGTGTCCCGGGCGGCGGATTCACCGCCGCTCCCGCCGCCTCCACAGCCGGCGAGCCCGAGTGCCGCTGCGATGAGGAGTGCGGCCGTCCCGAGTGCGCTTCTGCTCATGATGGTGCCGTCCCTTCTCGACCCAGGTTGTACGGGTGGGAAGCGGCAACGGATTGCGTCGCGGCGGCGCAATCTCCGGGCGCCCCGGCAACGTATGTTCAAGTGTGGAGCTGTTCTCGCGCGCGGACCGCACCGACGACGCGTCGCTCATCGCCGGCTTCGCGATCGGCGACGAGGCGGCGTCGACGGCGTTCGTCCGCCGCTTCCAGGACGCCGTGTACGGGCTCGCGCTGTCGGTCACCCGCGAGCCGGGCCTGGCCGAGGACGTCAGCCAGGAGGTCTTCGTACGTGCGTGGCGCGCTGCCGGGAACTACGACCCCCGCCGTGCATCGGTGCTCACCTGGCTGCTGACCATCACCCGCAACGCGGCCATTGACGCGGTCCGGGCCCGGCGGCCGACGCCCGTGCTCGCCGACACCCTGGAGCGTCTCATCGGCGCGACGCTGCAGAGCGAGGAACCGGAACGGCTCGCGCTCGTCGCTCTCGAAAGCAGACGGGCGGTCGAACGGCTCCGCGCGCTCCCACTCGAGCAGGCGCGCGCCGTCGCCCTCGCCGTCCTCGGCGGGTGCACCGCGGCGGAGGTGGGGCAGCACGAGCATATTCCGCTCGGCACCGCCAAGACCCGTATCCGCACCGGCCTGCGCAGGCTGCGCGACGCGCTGAAGGAGGAGAGCCATGGCTGAGGGCCACCCCACCGAGGACCAGCTGATCGCTCTCGCGCTCGGCGGGCTGCTCCCGGACGAGCAGACCGCCCTGCTGGAGCACCTGGACGACTGCCGCGCCTGCCGGGCCACGTACGACGAGGTGTCGCGGACGATGGACGCCGTGCTGCCGGCGGCGCCGGCCGTCGCCCCTCCGGCCGGGTTCGAGGCGCGGGTCCTGGACCGCCTCCAGCTACGAAGGCCGGCACGGCGCCGACCGTACCGCGTCCCCGTCCTGGTCGCAGCCGCCGCGGCCGTCGGGATCGGCCTCGGCGCGGGTGTCGTGACGATCATCGGCAATGACCGGTCGCCCACCACGGCGCCCATCACCGCCAGCGACCGCGGCGCCGTGCTCGTCACCTCGACGGGATCCACGGTCGGCACGGTCGAACCGAGCCTGGCCGGTGGCCAGCGGGTCATGGTCATGCAGATCACGGACGGCCGCCCCGGCGCGCACTACACCTGCCGACTGCTGCTCAAGGACGGCACGGCCCGTGACGCGGGGGACTGGTGGGTCCCGGAGTCCGGGCGCGCGACCTGGATCGCGTACGGAGCGGCCGGGGCTGTCGACCGGGTCGAGCTTCGCACCGACGACGGCCGGCCCTGGTCCATCGCCGACCTGGACGACTGGCAGTCGTACGAACCCCCTGTGCCGTTTTGATTCGGCGCACCGGTGGGCGAAATGTAAGTACTTGCCGTGCACAATCGTTCGCATCGTGCTACTGTCGATCTCAGTTGCAGTTGTGGTTCCCAAAGACTTCAAGTGCTCTCGCTGGTTTTATGTACCGGTGGGCGCACTTTTGTATTTCCGGCACTTTTTCCGGACGGGGCATCATCACGGCGACGTGGGGCTCGCACAGTGTGAGCCTCCGGGCATTGCCCTGAAGGAGAATGACATGGCTACAGGCACCGTGAAGTGGTTCAACGCGGAAAAGGGTTTCGGCTTCATCGAGCAGGAGGGTGGCGGCCCCGACGTCTTCGCCCACTACTCGAACATTGCCGCCCAGGGCTTCCGTGAGCTCCAGGAAGGCCAGAAGGTGAACTTCGACGTCACGCAGGGCCAGAAGGGCCCGCAGGCGGAGAACATCGTTCCCGCCTGACGCTGAAGCGTATGGCGTAGCTGGGGCCCGCACCTCGGGGTGCGGGCCCCAGCTCGTTGCTGTTTTCTCAAGGATCACCAGTATTTCGCTGCTGTCCTGCCCCCGGCGGACCCGCTCACGGCTCAGGCCTGACCGAGGTCGTTCTCGGCCTCCACGGTCCGGATCCCGCCGCCTCCGCTCGGCCGACGTCGAGCATTCTTTGCGCCAGGCACCGCTGTTTTCCGTCGCGGCCCGGCTTCGTTTTCGTCTTTTCCCGGCTCGTTCCTGCGATTCTCCGGCCATGTGTTCCTGCCGAGAATTCCTCGATACGTGCCGCATCGAGGAAGGTTCTGCATGAACCGCACAGCCCGCACCAACGACCGCTACTCCCGCACCCGTACGGGTGGTTCTGCCGGCTCCGGCCGGGGCGGCTACCGCGCACAGGCCCCCAGCCGCTCAGGCGCTCCGGGCCGCTCCGGCGCCCCGAGCCGTTCCGGCGGCTACGGGCGTCGACCCGCCGCTCTGAAGGGGGAGTTCGCGCTGCCGGTCACCGTCACCCCGGCGCTGCCCGCGGCGGCGACCTTCGCCGAACTGGACATGCCCGCCGAGCTGTTGAAGACGCTCACCGGTCTCGGCATGAACGAGCCGTTCCCGATCCAGTCCGCCACGCTGCCGAACTCGCTGGCCGGCCGTGACGTACTGGGCCGTGGACGCACCGGATCGGGCAAGACGCTCGCCTTCGGTCTGGCGCTGCTCGCCCGCACCGCCGGACAGCGCGCCGAGCAGCGCAAGCCGCTGGCCCTGATCCTCGTCCCCACCCGGGAACTCGCTCAGCAGGTCACCGACGCGCTCACCCCCTACGCCCGGTCGCTGAAGCTGCAGCTGACCACGGTCGTGGGCGGCATGTCGATCGGCCGCCAGGCCGCCGCACTGCGTTCCGGGACCGAAGTCGTCGTGGCGACGCCGGGCCGGCTCAAGGACCTCATCGAACGCGGTGACTGCCGCCTCGACCGTGTCGCCATCACCGTGCTGGACGAGGCCGACCAGATGGCTGACATGGGCTTCATGCCGCAGGTCACCGAACTGCTCGACCAGGTACGCCCCGATGGCCAGCGGATGCTCTTCTCGGCCACCCTGGACCGTAACGTCGATCTCCTGGTCCGCCGGTACCTGAACGACCCGGTCGTCCACTCGGTCGACCCCTCCGCGGGCGCGGTCACGACGATGGAGCACCACGTGCTGCACGTCCACGGCGCCGACAAGTACGCCACCACCACCGAGATCGCGGCCCGCGACGGCCGGGTGATCATGTTCCTGGACACCAAGCACGCTGTGGACGGGCTCACCAAGCACCTGCTGAACAGCGGCGTACGTGCTGCCGCGCTGCACGGCGGCAAGTCCCAGCCCCAGCGCAACCGCACGCTTGCCCAGTTCAAGTCCGGCCATGTCACGGTGCTGGTGGCCACCAATGTCGCGGCCCGCGGCATTCACGTCGACAACCTCGACCTCGTCGTCAACGTCGACCCGCCGGGCGATCACAAGGACTATCTGCACCGCGGCGGACGCACTGCCCGCGCCGGCGAGTCCGGCAGCGTGGTCACTCTGGTCCTGCCGAACCAGCGTCGCGAGATGACGCGCCTGATGGCCGACGCCGGCATCACCCCGCGGACCACCCAGGTCCGCTCGGGCGAGGCCGAGCTGAGCCGTATCACCGGCGCTCAGGCCCCCTCGGGCGTTCCCGTCGTCATCGCCGCACCGGTGGTCGAGCGTCCCAAGCGGGGCGGCTCTTCTTCGCGCGGGCGGCGCAGCCGTCCCGCACAGGGCTCCTCGCAGCGGCGCAGCCGCGGCAGCGCCGCATAGACTCGGAGCCGACATCAGGGCTCACGCGTTCGAACTCCCGGGCTTTTCCCTCAATCTTGCTGAGGCCAATATGCGCTGCGTCATCGCCCGTTTCCCCTTTGACCTGGTCAAGAACGATGTACAGGAGTCGATGAAGGGCATCAAGCCCGAACCTGTGACAGGCGAGTCCGTGATCATCGGTCGCCGCGCCTACCCCGTCAAGCAGGTGGGGGAAGTGATCACCAAGCAGGACCGCCGCGACTTCACCGCCGGTGAGGTGACCAGGGCGCTGACGCGCCTCGGCTTCACGTGCCGGACCGTCCCCGCGCCGGCCGCTCCGGCTGTCCTCAGCCCGGTCGAGTCCGCGTCGGCCATGCTGGGAACTCCCGTACAGGAGTGACGGCACGGGGCCCGGCCGGAGGCCGCTGGTCACGGTCGCAGCCGACCGCGGCGGGGACGCCACGGGCGGCTGCGTAGCCTGCCGTCGCCTGAACAGGGAACCGTCTTTAGGTAATTTTGCGCGTCTGTGCCTGTTGGCTGTCTGTCCAGTCGAGCAGCTCGGCCGCGCTCCGGGCGTTGATCACCCGCTGAGCGGGGACCTCGCAGGCCTCCGCGCGTGCGCAACCGATGATCTGCCATTCGAGCTGTCCCGGCGCGTGCGCGTCGGTGTCGATGGCGAAGAAGGCTCCGGCGGCCACGGCGAGCCGGAGGAGTCGCAGCGGGGGATCCAGCCGCTCGGGCCGGCTGTTGATCTCCACGGCAGTGCCGTGAGCCGCGCAGGCGGCGAAGACCGCCTCAGCGTCGAACTGCGACTCCGGCCGCCCCTTGCCCGTGACGAGCCGGCCTGTGCAGTGGCCGAGCACATCGGTCAGCGGGTTCGTCACCGCGGCGACCAGACGCCGCGTCATGTCCGCTGATTTCATGCGCAGTTCGGAATGGACCGAGGCGACCACGAGGTCGAGCCGGTCGAGGAGTTCCGGTTCCTGGTCGAGCGAGCCGTCCGGCAGAATGTCGCACTCGATGCCGGTCAGCAGCCGGAACGGGGACCATTGCCGGTTCAGCTCCGCCACGATCTCCAGCTGCTCGCGCAGCCGCTCGGCCGAGAGGCCACGTGCGACGGTCAGCCGGGGCGAATGGTCGGTGAGTACGGCCCACTCGTGGCCCACAGCGATCGCTCCACGGCCCATCGCCTCGATGGAGCTGCCGCCGTCCGACCAGTCCGAGTGCAGATGACAGTCGCCGCGCAGAAGAGCACGCAGCTCGGTTCCGCCTTCGGTCGGCAAAACGGCCGCCTCGATCTCTCGCTCCAGCCGCTGAAGGTACTCCGGTACGTCGCCGGCCAGGGCTTCCCGTACGACTTTCGCCGTCTTCGGGCCGATGCCTCTGACGGATTCCAGCGACCCCGCCGCCGCACGTTCGGCGATCTCGGCGTCGGACATCGGAGCCAGGGCCGCGGCGGCGGCGCGGAAGGCCTGGGGCCGGTAGCTGTCCGCTCCGGAGCGCTCCAGCAGAAACGCGATCCGTTCCAGTGCCGCGACGGGTCGCATCTGATCCCTCCGCCGGTCGTTCCGCAGCCGTCGATTCCACTCTCGCCCGATCGGTGCACGACGGCACGCTGAGGGGTATGCCGGGACCGGCGCCGCCCCAGTGGACGGGCCGGGACCCCGATGCGGCCAAACGGCCGCTCCTGGTCTGCGGTGCTCAGGACCGGGAAGTACCAACGGGTGCGTGATGTCCGTGAATCACTGAGAGAGCTGCCGGCCGAGCTCGTCAGCCGGCGCCGGGACCCCGCCGTCGTCCAGACTGTGCGGTCGACCGCGGCCGCGACGCTCGCCTATGTCGTCGCCCTGCAGCTGAGCAGCGAACCTGCGCCCCTCACCGCTCCCCTCACCGCGCTGCTCGTCGTCCAGGTCACTCTCTACTCCACGCTCACGACAGGCATCCGCCGGGTGAACTCGGTCGTCGCCGGGGTGCTGATCGCCGTCGGTTTCAGCGAGCTCGTCGGACTGACGTGGTGGAGCCTCGGTCTGATCATCCTGGCTTCTCTGATCGCGGGGCGAATCGTCCGTGTGGACGAGTTCGTCCCGGAGGTCGCGATCAGCGCCATGCTCGTTCTTGGCGTGACCCGGGTGGGGGCCACCGCCTGGGACCGGGTCCTGGAGACGCTGATCGGCGCGGTGGTGGGGCTCTTGTTCAACTTCGTGTTCGTGCCCCCGGTTTGGGTCGGCACCGCCGGGGAGTCCATCCAGGATCTGGCCCGTCGCATGCGCCGACTGCTCCTGAGCATGGGTGAGCAGGTGAGCAGCCCGACCCCCGTCGAACGTGCCGCCGCCCGGCTGCACGAAGCGCGTCGCCTCGACAATGACATCGCCGAGGTGGACGCGGCGCTCCGCCAGGCGGAGGACAGCGTCCGGTTCAACCCGCGGGTCAAGGAAGGGCTGCTGCATCGCGTCGTCCTGCGCACCGGGCTCGACACCCTTGAGATCTGCGCGGTGGTTCTGCGCGTACTGGCCCGGACGCTCACCGATCTCGCCAAGGAACGCAGGAACGAAGACCTGTTCCCGCCGGAGGTGGGGGTCGCCATCGAGGAACTGCTGGCCCATGTGGCGGACACCCTCGTGAGCTTCGCGGTACTGGTCACCACGCAGGTGAGCGAGAGCGCCGAGGCGGCGGAGTCCCGGCTGGCGGGAGAGCTCGCCGCGGCCGGCGCGAAGCGTCAGGAGGTGGCGGAGCTGCTGCTCGAAGGCATCCAGCGGCACCCCCGCCAGTGGCAGCTTCAAGGCGCACTGCTCGCGGAGATCGACCGGATCCTGGACGAGCTGGATACGGACCATCGCACCCAGCGCCTGATGGAGGAGCTGGACCGCAGCGTACGCGAGCAGCACGAACGCCACCCCAGGCTTTCGGCACTCCGCCAATGGCTGCGGGGCAAGCGTCCCCGACGGGCCGCCGACCGCTTACCGGGCCCCTGAGCTGCGAAAACGTCTGGTGTGTTGCGGTTGTGGTCACCCGAGGTCAATCTGGTTAGTGACCCAGAAGCGACATGAGCTCACTCTTCGCACTCGGGGGTCCACTGCCGAACGGGTGAAGCGGTCGCGGTGAGGAGCCACGGTCATGTATATCCCGGCCGCCTGCCGCTACACCTTGGAAGTGCAGGCAACCACAGAGCGAATTCCCCAGGTCCGGCGCATTCTCGCAGCGCATCTGAGGCACTGGCATCTCGAGCAGCACATCACTCCCGTATGCCGAGCGGTCGACGAGCTCGTCGGGAATGTCGTCCATCATGCGTCCGGCGACAAGAGGTGTGTGGTGGAGCTGCGCTGGACGGGGCGGCACCTGATCGCGTCCGTGGCGGACACGGACCGCCGGATGCCTCGGGTAACCAGTTCCTCCCCCTCGAAGGGCGGACTCGCCACCGTCGCGGTACTCAGCGACAGCTGGGGTACGTGCGGTACGGCCACGGGCAAGGTCATCTGGTTCAGCAGGCGGGTGAAGGCAGCCGAGCGCATCGTGCGGGCCACGCCGGTCGCGATGCCGCCCATGAGCGAGTTCCGGCTGCCGCCCACGAGCCCTCAGGTCCCGGTTCCGGCCGGCTGACGCGCATCGCCCCGAGCAGGGCGGCCGGCAACGGTGAACAACGCCCCGTCGGCGTCGCGCAGCTTGACCTCCGTGACGCCGCTGGGCGTGGTCTGCCGCCCGAGGACAGAGCCGCCATGGCGGCGCGCCGCCTCGACGGTGGCCTCCACGTCGGCGACAGGGAAGTGGACGTGCCACCGGGGCTGGATCAGCGGATCCGGTGCCGTTTCGACGGCACCGGAGCTGAGGCGGGCGACCACGTGCCCCTCCTGGCGCAGTACGACCTCGTCCCCTTCGTAGTCGACCTGACAGCAGCCTGCCTGCTCGGACGCCCAGTCGAGCACTTCTGCGTAGAAGATCGCGGCTTCGAAGGCGTTCCGGGTCCGCAGGCGCAGCCAGGCGGGCGCGTTCTTGCGCCAGGTCAGCCAGTCGGGGATGAGCTCGCCCTCCCAGATGCCGAAGACGGCGCCGTCCCGGTCCGCTGCCAGGGCGCCACGGCCCACAGGGAAGCGGAGCGGCCCCACGGCGACGGTGGCGCTGCGTTCCCGGATACGCGCGGCGGACACATCCACATCAGTGACCGCGAAGTACGGCGTCCAGCCGGCCGGGGCGTGCAGGGCGGCCTCGAGGGCGCCGATACTGGCGACCGGCGCGCCGTTGGAGACAGCGAGACTGAAGCCGGCCCCGAGTCGGGTCCTCCGGAATCGCCACCCGAGGACCGCGCCGTAGAACTCCTGCGCGTCCTTGAGGTCGCGAGTCATCAGATTGACCCAGCACGGCGCGCCGAAGACCTCACGGCTCGATGTCACACCTGCGGCCGCCGCCGCACCTGATTCCTTGTCCATTGCACTCAGTGTCCCGATCGAAAGGGAGTGTCACAGGGCAGGAACCGCCCCGACACGCGCTGCCTCACCCCAGCGCCATCCTCCCTCCCGGCAGCCGCGCCCGCGAACTGTGCCGCTCAGGAGTGGCGCGGGGCCCTCCGGCCGAGGTCCGGTCGCCCATGGGCTGATCCGGACGGGGCGGCTCAGGCGCTGGACGAGAGGGGTTTGTCGGGCGGGAGCGCGGCCGGTCACGTCGCCATCGGCAGGCTGTGCCGCGCGGTGGTGGCGAACGCGGCGGCGAGGACGAGGACGAGGGCGGCCACCATGAGCAGCACCGCCGTCGGTGACCAGTCCAGGTGGAGCAGCCACGCGCCGAGGATGCCACCCGCGAACAGCGTGAGGACGCCGATGCTCCGGCGGCCCGAGGCACCGCTGCCGTAGCCCATCGCCGCGTCGTGCCCGAGAGGCGAGCCGCTGACCAGCGCGGTGATCGTCCGGGTGGCCACGGTGGTGGTCATGTCCGGCACCTTGGCGCGCATCGCGGTCACATTGCGCATCCCTATGGCGAGTGCCACCACGGCCGTCGTCACGACATGGCGGGCGGACGGCGGGCCGTCCGCCATGTCGAGGCCCCACGCCGTGAAGCCCGCGACGGCGAGCAGCGCCGCTTCCGTGAACAGCGCGATGTCGAACCACCGGCGCCCGTGGGCGTCCATCACCGACTCCAGCCGGGCGCCGACGATGTTGCCGACGACGAATGCCCCCAGTGACAGGGATGTCGCCACAGCGGACACCCCGCCCTCACCGATGAGCGCGAATCCGAGGAAGAGCACGTTGCCCGTCTGCATCGCGGTGAAGACGGGTCCCAGCGCGAGGAGGCTGACGGCTTCGACCATGCCCGTCGCCAGCGTCAGCACTGCCATGACGGAGGTCAGATCGAGCCCGGGCTTCGTCTCCAAGCGCGCTCCTCGGCTGTGGCTGGGGCTGCTGTGCCCGGCAAGTTTCCGTACCCGCCGGGCAGCGCCCGCGCCATTGCGCCAACCGTGGGCCGAGACCGTTGGTCCTGTCCGGCCGATCTGAGGCCTCTCGTGTGGATCGTGCCTGGCCCGCGTGCCTGGCACGCGCGCTCATCCGGCCTGATCCGAACGAAAGACCCTAGACGGGCGACCGCCTGCGCTGGAGGTCCGAGCCCGCCTGGAGCGCTTCGGTGATCAGCCGGACGCCGCGGGCAAGGCGGTTGAGCTGCTCCAGCTCGGTGGCGTACAGCCTGATCGTGTTCTCGATGATCGCCTCGGCCACCCCGAGGGTGGGCAGCTCCGCCCGGCAGGTCTGCAGCGCGACCCGGACAGCCCGGATCTCGTGCTGGACCTGGAGCTGTGCGTGGCGGGCGAGGAGCACGTGGTGGCGGGTGAGCGTCGAGTAGCCGGCGTAGCGGGCCGGCAGGAGGTCTCGCAGCCACCGATTCGCCGTGCGCTCCCAGTCGTGACTGCCGGGGGACTTTACCTGGCACGGCCAGTCCGAGCTGATCGGTGAGAAGGTCTGGGACATCGTCGTCCGCTCCGGATGTGATGGGGGTGGGCTCTGATCTCGGGGATTTCTGGCGGCCCCGGCCCAGGGGTTGACCGAGGCCGCCGATGGGCGTCCGCAGGGGTGCGGAGCGCCCGGGTGGAACATCCGTGGGCCGACGCGAGGAGGAGAACGTCGCCCTGGATGTTCGGTCAGGTGGGGCCAGGCGGCTGCGCTGGACGACTGACGACGCCGGCCCCGTGACCTCGGGGCACCCGGGATCACCAGAGGCAGTAAATATATATACCGTCGAGTAAGCAAGAGTATGAAAAAATTCATGCGCGAACTGGCGTGAAAGAGTCCGCTTCGTGATCGGGCATTTCGGGACGAGCGTCAGTCCTCGAGGAAGAAGTCGTGCTGGTCAGCGACCTGCTCGTAGCCCTCCAGACGGACCTGTGTGCGCTCGGGATCGGCATCGGCCATGGCCTGGAGGACGGCCGCGGAGAGCACCACAGGCGCCGCATACGAGTCGAAGACGAGACGCGAGCCGGTGCCGGCGGTGAGTGCCACATCGGCCTCGTCCACGAGCGGCCCGAGTGTCAGATCGGTGATCAGCGCGACGCGCAGCCCTGTCCTGCGGGCAGCCCGCATCGCTGCCAGGGTTTCGTTGGCGTGCCTCGGCATCGCGAACGCCAGCACCCAGGTACCGCCCGCCTCCCGCGACTGGAGCAGCGCGTCGTAGGCGACGCTGCCCCCGCGGGTCACCAGGCGTACGTCGGGATGAATCCGCCGCGCGGCATAGGCGAAGTACTCCGCCAGCGATACGGAGATCCGCAGTCCCAGAATCGTCAGCGGTGTCGACCGGGCCAGCTCACGGCCGATGTCGAGCACCTGATTGGGGTCGGCGAGAAGGCGTCGCAGGGTCTCCAGGTTCTCGATCTCGGTGTCGACGGCCGCCTGCAGCTCATTGCGGCGGATCTCCTCCCGGGTGTCCGGGGAACCGGCGACCGCGCTGAGCGCGATGGGCTGCAGGGCCTCCCGGAGCGCGGGGAAGCCGCTGAAACCCAGGGAGGAGGCGAAGCGGGTCACCGACGGCTGGCTCACACCCACCCGTTCCGCCAGTTCCGTGATCGACAGGAACGCGGCCTCGGTGAGGTGGTCGACCAGGTACTGCGCGATGCGCCGCTGTGCGGGAGACAGCCGGTGGCCGCCGAACAGGGCGAGAACCCTGTCCGTGGGAGCCGGCTCGGCTTCCGGAGACTGCCTGCCCGGCGTGATCGCAGACGCCTGTGCGCGTGCCTGCTGCCCTGATGGCACCGGTGTGCCTCCTTCTCGTCCCACTCCTGCTCAACATAGCTCACTGAGCGTGGCGGCACGGTGGAACTGCCGCGTGGAACAAGCTGCTCGCGCAGGGGAGGCGGAGTGCTGCCGTGCCCGCGGAACGTCCGGCGCCGCGGCGGCTCCCGGTACGGCATTCGCCCGGGACCCACCGCGGCGCCGATCCGGGCCGTGGGGTGCTGCGCCTACTTGACCGAGCCCGCCATCACTCCCTGCACGAAGTGCCGTTGGAAGGCGAAGAAGACGACCAGCGGCACCACCAGGGAGAGGAAGGCACCCGGCGCCAGCACCCCGATGTTGCTGCCGAACTGCCGCATCTCCGACTGGAGGGCGACGGTGAGCGGCTGGGACTCGCTGTCCGCGAAGAGCAGCGCGACCAGCATGTCGTTCCAGACCCAGAGGAACTGGAAGATCGCCAGGCTGGCCAGGGCGGGGCGGCCCAGCGGCAGGATCAGCCGGGAGAAGATCCGCCACTCCCCGCCGCCGTCCATCCGTGCGGCCTCCAGCATCTCGCGCGGGATCTCCGCGAAGTAGTTGCGGAGCAGGAAGATCGCGAAAGGCAGCCCGTACGCGACATGGAAGAGGATCACACCCGGGATCGTGCCGAACAGTCCTACGGCGCCGAACAGTTTGGCCACGGGGAGCAGACCGATCTGGACCGGCACCACCAGAAGTCCCACGACCACCAGGAAGATCGCGTTGCGGCCGGGGAACTCCAGCCAGGCGAAGGCGTACCCGGCCAGCGCCGCGATGGCGACCACCAGCGCGGTGGTGGGCACCGAGATCAGCACGGTGTTCCAGAAGGACTGCGTGATGCCGGAGTTCTCGAACAACGCCGTGTAGTTGTCCAGGGACAGCTGCCCGGGATCGGTCAGCGCCGTCCACCAGCCCTCGGCCGCGTTGTCCTGCTCGGAGCGCATCGAGGACAGGAACAGCCCGGCCAGCGGGGTGATCCAGATGAGTGCGACCACGATCAGCAGGGCCTGGACCGCTCCGTTGCCGAGCCACGTGCCGAGCCGGTCCACGGGACGCCGGCGCGGCGCACGCGGCAGGTCGGGGACGTGGACCGGGCCCTTGGCGACCGGCTGGGACGGCTGGCGCTCGATGGTGCTGTGCCCGCTCATTTTCCGCTCCTTCGGAAGCGCCGGACGTTGAAGATCATGGCGGGCAGGACCAGTACGAGCAGCAGCACGCTCAGGGCGCTGCCGAGTCCCTGGTTGTTGCCGCCGCCGAAGGAGACCAGCCACATCCGGGTCGCCAGCACATTGGCCTCTTCCTGGACCGGTCCCGGCGCGATGATGTAGACGAGGTCGAAGACCTTCATCACGTTGATCACCAGGGTCACGAAGACCACGGTCAGCACCGGAGCGAGCAGCGGCACGGTGATCTTCCGGAAGATCTGCCACTCGGTGGCGCCGTCCATCCGGGCCGCCTCCAGGGCGTCCCGGGGGAGTGAGGCCAGGCCGGCACCGATCAGCACCATCGAGAAGCCGGTCCAGATCCACAGATAGGCACCGATGATGGCCGGGGTCACCAGGGCCGGGCCGAGCCAGGAGATGCCCTGGTAGGGCGCCGCGAAGTTCTCCGCCGGGAGCCGGACGGTGTACGAACCGGCATCCAGAGTGCGGAAGTTGAACGAGCCGTCCGCGGCGGTGGTGGCCGTCGCGGCGACCTTTCCGTCCCGTACCGCCTCGACCGACATCCCCGGCAGGCCCTTCTCGGCCGGGTCGACCTTGCCCGCCGTACCGCCGCCGCCCGGAGTGAAGTCGAGGTAGACCACACCCCGTACCTCGTCGGCGGGCGCGGCGGTGGAGGCGGCAGCGGGCCGGGCCTCGGTGGGCATCTTGTCGGGTGCCACACCGACGAAGCCGAGACTGACCCACTGCCCGGGGCGCACCGCGTCGGTCGTGCTGTAGGCCCCGCCCGTGGCCTTGGTCAGGCCCTGGTCCTCCCGTGCCCTCGCGGTCGGGTAGGCCGAGCGGTCGTCGAAGGCGTCGTGGACGCCGACGGCCACGGCGTTGAGTACGCCCCGGTCCGGGTCCTCCTCGTAGGCGAGCCGGAAGATGATGCCGGCGGCGAGGAACGACACGGCCATGGGCAGGAAGAGCACGAGCTTGAAGGCGGTCGCCCAGCGCACCCTCTCGGTGAGCACGGCGAGCACCAGGCCGAGACCGGTCAGCAGAACCGGGGCGACGACCACCCAGATGGTGCTGTTGCGGATCGCGGTGAGGGTGGCGGGATCGCTGAATATCTCGACGTAGTTCTCCCCGCCGACGAACCGTTCGCCGCTCGCGTCGAACAGGCTCCGGCCGGCGGAGAACACCACCGGATAGACGACCAGCGCGCCGAGCAGCAGCAGGGCGGGCAGGACGAACACCACCGCGATGTTCCGCTTCGCACGCTGGGCCCGCCGCCGCGGATTCGCGGCCGGGGCGGATGTGGTGACTGCCATGGTGTGCGGCCTCAGTTCTTGTAGGCCTTGGCGGCCGCGGCTTCCAGCGCGGCCGCGGTGGCCTTCGGGTCCGAGGGGTCGCGCAGGAAGTCCTGGAGGAGCTTCCACTCGCCCGCGCCCTTGGTGCCGCCGAACGCGGCCGGGGCCTGGTCCGACATGTCGAAGCGGACCGTGTCACCCGCCGCGACCAGAGATGCGGCCGTGGCGCGGGTGGTGTCGTCGGCGTACGAGGCGGGGTTCACGTCCTTGTTGGGGGAGACGAAGCCGCCCGCACCGGCCCACACCGCCGCCGCTTCGGGAGTGGCCAGGAACTCCAGCAGCCGCTGCGCCGCCTTCTGGTTCTTGCCGTCCTTGAGCACGACGGCCGCGTCGCCGCCGCTCACCACCGGTGTCTTGCCGCTGCCGACCCCGGGGAACGGGAAGAACTTGGCGTCCTCGCCGAGCTTCTTGCCGAAGTCGTCCTTGGCCATGCCGCCGACGAAGTCGCCCTCGTAGACCATGCCGGCCTTGGGCTCCGGGCCGAAGACCTGCTCGACCGAGCCCGGGAAGTCGGTGCGCAGCGCGCCCGCGGAGCCGCCGGCGACGAGCTGCTTGTCCTTGAAGATCTCGCCCAGCGTGGTGAGCGCCGTGACCACACTGGCGTCGGTCCACGGCAGGGTGTGGGCGGCGAGCTGGTCGTACTTCTCGGGTCCCGCCTGGGAGAGGTAGATGTTCTCGAACCAGTCGGTGAGCGTCCAGCCGTCCTCACCGGCGACGGAGAAACCGGGAAGGCCCGAGTCCGCGAGCGTGTGGCCCGCCTTGAGCATGTCCGGATAGGTCTTCGGCTCCGCGACTCCGGCCTGCTCGAACGCGCTCGGGCTGTACCAGACGGTCGACTTGTGAGCGGCCTTGAAGTAGAGGCCGTAGTACGTCTTGTCCACCGTGCCGTAGTTCTTCCATACCTCGGCGAGGTTGGCGCCGGCGGTCGTCGCGGTCTTCTGCGACAGCGGTGCGAGCCAGCCCTCCTTGGCGAACTGCTGGAGCACGCCGACCTGGGGCACCATCGCCACGTCCGGGGCGTTGCCGCCCTCGATCTTGCTGCCGACGAAGGTGGAGACGTTGTCACCGGTGGGCACGAAGACCGTCTTGGCGCCGGTCTGCTCGGTGAACGCGTCGAGCACCTTGCGGAAGTTCTTCTGCTCGCTGCCGGTCCAGACGCCGGCGACGGTCACGGTCTGGCCGCCGAGCTCCTTGCCGCTCGCCGGGCCGGGCGAGCCGCCGCACGCCGTCGCGCCCAGCGCGAGGGCGAGCACTGCCGATCCGGCCGCCGCTGTCCGTCGGCCTGTGGTGAGTCGTCGCATGGTGAGAGTCCTTTCGAAGGGGTGGGAAAGGCGGGTGGTTCAGGGGGTGGGGCAGTCGCCCGTCCACCAGGCGGTGGTCGCTCCGGGGAGCACACCGGCCGGGCACGGGCCGCTGGAGAGAAGAGGAGTGCCGACGACGGGGGCGGGCACGGGCTCGCTGCCGAAGTTGACCGCGCAGATCAGCCCGTCGCCCCGGACCATGGCCAGGACCTGCGGGGGCGAGTCCAGCCAGCGCAGGCTGCCCTCACCCAACTGGGGCAGGCTGCACCGCAGTTGAAGTCCCTCGCGGTAGAGGTGCCAGAACGAGCGGGTGTCGGCCAGGGCCCGGTCGGTGGCGTGTTCGGCGAACCACTCGGGCTGCGGCAGCCAGGGCCGGGCCCCGGCCGCGCCCTGGCTGAAGCCGAACGGGGAGGCGTGCCCGGACCAGGGCAGCGGCACCCGGCAGCCGTCCCTGATGTGCTTGCGGCTGCCCGTCCGGTGGAAGATCGGGTCGGTGAGCACATCGTCCGGCAGGTCCATGACCTCCGGCAGACCGAGCTCCTCGCCCTGGTAGACGTACGCGGCGCCGGGCAGCGCCAGCATCAGCAGCGCGGCGGCGCGGGCCCGTGCGGCTCCCAGCCCACTGGCCTCCACGCCCGGCTCGCCCGCGTAGCGCGTGACCGTGCGGACCTGGTCGTGGTTGTTGAGGACCCAGGTGACCGTCGAGCCGGTCCCGGCGATGTCCCGTATCGCATCGGTGATCGTCTCCCGGAAGGCGGCGGCGTCCCAGGGGGCGCTGAGCAGATCGAAGAAGAACGCCTGGTGCAGTTCGTCGGGCCGTACGTACTCGGCGTGTTCGCGCGCGGTCGGTACGGAGACCTCGCCGACCAGCAGCCGCTCGTCGCCGTCCCGTGCCGTGTACTCCTCGCACACCGACCGCCAGCGCCGCCACACGTCGTGGACCTCGGGCTGGTTCCAGGCCAGCGGGTTCACCGAGTCCCGGGAGCGCTCGTCGGCGTCGGGGTCGGCCGAGTCGGGCAGCCTCGGGTGCTTGAAGAGACCGGCGGCGACATCGATACGGAAGCCGTCGACGCCCCGGTCCAGCCAGAAGCGGAGGACCTCCTCGAAGGAGTCGCCGATCTCGGGATTGCGCCAGTTGAGGTCGGGCTGCTCCGGAGTGAACAGGTGCAGATACCACTGCCCCGGGGTGCCGTCGGGCTCGGTGATCCGGCTCCAGGCGGGCCCGCCGAACATCGCCCGCCAGTTGTTGGGCGGCTCCGCACCCGCCGGTCCGCGGCCGTCGGCGAAGTGGAACCGGGTGCGGGCGGCGCTGCCGGGGCCGGCGGCGAGCGCCTCGCGGAACCACGGGTGCTCGCTGGAGCAGTGGTTGGGAACGATGTCGAGCAGCAGTTTGAGCCCGAGCCGGCGGGCGTCGGCCATCAGCAGGTCGAACTCGGCCAGGTCGCCGTAGACGGGGTCGACGTCGCGGTAGTTCGCGACGTCGTAGCCGTGGTCGTGCTGGGGGGACGGATAGAACGGGCTGAGCCAGATCCCGTCGACACCGAGCTTCCGCAGGTACGGAAGTCCGGCCCGTACGCCGGCCAGGTCGCCGATGCCGTCCCCGGTGCTGTCGAGGAAGCTGCGGACGTAGACCTGGTAGATCACCGCGTCGCGCCACCACGCGGTGGCCGTGCGGGAGTTGCGGCCGAGGACGGCCGGAAGGGCTGTGAGCATCTCGCGTTGACCTGTTCCTGCTGGATGCGAGAGCGCCCCAGAGCGGGTGCGCTGTGATGCATGCATGTTAAGTAGGGGTGACGGCAGGGTGTCAACGATGTGGCAAGAAGTGGCCCGATTTGCCCCGATATTTCTGGGCATACAAGAATGGCTCACTACTTAACATGTAAGTAGTGAGCCATGGAGGGAGGTGCGAGGGGTTCAGCCCCTGCGGGAGATCGATTCCAGCTCGCGGGACAGCCGTGCCGCGGCCTGCTGGGGGCTCTGGCGCAGCGCCATGACGTCCTGTACGACGGCCTGCACGGCGAGCGTCACCTGGTCGTACCGAGGGCTCTTGGGGCGCGGCTCGGCCGCCAGCACGCTCTGCCGCAGTGTCGGCAGATACGGATACGCCCGGACCAGCGCGGGATCCTCGTACAGCGCCGCCCGCACCGGCGGCAGTGAGCCCTCTGTGAGCACCTGCCGCTGGACCCGCTCGCTGGTGAGATACGCGATCAGATCGGCGGCCGACTCCGGATGCCGGGAGTGGCTGCTCACCGCGAGATTGGAGCCGCCCAGCACACTGGTGCCCAGGCCGGAAGGGCCGGGCAGCGGCACCGCGCCGAACTTGCCCGCGACCTTCGACCCCGCCGCACCCGCGACCGAGTACACATAGGGCCAGTTCCGCAGGAAGAGCAGCCGGCCGTCCTGGAACGCCTGCCGGGACTCCTCCTCCTTGTAACTGCGCGCCTGTGGCGAGATCCAGCCGTCCCTCACCCCGCCGGCCAGGAACTCCAGACCGGAGCGGGCCGCTGCCGAGTCCACCGTGACCCGCGCGCCGTCGTCCCGCAGGATCGAGCCCCCCGCCGAGTGCACCGCCTCGGTGGCGTTGACCGTAAGACCCTCGTACGGCAGGAACTGGCCGGCGTAGCCGTCCAGTCCGTACCTGGGGGCGATCGTCCTGGCCTGCCGGGCCAGCTCGGCCCAGGTGCGCGGCGGTCGCTCGCCCTCCCGCTCCAGGATGTCCTTGCGGTAGTACAGCAACCCGGCATTGGTGACATACGGAACGGCGTACAGGCGGCCGTCGAAGGTTGCGGTGTCCACCACGGGCGCCAGGAAGCTGTCCAGCGGGAAGCTGTCCCGCCGCAGCGGGGAGATCCAGCCGGCCGCGGCGAACTCGGAGGTCCAGGCCACATCGATGTTCAGTACGTCGAACCGGTCGCTGCCCGAGCGCAGTTCGCTGATCATCTGGGCCCGGGTCTCGTCCGCGGAGTCGGGCAGCTCGACGAGTGTGACCCGCTCCTTGGGGCGGTCGCGGTTCCAGTCGTCGAGCAGCGGACCGAGATAGTCGGTCAGATCGCCCGCTGTCACCAGCGTCATGGGGCCGCGGCCCTTGGGCGCCGCCGTTCCCGGCTGGGCGCCGAAGCCCGCGTAACCCGCAAGCAGCACAGCGACAACGAGGAGCCCCCTACCCGCGGCATGCATCCACCGCATAGGTTCCTCCCAGTACATCGATCCGGCCACGCCGCCGTCCAATGTGGCCTATGTATACCCGTTAGGCATGGGCGATACTAGACGTCCAGGCGCAGAAGGCGGGTGGCGCGAACCACAGCCCGCATCCGAGCCAACAAGAAACTACGGAGCGGGAGGGAGGGGAGCGCGTGCGGCTGCCGCTCCTGGCACTCCTCACCCGTGGCCCGGCGCACGGATACGAGCTCAAGCAGGACCTTGAGAAGCTCCTGGGCGCCGCGTACCCTCAGCCGAACGTCGGCCAGATCTATGTCACCCTGGGGCGGCTGGAAAAGGCCGGTCTGATAGACGGCGAGGATGTCGAGCAGTCCGGCAGACCCAATAAGCGCACGTACCGGCTCACCGACGCCGGGCACGAGGCCGTGCTCGCCTGGTTCGACGAGACCACGGACGAGCCGCGGGTCCGGGACGAGTTCTTCATGAAACTCGCCCTCGCACCCGAGTCCGGTCTTGCCGACCCCGTCGTCCTGATCAACAGACAGCGGCGGCAGTATCTGAACACCATGCGCGATCTGTCGAAGCTGGCCGCATCCGAGGACCGGGACAACAGGGTCTCCCAGCTGCTGATCGAGGGCGCGATGCTGCATCTGCAGGCCGACCTCGACTGGCTGGAACGCTGTCAGGAGGAGCTGGAATGAGCGACGACGCCGCTCCTGGCGTGCCGGACGCGCGCGGACCCGGGGGCACTGTGAGGACCGGCACTGTGCCGATCGTGCGCGCCGAGGGGCTGACCAAGACCCATCGCGGCGAAGGCGCACCGGTTCAAGCCGTACGCGGAGTGGATCTCACCGTTCAGCCCGGCGAGTTCGTCGCCGTCACCGGGCCCTCGGGCGCGGGCAAGTCCACGCTGCTCCATCTCATCGGCGGGCTCCAGCGGCCCGACAGCGGCTCGCTCTGGCTCGACGGCCGCCAAGTGGACGCGTATCGCGAGGCCCGCTGGGCGGTGCTGCGCCGCCGGAGCATCGGCATCGTCTTCCAGTTCTTCAACCTGGTCTCCGACCTCACCGTCGCCGACAACGTCGAGCTGCCCGCGCTGCTCGCGGGAGCCTCACCCAGGGCGGCCCGGGACAGCCGGGCAGAACTGCTCGCCGAACTCGGCCTCGAAGGCAGGGAACGCTCCATGCCGGGTGAGCTCTCCGGCGGCGAGCAGCAGCGCGTCGCCCTGGCCAGGGCACTGGTCAACCATCCCGCCCTGCTGCTCGCCGACGAACCGGCCGGCAGCCTGGACAGCAAGGGCACCCGGGAGGTACTCCGGCTGCTCTCCCGCTTCCACCAGCGCGGGCAGACGATCATGCTGGTCACCCATGACGCCCGGATGGCCAGCGCGGCCGACCGCGTCATCAGCTTCTTCGACGGGCGCATAGCCGACGACGCCGCGCTCGGTGAGGGCCGCCGCAGCACGGGCGCCGGAGTCTCCGGCGTACTCGAACTGAAGGAGTGAGCGTGCGGGCCACACTTCGCTGGGCGCACGCCGATCTGCGGGCACACCGCGGACAGTCGCTCTTCGTCGTCCTGGCCAGCGCCGGGATCATCGCCTCGCTGCTGCTCGCCGTCGCCATGTTCAGCTACGCCGCCAACCCCTGGCAGCGGATCTTCACCCAGTCCAAGGGCGCCCATGTCTGGCTCCACACCGGCGCCGGCGCGGATCCGAGCGCCCTCTCCGGGCTTGACGGTATCGCCGGTGTCTCCGGTCCGTACCGCACCGGTCGAGCCACCCTCGAGTCGCGCGGTGTCAGAGCGAGCGTGGCTCTGCGCGCGGCCGACACCCGGCCGCCGGAGATCGCCCGGCCGCTCATCACCGAGGGCCGATGGCTCGACGGGCGGACGGACGGCGCGGACGGTGCCGACGGCGTCGTACTGGAGAGCTCGGTCGCACGGGTGCTGTGGGCGGAGCCCGGCGACAGCCTCACGGTCGCCGGACCGGACGGCAGCGCCCGCACGCTCCGCGTCGCCGGGGTCGCCGAGGCCGCGGAACCCCGCTACCGGCCGGGCGGCGAGCCCGGCATCGGCTGGGTACTGCCCGGCACGTTCGACCGTGTCGCGCCCAAGAGCACCGGGCAGAGCGTGGGGCTGCGGCTGGACGATCCGGCCGACATCGACTTCACCGTCCAGCAGGCCGTAACCCTGCTCGGCGCCGACCGGGTCGCCCAGGTGACCAAGTGGCAGCAGGCCCGCGCCGATGCCGGGGGCGACGACCGGCTGCTCGGGCAGCTGTTCGCCGTGTTCGGTCTCGGCGCCCTGCTGGCCGCCGCGCTCGCCGCGTCCGGGGCGATCAGCGCCCGTATCCGTGGACAGCTCAGGGACATCTCGATCCTCAAGGCGATCGGGTTCACCCCGGGCCAGGTGATACGCGGCTTCCTCGTCCAGCACCTCGCCTTCGCGCTGCTCGGGGTCACCCTGGGCACGGCGGCGATCGCGCTGCTGGGTGCCCGGATACCCGGCCGGATCGGGGAGGCGGCCGGGGTGTGGCAGGACCTGCCCGGGCACACCGCCCTGATGGCCGGCGTCCCGGCCGGTGCGGTACTGCTGATCGCGACCGCCACCGGACTCGCCGCCTGGCGGGCCGGCCGGGTCCCGCCGGTGCCCGTCGCCCGCGCGGCCCTTCCCTCGGCGGCGCCGATGACGAGTCTCGGCCGCCGGGCGCTCGGCACACGGGTGCCGCCCGCGCTGGTGCTCGGCTGGCGGGCGGCGTTCCCGCGACGGCCGCGCACCCTGATCACCGTCGCCCGGCTGGCGCTGCCGCTGCTCATGATCACGGTCGCGCTGGTCGCCTGGTCCACGCTGGACCTGTTCCGGAGCCATCCCGCACACGTGGGCGTGCCCGCGGCGCTGACCGTACGGGCGGAGCAGCCCGGCAGCCTGACGGAGGCGGAACTGAACCGCGTGCTGACCGAGTCGCCGGGGGTCGCGGCCGTCCACCCGGGCGTGGAGGTCGCCGCTCTGGTACCGGGGCAGACGGGCACCATCACGCTGCGCGGGCTCGGCACGGCAGGCGCCCCCTATCCGTTCGCGGTGGTCGAGGGACGCCCCGCCGACGGGCTGGACGAGGCGGTCGCCGGGCAGGGGCTGCTCGATCTGCTGGATGTGCGGGTCGGCGACTGGGTGCGGATGACGGTGGAAGGGCGGCCGCAGATCCTGCACATCGTCGGACGCAGCATCGAACCGGAATCCGGCGGCCGGGTCATTTCGACGACGGTCGACACGCTGCAGGAGCGCGACCCGGAGCTGCGGCCGGACTTCCAGCATCTCGTCCTGCGGCCGGGTACCGATCCCCGCGCGGTGAGCAGTGCTCTCGCCGCGACGGCCGGGGGTGCCCTGGAGATCCGTGAGACGGCCAATCCGGCGGACCGGCTGGAACCGGCGCGGGGTGTGATCGCCGCGCTGATCGGGGTGTTGGCCCTGATCGGGTTCATCGAGCTGCTGACACTGATCAGCACTGGTGTCCGTGACCGCGGTCGCGATCTGCTCGCGCTCAAGGCGATCGGACTGACGCCCCGGCAGGTCAGCTCGGCGATCGTGGCGGCCGCGGGCTTCACGGCCATGGTGGCCGCCGTGCTCGGCACGGGACTTGGAGTGCTGTCCGGCAGCTGGCTGGTGGACACGCAGGGCCGCTCCAGCGGGATGGGCGCCGGAATCGCCCATGTCCCGCCCACGCTCCTGCTGGCATCGGTCGTGGCCGGAGCGGTACTGGGCGCAGTCGCGGCCGCGGCGGTACCCGCGACCAGGACGGCGCGCCGCCGGCTGGCGGATTCGCTGACAGAGACGCTGTAACTGCCCCGCCCCGCCCCGCCCCGTGCTAGCCCAAGCCCTCGGTCTTGTCGAGCGCGGCGTCCAGTGCCATGGCCGCCGTGATCAGCGACAGATGCGTGAACGCCTGGGGAAAGTTGCCCAGTTGCTCTCCCGTCGGCCCGATCTCCTCTGCGAACAGCCCGACATGGTTGGCGTACGTGAGCATCTTCTCGAAGGCGTAGCGTGCCTCGTCGGTCCGCCCCGCGCGGGCCAGCGCGGACACATAGTGGAAGGTGCACAGGGTGAAGGTGCCCTCGGCGCCCCGCAGTCCGTCGGGGGAGGCGGCCGGGTCGTAGCGGTAGACGAGGCTGTCGGAGACCAGCTCGCGCTCGATGGCATCCAGCGTGGCCAGCCAGCGCGGGTCCCTGGGCGCGACGAACCCGACGAGCGGCATCAGCAGCAGAGAGGCGTCCAGGACGTCGGTGTCGTAGTGCTGGACGAAGGCCCGGCGTTTCTCGCTCCAGCCGCGCTCCATCACCTGCACGAAGATCGCGTCGCGGGTGGCGGTCCAGCGGTCCAGATCGGCGGGGCGCGCGTACTCCCGGGCCAGGCGGATGCCGCGGTCGAAGGCCACCCAGGACATCAGCCGGCTGTAGGTGAAGTCCTGGCGGCCGCCGCGGGTCTCCCAAATGCCCTCGTCGGGCTGGTCCCAGGCGCCGGCGAGCCAGTCCAGGACACCGACGACGGCCTGCCAGCCCTCGTAGCCGGCGGTCTCCGCGACGCCACCGACCTGAGCTATGGCGAACGCCGCCTCGCCATAGATGTCCAACTGGAGCTGGTCGGCGGCCCCGTTGCCGATACGCACCGGGAACGAACCGCGGTAGCCCTCCAGATGGTCGAGGATCTCCTCGCTCAACCGCGGGTCGCCGTCCACCCGGTACATGATCTGCAGCGGCCCACCAGAGGCGGTCGCGCCCGCGGTCACCCGCGCGGCGAGCCAGCGCCGGAAGGAGTTGGCCTCGTCGCTGAAGCCCAGATCGATCAGGGATTTTACGGACAGCGAGGCGTCCCGGATCCAGGTGTAGCGATAGTCCCAGTTGCGTTCGCCGCCGATCTGCTCGGGCAGTCCCGCGGTGGCGGCGGCGATCGGGGCGCCCGTGGGCGCGTACGTGAGCAGCTTGAGCGTGATGGCCGAGCGGTTCACGGTCTGGCGCCAGCGGCCGCGGTACCGGGAGGTCCGCAGCCACTGGTGCCAGAACCGTACCGTCGCCTGCCAGGTGGACCGCGCCGCCGCGGCGTCCAGGGGCGCGGGCGGTGGCCCGCCGCCGGTGCTGGTGGTCAGTACGACGGCACCGAACTCTCCCGCCTGGAGCGTGACGGCGCCCCGGACATCGCTGCCGTTGTCGGCGTTCAGCGGTGCCGAGCTCTGCAGGTGTACGTCGATGCCGGGACCGGTGAAGAGGGCGGTGCGGCCCGACTCGCCCAGGGTGAGGGAGTGCGTGGCACGGCCGTAGTCGAAGCGGGGCCGGCACTCCACGGTGAACCGCATACTGCCGCGCACGACGCGCATCACCCGGAAGATCCGGTGCCGGTCCGTCGCGGTTCCGGGCGTGTCCACCGGCATGAAGTCCACCACCTCGCCCACTCCCTCGGCGGTGAGGAAGCGGGTGACAAGGACGGCGGTGTCGGGGAGGTAGAGCTGGGTGATTCTGGCGTCCTGATGTTCGGCCGAGATCCTGAAACTGCCGCCCCGGTCGTGGTCGAGCAGGGCGGCGAAGATGCTGGGCGAGTCGAAGCGCGGCGCGCAGAACCAGTCGATCGCTCCGTCGGACGACACCAGAGCGGCGGTCTGCAAATCCCCGATCATGCCGTGGTCGGCGATGGGCGGGTAATGGCGCATCGGGGTTCTCCCTCGTCTTGCACCATCGTGCGGCGCCCGGGCTCGTCTTGCACCATCGTGCGGCGCCCGGGCCGACCGCGCACGTCAGGGGAGTGTCAGTCGTCGCGCGGGCACAGGACCGAGATCCGCTGGACGAGGTTGTTGGCGAACCCGCCGCGGTTCCAGGGCTGAGCGAGGGGCTGAGTGTGGCCATCGGCGTCGGCGGCGCGGACGCTGAGCACATGGCTGCCGGGCGTGGCAGTCCAGGAGGCCTGCCAGCGCCGCCAGGCCCAGTCGTGCCCGTCCGGCGGTGCGAGTTCGGTTCCGGTCCAGGAACGGCCGTCGTCGGTGCTGACTTCCACGCCTGTCACCGGCGCCCGGCCGGACCAGGCCCGGCCCTCCAGCCGCACCTGACCGGGCCGTACGACACGGGTGCGGGACATGAAGTCCGGGAACCCCGGCGGGATCATCAGCGCGCGAGGGGCGATCCGGGTGACCGGCTCGCCCGGATCGTCGGCCGACTGCCGGTAGCGGTAGGCCACCGCCTGCTGGAATCCGGTGAACGGGGTGTCGGTGAGAGAGATGTCGCGCAGCCACTTCACATGCGCCATGCCGTACCAGCCGGGGACGATCAGCCGCAGTGGATGGCCGTGCTGTGGCGGCAGGGGATGGCCGTTCATCTCGTACGCCACCAGCACCTCCGGATCGCCGCCGGTGGCCACCGGCAACGGCAGACTGCGCTGATAGTCCTGCTCGATGCCCCGCTCGACGCCATGGTCGGCCCCGGTGAACACGGCCTCGACGGCATCGCGCTCCACCCCCGCCTCGGCGAGCAGCGTGCGCAGCGGCACGCCGGTCCACTCGGCGCAGCCGACCCCTTCGACCAGCCACGGCTGGCTCACCGGCCGCGGCGAGAGCAGGGCGCGGCCGTTGCCGGCGCACTCCATCGTCACGCGCTGTGTGGTGGCCGGGAAGGACCTGAGGGTCTCCATGTCCAGGGTCAGCGGGGTGCGGACCCGGCCGCGCACGGTGAGTTCCCACGCGTCGGCGTCGGCGGCGGGGATGTCGTAGTGGATCAGTACGTAGTGCAGTCCGGCCGGGGTGAGGTCGCAGCGCATGGCCTCAAGCGGCAAGCCGTGGTTACGGGCCGCCAGCGCCAGTTCCTCCAGGCCGATGCCCTCGTCGGGTTCCGCGAGGCGCCCCGGCCGGCTGATGTCACCGATACGAGCGTCCATGCCCCCATGGTGCGCTCCCGCACCGGGCCCGGGCACTCGCGCGACGGCGGGGATGCGCGCCTTCCCGCCCGGCGGGACCCTGGACATATCAGCCATGCGGATGCCTGAAAGGGCCCGTGCCTCGTGTCGGCACCGGGCCATGACCCCGCCGACGGGAGCACCGTGGCGGCGGGGGGTTCGGATGTCGCGGCCGAAGAGGCCGAAGAGGCCGAAGGGGCCGAAAGGGCCGAAAGGCCAGGCGGGTTGCGGTCTGCACCTCGCCGAGGAGAACGTCATGGACGACACCACTCTGGAAGCGATGCGGACCGCGCTGCGCGGTCCCGTGATCGGCCCGAAGGACCTGGAGTACCCCCAGGCCCGCACGATCTACAACGCGATGATCGACCGCCGCCCGGCCGCCGTCGTGCGATGCACGGACGCGGCGGACGTCATGGCCGCGGTCGACTTCATCCGCGACCGCGGTCTCGAACTCGCCGTCCGCGGCGGCGGACACAGCGGCCCCGGCCTGTGTCTGGTGGACGACGGCGTCACCATCGACCTGTCGCCGATGCGCTGGGCGCGCGTCGACCCCGGCGCCGAGACGGCCCGGGTCGGTGGTGGCACGCTGCTCGGCGACCTCGACCACGCCGCCCACGGCTTCGGTCTCGCCACGCCCGCCGGCATCATGTCGACGACCGGCGTCGGGGGCCTCACGCTCGGTGGCGGTCACGGCCACCTCACCCGTAAGTACGGTCTGACCGTGGACAACCTGCTGTCCGCGGACGTCGTGCTCGCCGACGGCAGCAGCGTCACCGCGAGCGAGAGCGAGAACCCGGACCTGTTCTGGGCACTGCGCGGCGGCGGCGGGAACTTCGGCATCGTCACCTCGTTCCGATTCCGGCTGCACCCGGTGCACACCGTGGGCGTCGCGATCACCGTCTGGCCGGTCGACCGCACCCCCGAGGTGCTGCACTGGTACCGCGAATTCCTGCCCCAGGCGCCCGACGACCTGAACGGCTTCTACGCGCTGCTCGTCGTGCCGCCGGGACCGCCCTTCCCCGAAGAGATCCACGGCCAGAAGATGTGCGGCGTCGTGTGGTGCTGGACAGGCGATCCGGACCGCCTCGAGGAGATCCTCACGCCCGTGAACGAGCCGGGCCCGCCGGCCTTCCACTTCACGACACCGATGCCGTACCCCGCACTGCAGACCATGTTCGACGAGCTGATCCCCACCGGACTGCAGTGGTACTGGCGGGGAGGCTTCTTCGACCGGATCACGGACGAGGCCATCGACGTGCACCTCAAGTACGGCGAGAACATCCCCACCGACCTGTCGACCATGCACCTCTACCCGGTGGACGGGGCCGCCGGCCGGGTCGGACGGGACGACACCGCGTGGAGCTACCGGGACGCCGTCTGGTCCGGTGTCATCGCCGGCATCGACCCCGACCCTGCCAACGCCGAGACCGTCAGGCAGTGGGCCACCGACTACGAGGAGGCGCTGCGCCCGTACTCCATGGGCGGTTCGTACGTGAACTTCATCGGTGCGGGTGAGGGCCAGGAACGGGTCAGGGCCACCTACCGGGACCACTACGACAGGCTCGCGGGAATCAAGCGGACCTACGACCCGGACAACCTCTTCCGTGCCAACCAGAACATCGAGGCCGCCCCGCAGCAATGACCCCCGACCGGATCGCGCCGGGCCCGCGACCCGGCCCGCGCCGGACCCGCGAGCGACCCCGCGAAAGACAGGTTCCGTGCGGCCGTTGACCGCAATGGCAGGGTAGGCGTTACATGGGAGTTAAAGGGCGGATAAAGGCTTCTACAGGAGGCGGCCCGCAATGACCACCCATCCTCGCATCGAAGAACACCCCGACCTCGCAGAGATGCGCTCCCGGTTCGAACGGGCGACCACCACTCCCCGTGCACAGGCGATAGAGACGCTGGCCCTGCTCACGGGTCTGTATCTGGCCGCCTCACCGTGGATAGTCGGGTTCAACGGCCTCACCACGCTGGCCGTGTGCAATCTGATCACCGGCGCCGCCTACGTGCTGTGCATGGGCGGCTTCGGCTCGGCATACGAGCGGACCCACGCGATGGCCTGGTGCGCCATAGCCATCGGCGCGTGGACGATCGTCGCTCCGTGGGTCGTGGCCGGCAACGTCGATACGACCCGCAGCATCGTCAGCAACGTCATCGTCGGCGCCGTGGCTCTGCTGCTCGGCCTGGCCATGGCCGCGATGGACGACCGCATGACCGGCCGCATGACCGGCCGCATGACCGGCCGGGCCCGCGCCGGCGCGGCCCCGAACATGGACCCGATGCGCTGACGCGCACGCCACACCGCACCCGAGAGGCCGGGCCCCGCCGCCCGAGCGGCGGGGCCCTCGCACGCCCACCCGCGCCGCCGTACCCATCGCTTCGCGCGGTTCGTCGCACGGGCCCGGCGCACAGAGATGCGCGGCACCGCTGCCGGGGAGCATGCTGGCTGTGTGACCTGGTACGGCGCGGCCGGGTTCACCCCGCTGAGCAAGGGCCGGGTGATACCCGAGAGACCGAACAGCCTCAGCGGAGTTCCGGACGAACTGGCGCTGGTGCTCGCACAAGCCGCAGTGAGCGCGATCGAAGCCGCCGGCGGGTACGGCGGCGGTGTCTATCTGCGCTCCGGAACGCCGGGGCTGCTGCGGCTGGCCGTCCTCGCCGGGCTGCCGGGGCCGCTGTTCCGCCCCTGGTGGCGGATGCATGTGAACCGGCCGTTCCCGGTGGCCGAGGCCCACCGCTCGGGCCAGGCCGTCCATCTCGCCGACGCCGAGGAGGCCATGCGCCGGTTCCCGCAGCTCATGGCAGGTATGCCGTTCCCCTTCGGCTCGCTGTACACACCGGTCGTCAGCGGCCGCGAGAAGTTCGGGGTGCTGGTGGTGCTGCGCCCGGCCACGCCCGGGAAGAAGGTCGGCTACGCGGACCGCCGCCGCATGGAGAACACGGCACAGCGGCTCGCCAGTGCCCTCGCCGAGCTGGGCGCGGACGGAACGCCCGTCGAATGGGAGGGCGAACCGCTGTCCGTCCAGCTGCCCGCGGTCACCACGCCGCCGGTGCGGATCGGTCACCTCGACTGGGACCTCGACGGCGGCAGCGTGGACGCCGACGAGGACCTGTGCGCCATCATCGGCATCGATCCGGAGAACTTCGCCGGCACCATCGAGGCGCTGGTGGAGCGGCTGGCGCAGGAGGACGTGTACGGACTGTGGGCCATCGCCCGCCAGGCGGCGGAGTCGGGCCGGCCGGTGGCGCGCAGGATGCGGCTGCGCGGACCCGACGGCCGGCCGCACCTGCTCGAACTCTCCGTCCGCGCGAGCCCCTCGGGTGCCGGTCCAGGGAGCCATCTGACCGGCTTCCTGGTGGATCTCGGCACCGGACCGATCGTCGCCGAGGCGACCGACCGGATCCCGCGAGCGATCCTCTCGCTCGACCGGCTCGGCCGGATCACCTATGTCAACCACGGCGCGGAGACTCTGCTCGGCCACGCACGCTCCGACCTGGCCGGGCGCGTCCTGTGGGAGGTACTGCCGTGGTTCGGGCAGCCCGCGTACGAGGACCACTACCGGGCCGCACTGCTCTCCCACGATCCCGTCCACTTCATGGCCCGCCGCGAGCCGACGGAATGGCTGTCGGTCTCGCTCTACCCCGGCCACGACGGCCTGACCGTCACGCTCGCCGCCGCGGACCAACCCTCGTACGCACCAGGGTCTGTCCTCAGGCCGGGTGCCGGACTCGGCTCCCCGGCCGACCGGGCGTCAGCGCTGTACCGCCCGGTCGCCCTGGCGATCGCGCTGACGGAGGCCGTCACTGCCCGCCAGGTGTCCGCGGTGGTCACGGAGGAGCTGCTGCCCGCCTTCGGCGGCCGTCAACTGGCGATCTACCTGCTGAAGGAGAGACACCTCTACCTGGCCTGGGAGACCGGCTTCCCGCAGGGGTTCCTCGACCGCTTCGACGGTGTGGGGCTCGACGTCCGGCTGCCCGGCGTCGAGACGCTCACCTCGGGGCGCCCCATGTTCTTCGAGTCCATGGAACGCCTGTCCGCCGCCTATCCGGGGATCCCCATGGACGCCAATGTCGGTGCCAGGGCCTTCCTGCCGCTGATCGCCTCCGGACGGCCGGTCGGTTCCTGCATCCTCGGCTTCGAGCAGCCGCGGGGTTTCAGTCCCGAAGAGCGCACAGTTCTCACCGCCCTCGCCGGGCTCATCGCGCAGGCCCTCCAACGTGCCCAGCGCTACGACACCGAAGCGGCCCTCGCCCGCGGCCTGCAGGACGCCCTGCTGCCGCACCGGCTGCCCGTGTTCGAGCAGGTCGACACCGTCGGGCGATACCTCCCCGGCACCCAGGGAATGGAGGTCGGAGGCGACTGGTACGACGTCATCGAGACCGGCCGGGGGCTTGCTCTGATCATCGGGGACGTACAGGGACACGGTGTCGCCGCCGCGGCCACCATGGGGCAACTGCGCAGCGCCGTACGCGCCTTCGCCCTGAGCGGGCACGATCCGCAGGAGGTGGTGAGCGGCACCAACCGGCTGCTCATCGACCTCGATCCGGGCCAGTTCGCCAGCTGCTGCTACATCCTCCTCGACCCGGCCACCGGCATCACCCACGCCGTACGGGCCGGGCACCCGCAGCCCCTGCTGCGCCACCCCGACGGCAGGACCGAGGTCCTGGACCTCCCCGGCGGCGTCGTGCTCGGCGTCGACGTCGACGCGTCCTACCCCGTCACCGACCTGCGGCTCGAACCGGGCGCCGTTCTGGCCCTCTACACCGACGGACTGGTGGAGCAGCCCGGAATCGACATCGACTTCGGCATCGAGCAACTGCGCAGCACACTCGCCGCCGACGCCGGCCCGTCCTCGCTCGCCGACACGGCGGACCGCCTGATCCGCGAGGCCAAACACGCGACCGACCGGCCGGACGACATCGCGCTGCTGCTCGCCGCCCGCTGGGACGACGCCTCCCGGACGACGACGGAGCGGACGCTATGAGCGCGGTCACCGCGGCCGAGGACGCCGACCTGCGCGGCCCTCTCGATGTCACGAGAGCCGCCACCGCCGTACTGGATGGTGACGGCACGGTCGTCGGCTGGAGTCCGACGGCACAGGAGCTGCTGGGCTACCCGGCGCAGGAGGTTCTCGGGAGCCCGATCGGCGCCTTCGTGGTGGACCGTGGGGGAGAGCGGCAGGCGGCCGCGGACCTGCCGGCCGCGGCCCACTTCCGCCGGTGGGTGCTCCATATGCGGCACCGGGACGGCCGCGTCGTCCGCGTGGCCACGGCCATGCTCTCGCTGTCCCACGCGGGCGGCGAGCCCGCCCGGCTGCTGGCGATGGCGGCCGCGGAGGAGACGGAGCAGTGGGAGGCCCTGCAGGCTATGCTCCGCGGTCTCGCCACCCAGTCACCCGTCGGTCTTGCCATCTACGACACGGATCTGCGGGTGGTGTGGACGAACTTCGCCCTGTTCCAGGAGATGGGCACCGCGCAGTACGTCGGTATGGGCCCGGACGACATGGTGACCAACGGCGAGATCCTGTCCCCGTCTTTTCCGGAGACGCTGGAGGAGACCATGCGGCATGTGCTCGTCACCGGCGAGCCCGTCATAGAGCTGCACTACCGCGGCCGCCCGCCCGTGGACCCGGAACGCGATCACGTGTGGTCGTGTTCGTACTACCGGCTGCAGGACGTCGGGGGCGCCACGCTGGGCGTGTGCGAGGAGACGGTGGACATCACCGATCGCTACCTCGCACAGCAGCGTCTGGATCTGCTGGTGCGGGCGGGCCGCTGTGTGGGCACGACCTTGGACATGACCCGCACCGCGCAGGAGCTCTGCGAGGTCAGCGTCCCGCACTTCGCCGATGCGGTCACGGTCGACCTCCTGGAGGCGGTGCTGGAAGGTGATCAGCCCACGCCGGGGACCGTGACCGCCCGACGCCTCGTCCGGGTGTGGGGAGGCCCGGACGGCGAGGCGCCGGCCCAGGGGGAAGCAAGGACCGATGGCCGGGAGCGCATCGACTATCTCCCGGATTCGCCGCAGGCGCGCAGCCTGTCCTCGGGACGCGCTGTACAGGAACGCCCGGCGGGCGGCGATGGGGTGCAACTGCCGCCGCACTCACGGCTGGTCGTGCCCCTGCGGGCCGAAGGCGCCACGCTCGGAGTGGTCACGTTCGCGTGGGAGCGCCACCCCGACCCGTTCGACGCCGGTGAACTGGCAGTGGCCGACGAGCTCGTCGCACGCGCAGCCGTATGCCTCGACAACGCCCGCCGCTTCACCCGTGAGCACACCGCGGCCCTCATGCTGCAGCGCAGTCTGCTGCCGCAGAACCTGCCGCGGCAGAGTGCTGTCGAGCTGGCGTACCGCTATCTGCCCGCGGACAGCGGGGCCGGGGTCGGCGGCGACTGGTTCGACGTGATCACCCTGTCGGGTACGCGGGTGGGCCTCGTGGTGGGCGATGTGGTGGGCCACGGTCTGCGCGCCGCCGCCACCATGGGACGGGTGCGCACCAGCGTCCGTGTGCTCGCCCGGCTGGACCTCGCGCCCGACGAACTCCTCGCGCGCCTGGACGACTTGATCGAGCAGCCGGCCGGCGAGCGGGCCGCCGACGAGCAGCCGGCCGGCGAGCGAACGGTCGTCCGCGCCGGGGGCGACGAGGTGCCCGATGATGAGGCGGTGGGGGTGACCTGTCTGTACGCCGTGTACGACCCGGTGTCCGGACTGTGCTGCATGGCGCGGGCCGGCCACCCGCTTCCCGCCGTCGTCGACCCCGCGACCGGCTCCGTCAGCTTCCCCGACCTCCCCGCGGGCCCGCCCCTCGGCCTGGGTGGCCTGCCCTTCGAGAGCGCGGAGCTGAAACTGCCGGAGGGCAGCCTCATCGCCCTGTTCACCGACGGCCTCGTCCAGGGCCGCGACCGGGACCCCGATACCGGGCTCAGCGGGCTCAGCGACGTTCTCGCCGGGCATCGGCGCCCGCTGGACGAGCTGAGCGACCAGGCCGTCGCGCGGCTGCTGCCGGGCCCGGTGGAGGACGACGCTGCGCTGCTCCTCGTACGGACCCGGATGCTGGACGGCCATCAGGTGGCCGAGTGGGAGCTGGCCGCCGATCCGGAAGAGGTCGGCCGCGCCCGTACCGAGGCAGCCGAACTGGTCGGCGAATGGGGCCTCGACGAGCTCGTCTTCACCACCGAACTGGTGGTGAGCGAGCTCGTCACCAACGCCATCCGGTATGCCTCGGGACCGATCCATCTGCGGCTCATCCGCGACGAGACCCTGATCTGCGAGGTCTCCGACACCGGACACACCTCACCCCATCTGCGCCGCGCCGCCGGCGACGACGAAGGCGGTCGCGGCCTCTTCCTCGTAGCGCAGCTGACCCAGCAGTGGGGCACGCGCTACACACCCAGCGGCAAGACCATCTGGGCCGAGCAGGCCCTGCCGCCGCCCGCTACCTGAGGCTGTCACCGGAAGCTGCGGTTCGAACTGCGCGCGGTCGGGGAGCTCTACACCGCGTCGACACCCGCGACCGCAGCACACCCCTGGTAACAACCACCGCAACCCGGGAGCAGCCCCACATGCATGACGACCGCAGCCTCGTCGAAGCCCGCCTCAGGCGCGTTCTGGACGAGCGCATCCGCCCTGCCGTCTACCCCCAATCCGTACCTCTTCAGGTGGCCGTCTGGATCGCGCCGGGCGAGCCCGTCCCGGTGGCGGAAGGTCTCGCCGGCGTTCCCGAACCGATCGCGGTCGGGGACGCGTGGGGCGCTCCCTGGGGCACCAGCTGGTTCCGGGTGACCGGGACCGTACCCGCCGAGTGGGCCGGGAAGACCGTCGAGGCCATTCTCGACCTCGGCTTCGACGAGAACATGCCGGGCTTCCAGTGCGAAGGCCTCGTCCACCGGCCCGACGGCAGCCCGGTGAAGGGCCTCAACCCGCGCAACCAGTGGGTGCGCATCGGTGCGCCCGTGGCGGGCGGTGAAGAGGTACAACTGCACATCGAAGCCGCCTCCAACCCGGTCATCCTCGGCTACCCCCTCTTCCTGCCGACGCGGCTGGGTGACAAGGAGACGGCCGGGACCGACCCGCAGTACAAGCTGGGCCGGATGGATCTCGCCGTCTTCGACGAGACCGTGTGGCAGCTGGTGCTGGACCTGGAGGTGCTGGGCGAGCTGATGCAGGAGCTGCCCGTGGAGGGCGCCCGCCGCTGGGACATCCTGCGTGCGATCGGCCGGGCGCTCGACGCGGTCGACCTGCAGGACGTGAACGCAACGGCAGCCGCGGCCCGTTCGTGCCTCGAGCAGGTCCTGTCCACGCCCGCCGGGCCCACCGCCCACCGCATCAGCGCGGTCGGCCACGCCCATATCGACTCCGCGTGGCTGTGGCCGCTGCGCGAGACGGTGCGCAAGGTCGCCCGTACGGCCTCCAACATGACCGCACTCCTCGAGGACGAGCCGGACTTCATCTTCACCATGTCCCAGGCGCAGCAGTTCGCCTGGATCAAGGAGCACCGGCCCGAGGTCTACGCGAAGGTCAAGACGGCCGTCGCGGAAGGGCGGTTCGTGCCGGCGGGCGGCATGTGGGTCGAGTCCGACACGAACATGCCCGGCTCGGAGGCGATGGCCCGGCAGTTCGTGCACGGCAAGCGGTTCTTCCTCGACGAGTTCGGCATCGAGAACGACGAGGCCTGGCTGCCCGACACCTTCGGCTTCGCGGCCGGTCTGCCGCAGATCATCAGGGCCGCGGGCGCCAAGTGGCTGCTCACACAGAAGATCTCCTGGTCGCGGACGAACAAGTTCCCCCACCACACCTTCCAGTGGGAGGGCATCGACGGCACGCGGATCTTCACGCACTTCCCGCCGGTCGACACCTACAACTGCTCGATGAAGGGCAGCGAGATCGCCCACGCGGCGAGGAACTTCAAGGACAAGGGCGTCGCCAAGCACTCCCTCGCGCCGACCGGATGGGGCGACGGAGGCGGCGGTACGACACGTGAGATGGTCGCCAAGGCGGCCCGGCTGCGGGATCTCGAGGGCTCCGCGACCGTGCGCTGGGAGACACCCGCGGACTTCTTCACCAAGGCGGAGGCGGAGTACCCGAACGCGCCCGTCTGGGTCGGCGAGCTCTATCTGGAGCTGCACCGCGCGACCCTCACCAGCCAGGCGAAGACCAAGCAGGGCAATCGCCGCAGCGAACACCTGCTGCGCGAGGCGGAGCTGTGGGCCGCCACCGCTGCCGTACGGACCGGATTCCCTTACCCGTACGAGCAGTTGGACCGCGTCTGGAAGACGGTGCTGCTGCACCAGTTCCACGACATCCTGCCCGGCTCGTCCATCGCCTGGGTGCACCGGGAGGCCGCGAAGACGTACGCGGCTGTCGCAGAAGAACTGACCGGCATCATCGACGCCGCGCAGCGCGCGCTCGCCGGTGACGCGTCCGCCGGCACCGAGCTGGTCTTCAACGCCGCGCCGCACGAGCGGCACGGCGTCGCGGGCGGCGGCGCCGCGGTGGCCACCGCCGGTGGCAGCGCCCAGCTCTCCCCGCGCGAGGGCGGCGGCTTCGTCCTCGACAACGGCCTGCTCCAGGTCGAGATCGACGAACGCGGGCTGGTGGTGTCCGCGTACGACATCGGCGCGGAGCGCGAGACGGTCGCCCCCGGTCTGGCGGCGAACCTGCTGCAGATCCACCCCGACTTCCCGATCATGTGGGACGCGTGGGACGTCGACGAGTTCTACCGGAACACCGTCACCGACCTGACCGACGCCGACGAGGTCGCACCGGTCGCGGGTGATACGGCAGCGGTGCGCGTGGTCCGCAGCTTCGGGGACTCGAAGGTCACCCAGGTGCTGACCCTCGCCGCCGGCGCCAAGCGGCTCGACATCGACACCGAGGTCGACTGGCACGAGACGGAGAAGTTCCTCAAGGCCTCCTTCCCGCTGGACATCCACGCCGAGCGCTATGCCTCGGAGACCCAGTTCGGCCACTTCCACCGGGCCACGCACACCAACACCAGCTGGGAGGCGGCCAAGTTCGAGGCCTGCAACCACCGCTTCGTACACATGGAGGAGCCGGGCTGGGGCGTGGCACTGGTCAACGACTCGACGTACGGCCATGACGTGACCCGTACCGTCCGCGACTCGGGACCCCGCTCCGACTCCGGTACGACGACCACGCTCCGGGTCTCGCTGCTGCGGGCCCCCCGCTTCCCCGACCCGGAGACCGACCAGGGCGTGCACCGTTTCCGCCACGCACTCGTGCCGGGCGCGGTGATCGGCGACGCGGTCCGTGAGGGCTTCCGCATCAATCTGCCGGAGCGGCGGGTCTCCGGCGACGCGGCGGTGGCGCCGCTGGTGACGGTCGACAACGAGGCCGTCGTCGTCAGCGCGGTGAAGCTGGCGGACGACGCGAGCGGCGATGTCGTCGTACGCCTCTACGAGTCCGGGGGCGGCCGGGCCCGGGCCCGGGTCACCGCGGGCTTCGAGGCGGTCGAGGCCGACGTGACCGACCTGCTGGAGCGGCCGCTGGCCCACGCGCCGAAGCCGGAACTGGCCGATGGCGCAGTGCGGTTGACGTTGCGGCCCTTCGAGCTCGTGACGCTGCGGATTCAGGGGCCGGCCGGGGCGCGGTCGAGGTAGGGGCTGGGCGGCTGCGGGATCCGGCGGACCGTCGCCACGTCCAGGGCGAGAGCCGCCGAGCCGGTGCCCAGTGCGCCCTGCGGGTGCCAGGTGCCCGTCACCTTCACCCAGGTGTCGGCGGGTGGCGGCCGCACGCCGTGCACCGTGACCGTCAGGGACTGGGAGTCGGCGGCGCAGCAGGCCACGAGGAGCCGGGTCAGATCCCAGGTGCCGTTGGTGCCGGGGGTGACGAACCCCGACATGAGTACGGTGCGGCCGCCCAGGCTCCGTTTGTCGTCCTGCTGGACGCGGGCGATGAATTCCGTGAGCGAGAGCGGGACGGGGTCATGGGCGGGCAGCGGGGCGAAGCGCGAGTAGTCCTCGACGACCTTGGCGTTGTCACGGGCGGCCGTGTACGAGCCGAGGGCCGGGGGCGCGAAGAACAGCAGGGTCAGGGCGGGCAGGAGCAACAGCCAGGCGATGCGCGGGCCCTGACTGTGATCGTGTCCGTGCCCGTCGTGTGTGTGCCCGTCGTGTGTGTGCTCGCCGTCGTTCCTCGGTTCGTCGTCCGCGTTGCGCTTCGCTGCGAAGGGGAGTCCGTCCCGGAACGCGCCGATCAGTCCGAGGGCGAGAAGGATCAGCCCGGTGGCGATGAGGTAGGGCCGCAGGCCTTCCTTGACATAGCGCAGGCAGATGTCGCTGAAGAGGGAGACGCGCAGGAGGGCGGCCCCGGTGCACAGGAGCAGTACTGCCTGAAGGGTGCGCTTCACAGCAGCCACCACCCGGTGAGAGCGCTGCACGCGACGGCGGTGACGGCCGTCGCGGTGGAGAACCGTACGGCGAAGGCCCGGCCGAAGGTGCCCGCCTGCAGGGCGATCAGTTTGAGGTCGACCATCGGCCCGACCACCATGAACGCCAGCCGGGCGGTGGGGGAGAAGCCGGTCAGTGAGGCGGCCACGAAGGCGTCCGCCTCCGAGCAGACGGCGAGGACGATGGCCAGGCCGGCGAGGAAGAGCACCGACAGCCAGGCCGACCCGGAGAAGGTCTCCAGTACGGAGCGCGGCACGGTGACGTTGAATGTCGCCGCTGCCATGGCCCCGAGCACGAGGAATCCGCCGGCGTGCAGGAAGTCGTGCTGGAAGCCCAGGCGGAACTCCTCCCATCGGCTGTGGCCCGTCCGATGGCCGGTGTGCCGGGTCGGCATCCGCAGCCACTCCGCGCGTCCGAGCTTCAGCCACAGCCAGCCCATGACGGTGGACGTGGCCAACGAGGCGATCAGCCGGGCGGCGACCATCCCCGGGCTGCCGGGGAAGGCCACGGCCGTGGACGCCAGCACGATCGGGTTGACGGCGGGTGCGGAGAGGAGGAACGCGAAGGCGGCGGCAGGTGTGACGCCGCGCCGGATCAGGCTCCCGGCCACCGGCACCGACGCGCATTCACAGCCCGGCAGTACGACTCCGGCCGCGCTCGCCACCGGCACCGCCAGCGCGGGGTTGCGCGGCAGGACCCGACTGAAGGCCTGAGCGGGTACGAAGGCGTTGACGGCTCCGGAGATCAGAGTGCCGAGCAGAAGGAACGGCAGGGCCTGTACGGCGATGGCGACGCAGATCGTCTGCCACGTACGGAAGCCGGGATGCGTCAGCCATTGTCCGCCGCCGAGCAGGAGGCCGAGCGCGACGAGGAGAAGCAGGGAGAGCGCGCCGCCGACGACTACGGAGGGTGTGGGGCGGTGCTGTGCGGTGGGGCGGATCGGGGCAACGGCGGCCAGTTCGCTCGGCAGCCGCTCCGCCAGTTCTTCCTTGTTGTGCACATCTGCTCCGGTCGTCCGTGACAGGGCATCACGATAACCAGCAGATCGGCTCACCCTGGGTACTTCGCCATGCGAACGTATGGCCGAGTGTCAGAGGTTGGGACTGTGCTCTTGTCGATGCGGGCGGGGGTCGGCTCCGGTTCCGTCAGATGTGCCCGTGTGCGGGCCGGCACGCGTTCGAGCAGTGAGTCGGCCATCGCTGGCCGTGCACAGGCGTCCGCTCCCGCCGCGGAGGCGATCAGCGCCCGCAGCAGCTCCACCGTGGCGGAGCCGAGCGCGGCGGCAGTGGGGTCGAGGGCGAGCGTGTCGGCAGCTATCGTCCACTTATGGGCCTGATATTCGAAGTGACCGAGAGTGCGAGGTGAGACATGAAATGTCCTCCAATGACGCACAGCAGATCGAGCGGGCCAACGCCACCGGCCGCACGCCGGTGGTCTTAGTCCACGGCCTGTGGCTGTTGCCGAGCAGCTGGGACCGATGGGTACTCGGCAACCCGGCCAACCGCAGCCGGGCAGTGTCCCGGGCCGCGGCCACGCACTGACCATCGACAGCGGCTGGAAAGAAGTCGCCGACACCGCCTTGTCGTTCGTGCGCCGATTCATCCGACCGAGAGGACAGGACCTATGAGCACGTTCACCACCACCGACGGCACCGAGATCTTCTACAAGGACTGGGGCACCGGACAGCCCGTCGTCTTCAGCCACGGCTGGCCGCTCAACGCCGACGCCTGGGACGGGCAGTTGAGGCTGCTCGCCGAGAACGGCTACCGCACCGTCGCGCACGACCGGCGCGGCCACGGCCGTTCCGCCCAGCCCTGGCAGGGCAACAACATGGACACCTACGCCGACGACCTGGCCCAGCTGATCGAGAGCCTCAACCTCAACGAGGTCGTCCTGGTCGGCCACTCCACCGGCGGCGGCGAAGTGGCCCGCTACATCGGCCGGCACGGCACAGCGCGCGTCGCCAAGGCCGTACTCCTCGGAGCCGTACCACCGCTGATGCTGAAGACCGACGCCAATCCCGAAGGCCTGCCCATCGAGGTCTTCGACGGCATTCGCGAGGGTGTGCGGGCCGATCGCTCGCAGTTCTACAAGGACCTGAGCGAGAGCTTCTACGGCGCCAACCGGCCCGGCTCCGCCGTCTCGCAGGGCATGCGTGACTCGTTCTGGCTGTGGAGCATGCAGGTGGGACTGAAGGCGGCGTACGACTGCGTCGAACAGTTCTCGGAGACCGACTTCACCGAGGACCTCAAGCGCTTCGACGTCCCCACCTTCATCGCGCACGGCGACGACGACCAGATCGTGCCCATCGTCGCCGCCGCCAACAAGTCCGTGGAGCTGGTCAAGGATGCCACGTTGAAGGTCTACCCGGGTGCCCCGCACGGTCTGAACGGCGCCTACGAGGAGGCGTTCAACCGGGACCTGCTCGACTTCATCCGCGGCTGACGAGTTCGGGCTGTCTCAGCGCCCGCCCGCGCGGACGAGTGAGCCGTGGTCATGGTCCGCGCCGTCGCGCCACGGGATCGGGATCTCGAAGTGGACCGTCCCGAATCCACCGTGCTCGCCCGTCGTGCGGGCGTCGAACACCTCCGTGGCGAGGCTGCGCCAGAAGCCCTCCGCGCCCGGGATGTCGACGTTGGTGTGCAGGTAGACGCTGTCGTATCCCGGGGTGCGGGCGGCGAATTCGCAGGCCATGAGCACCATGACGCGGGCGAGTCCATGCCTGCGGTGCGCAGGGCGTACATAGACGCGGGCGAGCTGCGCGGTGCGCCCCGAGGGGTAGCGCTCACAGAGCCACCGGGGATGCGGCGGGTGGACCGGGCCCCGGGAGTGCAGCCCGGTGGTGGCCACCACTTCGCCGTCCCGTACGGCCACGACGAGCGTGTGGCGCGGGTTGTCGAGGTAGCTGCGGTGGATGTCGACCACGTCCGAGTGCCACGAGGGGACGTAGCCGTAGTCGAACTCCCGGTAGAACGTGTCGAGCATGACGCTGCGCGCGCCGTGCACGTCTTCGGCGGTTGCGTGGCGCACCACGTACGGGCCGACTTCCTGTTGCTGTGTCAGATCCTTCATCGCTCCGCCTCCGGGGTCACGGAGTCGCAGGCTACATGAAAATGACTTCCATCTGACGCATCGACCGACCCCCCGTTCGACGCCTTCCGGGAAGCCTCTCAGGTCATGTTGGAAATGAAAACGATTTCCGATAACGTCTCACTCGGTTGCTGCGGACACCTCCGTACCTGGTGGTCCGCGCTTCGGTGTGCACGAGAGCTGTGACGGTCTGAGAGGAAGTCCCGTGGGACATCTGCTGGTTATCGAGAGCTGGGTGGGGTCGATGAGCAGACTGCTGCCCAGGGCGGTCCGCGAAGGCGGCCACGAGTTCACTTTCGTCACCCGGGATCTGCACCACTACCTGCGATCCACCCCGGCCGACGGCCCGCACCCGCTGCTCGCGGCGCGGAACATCCTCACCACGGACACCAACGACATGGACGTGCTCCTTCCGTACGTGGAGAAACTGCACGAGGTGCTCACCTTCGACGGTGTGGTGTCCTCGTGCGACTACTACCTCCCCGCGGTGGCACGGACGGCAGAGCGACTCGGCCTGCCGGGGCCCACCCCGAAGGCCGTCGAAGGAGCCTGCCGCAAGGACCTGACGCGCAGGCTGCTGGCCGATGCCGAAGTGCCGGGCCCGCGGTTCGCTGTGTGCCGGGACTGGTCCCGGACCCAGTCCGCCGCCCGGGAGATCGGCTACCCGCTGGTCGTCAAGCCGGTGGACCTGTGCGCCGGGATGCTGGTGCGCAAGGTCTCCGACGAAGCCGAGCTGGACCGGGCCTGCCGTGCTCTGTACGACTTCCCGGTCAACGCGCGCGGTCAGGAACGAGCCCCTGTCGTCCTCATCGAAGAGTTCCTCACCGGTCCTGAAGTCAGCGTCGAGACGGTCTCGTTCGACGGTTCCACCCAGGTGGTCGGCGTGACCGACAAGAGCATCGGCGGCGCGCCCGCGTTCATCGAGACCAGCCACATGTTCCCGGCGGGCATCGAACCCGCACAGACCCAGGCCGCCGCCGAAACCGCCGTACGGGCGATCGAGGCACTGGGACTGGACCAGGTCGTCTGCCACACCGAGGTCAAGCTGACCCCCGCCGGACCCCGGGTGGTCGAGGTGAACCCCCGCCCGGCCGGCAACCGGATCACGGAGCTGGTCCGCCATGTCACGGGCGTCGACCTCGCCGCTGTCTGCGTGGACGTCGCCCTCGGCGGGCAACCGGACCTCGCCGTGCGCCCGACCGGAGTCCGCAGCGCCGCCGTCGCCTTCCTGCTCCCGGACGAGGGCAGCCTGCCCACGCGGACGGACGGCAGGCTCACCGCCATCGAGGGCGAGGACAGCGTCCGGCAGGAACCCGGAGTGCTCGAACTGACCCTTGCCGAGCCGGGACGCACGGTGCGCGCCGCGACCAGCAACAACGAATACCTCGGCCACGTCATGACCGCCGACACCGAAGGCGGCGGCGCACGGGAGACGGCCGAGCGGCTGCTCTCACGGCTGCGCCCCCGTTACGAGCCGCGGACGGCGGTCCCCGCGTGAACACTCCCGCCATCCTCGAAACGTCCGGAAACGTCCGCTCGATCGACGAACTCCTCGACCGGGTACGGTCCGCCGCGTACGGACCCGGCCCCGCCCAGGAACGCATCGCGGTCGCCTTCACCACGACCCAGGCCGTACGGCACGCCGGGCGGACCAGCGGCTACCGCAACGAGGTGCTCAGCCTGCGCCTCGCGGAGGCCGTCGGATCCTGCGCCGTCGAACCCGGTGCTCTGCCCGCGGCCGCGCTCGACGACTGCGTCGGCGCCACGGTCGCCGAACTGCTCGACCACCCCCTGCTGCCGATACGGATCGCCGCGCTGGACGCCTACCTGACCCACGCCCGCCCGCACACCCCCGCCAACGGGGCGCGGCCCTACGCGCTGCCGGCCGGAAGCTCCCTGCACAAGTCCCGGGCCCGCGCGCGTGCGGTGGTGGACCTGCTGCCGGTGACGCGACTGCGGACGGTGCTCGTCGTGGGAGTCGTCAACTCCCTGCTGGAGCGGCTGCGTACCCGCGGAATCGGCTACATCCCTTGCGACCTCAAGGGCGGCACCACCGAATGGGGTGAGCCCGTTCGCACGGACGCGGGTGCCGAGCTCGAACACTGCGACGCGATTCTCGCCTCGGGGATGACCCTCGGGAACGGCACTTTCGAGCCGCTGCTCGCGCACGCCGCTGCGACCGGCAAACCCTTGGTGATGTTCGCCCAGACCGGCAGCGCCGTCCTGCCGCGCTTCCTCGGGTCCGGGGTGAGCGCCGTGTGCGCGGAGCCCTATCCCTTCTTCTGGCTCGACGGCGGCCCCGGGGTCGTTCACCGCTACGGGGGCGCCCAGTGACCGCGGCTCCCGCCCTGCACCCACCCAAGGCGGCCGACGTCGCCAACCCCGACCTGCTGCGGCTGCTCGGCCGCACCCCTGTGGCCAGGATCCGCACCGAACTGCCGTACGCGCACCCCGGGTTCTGGGCCAAGCTCGAATGCCTCGGCGCGGGCGGAATGAAGGCCCGGGCCGCCGTCTCCATGCTGCGCGGCGCCCGGATGCGCGGCGAGCTGCGCCCCGGAGCCCCGGTCGTCGAGTCGACCTCGGGCACGCTGGGCATCGGACTCGCTTTCGCCGGGCAGGCACTCGGTCATCCCGTCGTGCTCATCGGTGACACCGAACTCGAGCCGTCCATGCGGCAGTTGCTGCGCACCTACGGCGCGGAGCTGGAGCTGGCGGACCGGCCCGCCAGGGAGGGCGGCTGGCAGGCCGCACGGCTCGCGCGGCTGCGCGAAGTGCTGCGCCGGATGCCCGAGGCCTACTGGCCCGACCAGTACAACAACCCCGACAACGCCGCCGGGTACGCCTCGATGGCGGCGGAACTGACAGCCCAACTGGACCACCTGGACGTGCTGGTGTGCAGCGTCGGGACCGGCGGGCACAGCGCCGGACTGGTCGGTCCGCTGCGTCGCCGCTGGCCGGCGCTGAAGGTGATCGGCGTCGACTCCGTCGGTTCGACCATCTTCGGTCAGCCCGCGCGCCCGCGGCTGATGCGCGGGCTCGGCAGCAGCATCCACCCGCGCAATGTCGCCCACAAGGAATTCGACGAAGTGCACTGGGTGGGGCCGGCCGAGGCGGTGGACGCCTGCCGCAGGCTCGCCCGCACCAGCTTCGTGAGCGGCGGCTGGAGCACCGGGGCCGTCGCGCTGGTCTCCGCGTGGGCGGCCCGCGTGGAGCCGGGCGCGGTCGTGGCGACCGTGTTCCCGGACGGTGCGCACCGCTACCTCGGCACGGTCTACGACGACGACTTCTGCCACACCCACGGTCTGGACACGGCCACGCTCGCCGTCCGGCCGGTGGAGATCCCGCATCCCTGTGCGGTCGAAGTCGGCGGCTGGGCGCGCTGCCGCACCGTCGTCGACCCGCTGGCGCCGGCGCGGGCACTCGTCCCGGCGCCGGGAGAGGGAGATGCCGCATGAGGCTCACCTGGCGCACGGCACAACTCGAACTGACCGAGCCCCTGCGGATATCCCGGTCGGTCATGGCACGCCGCGACGCCGTCTGGGTCGCCATCGATCACGGCGGTCTTCGGGGCTACGGCGAGGCCGTCAGCAGTGACTACCTGGGCCTGCCGACGCAGCGCATCGAGCGGTGCCTGGAGGAGTCGCGGCCGGGGCTCGAGCGATTCCCCGAGCCCGAGACCGCGTTGGCCGAATTCGGGCGGGGAACTGCCGCACCCGAGGATCTTCCCGCAGGCGTGCGTGGCGCGATCGAGGCCGCCCTGCTGGACCTGGTCGGCAACCGGGCCGGCGAGCCGGTTCACCGCCTGCTCGGCACGGACCTCCCACCGGCGGCCGCAACCGCCCGCACCATCGGCATCGTCGCCCCCGTACCGGCAGCGGTACAGGCGGCACGGCTGTCGATGAGCGGCTTCACTGTGCTCAAGGTCAAGGCCGGATCCGCCGACCCGGCCCAGGACCTGGCGCGCGTCGAAGCCGTACGGACGGGAGCGCCCGACGCTCGGCTGCTGCTCGACCCCAACGGAGCCTGGACCGAGGGCCAGGCACTCGACCTGCTGCCGCGCTTCGCCGCACTCGGCGTCGAGGCCGTGGAGCAGCCGGTCGCGCCCGGCCGGCCCGAGGTGCTCGCCCGCGTCGCGAAGAACTCCCCGATTCCCGTGATCGCGGACGAGGACGCGGTGAGTTACGAGGACGCGCTCCGGCTCGCCGGACAGGTGCACGGGTTCAACATCAAGCTGGCCAAGTGCGGCGGGGTTTTTGTCGCGCTGCGGATCGTCGAAGCCCTGCACGGCAGCGGCACCGAGGTGATGCTCGGCTGCCTGACCGCCAGTTCGCTGGGCATCGCACCCGCGGTGCACCTCGCCGACCGGGCCCGCTGGGTGGACCTCGACGGCCATCTGCTCCTCGCCGACGACCCGTGGACGGGCATCGGAGGGGCGGACGGGACAGTGCGTACGTCCGGCCGCGCCGGTCTGGGCGTACGGCCGTCCCCCGACCGCTCGGCCGCACCCAACGCCGGAGGCCGCCAGGCGGTCGCCCGGTGAAGACCCTGCACGCGGTACGCAGCTTCCCGCCCGCGGTCCGGCTGCTCCTGGTCAACCAACTCGGCGTCAACACCGGCTTCTACCTGCTGATCCCCTACCTGGCCACGCATCTGTCCCAGGACCTCGGCATGTCGGCGGTGGTCGTCGGCATCGTCCTGGGCATGCGCAACCTCAGCCATCAGGGGCTGTTCGTCATCGGAGGATCGGCGGCCGACCGGCTCGGCGCGCGCGGCGTCATCATCGCCGGATGCGCGCTGCGCACCGTGGGCTTCGGCCTGTTCGCGCTGGGGGACGGGCTGCCCGTGCTGCTCGCCGCCTCCGTGGTCAGCGGACTGGCCGGAGCCCTGTTCAACCCGGCCGTGCGGACCTACGTCTCCCAGGAGGCGGGCGGCCGCAGGGCGGAGGCGTTCGCGCTCTTCAATGTCTTCGCCACCGCCGGCGCGCTGCTCGGGCCGCTGCTCGGCAGCCTGCTGCTGCTCGTCGACTTCAGGGCCGCGGCGCTCACCGCGGCCGCGATCTTCGCGCTGCTCACCGTCGCCCAGGCGGCAGTGCTGCCCGCCCGTGAGGTCCCCGCGGCGTCCGGCAGCGTACTCGGCGACTGGCGCGAGGCGGTCGGCAACCGCGGGTTCCTGCTGTTCTCGCTCGCCATGGTCGGCATGTACGGCATGGAGAACCAGCTCTACCTGCTGCTGCCCGACGGCGCGCGGCAGGCCACCGGCTGGGAGGGGGCCGTCGGACTCCTCTTCCTCGCCGGCACCGTCACCAACCTGCTGCTGCAACTGCGCATCACCCGGCGGCTGAAGGGCCGGGGCAGCGGAGCCCGCTGGATCGGCGCCGGACTGGCGGTCATGGGCCTGGCGTTCCTGCCGCCGATGCTGGTGGCGGGTGGTCCCGCGCCGCGCGGTGCGGCGGACGCGGCGCTGCACCTGCTGCCGGTGCTTGCCGGGGCCCTGATGCTCCACCTCGGGCTGATGATCGCCCAGCCGTTCGTCATGGAGCTGATCCCCGCCTTCGGCCGCGCGGGCCTGACCGGCACGTACTACGGGCTGTTCTACGGGGTGTCGGGGATCGCCGCCGCGGGCGGCAACGCCGCGATCGGCTGGGCCATGGACAGTGCGGGCCACTCCGGCCGGGCCTGGCTGCCGTGGGCCTGCTGCCTCGCCCTCGGACTGACGTCCGCGGCCGCTGTCACCCGGCTGCACCGGATGCGCGCCCTGCCCGTGCCGGCCACCGCCGGCCTCGCGGCGGATCTCGCCGCGGATTCCGCGCCGATCCGCGCCGTCAGCCGTCAGAGGAGTGAGTCCCGATGACCACCGGCAACTTTCTCAGCGACACCCCGGAGCTGTACGAACAGCGCTTCCCCGACCCCGGGCACCTCGCCGCCCGCTGGACCGACGACGTCCTGCGCCGCTACGCGGCCGGGCCGCGCGTCCTGGACATCGGCTGCGGTACGGGCCGCGACGCGGCCTGGCTGCACCACGAGTCCGGTCGCGAGGTCGTCGGCATCGACACCTCCGAGACCATGCTGGCCCACGCCCGCACCCATCACCCCGGACCCGACTACCGCATCGCCGACATGCGGGACTTCGACCTCGGGCGCGGCTTCGACGCCGCCGTCTGCCTGGACAGCGCGCTGCTGTACTGCCACACCAACGAGGAGCTGACCGCGTTTCTCGCCTGCTGCCGGCGCCACCTCGCACCCGGTGGCCTGCTGATCGCCGAGATGCGCAACGGAGCCTTCTTCCTCGGCAGTACGGAACTGCTCGACGGGCCGCGCGTCAACACCGTCGCCCGGCACGGCGTCACCCACACCTCCCGGACCACGCTGTGGATCGACCACGCCGCCCAACTGCTGCGCCGTCGCCGCGTGTGGACCGCGGACGACGGCTCGCCGCCCCAGGAGCAGCGCTCCGCCTGGCGGCTGCTCTTCCCGCAGGAGCTGCGGTACTTCCTCGCGGCGGCCGGCTTCGAGGTGCTCGCCCTCTACGACCGGCCGGGGCCGCGTACCGAACCGCCCTGGAGCCAAGGCGCCGCGCCCGCCGAGAGCGCGAGCTCCGACCGCCTGCACGTCATCGCCCGGCTGATGCCCCGTCACAGCAACGCCCACAGCCAGCCCCTCAGCCAGACCCACGGCCACACCCTCAGCACCGCTCACAGCAACGGAGACAGCACCTCATGAACCACTCGTCCCTCGGCAGTCGCCTGCCCGGCCTGGCCCGAAGAGGCTTCATCATCGGTACCGGCGCCACCGCACTCGCCCTCGCCGCGGGCTGCGGCACCGGCGGCTCCGCACCCGGCGCAAAGGACGACGGAGCCGCCGGCGGCACCCCCAAGCGCGGCGGCCGGCTGCGCGCGGCCTTCGCGGGCGGCGGCGCCAACGAGACGCTCGACCCCCACTCGGCCAGCCTGTTCGTCGACGCCGCCCGAGCCAAGGCGCTGTTCGACAAGCTCGCCGACTTCGGCGCCGACCTCTCGCCGCTGCCGCGCCTCGCCGCCCGCTGGGAGCCCAACGCGGCACTCGACAGCTGGCGGATCACCCTGCGCAAGGCCGCCTTCCACGACGGCAGGCCGGTCACGGCCGAGGATGTGCTCTACAGCTACCGCAGGATCGCCGACCCCAAGCAGGCGTTCCGCGCCCAGGCGGCCCTGGAGCCCATAGACCTCGGCGCCAGCCGGGCCGTGAACGCGTCCACCGTCGAGTTCAAGCTCAAGCGCCCGTACGCGGAATTCCCCAACACTCTGGCGGCGTTCGGCGCGTACATCGTCCCCAAGGACGCCGACACCTTCGACAGGCCCGTCGGCTCGGGACCGTTCAGCTTCGTCTCGTTCAAGCCCGGCAGCTCACTCCTCGTCAAGCGCAACGCCGCCTACTGGGACGGTGCCCCGCACCTGGACGAGCTGGAGTTCGTCGTGGCGAGCGAGGAGTCCGCACGCGTCGGCGCGCTGCTCGGCGGCCAGGTCGAGTACGCCCACGAACTGAACCCCGCCACCGCCCGTGCCCACGAGGGCCAGGGCAAGATCACCGTCGTACGGCTCCGCAACAGCGCCATGCAGGGCTTCGTGATGAAGACCGACCGCCCGCCGTTCGACGACAAGCGCGTCCGTCAGGCCTTCTTCCTCATCGCCGACCGCAAGGAACTCGTCGACGGCTCGCTCTCCGGCGCCGGCGAGATCGGCAACGACCTGTTCGGCAAGGGCAGTCAGTACTACGCCGCCGGGCTGCCGCAGCGCACGCAGGACCTCAAGCGCGCCCGCGCCCTGCTGCGCGAGGCCGGTGCCGAGGGACTCAAGGTCACCCTGGACACCGCGCCGGTCGCCACCGGCTTCATCGAGGCCGCCGGAATCTTCAAGGAACAGGCCGCCAAGGCCGGTGTCACCGTCGACGTCAAGGTCGGCAACAAGGACACGTACTGGAAGGACATCCTCACCTCAGGCACCTTCGCCTCGTACCGCTCCGGCCCCATGCCCATCGAGTCCCACGTCTCCCAGCGGCTGCTCACCGGCTCGCCCACCAACGCCACCCACTGGCGGCACAAGGACTTCGACGAGCTCTACCAGCAGATCCAGTCCACCCGCGACGACAAGCAGCGCGCGGCCCTCTACGACCGTATGCAGCGCCGGCTCCACAACGAGGGCGGCTTCCTGATCTGGGGCTTCGCCGACTGGATCGTCGCCACCGCGCCCAAGGTGCGCGGGGTGGCCAAGGAGGCCCCCGCCAACACCCTGGACTGGGCGCGCTTCGACAAGATCTGGCTCGCGTGACGCTCCACCGCACCTGGATCGGCCGCCGCCTGCTCCTCGGCCTGGGGCAGACGGCGGCCGTCGTCCTGCTGATCTTCGTGCTCACCGAAGCGCTGCCCGGTGACGCGGCCGTCGCGCTCGCCGGGGATCAGCCCGACCCGGAGCGCATCGCCCGCATACGCGAGGCCATGCAGCTCGACCGGCCGGCCATCGAGCGGTTCCTGGAGTGGGTCGGCGGGATGCTGCACGGCGACCTCGGTGCCTCCCTGGTCACCGGACGGCCCGTCACCGGCTATCTCACCACCGGTCTCGGTCCCACGGTGCTGCTCGCCGCCGCCACCCTGGTGCTGCTGGTGCCGCTCTCCGTCGGCCTCGGCGTCCTCGCCGCCCGCCGCGAGGGCGGACCGCTGGACCGGACCGTCAGCGCACTGACGCTGGCCGTCCACGCCGTACCGGAGTTCGCTCTCGGCGTGCTGCTGGCCACACTCTTCGCGCTGCGACTGGGCTGGCTGCCGCCCACCGCGGTCGGCACCGGCGGCGATCTCGCCGCGCACCCGGCCGTGCTGGTGCTGCCGGTCGCCGTCCTGCTGTCCCGGCCGGTGTGCTCCATCAGCCGACTGGTGCGCGCCGGCATGATCGACGCGATGGCCTCGCCGTACGCTGCCCAGGCCCGCCGCTACGGACTGTCCGGCGCCCGCGTCCGCTGGGCCCACGCCCTGCCCAACGCCCTCGCGCCCGCGACCCAGCAGCTCGCCCGCACCTGTGACTGGCTGCTCAGCGGAGTGATCGTCGTGGAGGCGCTGTTCGTCATCCCCGGCCTCGGCACCGTACTGATCGACGCGGTCGCCGCCCGGGACGTCCCGGTGGTGCAGGGCATCGCCGTCGTCTTCGGCGTCGTCACCGTCGTGCTCAACCTCGGGGCGGACCTGGTCGCACGCCGCTTCGCCCCACGCTCGCAGGTCGCGGCGTGAAGATCCTCTCGCGGAGCGACGCGAGCCGCTGTGCGCTCGCCCTCGCACTGATCGCCGTACCGCTGCTGCTCGCGCTGCTCGGCCCGCTGCTCGCCGGGCCCGCCGGACCACGCGCCGTCTCCTTCACTTTCGGCGAAGGCCACTGGCTCGGCACCGACTTCACCGGGCGGGACGTAGGGCGGCAGGTGCTGCTCGGCGGCCGTTCCGTGGTGCTCGTGGCCCTCGTGGCGACCGCCCTCGCCTATGCCGTCGCCGTCCCACTCGGCCTCGCCGCCGCCCTCACCCGCCGGACGTGGCTGGAGGACGCGCTGATGCGGCCCCTCGACGTCCTCATCGCCGTCCCGTCGCTGCTGCTGGTGCTGCTCGTCGCCGCCACGCTCACGCCGGGTCCGGCCGGGCTCACCGTGGTGGTCGCCCTGGCCGCCGTCCCGGACGCGGCACGGGTCGTCCACGCCGCGGCGGTCGAGATCGCCTCACGGCCGGCGGTCGAAGCACTGCGGATGCAGGGCGAGACGTGGTGGCGCACGGCGGTCGGATACGTCGCCCGCTCGATGCGGCGCACCCTCGCGGCCGACGCCGGCATCCGGCTGACCGGCGCCCTCTATCTGGTGGCCACGGCCGCCTTCCTCGGCGTCGGCGTGGACCCCGACGCCGCCGACTGGGCGGTGATGGTCGACCGCAACCGCACGGGCCTGTTCCTGCAGCCGTGGGCCGTGGTGGTGCCCGCGCTGCTGATCGCGGTGCTCTCGATGGGGACGAATCTGCTGTTCGACGCCGCCCTGCAGGGGCGCGCCCGCAAGGAAAGGAAGACGCGATGACCGCTGTCGTGGAGGTGACCGGGCTGCGGGTCGAGGTCGGCGGACGCGCGATCGTGGACGGCGTGAGCCTGCGCGCCCACGCCGGAAAGGTCACCGCCGTCGTCGGCGCCTCCGGCAGCGGCAAGACCACCACCGGCCTCGCGCTCCTCGGCGAGTACCCCGCAGGCGCCCGGATCGGCGGCACCGTGCGGACCGCCGAAGGCGCGGTGGGCTACATCCCCCAGCACCCAGCGGCCGTGCTGAACCCCGCCCGTCGCGTCGGAGCCCTGCTGCGCGACATCGCCCGACGCAGGGCAGACGGCCGCCGCCGGGCAGACGGCCGCGAGGAGATCCGCCGACGCGTGCACGATGCGATGCGGCGCGCCCAGATCCCGGACCCGGAGGAGGTGGCGCGACGCTTCCCGCACGAGCTCTCCGGAGGCCAGCAGCAGCGAGTCGTACTGGCGCAGGCGCTGATCCTGGGCGCCCGCGTCATCGTCGCCGACGAACCCACGACGGGCCAGGACACGCTCACCAAGCAGCGCATCGTCGACGAGCTGTCCGCGCTCGTACGGCAGGGGATCGCCGTCGTCCTGCTCAGCCACGACCTCGACGTGGTCCGGCAACTGGCCGACGAAGTACTCGTGATGAGGGAAGGTCAGGTGGTCGAGTCAGGACCGGCGCGGCGGGTACTGGCCGCTCCCGAGCACGAGTGGACCCGCGCGCTCCTCGCCGAGCGGCCGCCAGGTCCGCTCCCGCGGGCGGCGCCCGCCGGGGCCGCCCGCCTGGAAGTCCAGGATCTGGCCGCCCGGCACCGCACCGCCCGCGGTCCCGTCACGGTGCTGCACGGCGCGAACCTGTCGGTCGGAGCGGGGGAGTGCCTGGCACTGGTCGGCCGGTCCGGGAGCGGCAAGACCACCTTGGGGCGCTGCGTGGCCGGTCTCCACAGCGCGTACGAAGGCCAGGTGCTGCTCGACGGCCGTCCGCTCCGGCGCAGTCTGCGGTCCCGCAGCCGCGGCGAACTTGCCGCCGTGCAGTACGTGTTCCAGGATCCGCGGGCGGCCTTCGACGAACACCGGCCGGTCCTCGACCAGGTCGCCCGGACGGCCGTGCGGCTGCGCGACGCGGACCGGGACAGTGCCCGCGAAGAGGCCGTACGGACGCTGGAAGAGCTGGGCCTGACGGCCGGTCTGGCGGGCCGGCGGCCCGGTGGGCTCTCCGGCGGCGAGCTGCAGCGGGCCGCACTCGCGCGGGCCCTGCTCGCCCGGCCGAGCGTTCTCGTCTGCGACGAGATCACCTCGGGGCTGGACACCGTGACGAGGGCCGGCATCCTCGATCTGCTCGCGCGACTGCGTGAACGCACCGAGCTTGCACTGGTGTTCATCACTCACGATCTGTCGGCCGCCGGCGCGCTCGGCAACCGGATCGCGGTCCTGGACGAGGGGCGTGTGGTCAATCAGGTCCTGTCCGCAACCGCGGCAGCGCAGTCGAGTGCCGCGGTTGCGGACAGGACCTGATTGACCGGCGCGGGCGCTACCGCACCGAGCGACCGCGGGCTGCCGGCCCGGCCTTCTCCTCACGGCGGGTGCGCAGCAGGAGCGCGACCCAACTGCGGTATGGCGCCCAGTGATCGCCGATCCCGGCGAGCCGGCACGCGTCGGAGGCGTCAGGATCGCCGAGGCCGTAGGCCTCGGCCATCGAAGCGTGGAGCCGGCGTTCATGGCGGGGGAAGACGTCGGGGTGTCCGGCGCCGCGGATGAGGATGAGCTCCGCGGAGAAGGGGCCGATGCCGGGCAGGGTCCGCAGATGAGCGAGCGCGTCATCCACTGGCATCGCGCGCAGCCGGGCGGCGTCGAGATCACCGGCGAGAGCCGCGTCGGCGAGGGCACGCAGCCGTTCGACCTTCGTCTCGGGCAGGCCCGGAACACGGCTGAGTCCGCGCAGGACCAGCGGGGTGGGGAAGGCGTGCAGCGACTCCCCGGCGACGGTGACGCGCTGTCCATGGTGCTCGGCGATGCGCGCCTTGATCGCGGCGGCCTGGACCATCCGGATGCGGTGGCCGATGACCGCCCAGGCCGCGGCCTCGTACGGCGAGTAGAAGCACACCGGCCGCAATCCCGGGTACTCCGCGATGAGTTCGGCGACGACGGGATCGCCCTCGGCGAGCCGTGGGAAGGCGCTGCCGTCGACGTCGAGCGAGAGGATGCGGGCCAGTTGCGCCCGCACCCCGCTCGTACCGTCCGATTCCGCAGATGCCGTGCCCGCCGCGTCATTGCCCGGATTCCCGCTGTGCACGGTGACATTGGCCCGTACGGTGCCCTCCGGACTCTGCGCCTGCCTTACCTCCGCGCTCACCGTCGAGCGGCCGTCGTCGGCGGGAAAGGCCAGGCGCAGCACCCTGCCGTCCGAGGCGTCGCGGTACCCGGCGGGTGTAAAGCTCTCCAGGAACCGCAGGCTCGCCGCGAGTGAGAACGGCCCGCGCGGGGTGATGACGACGGTGGCGGTCATGGTCAGCCTTCGTGCGTAGTGATGGCGTAGCCCTCAGGGCCGACGAACGTGAACATCCTGCCGAACGGACCATCCTCGGGTGCCTTGACGATGGGGATCCCGGCGGCGTGGAGCCGGTCGTGCAGAGCCTGCGCGTCAGTGGTCCGGAACCACAGGGCGACCCCGAGGCCGGGCCGCTCGACGGCGTCGAGATCCCCTCCCGGCAGCGGCTCGCGGACGGCGAACGGAACCGGCTCGGTGGCGAACACCACCGCCCCGGGCGGCGAGACAGGCGCCCGGCGCAGCCCGAGATGCCCCTCGTAGAAGGCGGCAGCCGCTTCGACATCGCGCACCTGCAGAGCGATGAAGTCCGGCCCGCTGACGGTGGCAGTCATAAGTACTCCTCGATCATCGGGTATGTCAGGACTTTGACATAAGGAGAAGATAGACGGCGCCGCGCTTACATGTCAAACTCCTGACATGCATGATGGGACCCCCTCCGGCCAGGCCCCGGCCGCCGACGTGACCGAGCGCCTGGGATACCGCCTCAAGCGCACCGCCGCGGCCCTGCGCGGCGCGATGGACAGAGCACTGCGTGAGTACGGCATGACGGTGCCGCAGTACGCCTGCCTCGAACTCCTCGACCAGCGCCCCGGCCTGTCCAACGCCGAGCTGGCCCGCGGCACCTTCGTCACGCGGCAGTCCATGAACGTCGTCCTTCGCGGACTGCAGGACGCCGGCCTCATCACCCGGCCGGCCACCACCGACCGCGGCCGCGCTCTGCCCGCCCACCTCACCGATGAGGGCCACCGTCGCCTCGCGGCGGCACGCTCCGCCGTCTACGCCATCGACCAGCGCATGACCGACGCCGTCCCGGAGCGACGTCTCGCCGAGCTCCTCGCCGACCTCGACCGCATGGCGGCGGCACTCGAGGGGATGCCGGCCCGGACGGTCTCGGCCATGTAGGCGAGCCGCACGAGACGCGGACGCCGGCTGAGCTCCGGGGCGGGCGGATGTTTCCGGGGCGACGCGGATGTTCCGGGTCGAGTGGATGAGGAGTACGTTTGATTACATGATTACATCCGAAGAACAACAGGCGTTGCGCGGCTGGTTCTCCGGTCGGTTGCCGGACGGGCTCTTTCTCGAGCTCGTGGACGTGACGGTCGACCGCGAAGAGATCACGGTCATCGGCCGGATCCCCGGACCCGAGCTGAGTGCCGAGGCGTCCCAGGTGGAGCGCGACGCGGCTGTGGAGGGACGTATCGCGGAGTTCCGTGAGCGGACCCGTGACGACCGCATCGCCGTAGCGCGAGAGGCCGAGCGCAAGTTCCGGCGGAAGGTGTCGTGGGGCGCCGAGTGCGACGGCGTACGAGCCATGTACACCACGGTCTCCGCACCGGTGATGACCCGGCTTCGCCAACCGGAACGCCAGGTGCTGGACACCCTCATCGCCGGCGGCGTCGCGCGCAGCCGCAGCGATGCGCTGGCCTGGTGCGTCCGCCTGGTACAGAAGAACGCGGACGAATGGCTGAGCGACCTGCGTCAGTCCCTGGAGGACGTCCAGAAGGTCCGCGCGCAGGGCCCTGACACGGACTGACTTCTGGTCGCGTCGCGCTCGGGATTGTTCACGATGCCGGGCCCTTCAGGACCGCCGCGCGACGATCGCACTGCAGCGAGGGCTGCCGTCCGGCAGCCGGCCGAGCTCCGCCAGCGGCACCAAGTCCACCGCGAACCCTGCCTGCTTCAGTTCGTCCAGCACGTCGGACAGCCGGAAGGTGCGGTAGTACATGATGAAGCGCGGATGCCACAGCACATTGCGTACGCGCATCACCAGGTCGAATCCCCACAGCGTCCAATAGAGCCGCGAGCCGGCCCGGGGCGGTGCGGGAACGGGAAAGACGAACCGGCCGCCGGGCCGCAGCACTTCACGCACCTGCGCGAACAGCGCGGGCCGTTCGCCGGGCAGGAAGTGGCCGAACGCCCCGAAGCTCACGGCCAGATCGAACACCGGCCGGAAGGGGAGCGCGCGGGCGTCGGCCCGGACCCAGCTCAACGCCGGTCCGCCCGGGGCCCCCGGGACGGTGGACCTGGCTTCGGCGAGCATGCCCGCGCTGAAGTCGACGCCGGTGACACCTTCCTCGCACAGCTGCCGCAGCACACCGGCTCCGGCTCCGGTGCCGCAGCAGATGTCGAGTCCACTCCGGAACGGCCCGAGCGGCCGTACGGCGTGGACCACCGCGTCCAGCACCTGATCCGGTGTCCGGAAGGGAGTCTCGTCGAACTTCGGCGCGAGCAGGTCGTAGCCGCGCTCCGTGGACGAGAGCGCCTGTACGGCGAGTTCGCGGAAGGTGGGGCCCTGGGGGGTGAACATCAACGATCAGAGTAACGACACACGGGAGGGTCCGCAGGGGATACCCGCCGTCCCGGCCGCAGGGGTGCCCGCGGCCTCGATCGGGTAGTGTTGCCGACTCCAGCAGGGACGTATTGAGGAGGTGAGACCCATTACCGCTGTAGCAGGCTGGGTGCTCTCATCTCGTGGTCGTGCGGTCCATCAGGCTTAGCTGACCGGGAGAGTGCCCTTCGGTATCCGAAAGGCTCGCATGTCGGTCTCTCCGTCCCCTCTCCCTCTCCCTCTCTCCGCCATCGTCACCAGGCTGCGCGCCGCCGGTTGTGTCTTCGCCGAGGACGAGGCGCGGTTGCTCATCTCCACGGCACGGACTCCGGCCGCCCTCGACGGGATGGTGGACCGGCGGGCCGCCGGTCATCCCCTGGAACACGTGCTCGGCTGGGCGGAGTTCTGCGGCCTGCGGGTGGCCGTGGACCCCGGGGTCTTCGTACCCCGCCGCCGCACCGAATTCCTCGTCACCCAGGCTGCGGCCCTTGCCCGGCCGGACGCCGTCGTCGTCGACCTGTGCTGCGGCTCGGGCGCGTTGGGCGCGGCCCTGGCCGCGGACCTGGAGCCGGCCGCGCTGTACGCCGCCGACATCGACCCCGCCGCGGTGCGGTGCGCCCGTCGCAATGTCGCCGGTGCCGGTGGCCAGGTGTACGAAGGTGATCTCTACGAGCCGCTGCCCCCCGCGCTGCGGGGCCGCGTCGGCATCCTGCTCGCCAATGTGCCGTACGTACCGACCGACGAGATCGCGCTGCTGCCCACGGAGGCCCGAGTGCACGAGGCGCGGGTGGCGCTCGATGGTGGCGCGGACGGTCTGGACGTTCTGCGGCGGGTGACCGCGGCAGCACCACAGTGGCTGGCGCCCGGCGGCCACCTGCTGTTCGAGACGAGCGAGCGCCAGGCGTCGCGAGCCGTCGCGACAGTCGCCCGCAGCGGGCTGGTCCCGCGATTGGTCAGCTCCGAGGAGCTGTACGCCACCGTCGTCATCGGAACCAGGCCTGACCCGGGTCCGGGGTCACGGGTTGCTGAGTGAACGGCCGCGGTACGGGCGCCGATGCCGGCCCCCGTCTCCGCCCGGCCTTCCCTTTCTCCGTCCGCCCCGGCATCATAGTCAATAAGTTGAGTAATCGGATTGTTGAGTATTAGTCATCAGGAGGAGCCATGGAGACCGCTGAACGCTTCCGCGCAGCCGTCGAGAAGCGGGATCTCTCCGCGGTGGACGCGCTGTTCACCGAGGACATCCGCCTCTACAGCCCGGTGAAGTTCACCCCGTTCGAGGGCAGGCCGATGGTGCGGGGGCTCTTCGGTGTCCTGCTGCGCACCTTCGAGGACTTCCGCTACGTCGGACAGTTCGAGGGAGCGGCCGAGACCAGTACGGACGGCGAGGAAGCTCCGTCGGAGATCCTCCTCTTCCGGGCAACCGTGAACGGCAAGCAGATTCACGGCATCGACCTCCTCCAGTTCGACGAGGCGGGCCGGATCAAGGAGTTCACCGTGATGGTCCGTCCGCAGTCCGCGGTGCAGGCCCTGGGCGAGGCGGTGCTGGCCGGTCTGGTCGCGGACGGGCTCGTCCCCGGGGCAGCCGACCGCTGACCGGTACGGACGGACGGTGGCGGAGAGAGGCGAGTGGGGGAGTGCCCCGGCGTGGTCAGGTCTGCGGCGGCCTGTCCTGGTCCGGGTTCTCCAGAGTCACCGCACGTCGCCCGGTCCGCATCCGCACGGGCGGCAGGCGGACCGGGTAGGTCCTGAGCCCGCGCATTGAGGGGCGCACCTCGTCAAAGGCCCACGTTGACGCGCAGTACGTCCGGCGGGCTCCGCAAGAAAGGCATATGCCAATCATGATTCTGCCGCAGGGCTCGATCCCAACGGGAATGCAGTGGAGACCCAAACGCTTTTGGAACCAGATATTCCGGGCGATCGGTTTCGATTCGACTTGATGTTTGAGTAGGGTGTGGATCGCTGCCGGTGGATCTGTGGGATCCGGCCATGCCGAATTCGGCATGGCCAGAATGCGTATGCGGGTGGTGTCATCTGGGGGATCGGGAGGGGATCGTGGCTGCTGGCTCCTTTGAGGGGCAGTACGTGTGGCATCCGGCGGCGGACGATCGTCAGTTGGCGCGAGCGTGCATTGATGTCAAGGCCGGGCGGTACCTGAGCGCACACGACGCCCTGAAGGACGCGCGCGACGATTTCGAGGTGCGCGCCCATCGATCCCTGGTACTCGCATCCGAGGCGGCCGACTCGGACCTGGCCGAACGCTGGTTGTCGGAGGAGCCCAGTGCGGAGGCCGCGCTGCTGTGGGCGCGGGTGGCGATGCTCCGGGCGTTACGCATGGCCGATGCCCATGACCGCCGGGCCGGCACCCTCGTGGGCATCGCCCGGAGCGCGTGCGACCGGGCGGCGCAGATGCTGCCCGAGGACCCCACGCCCTGGGTGGCCCAGTTGGCACTGGCGCACCTGCGCCGGCCCCGTGACCCCGCTCCGCAAGGGCTGCTCACGGCGCCGACCGGGCCCTGGTACCTGTTCGCCCACATCCTGCGGCTCGACCCCTGGCACCGCGAGGCGCACCACCGGTTTCTGGCCTTCTACTTCGCCCGCCGCGGCGGGTCGGCGAGCGCGCGATGGGACGTCGCCCAGTTCCTGAGCCATCGCGCGCCCCCTTCGTCCCCGCTCCGGCTGCTGCCGCTGGTGGCGCTGGTCGAGGACCACGACGCGTCCGCCCTGCTGGCCGACCGTACGTGGGAGCAGCCCCAGTGGGTCGCCACGGCGACGGGGAGCTACAACAACTGGTTTCCCCAGGCTGCCGACTACCGGTTCACCCCCGTGCTCGACCTGGCCTATCTGGCGCACGCGCTGTACATGGCGAAGCGCGAATTCGAAGCACGGGAAGTCTTCACGGCGATGGGGCCGTACGCCTCGCGAATGCCCTGGAGCGCGTTCGGCGAGCCCGCGGAACAGCTGACAAGAGCGAGACGCTCGTGCGGACTCCCGATCCCCGGCGCCGCCTGATCCATCCCCCCGCCTTCCCGTGTCCGCCTCTCTATTGCTATGAGCGCAATCACCCCCCTGTCAGCCTCATGAGAAAGGTTGAGATTGTGTCCGAGCGTACATTTCTGGATCGCTCGAAAGCCCGTCACGAAGGAGCGTCCATCACCCTCGACGATGACGCTACGCTGCATGCGATGGGTTATCCGCGGAAGCTCACCCGTCGATTTCGCGCATTCGACAATTTCGCGATATCTTTCACCATCATCAACATCATCTCCGGTATCTTCTCCGCATTCGGATTCGGAATGGGTGCAGGAGGGCCGCGGATTCTCGTCTTCGGCTGGATCGGTGTGTCGGTCATGGTGCTGTTCGTCGGCGCCGCGATGGCCGAAATCGCCTCCGCCTACCCGACCAGCGGTGCGCTGTACTTCTCCGCGGGCAAGCTGGCCAAGCGGCATCGCGGCGCCTGGTCCTGGTACACGGGCTGGCTGAACTTCGTCGGTCAGGTGGGCGGGACGGCCGCCACCAACTACGCCGCCGCCACCTTCATCCAGGCGTACCTCGCCATGCAGTGGCCCTCGTACGAGGCGTCGGAGCAGCGCACGGTCGGCATCGCGGCGGTGATCCTGCTGCTGCAGGCGTTGGCCAATACCTACACGGTGCAACTGGTTGCCCTGGTGAACCGAATCTCCGTGTGGTGGCTGCTGATCGGGATGGTGGTGATCGTCTCCTCACTCGTCGTGATTCCCTCGCACCATCAGCCGGCGTCGTTCATGACCCACTTCGTGAACAACACCGGATTCAGTAACGGCATGTACGCGGCAATGCTGGGTCTGCTCGTCACCAGCTGGACGTTCACCGGCTTCGACGGCAGTTTCCACATGTCCGAGGAGACCGTGAAGGCAACCGTCAACGCGCCCAAGGGCATCATGCGCGCGATCGCCTGCTCCGCGATCACCGGACTGATCCTCATGCTCGCCCTGGTGTACGCGATCCGCGATTACGCCGCTACGGCGAGTTCGTCGGCGCCGCCGGTGCAGGTTCTGATCGACGCGCTCGGCATGGGCACCGCCAAGCTGCTCCTGTTGATCGTGATCGGCGCCATGCTGTTCTGCGGTCTGGCCAATATGACCAGCAATACCCGCCAGATCTTCGCCTTCTCCCGCGACGGGGCGATGCCAGGCTCCCGCTGGTGGCATTCGGTGTCCTCCCGTACGCGCACCCCGGTCAAGGCTGTATGGCTCGCCGCGGCCTGCCCCATGGTGCTGATCGTGCCCGGCTGGTGGTCGCACACCGCCTTCACCGCCATCGTCAGCGTCAATGTCGTCGGGCTCTTCCTCGCCTACGGCGTGCCCATCTTCCTGCGGCTGCGTCTGGACGACTTCGAGCCCGGACCGTGGAATCTCGGTCGCTACGGCAAGCCGGTCGCGGGGGTCGCCGTGACCTGGATCGTGATCAGCAGTTTGCTGTTCATGCTGCCCCAGGTCTCCCCGATCACCGCCGGCTCGTTCAACTACGCGCCGATCGCCCTGGGAGTGGTGCTGCTCATCGCCACCGTGTGGTGGTTCGCCACCGCCCGCAGGCGCTTCCACGGACCTGTCAGCTACGGGAGCCCCGACGAAGTGGCCGCCATGGACCTGATCTGATCCACACCGCACCCTGCCGGCGCGGCCGCACACCGCGGCTGCGCCGGCCCCCATCGGAAGGGACGAACAGAAGGTATGCACCCCCTCGGCGAAGCCCCCCAGCAGCGCTCCACCAGCCGGGCCACCACTCCCGCCACCACTCCCACCGCCGTTGACGCCGCCGGGCTCACCGTGACCCGCGCCTCGTTGGACGAATGGCACCAGGTGGTCGAGTGGGCCGCCGAGGAGGGGTGGAATCCCGGCAGCGGTGACGCGGCCTCCTTCCACCCCACCGATCCCGCCGGGTTCTTTGTCGGCCGCCTGGGCACCCGTACCGTCTCGGCGGTCTCGGTCGTCAACTACTCCGAGCAGTTCGCTTTTCTGGGCTACTACCTGGTCCATCCCGACCTCCGCCGGCAGGGACTCGGCCTGGCCACCTGGCGCGCCGCCGTTCCGCACGCCGGAGACAGGACCATCGGCCTGGACGCGGTGCCCGCCCAGGAGGACACCTACCGGCGCTCGGGGTTCACGTCCGCAAACAACACCATTCGCTACGGCGGCCGCCCCGAGCGGTCCGGCACCTCGCCGGCGGGAGTCGTGCCCATCGCCACGGCCCAGCTGGAAGCGGTCGCCGCCTACGACCGGCAGTGCTTCCCCACCGAGCGGTGCGCCTTCGTCGGCCGCTGGCTGACCGCCGCCGGGCACACCACGTACATCCGTCAGCGCGACGGGAACATCGCCGGTTACGGCGTGATCCGGCCCTCCCGCGACGGCCACCGCATCGGCCCCCTGTTCGCCGACACCCGCGAGGACGCCGAAGCACTCTTCGACGCCCTCACCGCCCGGCTCGGCCCGGACGAGGAAGTCTGCCTCGACATCCCCGAACCGCGGCAGGCGGCCTGTGCTCTCGCGACGGCCCGTGGCCTCACGCCCCAGTTCCACACCGTGCGCATGTACACCGCGCCGGTCCCGCAGAACTGGCTGGACCGGACCTACGGCGTCACCAGTCTCGAACTCGGATAGCTCGGATCGGGACCGTGTCCAGGTGCGGCATCTCAGCGAGACTTGATCGTTGTTCTGGCCGCGGCGCCGTTGTCCGTGTAGCGTCTTTCACAGCTGTCATGGTTCCGAAGTACCGTTCGCCCGTGAGCGCGAGTTCACGGGCGTTTTGCTGTTCAGAGTCTCTGAGGACCAGGGCGATCACCTCCGGCTCCCGCGCGGTGCGGGAACCGACTACGAGTCCCCTTGGAGGACAAATGGCTACCGGAACCGTCAAGTGGTTCAACTCGGAAAAGGGCTTCGGCTTCATCGAGCAGGACGGTGGAGGCCCCGACGTCTTCGCCCACTACTCGAACATCGCCACCTCGGGCTTCCGTGAGCTCCAGGAGGGCCAGAAGGTGACGTTCGACGTCACCCAGGGCCAGAAGGGCCCGCAGGCGGAGAACATCCTCCCCGCCTGAGGCTGAACCAAGCAGTGTGCCCGCACCCCGCAACGGGTGCGGGCACACCGCGTCCACCCGTCGGCGCGCGAAGGACGAACCCGTGGGCCAAGCCCCTGATGTGACCGATGCTCCCGCTGAGAACCGGTACGAGGCCCGCCTCGAGGGCGCCCTGGCCGGCATCGCGCAGTACATCCGTACCTCGGAGCTGATCGCCTTCGTGCACACCGAGGTCGAGACGCGGTACGAGGGACAGGGCATCGGCGGTGCCCTGGTCAAGGCCTCCCTGGACGAGGCACGCGCCGCCGGGATCGCAGTGCTCGCGGTCTGCCCCTTCTACTCCGGCTGGATCGCGCGGCACCCCGAGTACCAGGACCTCCTCTACGAGAACAAGAGCCGGGTCAGCGACTGACCGGGGGCACGCAGGACGCGGTCGAGGGTCCGAGCGCGCACAGCACGCCTGCCGGGCATGGGCCGCTGCCCGTCAGGCATGGCGGCCCGGCATCATCGCGCCGGCTCCCGCACGGGGGCGTTGTGCCGGGCGTGCGAGAGGAAGCTGCGGGCTGCACGGCTGAGCGGCGCGCGCGGGTGCGCGATGCCGACGGAGCGCAGCATCGGCGGGGTGAAGGAACGGACCTCGACGCGGTGGCCGAAGGCCCGTAACACCATGTCCCGGTACCAGATCAGCGAGCCCCGCCCGTCCACCACGCTGGTCACCCAGGCGAGCCGCTCATCCACCTCGACCACCGCCACGGGACGCACCCCGAGCCGGCCGAACATCGCCTCGAGCTCCATGCGCCGGCCCGTGCCGGGCGTCGGCAGGACCATCCGCAGACCGCCCAGCATCCGGAACGGAATCGGGTCGGGCAGTCCGGAGCCGGGCGGGGATATCAGCACGACCTCGCGGTCCTGGAGGTGGTGCGTGGACAGGTCCTTGTCGACGGGAAGATCGACCAGGCCGAGCTCCGCCGCGCCGTCGACCAGGGCCCGTACGAGCGCCTCGCGGCTGTCGTGCTGAAGGAGGCGTACGGCGATCCCGGGATGGCGTTCGGCGAAGGAGGGCACCAGGTCGGCGGCGAGGTCGAGGGAGAGGGTCGGGGTGGCGGCCACGCTCAGCGTGGCGCGCGAACCGCTGGCGTGCGACGGGCGGATGTCCTCTATCGCTTCCACCGCGTCGAGGACGGTCCGGGCGAGGCGCACTACACGGGTGCCCTGCGGGGTGAGGGTCGCCCGGCGGCCCCTGCGGTCCAGGAGCGTCACACCCAGATCGCGCTCCAGGGACTGGATGGAGCGGGAGAGGGCGGGCTGGGCGATGTAGACGGAGCCTGCGGCGGCTGTGATGGAACGGCAGTCCGCAACGGCGACGAGGTAACGCAACTGCTGCAGTGTGGGGGTCATGTGCGGACGTTAGCCGCCTGACTGTGCGGCTGTAAGAGGCACTCAGGTCAACAAATACTGCTCCGCGCAAGGGAGTTGAGGCCCGGTTGGCCGCAATCCATACCGCTGCGGCATGGGAGGCGGCTGTTCGTTGACACCGCTGGCCGGCAGCCCCAGGATTCAACGCGGCACAGCGATGTTACTGACGGGTCTCGTGGCGCCCGCACCCCCCACCCCACCCCGCCGTGCACCCGCTCCCTCGACCGACCCCGCTCGGAACCCAAGGAGAGCCCGTGATCTCTCAGCCCTCCCGGCAGTCCCGCCGGGACCTCGTTGTCGTGGTCAGCCCGTTCGAGGAGCCCCGTCCCCGGATGATCGCGGCCGCCGAACGAGCCGGCGCGCTGGGCCTGCTCGACCTCGGCAGGGACCACGACCGGGCGCGCACCGCCATGGCCGCACTGCGAGGCCGCTACGGAGTCCGCGTACCGGCCGGATGCCCGCTCACCCCCGGTGAACTGCCCGCCGCCGTCGACACCGTGCTGCTCACCGAGGCCTGGTGGCGGACCGGAACGGCCGACTGGGCGGCCGGCGGGCGCCGGGTATGGGCCGAGGTCGTCAGCCCCGCCGAAGCCACCGCCGCCGTCGCCGCGGGAGCCACCGGAATCGTCGCCAAGGGACATGAGGCCGGCGGCCGGGTCGGCGATCTGACCACCTTCGTACTGCTCCAACGCCTGCTCGCCGACCCCGGGTTGACCGTCCCCGTCTTCGCGGCAGGCGGCATCGGCCCCCACACGGCCGCCGCCGCGGTCGCCGGCGGCGCGGCCGGCGTCGTACTCGACACGCAGCTCGCGCTCACCGCCGAGGGCGAGGACGGACTGCCCCGCGCGGTCGCGGCCGCGATCCGCGCCATGGACGGCAGCGAGACCGCCATCGTCGCCGGCCACCGCCTCTACACCCGCCCGGACCTCGCACCGCCGGAGGGGGACATCGCCGAGCTGCTCGGCGCCGGGGACTTGCACACCCAGCCGCTGCCCGTCGGCCAGGACGGGGCGATCGCCGCGCGCCTCGCCGCGCGTCACCGCACCACCGGTTCCGTCGTACAGGCCGTACGGGACGCCATCACCGACCACATCGAGGCGGCCGTACGGGCCCGTCCTCTCCAGCCCCGCCCCGGCGAAGAGCTGCTGCCCGTCGTCCAGGGACCCATGACCCGGGTCAGCGACCGGTCCGCCTTCGCCTCGGCCGTGGCAGACGCGGGCGGACTGCCCTTTCTGGCCCTGGCCGTCATGGACGGCCGTGAGGTACGCGAACTGCTCGCCGAAACCGCCGGGCGACTGGCCGGCCGGCCCTGGGGCGTAGGGCTGCTCGGCTTCGCCCCGGAAGAGCTCCGCCGTGAACAGCTCGCCGCCGTCGCCGAGGTGCGGCCGCCGTACGCCATCATCGCGGGCGGCCGCCCCGCCCAGGCCGCACCCCTCGAAGCCGCCGGGACCAGGACCTATCTGCACGTGCCGTCGCCGGGTCTGCTGGAGCGGTTCCTCGCCGAGGGAGCGCGGCGGTTCGTCTTCGAAGGGCTCGAATGCGGCGGCCACATCGGCCCGCGCGCCGCCTTCCCGCTCTGGGAGGAGCAGATCGAGCGGCTGCTCTCCTGCCCGTACGCGGCCGAACTCGACGTGCTCTTCGCCGGCGGCATCCACGACGAGCGCTCCGCGGCGATGGCCGCGGCCGCCGCCGGGCCGCTGGCCGGGCGCGGCGCCCGGACGGGCGTACTGATGGGCACCGCCTACCTGTTCACCGAGGAGGCTGTCGCCGCCGGAGCCGTACTGCCCGGATTCCAGCGGACCGCGCTCGACTGCGACACCACCACACTGCTGCGCACCGCCCCCGGCCACGCGACACGCTGCGCCAGCACGCCGTACGCCGATACCTTCACCGCCACCGCGGAGCGGCTGCGGCAGGACGGCGCGAGCCGGCACGAGGTCTGGGAGGAGCTGGAGAGACTCAACCTCGGGCGGCTGCGGATCGCCAGCAAAGGCCTGCGCCACACGGCGACGGGACGGGGGGTCCCGGTGGACGAGGACGAACAGCACGACGAGGGCCTGTACATGCTCGGGCAGATCGCCACCGCCCGCACCGCCACCACCACGGTCGACGCGCTGCACACCCAGGTGACCGAGGGCGCGACGGCACTGCTCGCCGAGCGCGCGGCGCAGCTCCGCGCCGATGCGGCCGGGCCCGCGGCCGGCCGGGTGGCCCCGCTCGAGATCGCGGTGGTCGGCATGGCCTGCCGTTATCCCGGAGCGGGCGACGTCGCCGGGTACTGGTCGAACATCGTCGCCGGGACCGACTCCGTCACCGAAGTGCCCGCCGACCGCTGGGACACCGCCGCCCACTACGACGCCGACCCGGCGCGGGCGGGGGAACGGACGCCGTCCCGATGGGGCGGCTTCCTGTCCCCAGCCCCGTTCGACGCGCTCGCCCACGGCATCGCCCCGGCCTCGCTCGGCAGCATCGAACCGGTGCAGCTGCTCGCCCTCGACATCGCGCAACGCGCCCTCGCCGACGCGGGTTACGCGGGGGAGCGGCGGTTCGACCGCTCGCGCACCTCCGTCGTCTTCGGCGCCGAAGCGGGCACCGATCTCGCGGGAGCCTACGGCTTTCGCGCGCTCCACTCCGGTTACCTCGGCGAGCTGCCGCCCGAACTGGACGAGCAACTGCCCCGGCTGACCGAGGACTCCTTCCCCGGAGTCCTCGCCAACGTCATCGCCGGACGCGTCGCCAACCGCCTCGACCTCGGCGGCGCCAACTGCACGATCGACGCCGCCTGCGCCTCCTCGCTCGCCGCACTCGACCTTGCCTGCAAGCAACTGGGCGACCAGGACAGCGACATGGTGCTGTGCGGCGGCGCCGATGTGCACAACAGCATCAACGACTACCTGATGTTCGCCTCCGTACGCGCCCTGTCGCCCACCGGCCGCAGCCGCCCCTTCGACGCAGCGGCCGACGGCATCGCCCTTGGTGAAGGCGTCGCCTGCCTCGTCCTCAAGCGGCTGGCCGACGCCGAACGCGACGGGGACCGCATCTACGCCGTCGTCCAAGCCGTCGGCGCGTCCAGCGACGGACGCTCACTCGGCCTCACCGCACCCCGCCCCGAAGGACAGCGGCGGGCCCTGGAACGCGCCTACCGGCGGTCGGGGATCGAACCCGCCGAGATCGGCCTGGTGGAGGCGCACGGCACCGGCACAGTCGTCGGCGACAGCACCGAACTGGCCGTCCTCACCGAGGTCTTCGGCGGCGGGGACACCGGATTCTGCTCGCTCGGCTCGGTCAAGTCGCAGCTCGGACACACCAAGTGCGCGGCGGGCCTGGCCGGGCTCATCAAGGCCGTACGGGCGGTGCACTCCGGCGTACGGCCACCCACCCTGCACCTGAACAGCCCCAACCCCGAATGGCAGCCGGACACCAGCCCGTTCTTCTTCGACACCGAGGCCAGGCCGTGGACCGCGCCCGCCGGGCGGCGGCGCGCCGCGGTCAGCGCCTTCGGCTTCGGCGGCACCAACTACCACGCCGTGCTGACCGGTTACGGGGACGCGGACGAGCCCGCGCACGGTCTGGACGCCTGGCCCGCCGAGCTGTTCTGCTTCCGGGGCGCCGATCGACCGGCCGCTCTGGGCGCCATCGACCGCCTCGCCGCCCGGCTGGAGCAGAACGACGCGGCGGGACGACCCTGGCCGCTGCGCGACCTCGCGGCCGAGACCTCTGCCCAGGACGGCTCTGCCCAGGACGGCCCGGTCCAGGACGGCCCGGTCCAGGAGGGCCCGGTCCAGGTCGCTGTCGTGGCCACCGGACTCGACGATCTGGCCCAAAAGCTGGACCGGGCACGGGAGTTCACCTCCGGCGACGGTGTGTACGCAGCGGACCACGGGCGCGACCCGGGCCGTACCGCCTTCCTCTTCCCGGGGCAGGGCAGCCAACGCCCGGGCATGCTGAGCGACCTCTTCATCGCGTTCCCGCGCCTGCGGACCCTGCTGTACGACGCGGATCCGCGCAGCGTCGCCGCCATGTTCCCGCCCGCCGCCTTCACGCCCGAGGAACGAGCCGCGCAGCGCGCCGCAGTCACCGACACCCGTACCGCACAGCCCGCACTCGGCCTCACCGGCGCGGCCGCCCATCTGCTGCTCACCTCGCTGGGAGTGCGGCCCGACTGCACGGCCGGCCACTCCTACGGGGAGCTGGTCGCCCTCTGGGCTGCCGGTGCCTATGACACCGAGACCCTCCTGCGGCTCAGCGCCCGCCGCGCCGAGGCGATACTCGCCGCCGCGGGGGACGATCCCGGAGCGATGGCCGCCGTGCCCTCGGCACCGCAGGACATCCCCGAACTGCCGCCCGACTGCGTCGTCGCCAACCACAACGCACCGCGGCAGAGCGTCATCTCCGGCCCGACCGCGGCGGTCGACGCCGCGATCGCGACGCTGCGCGAGTCGGACATTGCCGCCGAACGCATCCCGGTCGCCTGCGCCTTCCACAGCGAGGTCGTCGCCGCCGGCGCCGAAGCCCTGGCCACCGAGCTGGCCGGTGCGGCCGTGGCGCAGCCCGTCGTCCCGGTCTGGTCCAACACCACGGCGCGCCCCTACCCCGCAGACCCGGCGGCCGTACGGGAACTGCTGGCCCGTCAGCTCGCCGAGCCCGTGAAGTTCGTCGAACAGATCGAGGCGATGTACGCGTCCGGGGTGCGGACCTTCGTGGAGGCGGGCCCCGGCCGGGTGCTCACCGGCCTGGTCGGCCGCATCCTGGGCGACCGGCCGCACACCGCGGTCCCCCTCGACGTACGGGGCGAGCACGGCCTGACCCGGCTCGTCACGGCACTCGCCGAACTCGCCGCGGCGGGCGTCCCGATCGACCCCGACGCCCTGTTCAAGGGCCGGACCGCGCCGCTGCCCGCCCAGGCGCCCCGGCGTGCGGGCTGGCTGGTCGACGGTCACCTCGTACGGACCGCGGACGGCGAGCCCGTGGCAGGCGGGCTGCGGCCGGCCCGGCGGGTGGCGGTGGACCGTCCGGTGGCGGCCGCGGACCGGCGGGAGGACGCCGTACTGGAGTACCTGCGCGGGACGCGGGAACTGGTCGCCGCGCAACGGGACGTACTGCTGGGCTACTTGGGGGCGGACGGGCCGTCGGCAGCGCCATCGCGGCCCTCGCGGGAACGGCCGGCCACCGTGCCGGACGTGGACTTCGTGCCCCAGCCGGTGGCTGCCCCGGCCGGACCCGCGGACGACCGGCCCCTGACGCCCGATCAACTCATGGACGCCGTACTGGAGATCATCCACATCCGCACCGGCTACCCGCGCGAGATGCTCGACCCGGCCCTCGACCTGGAAGCCGATCTCTCCGTGGACTCCATCAAACGAGTCGAGATCATCGGGGCGCTCGCCGACCGGATCGGACTGCCGCAGGGCACGGACGGCCCGGCGGAATCGGCCGTGGAGGAGCTCGCCCGGCTCAAGACCATCAGCGGCATCGTGGACTGGATCGTCGCGCACGGGGCGGCCAACGCCTCGGCCCGCGACGCGGACCCGGCGGGCGCCACAGCCGGCGCCGTGGCCCCGGCCATGGAACCCGCCGCCGACGAGGGGGCGCGGCGCCCCGCGCCGCGCCCCAAGCCCCCCGCCCGGCTCCTGGTCGGGGTCGCGCCGGTGGGGCCGCCCGCGACCCGCGCCCCCGCCGAGGTACTGACCGGCCGCCGGTTCGCCGTCGTCGACGACGGCCTCGGCGTCGCCGTCGCGCTGGCCGCCGCGCTGGAGGCACAGGGCGCCGAGGTACGTACCGTCCACCCCGACCGGCTGGCCGACGCCGCCGGAGCCGACGGTGTCGTGGACCTCAGCGCGCTGCGGCGACCCGCCCCCGGGCCCGTACTTCCGGAAGCCTTCCACGCCTTGCGCGAAACGCTGATGGCGGGCACACGCCGACTGCTGCTCGTCACCGGCTGCGGCGGAGCCTTCGGCCGCAGCGCGCCACGGCCGGACACACCGGATGCCCAGGACTCCCCGGACTCCGCCGACCCGATCCCCGGCGCCGGCCTGTACGGATTCGCCCGCACCGCCGCGATCGAGTACCCGGGCGCGGAGATACGCGCCGTGGACATCGATCCCAAGGACCGCCCCGAGCGCATCGCCGCGCATCTGCTCGCCGAACTGTGCGCACCCGAGGAGCCGGTGGCCGTCGGCTACACCAACGGCACCCGCAACACCCTGCGTACCGTCCCCGCCCCCCTCCCCGCCATCGACCCGGCGCCACCGCTCCCGCTCGGCCGCGACGCCGTGGTACTGCTCACCGGCGGAGCCCGCGGCATCACCGCCCGTACGGCCGTCGCCCTGGCCGGGGCCACCGGCTGCCACATCGAACTCATCGGCCGTACCCCACCGCCCGACGCCGCCGAGAACCCGGCCGTCGCCCACGCCCACGACCGGGTCGCCCTGCGCGCGGCCCTCGTGCGGCAGGGCCTGCGCACACCCGCCGAGATCGAGGCGGCCGCGAGCCGCATCCTCGCCGCACGCGAGATCCGGGCCACGCTCGACGCCCTCGGCCGCGTGGCCGCCTCAGTGCGCTACCACGCGGCGGACGTCACCGACCCCGACGCCGTACGGGGCGTCATCCACGACGTACGCACACGCCACGGCCGCCTCGACGGGATCGTGCACGGCGCCGGAACCATCGACGACAGGCTGCTGCGCGACAAGGACCCGGCCTCCTTCGCCCGGGTCTTCGCCACCAAGGTCGACGGCGCGCGTCACCTCGCCGACGCCGCGGCCGACCACGGGGAAGCTCCCGCACCGGACTTCCTCGTCCTCTTCGGCAGCGTGGCCGGTGTCTTCGGCAACAGCGGTCAGGCTGACTACGCGGCCGCCAACGATGCCCTCGACACGCTCGCCGCCACCCCTGCCTGGTCGCGCCGCTTCCCGGGCCGTGTCGTCGCCATCGACTGGGGTCCGTGGGCGGCCGAGGCCGGCGGCATGGTGACGCCCGAGCTGGAACGGATGTACACGAGCCGCGGTATCCCGCTCATCGACGCGGACGGCGGTACGGCGGCGTTCCTGGCGGAGCTGGCACACGGCACCGTGGGCCAGGTCGTTCTCCTGGCCGAGGACGGCGCGGACACATCGGAGGGTACGAACGCACCGGAGGCCGGCAAGGCACCGGAGCAGCGCCGTGGCTGACCCGCGCCCCGGCCCCCGGCCCACGGACGCCGCCATCGTCGGCATGGGCGCCGTCTTCCCCGGCGCCGCCGACCTGGCCGCGTACCGCCGCAATCTCTTCGCGGGCACGGACGCCATCACCGACGTACCGCCAGGCCGCTGGGACCCCGAGGTCTACTACGACCCGCACGGCAGCGAAGGTCCCGCCCGCAGCGACCGCTTCTACTGCCGGCGCGGCGGATTCATCGACGAGCTCACCGCCTTCGACCCGACCCGCTTCGGCATCATGCCCGCCGCTGTGGCCGGAGCGGAGCCCGACCAGCTGCTCGCCCTGCGCGTCATCGCCGAGGCCGTGGCCGATGCCGGGGGCGAGGGACGGCTGCCCGCCGACCGTTCCCGGATCGGTGTCATCCTCGGCCGCGGCGGGTTCATGGGCGTCGCCACGGCCCGCCTCGACCAGCGCGTACGCACCGCTCACCAGCTGGCGGCGACCCTGCGCGAGCTCGCCCCCGAGCTCGGCGAGGACCGGATCACGGCGGTCCGTGAAGCCTTCCAGACCGGCCTCGGCCCTGAGCGGCCCGAGGCGTCCATCGGCCTCGTACCGAGCTTCACCGCCGCCCGGACCGCCAACCGCCTCGACTTCCGAGGCCCCGCCTACACCCTCGACGCCGCCTGCGCCTCCTCGCTGCTCGCCGTCGAGCAGGCGGCCGGCCTCCTGGCGGGCGGCAGCTGCGACCTGGTGGTCGCCGGGGCCGTGCACCACTGCCATATCGCCACTCTGTGGAGCGTCTTCACCCAGCTGCGGGCGCTCAGCCCCAGCCAGCGCATCCGCCCCTTCGACCGCCGCGCCGACGGCACACTGCTGTCCGAAGGCACCGGCGTGGTCCTGCTCAAGCGGCTGGCCGACGCCGAGCGCGACGGGGATCGCATCTACGCCGTCGTACGAGGGGCCGGCGTGGCCGGCGACGGCCGGGCGGCGAGCCTGATGAGCCCCCTCGTGGACGGCCAGGTACGCGCCCTGGAACAGGCCTGGCGGCAGGCCGGCCTCGACCCGGCCGCGCCCGACGCGCTCGGCCTGCTGGAGGCGCACGGCACCGGGACTCCGGTCGGCGACGAAGCCGAACTCACCACCCTCGCCCGGGTGTTCGGCCCCCGGGCGGCGGGCGCCGAACCGGTCGCGATGGGTTCGGTCAAGTCGATGCTCGGGCACACCATGCAGGCGTCGGGGATGGCCGGGCTGATCAAGGCCGTCCTCGCCGTGCACGACGGAGTCCTGCCCCCGACCCTCCATCTCGAGGACCCGCACGAGGGCTTCGCCCGGACACGGATGCGGCCGGTGACGGCGGCGGAGCCGTGGGAGCGGGGGCGGGCGCCACGACGGGCGGGCGTGAACGCGTTCGGGTTCGGCGGGATCAACGCGCATGTGGTGCTGGAGGAGGCGCCGGCTGCGGGCGCCTGCGGTGGCGTACCGCCGCGCCCCGCTGACGTCACCACCGCCGAGGAGGTGTTGCTGCTCACGGCCGCGACCCCCGGCGAGCTGGCACGCCGTCTCGGGGAACCACCAGCTACGGCAGGTCATCCGGCCGCCGGCTCCCGCGGTGGCCCGTGCCGCCTGGCGATCCTCGGGCCCACACCGAAGCGCCGGGCCCTGGCCGCGGCGGTCATCGCCAGGGGGCGCCCGTGGCGTGGGCGCGGCGGCGTGTGGTTCAGCGCGAGCCCGCTGCTCGCACGCGACGACGCCCGGCTGGCGTTCCTCTTCCCCGGCCTGGAGCCGGACTTCGCGCCGAATGTCGATGACGTCGCCGACCGCTTCGGACTGCCGAGGCCCGCGCTCACCGGTGGCGACGCGCTGATGGAACGGGCGGTAGACGCCATCGCCGTCGGCCGGTTCTTCGCCCGCGTCCTGCCCGGACTGGGCATCCAGGCGGACCTGCTGGCCGGGCACAGCCTGGGGGAGTGGACCGCGATGGTGGTCGCCGGGATGTACCCGCAGGGGGCCGTCGACACCTTCCTCGACTCGCTGCGCCCCGGCGATCTCGACGTCCCCGATCTCGTCTACGCGGCACTCGGCTGCGGCGCGCGGCAGGCCGCCGACGCGCTGGACGGCCTCGACCGCGTCGCCGTCAGCCATGACAACTGCCCCCACCAGTCGGTGCTGTGCGGGGAACGCCGGTCTGTCGCACAAGCGCTGAGCCGCCTGGCAGCGCAGGGCGTACTCGCCCAGGAGCTGCCGTTCCGCTCCGGCTTCCATACGCCGATGTGGGCGCCGTACCTCGACCAGGTCCGCACGGCTTTCGCCGGGCTGCCGCTGCGACCGCCGACCGTGCCCGTCTGGTCCGCGACCACGCGCGCCGCGTACCCGGAGGCCGCGGACGAAGTCCGGGAGGTGGTGCTGCGCCACCTGCTGGAGCCGGTGCGCTTCCGGGAGCTGACGGCGCGGTTGTACGCGGAGGGGGTGCGGGGCTTCGTACAGCTGGGCCCCGGCAGCCTCCCCGGCTTCGTATCGGACACGCTGCACGGCCGGGACCACCTGTCCGTGTCGGCGGGCGCGGCGGCCAGGGGCGGCAGCGGCCTCGACCAACTGCGCCGCCTGGCGGCGGCGTTGTGGGCGGAGGGCCTGAACCCGCGCTGGGAGCGTCTGTCGGAGCGCGAGGGGGTCGGGGCGGCTGCGTCCACGGGGCAGGTGGCGCGCGCCGGACGTGCCCAGACCCCAACGCCTGCCGTACGTGCCGGGCTCGAGGTGTCCGACGGTGACGGACCTTCCGCTCCCGCCGCGTCCATCACCCCCCTCGCCGGTCTCGTACAGCTCGATCTGGGCTCCCCGCTCGTACGGCTCAACGGCGCCGCGCCGCCGCTCTCCCTGTCAGATCCGTCCCGGCCGCCCGCCCGGACGCCCATGACCGATCACCCGGCGCTGCGGTCCGCTCTGGACGCGGTCATCGCCGAGGCGGACGACGCCGCCCGCAGCATCGCCGACGCCTGGCGCTCGTCGTCCGGCGCGGGGGTGCCGGCCGCGCGGCCGGCCGGCCAACAGCCGCCACCCCCCGCCTCCACCCGCCGAACCCGGCGGCGGCTCTCGCTCGAGACCATGCCGTACGTCCGCGACCACTGCGTCTATCTCCAGCCCGACGACTGGCCCGAGCCCTCCGACCGGTTCCCCGTCGTCCCCATGACCACCCTCCTCGAGCTCGCCGCGGACGCCGCCCGCCAGGCCGTGCCCGGGCGCACGGTGATCGGCTTCGACGACGTGCGCGCCCTGCGCTGGCTGCCTGTCGCACCGCCCGTGGACGCCGAGATCAGCGCGACACCGGCCACTGATGACAGCACCCGCGGCCGCCGCGTACGCGTGGAGATCGGCGGCTGCGCGACCGTCACCGCCGTCCTGGGCGACAGCCACCCGAGCCGCCCCGCCCCCGATCTCTCGGCACTGACCCGCGAAGGGCCGCCTCCGGTCAGCGCCGAGGCCCTCTACCGCGACCGGTGGATGTTCCACGGGCCGGGCTTCGCCGGGGTTCATGAGGTGACCGCCGTCGGCGACGACGGCATCCGAGGGGTGCTGCGCGCCCTGCCCGCGCCGGGCGCGCTCCTGGACGCCGCCGGTCAACTGCTCGGACACTGGATGCAGTTGCGCCTCCCCGCCGACAGGCTGGTCTTTCCCGCCTCGCTGGACCGGGTCCGGCTCCACGGTCCCGCCCCCCGCGACGGCGCGCTGCTGCGCGCCACCGCCCGGATCCGCGCCGTGCGGCCGGATTCCGTACGCGGCGACGTGGAACTCATCTCCGACGACGGCACGTTGTGGGCCCGCCTCGAAGGCTGGACGTACCGGCGCTTCGCCGCCGACGAGCGGGTGTGGCCGATGAAGTTCACGCCGGAGATCTGCGGGATCGGTGAGCCGCAGCCCGGCGGCTGGTGCCTGGCCCGCCGCCGTTGGACCGACCCCGCGTCGCAGGAGCTGGTGATGCGGCGCTATCTGGGGGCCGCCGAGCGGGCGGTGTACGAGCAGCGCCCGCCGCGGGCCCGCTCGGCCTGGCTGCTCGGGCGGATCGCAGCCAAGGACGCGGTACGCCAACTCCTGTGGGACGGGGGCGCGGGGCCGCTCTTCCCCGTAGAGATCCCGGTCGGCAACGACGAGCACGGCCGCCCCCGCCCGGAAGGCCCGCTCGCCTCAGGACTCGGCCTCTCCCTCGCCCACAAGGACCGGCTGGCCGTCGCCTACGCCCATCCCGCTCATCCCGCCCATCCACCGGGCCCCGCCCACGCCCACTCCGTCGGCATCGATATCGAGGCCGTCACCGACGACCCCGGCGCCCTGAGCCGTATCGCGCTCACCCCCGACGAGCGCCGGCTCGCCGGACAACTCGCCGCGAGGGACGGAACCGGCCACGCGCAGGCGCTGACCGCGCTCTGGTGCGCCAAGGAAGCCGCGGCCAAGGCGGAGGGCACGGGCCTCGGCGGACGCCTGCGGCAGTGGACCGTCACCGACGGACCCTCCGGGCTCCGGGTGACATCGCCCGAGGGCCGCGGCCACGCCGTCCGCATCAGCACGGTCCACGAACAGCCCGCCCAGGACTCCCCGCCGGAGACCTTCGTCGTCGCGTGGACCGTCCAGGACCACACCCCCGCCCGCTCAGTCACCCCCACCCCGACGGAGGCCAGCCATGGCATCTGACCCCACGGCCGAACGGATACTCGCCGAGATCACCGCCATGCTCGTCGAGACGGTCGGCGACGAGTTCCTCCTCGCTGAGGAGGTCACCTTGGAGACCACCTTCAACGAGGACCTGGCGCTGGAGAGCATCGAATTCGTCGCTCTGGCCGAGCTGCTCCAGCGGCGGTACGGCGCAGCGGTGGACCTGATCGCCTTCCTGGCCGAGAAGGACATGGAGGAGATCCTGGCCATGACGGTCGGCGACCTCGTGACCCATATCGCCGGCAGGCCCGCTCCCGCTTCCGCGTCGGCCACCGCCCCGGCCGCCTGAGCCCGCCATGGCCGAAGTCCTCGCCAACAACCTCCGCTTCCACGTCCACCGGCTCCCCGGCGACCGCGCACACCCGACCGTCGTCTTCCTCCACGGCCTGGTCGTCGACAACCTCTCCAGCTTCTACGCCACCCTCGCCGTCCCCGCCGCCCGGGCCGGTCACGACGTCGTCCTGTACGACCTGCGCGGCCACGGCCGCACCGAGCGTCCGGCCACCGGATACGACACCGGCACCGCCGTACAGGACCTGACCGCTCTGCTCGCCGCCCTCGGCATCGACGAACGCCCCGCACACCTCATCGGCAACAGCTACGGCGGCACGATCGCGCTGCACACCGCGCTCGCGCGCCCCGATCTCGTCGCCGGACTCGTCCTGGTCGAGGCCCCGTTGAACGGCCCCTGGATCGAGAACATGCTCGACACGCTCTCCGTCGCCGCGCTCGCCCTCGAGGACAGCCAGGTGCCGCAGGAGCTCTCCTCGCTCGGCGCGCGCAAGGCCGCCCGCCTGACCGCCACGGCCGACGACCTCCTGAACCGGACCAGCCTGATCGACGACATCGCGGGGAGCCGGCCGTTCACGCCCGAGGACTTCGCCCGGGTGCGCTGCCCCGTGCTGGCCGTCTGCGGTGAGCACTCCGAACTCGTTCCGGGCGCCCGGGAACTGGCCCGCCACGCACCGCACTGCACCGTCCGCGTCATTCCCGGTCTGGGCCACGATGTGCTCCAGGGCGGCACCGAGGAGCTGCGGCAGGCAGTGCTCGACCGGCTGGCCGGAGCCGGGCGGCAGCCGGACGCGGAGCGCGCCGAGGCAGTGGTCGTATGAAGGTGCTGTTCGTCGTCCCGCCGCTCGCCGGGCACATCAACCCCACCGTCGCCGTCGCCGCCGAACTGGCCGCGCGCGGCCACCGGGTCGCCTGGACCGGCCCCGCCGAAGTGCTGCCACGACTGCTGCCGGCGGGCGCGGAGCTCCTGCCCTCCGGCGACCGCGCCGACTCCGCGGGTTACGGCTCACTGCACGCGCACTGGCGCGATCTGCGCGGTGTCGCCGCGCTGCGCTTCCTCTGGGAGGAGGCCCTCGTCCCCCTCGCCCACGCGATGCTGCCGGGTGTCGAGGCGGCGGTCGGCACGTACGGGCCCGATGTCCTCGTCGTCGACCAGCAGGCGCTCGCCGGGGCGGTGATCGCGCAGCGGCGTGGGCTGCCGTGGGTGACGTCGGCGACGACAACGGCCGAGTTCACCCGGCCCTTCGCCGGCTTCCCCAGGGTGGGGGAGTGGGTGGCGCAGAAGATCGCCGGGCTGCTCGCGGACTGCGGCGCACCCGGCGGCTGGGACCCGCGCTTCTCGGACCGCCTGGTGCTGGTCTTCTCCACCCTCGAACTGGTCGGCGCCGACGAGCCGTACCCAGGGCGCTACGCCTTCGTCGGCCCGGCACTGAGCCCCCGCCCGTCCGACGGCTCGGACTTTCCGTGGCAGCGGCTCGATCCCGCACGACGCCGGGTGCTGGTGTCGCTCGGCACGCTCAACCGCGAGGCGGGCGGCCGTTTCTACGCGCAGACGCTGCGCGCGGCCGAACGGCTCGCCGATCGCCTGCAGTTGATCCTGGCCGCGCCCGCGGACGTGGTCGGCGAGGTGCCGGACCATGTCCTGCTGCTGGAGCACGTGCCTCAACTCCGGCTGCTGCCCCACCTCGACGCCGTGGTCAGCCACGGCGGTCACAACACGGTGTGCGAGGCACTCGCCCACGGCCTGCCGCTGGTGGTCGCTCCGATCCGCGACGACCAGCCGATCGTCGCCCAGCAGGTCGCGGCGGCAGGCGCCGGAATACGGGTGCGCTTCGGCCGGGCCCGCTCCGACGAACTCCATGACGCCCTCGCCGCCGTCCTCGACGACCCCGCCCACCGCCGGGCCGCCCGCCGCATCCAGGCCTCGTTCGCCGCCGCCGGCGGTGCCGCGGCCGCCGCAGACCGGTTGGAGAAGCTGATATGACGTCGTTCCTGACCCATGTGCCATGGGCTGCCGTTGCCGTACTGGCCGGGCTCGCCGTGGGCACCCTGCGCTCGCGCCGCAGGATGGCCGCCCTGCCGGTACTCGACCCGGCATCCCACGCTGACAGTGCGCCCTCCCCGGACGGCTGGCACCTGATCAGCGCCCGCGGAGTCGATGTCGACGACGCCACCCTGCGCGCCGCCGTCGCCCACGCGGATCGGACCGGTCTGCAGATACTCGACCTGATCCCCGGCCGCCTCGACACCGAACGCGCGCTCGGTCTGCTCCGTGTCCTTGACCGCAGCGCCTCCCGCTATGGCCGAACGGCCGAGGCCCGCGGCGCGGGACACGCCCTGCTGATCGCCGAGGACGTCCGGCACCGGGCGGAAATCGAACCCGACAGCGCTGCTCCCGAAACCGAAGAACTGCACACCCTCCTACGGCGATTGAAGGCGTACGCCCCCGATGCCACCGGCGTCGCCATCGCGCCCGCTCTGGCCTCCCCCGCCCCCGACTCGGCTCGCAGAGCCGCCGAACTGCGCGCTCAAGGACTCCCTCCGAACCTGGTGATCGCCTCTCAACTGGCCGGTCTTGCCCTGCTCGTCGGCGCGGTCGTCGTGGACGGCGGCTGGGGGATCGCGGCCGCCGCCCTGTACTGGCTGCAGCCGGCCCTGGTCCTCGGCGCCCCGGGCAGCCCGCTGCGCCCGGCCGACCTGACACGCGCCACCGCGGCGCGGCCCCTGCTCTCGCTCGTCGCGGCGCTGCGTACCGCCGTGAGCAGCCACCGCGCATCGTCCGGACCATTGCCGGAGCTGGATGCGCTGCGCCCCGGCTACGACGCCGAACTCAAGGCCGGCACCGACCGGTTCTTCGAGCCCCGCCGCCTCGACTGCCCCTGGTGCGGCTCCGCCGACCTCTCCGTACGCCTCCGCGTTCCCGACCTGCTCCAGGGCAAGCCGGGCCGCTTCACCCTCGAAGAGTGCGGCATGTGCGGGCACGTCTTCCAGAATCCCCGGCTATCCCTGGACGGCCTCGACTTCTACTACCGCGACTTCTACGAGGGCCTCGGCGTCAGCGGCGCCGCCCAGGTGTTCGGCACGATGGGCCGCTCGTACCGCGCCCGCGCCGCCATGCTGAAGCCGTACGGGACGCCCACCGCCTGGCTCGACGTGGGCACCGGGCACGGCCACTTCTGCGACAGCGCACGCGACATCTGGCCCGGAACCCACTTCGACGGACTGGACATGAGCGCCGCCGTACGCGAGGCGGAGGCACGCGGCTGGGTCGGCACCGCACACCACGGCCAGTTCCCCGATCTCGCCGCCGGGCTCGTCCACCGCTACGACGCCGTCAGCATGTACCACTACCTGGAGCACACCCGCGAGCCGCTCACCGAGCTCGACGCGGCCGCCGCCGTGCTGCCGCCCGGCGGGCATCTGCTCATCGAGCTGCCGGACCCCGAATCGCGGCTCGGCCGCATCCTGGGCTCGCACTGGCTGCCGTGGTTCCAGCCGCAGCACCAGCACCTCATCCCGATCGGCAACCTCCGGCAGGCACTGGCCGACCGCGGGTTCACCGTTCTGGCGGAGGAGCACGGCGCGGCCCACCAGTCCTGCGACTTCGTCGGTGCCGTCCTCCTCACCGCGAACCGGCTCGCCCCCCACCCGTACGCCCCCTGGGGGCCGGGCACCGCGACCCGTACCCGGCGGGCGGTCCGCAGAGTCGTGCACACCGCGGCGCTGCCCTGCTACGTCGTCGCGGCCGCCCTCGACGCGGTTCGTGCGGCAGTGGCCCGCGCCACTGAAGGCGGCAACGCCTACCGCCTGCTGGCCCGCAGAACACCAGCGGCCTCCGAGGCGGCGTGAGCGCCATGAACACGGACACCACCACGGGCACGGACACGAGTGCGGACCTGAACACGGCCCTCGGGACGCTGGACATCGCCCGCCGCCACACCGCCGACCCGCTCTTCCGGCTGGTGGCCTTCGCACTCGAATCGGCGCACGACCGACCCCCGGCCACGGTGTGGAGCGCCCCGCACGCCTTCCACCTCGGCTCGCCCCGCCTGGTCGCCGCCGCCGGCTGGCCCGTGGCGGCCGCCGCGGCACCGCGCGATGACGGCCTGGTACGGCTGAGCTCACTCGCCCACCCCGCGCAGAGCTGCGAACTCCCGCTCACCGGACCGCCGTCGGCCCACCCCGACTGGGCCGCCCGCACCTATGCCCTGCTGCGCACCATGGCCCGCGCCGGGTACGGCCGCGGCGGCGTCGACCTGCACATCCACTCCACGCTGACCGCCGCGGCCGGTCTGTCCAGCGCCGAGCCGCTCGAGTGCGCCGTGGCGCTGGCGGTCGCCGATCTGCACGCCGCCGGCTCCCGACCGCGCCCGCCCCGCGGCCGGCTGGCCGCTCTCGCCCGGCAGGCCGCACCCGACGGCGACGAAGCACTGCGCGAGGCGGTGCTGTTCGCCCGCCCCGGCCGGGCTCTGCTGCTCGACGACGACGGCAGCCGCCGTATCCGCTTCGACCCGCCCGAGAACGGGGCGAGGCTGATGCTGCTGGTGACCCGCGGCGAAGACGCCGGCCCCGGTGACGTCCGGCGCGCGACGGACCACGCCCGCAGCGCGGGTGCGCTGTCGGCCTGGCGGCCCGGACGAGAGCCGGGGCGCAGCGCCCTGGTGCTGCTGCCACAGGACCGGTTGACGGCCGTCCGTACCAGCGTTGCCGAGGAGTTCCGCAGTCGCGGCAGGCCTGTGCCGCGCTTCCTGAACATCACCGTGGCGGGCGCGGCCCGCCGCGAGGAGTGAGAGGAACAAGGAGGAACACCCCATGAAACCACCAGCCCTACCGAGCCGGAGAGCGCACAGCACGAGCACCGGGCGCCGGCGCACAGCAGCCGGAGGGATCTTCAGCACGCTCTGCCTCGTCGCCACCCTCGGCGCGGCCGACTCCCACGCCGCCGCCCCGCGAGCGGCCGCAGCCCTGCCCAGCTACGACCACGTCGTGGTCGTCGTCTTCGAGAACAAGCAGTACGGCGAGATCATGGGCAGCTCCAACGCGCCCTACATCAACCAGCTCGCGGCAGCCGGGGCGAGTCTCACCTCCATGAAGGCGCTGACCCACCCCAGCCAGCCGAACTACTTCAACCTCTTCTCCGGCGCCACCCAGGGCATCACGGGCGACGGCTGCTACACCCCGCAGTCGATGAGCGCCGCCAACCTCGGTCAGGAGCTGGCCGCCGCCGGCAAGACCTTCGCCACGTACAACGAAGACCTGCCGAGCGAGGGTTCCACCGCCTGCACCAACGGCCAGTACGCGCAGAAGCACAACCCCTGGTTCGCCTTCAAGAACGTGCCGCTCAACACCGGCAAGACCTGGGCGCAGTTCCCGAAGGGCGACTTCGCCCAGCTGCCGCACCTGTCCTTCGTCGTCCCCAACCAGTGCAACGACATGCACTCGTGCCCGGTCGGCACCGGGGACACCTGGGTGAGGAACAGCCTCGACGGTTACGCCCAGTGGGCCAAGGCCAACAACAGTCTGCTGGTGCTCACCTGGGACGAGGACAACTACCTCGGCTCCAACAGGATCGCCACGGTCTTCTCCGGGGCCAAGGTCAAGCAGGGCCAGTTCAGCAGCGCGTACAACCACTACAACCTGCTGCGCACCTTCGAGGACCTCTTCGGCACCACCCACGCCGGCAACGCGGCGAGCGCCACTCCCATCACCGAGGTCTTCGGCGACGGCACTACGCCGCCGGAGGGGGACCTGAAGGTGACCAGCCCCGGTGCGCAGAACTGCACGTTCAACCGGAACTGCACCGTGCAGATCACCGCGACCGGTGGCAAGGCTCCCCTCAAGTACAGCGCCTCCGGCCTTCCCTTCGGCCTGTCCATCGACGCCGCGACCGGACGGATCAGCGGCAGGCCCTGGCAGGTCGGCACCCTCCAGATCACCGCCACGGCCACCGACTCCGCCGGAGTCTCCGCCGGCGCCACCTTCCCGCTGACCGTCAACTGGTTCTGACCTCACCGGAGAGGAGGCCAGGTGTATCTGTCGGCCGGCCGGGCCGCGGACACGGCGGCGGGCGTACGCAGCACGCCGCCGCGACCGCCGCGCGGCACCGGAGTCCGCCGCGCGGTCGCCGGCAATGTCATCGCCCTCGGCACGGTCAGCCTGGTCACGGATGTCTCCGCCGAGATGGTCACCGCCGTACTGCCGCTCTACCTCGTCGTCGGCCTCGGTATGTCGCCGCTCGCCTTCGGCGCTCTCGACGGCCTCTATCAGGGCGCAACCGCCCTGTCCCGGCTGGCCGGCGGTCACATCGCCGACCGCGCCCAGCGCCGCAAACTAGTCGCGGGCACCGGCTATGCGCTGTCCGCGTGCTGCAAACTCGCCCTGCTCGCCGCCACGACACCCTGGGCGGTCGGTGCCGTACTGGCCGCCGACCGCACCGGCAAGGGGCTGCGTACCGCTCCTCGGGACGCGCTCATCTCGCTGTCCTGCCCGCAGGAGGAGCAGGGCCGGGCCTTCGGGGTGCACCGCGCGATGGACACCGCGGGCGCGCTGCTCGGCCCGCTCGTCGCCTTCGCGGTCCTGTGGGCCGCTCGTGACGGCTACGACGCCGTGTTCGTGGTCAGCTTCTGTGCCGCCGCGCTCGGCGTACTTCTGCTCGCGCTCTTCGTACGGGACACCTCGACGCGAACCCCCGACCGCCCGGTGAAACGGAAGCGACGCGGTCGCCGGTCACTGCGAACGCTTGCCCGGACCCCCGGTCTGCCGAGGCTGTGCCTGATCGCCGCGCTGCTCGGCGTGGTCACCGTGAGCGATTCGTTCCTCTATCTCCTGCTGCAGCGCCGTCTCGACCTGCCCACCGCGTACTTCCCGCTGCTGCCTGTCGGCACTGCCGCCGGATTCCTGCTGCTGGCCGTGCCGTTGGGCCGGCTGGCCGACCGGATCGGCCGCCGGCCGGTCTTCCTCGCGGGGCATGGGGTGCTGCTCATGGCGTATGTGCTGCTCCTCGGCCCCTGGGGCGGAGGGACTGCGGCAGCCGTGTGCGTACTCGTGCTGCTCGGCGCCTTCTACGCGGCCACCGACGGTGTACTGATGGCCGCCGCGGGCCCGCTGCTGCCCCCGCACCTCAAGGCGAGCGGCCTGGCCCTCGTCCAGACGTCACAGGCCCTCGCCCGCTTCGCGGGATCACTGCTCTTCGGCGCGGCCTGGATGTACCTCGGTCCTGGCGGTGCCTTGACCGCGGCCACCGCCGGTCTGGCCGTCGTCCTCGCTTCCGTCGCCGCCTTCCACCGGGGGAGCCACGCATGACGCCCGACATCTCCGGGCCGCGGGCCCGGCTGCTGATCCTCGGCCTCGCCACCGCGGTCCTGGCCGCCGTCGCCGTCGTCGCAACCGTGCGGGCCGCCGACCGTGCCGGCGAACGGGACCGGGCCAGGCCCGGTGAACCGGTCGCCCGGGCAGGTGTGGTGACGTTGCGTCAGCAGGGCAGGCTCCTCTTCCGCAATCTCGCCTGGGGCCCCCAGCGCGATCACATCTCCTCCCTACCGCTGACCACCATGGCCGGGCCGCGCACCGCCGCACCCCGCAACTGCCTCCGCTTCCACGCGGCCGCGGGCACAGGCATCTGCCTGCGGGCCACCGGCGGAGTGGTCCCCGGGCATGAAGCGGTGCTCCTGGACGCGCGGTTGCGGCCCGTCCGCACCTTCCCGGTGCCGGGCATGCCCACCCGCGCCCGGGTCTCACCGAGCGGTCGTCTTGTCGCGTGGACGGTGTTCGTGAGCGGAGACTCGTACGCGGGGGGCGCCTTCTCCACCCGTACCGCCATCTACGACACCCGCACCGGCACCCTGCGGTCCGACCTGGAGAGCTTCACCGTCGTCAAGGACGGGCAGCGTCACCGGGCCGCCGACCACAATTTCTGGGGTGTCACCTTCGCCGCCGGCGACAACCGCTTCTACGCGACCCTCGCCACCGGCGGCCGTACGTATCTGGTCGAGGGCGACCTGGCCCGGCGCACCCTGCGCACCCTGCGCGAGAACGTCGAGTGCCCATCACTGTCCCCGGACGGTACCCGCGTCGCCTTCAAGAAGCGTGTCCCGGGCGCCTTTGCCGACGCTCCCTGGCGGCTGCACATCCTGGATCTGCGCACCGGCAGGGAGACCGCGCTCGCCGAGCGGAGAAGCGTCGACGACCAGGCCCTGTGGCTGAACGGCCACACTCTCCTCTACGCCCTGCCCGGTGACTTCGGTGCCGACCTCTGGTCGATCCCGGCGGACGGCGGCGGTGCACCCCGGATGATCGTGAAGTCCGGCACCTCTCCCGCCGTCATCGCCTGAGCCGCCTCTGCCGTCAAGCTCTGACGGGGCCTGCGTCCCCGGCAGGAGGGAACTCCTAGGCGGAATCGGGGGCCGGTGCGGACGTGGATCCCGAGGCCGATTCCGGGCTGCCGTCGGGAGGCGCGGGCTGACTCGGGGTGCTGGGGTCCGAGGGCGGCGGCTCCGAGGAGTCCGACGGCGGGGGCTCCGAGGACGGTGTCTTAGAGGACGGTGCCTTCGAGGACGGCGATGTCGGGGGGCAGGGCGAGCTGGATCCGCCGGGGGCGGGCGTCGGCGTTCCGTCGGCGGGCTGCGGAGCGCAGGGCGGCGGCTTGATGACGTTCGGCGGCGGCTCGGTCTTCTCGTCGTCGGCGCCCTCGTCACCCCGCTGACGGGAGAACCAGTCGCCGTTCGTCGGGTCGTACATGATGAACACGTTGATCACGGTGACCGAGGGCCGCACGACCACGACGTTCGACTGCCGGAACCCGGGCCAGGAGTCACCCGCCGGCTTGGGCGTGCCCTGCTGGGGCACCATCGGGAGCAGCGGATTGCCGCAGGCGCAGCGCACTCGGGGCACGCCCCGGTTGTCGACGAGGACGGCCGTGCCGGCCTGCAGGACCGCCTGATAGCTGGTGGGCGCGCCGTTCTTGTAGCCGTGGTTGGTGACCCGGGTGTCCATCTGCAGCTGGACGGGCGTCAGGGAGCGCAGATACCCGGGGACGGCGGCGGGGGCGATGCCCTGGACCGAGGCGAACGCCTTGTTCTTGGCCGGATCGGCCGTGAGCGCGGTGATCTGCTTCTCCACGTCGCAGCTGGCGACGTTGCGGGTCCCGCCGTACAGGCCGGGGGCCGAACCCGCCACGCTGCGTGTGGCGTTGGCGGGGGTCGGCGTTGTGCTCGGCGGTGCGGGCGGCGTCGGCGGCGGGGAGCTTTCCCGAGCGGTCGACTCCGTGTACGGGTCCGGCCCGGTCGAGCCGGCGGCCTGGAGGACGACCTCGCCACCCTTGCCCGATCCGTCGGGGCGGGTGAGGACGATGGTGAGCACCACCGCGGCGACGAGCGCCACGGCGATGGTGGCCACTTTGGGCACGGACCGCCACCAGGGGTGGCCGGGGCCCTCGCCGGGGCCCTCGCCGGGGCCCTGCGCCGGGCCGTCCCCTCCGCCGGGTCCGCCCGAGCCGCCGTAGCCGCCCGTGCCGCCCGGTCCTCCGCCGCTCGGCGGCCCGGACGGGCTGCTGGGCGGCGGCGGGGGACCCGGTTGCGAAGGGCCCGAGAGCGGGCCGGAGGGGGGTCCTGTGGGGCGTTCGGACGACGTGGGGCGTTCGGATGACGGCGGTTGGGCACTCACGGGCTCTTCTTCCCAGCGTAGGAATCGTGCAGCGCAGGAAACTCGGCACAGGAATGTCGTTGAATGTGGTTGAGAGTGAAGTAATCTCACTTTCTTCCTTGATCGTGCCTATTGTGTGCTCCGCATCCGTGCGGCCCGCAAGTTGACGCGGTCGGCCCTCCCAGGGAGGCGGAGCACCGAACCCCTGCCTAGCGTGGCAGGAGTGAGCCAGCAGCGATCCAGCGAGCGGGGTGGCGCGAGGCGCGCCGCCCACGACTGGCGCGACGCCCTCGTGGCGGTCGTCGCCGGGCTGACCGTCATGATCGTCACCGCCGCCCTCGGACTGTGGGCGGCCGGAGCCGCCGACCTGCCCGGGAGCGCCTTCCCCCGTGTTGTCGCGGCCGTCGTCGTGATGGCGGTCGGCGGCTCCGTGGACATCTCCGGAGACGCCGGTGTGATCGCCGAGACGAACGCGGATCTCACGGTTCTGCCGCTGTCCGTCACCCTCGCCGGAGCCCTGGTCATCGCCGCCGGATTCCTGCGGCCGCTGCGCCACCGGGCCGTGGCCGGCACCCGCGAACTGCTCGGCTGGTCCGCCCGGGTGGCGGTGCTGTGGGTCCTGGCCCTCATCGGCCTCTCGGTCCTGGCCCGGCACAGTTTCGACATCCCGCTCGGGGAGGGGACGGCGGCCGACATCGGCGAACTGCTCGACGCTTCCCCGAAGGTCGGCTTCGAGGCCGACATCCCGCTCACCGTCGTCCTCGGCCTGCTGTGGCTGGCGGGCCTGCTCGTCCTGGCCCTCCTCGTATCGCGCAAGGCCCCGCTCCCCGCGCGCCTGGTGCGCTTCCAGGAGTCGGTGCGCCCGGCGGCCTTCGCGATGGTGGTGCTGCTGCTCGCGTACGTCGCACTGGGCGTCGTCATCGGACTCGTCGTCGTGGTGACCCGCGGTCACCCCGCCGAGACCTTCGCCGTGATCCTCCTTGGACTGCCGAACCTCGTCTGGCTCGCCCTGACACTCGGTCTCGGCGCCTCCTGGGAGGGGAAGGTGCAAGGCCCCTTCGGGCTGCCGATGCCGCACGTACTGGACTTGGTGCTCCGCAACCCCGACAACTCCACCCTCAACCTCAGCTCACTCTCCGAACACGACGGACGGGTCTGGTGGCTCGCGGTCGTCGCCGGAGTCCTGCTGCTGGCCGCGGCGTTCCTGATGGCGGCCCGCTCACCCGCGCGGATGCGCCCCTGGCAGCACGCCGTGCACATGGCGGTGGCACTCGTCCTCACCGTGCTCACCATCTGCCTCGTCGTCCGGATCTCGGCGCACTTCGGCCTGTCGCTGCTCGGCATCGGAGACATCGGCGGGCTGGAGGGCGAGGTGTCGCTGCAACCTCAAGTGTGGTCGGCTCTCGGCCTAGCGCTGGTCTGGGGGCTTATCGCCGGCTTCCTCGGCAGCCTGCTCGCATCCCGGGTCCACCGGCGCGGTGAGGTGGAGCCGGCGGCGAACTGAGGTCCGGTGCCGGCTAGGCCGTGTCTGGCAAATCGCGCCTGGTGCGCGACGCCCGGCACGCACACTCGCTGCGTTGTCGGAGTCATCCAAGTACGTCCAGTACGAGGATGATCCTCCGCCTTGCGATTGCACGCACCGGACGCCGCGCACCCCGCCCTGCGGGCGGACGCCGCTATTTGCCAGACACGGCCTACGTCGCGTCCTTCTGGAGGCCGGGGAAGACCGGCAGCGCCCACCGGGGCGGTACTGGCGGGGGGCCGGGCCACTCGGACGGCGCGCCGATGCGCTGGTCCACCTGCGTCGGTGCGTGGTCCCCGTTACCCTCCCCGTTCCCGTTCCCGCTTCCGTTGCCTGCCGCCGCGGCGCGCAGCGCGGCCACGAACTGCAGGCAGGAGTCGTACCTGTCGTCGGGGCTCTTGGCGAGAGCCTTCGCCAGTACGCCGTCGACGGCGGCGGGGAGATCGGGGCGATGCCCGGTCAGCGGAGGCGGCGGGTCGTACTGGTGGGCCCACAACAGGGCCATGTCGTCGTCGCGTTGGAAGGGCGGGGCTCCGGCGATGGTCTCGTAGACGACGCAGGCGAGGCTGTAGACATCGCACCGGCCGTCCACCGGGCGCCCCGAAATCTGCTCCGGCGCCACATAGTCGAGCGTCCCGACGAACTGGCCCACGGTGGTGAACCCGGTCAGGGAGAGCGACTTCTTCGTCAGCCCGAAGTCCGTGAGGTAGACGTGCTCGGGGTGGTCGCTGTCCGTGCCCTGCGCGACCAGGATGTTGCCGGGTTTGACGTCCCGGTGGACCAGGTCGTGGTCGTGGGCGGCGTCAAGTGCGGAGGCCACCTGCGCGGCGATCCGTCCGGCGGCCGTGAGCGAGAGCGGCCCCTTGCGGTCGAGCAGTGCGCGCAGGTCCTGCCCGGCGACGTAACGCATGGCGATGTAGAGGATCCCCTCGGTCTCCCCGGCCTCGAAGACCGGCACGATGTGCGGGTGGTCGATGGCGGCGGCGACCCGTGACTCGTGGGTGAAGCGTTGCCGGAAGGTGTCGTTGCGGGCGAGCTCGGGCGCGAGCAGCTTGAGGGCGACGGTGCGGTCCAGCCGCAGATCCTTGGCCCGGTAGACGACGGCCATGCCGCCGCGGCCGATCTCGCTCTCGACGCGGTACCCCGCGATCTGCTTCCCGAGCAGATCGGAGGCCCGCCCGACGGGCATATCGGTACCGTGCGGGGCGCGCGCCATCAGGCGTCACCGGGGCGGGTGGGTGAGTACGGGGCATCGGCCGCGGGCTGCACGAGCCGCCCGGGCCCGGATCCCGCCGGGCCATGCGGGGCGCCTGTCGGGCCGGGGGCACCGCCGTGCGCCCGGTCCGGCCCCACGAGCCCTGTGGCCCGGTCGTCGGCCCGGCCTGCGGGGCCGTCCCCGGACCCCCGTTCAGGGCCGACCACCCGGGTCGGCTCCGGCCCGGACGGCGGTCCCTGCGACGGCGAGCTCATCCCGCTCGGCTCCTCGCTCACCACCCGTGTCGGCTCGCGCCCGGCAACCGGGCCGTCCGCTGCCCCGCCCGCGCCGCTCGCCCCGCCGGGGCCCGACCCCGCCGCGTACGTGCTGAGCCGCACCCCGTCGCAGTACACCCAGCGCTCGTGCTCGGCGTCGTACAGCCACACCGACTCGCCGTCCACGACCATCCCCACCCGCAGTCCCTGTGTGCGACGCCGGAACGTCTCCCCGTCACCCCGCCCGGCCGTCAGCTCCTCCGCCGCGCGCCGGTACCGCCCCAGCGACTCCTCGACCCGGGCCAGCAGCGGCCGCGGGTCCGCGGTACGGGCCGCCGGCTGTCCCGCCACCGGCGGCTCCTGAGGAACGGAGACCAGTAGCCGTCCGTCGACCCACGCCGACCATCCGTTGGCGCACACGATCTGCCCCCAGTCCCCGCGCCGGTCGACCACCTGCACGGGCAGCAGCGCGTCGAGCGGTGCGGTCGGCCGGGACACGTCCGGAGCCTCCCAGGCGGGCAGCCCGTCCCGGGGGACGACATGGGTCGGGCGGAAGTCCGGAGTCGTCATGGTCCGCCCCTACTTCCGCATGATCGCGGGTTCGTGCCGGCGCAGCAGCCTCGCGACGGCGAATCCGAACACGACCGAGAGCACCACCAGCATCCCCATGTTGAGCAGCCACACGCCCGCCGAGTGCTCGAACAGCGGATCCGTTGTCAGCTTGCCCGGAACGATCCTGCCGAGCCCGATGGTCCCCGCCATGGCGCCGAGGGCCCACCGGGAGGGGATCAGCCACGCCAGCTGCTCGATGCCCGGCACCCCGTGCAGCTTGAGGAGCGCGCCGCAGAAGACGACCTGGACGATCGCGAGGAGCACCAGCAGCGGCATGGTGACCTCCTCCTTGCTCACCAGCGCGGACACGAGCAGGCCGAGCATCATCGCCGTGAAGGAGAGCAGCGCCACGGTCAGGGTGATCTCCACCAGCGGCGGCAGGAGCACCCCTTCACCGCCCGGGGCGTTCAGATCCACGCCGACCAGCCCGACCAGGGTCAGGACGATCGCCTGCAGCACCGTGATCGTGCCGAGCACCACCACCTTGGACATCAGATACGCGGACCTGGACAGCCCGACGGCCCGCTCCCGCTGGTAGATGACCCGTTCCTTGACCAGCTCCCGTACGGCATTGGCGGCACCGGTCAGCACCCCGCCGACACAGAGGATGAGCAGGGCGTTCATCGCCGTCTCCTGCGTCAGCCGGCTCCCGGCCAGCGCACGCGCCATCGCACCCATCACGAACGGCAGCGCGATCATGATGATCAGGAAGGTCCGGTCGGCGCTCAGCGCGGCGGAGTACCGCCGTACGAGGGTCCGCAGCTGCGCTCCCCAGCTCCGTGTCCTCGGCGGCGCGACCCATGCCGCCGCATCGTGCGGCAGCAGCGGCTGGGCGGTGGAATTCGCGATGTACTGCCGGTGGAAGGGGGACTCGCGGTAGTCCGCCGCCCACTCGCGGTCGTGGTCGTTCTCGAAAGCCTCGAACGCCTCGGGCCACTCCTCGAAGCCGAAGTACGCGAGCGCGTCCTCCGGCGGTCCGTAGTAGGCGATCATCCCGCCGGGAGCGAGCACCAGCAGCCGGTCGCACACGTCCAGGCTGAGCACACTGTGCGTGACCACGATGACGGTGCGCCCGTCGTCGGCGAGGCCGCGGAGCATATGCATGACCGACCGGTCCATGCCGGGGTCGAGCCCGGAGGTCGGCTCGTCGAGAAAGAGCAGTGACGGCTTCGTCAGCAGCTCCAGAGCCACACTCACCCGCTTGCGCTGGCCGCCCGACAGACTGTGGATCGGCTGGCCGGCCCGCTGCTCGAGCCCCAGCTCGCGGACGACCTCGGCGACCCGGGCCTGACGTTCGGTCTTCGCGGTGTCCTGCGGGAAGCGCAGCTCGGCGGCGTACCCGAGGGCCCGGCGCACGGTCAGCTGGGAGTGCAGGATGTCGTCCTGCGGTACGAGGCCGATGCGCTGGCGCAGCTCCGCGTAGTCGCGGTACAGGTCGCGGCCGTCGTAGAGGACGGTGCCCCGGTCGGCGGGACGGAGCCCGGTCAGCGCGTTGAGGAGCGTGGACTTGCCGGCACCGCTGGGCCCCACCACGGCCAGCAGGCACTTCTCGCCGACCGGGAAGGAGACATGGTCCAGGAGCGTCTTGCGGCCGCGGTCCACCGTGACCGCGAGGTCCTGGACGTCGAGCGAGACCTCACCGGTGTCGACGAACTCCTGCAGCTGGTCGCCGACCAGGCAGAACGCCGAGTGGCCGATACCGACGATGTCACCGGGCGACATCGGGGCGCGGGCGACCGGCTGGCCGTTGAGGAAGGTGCCGTTGTGACTGCCGAGGTCGACGATCTCGTAGCTGCCGTCCGGGTGGGCCTGTAGCTCGGCGTGCCGGCGCGAGACGACCAGCTCGTCGACGACGAGGTCGTTGTCCGCTCCGCGGCCGATGCGTACGGTGCGGACCGGCAGCGGCCGTACGGTGGTCGGCTGCCGGAAGGTGCCGGTCGCCGAGGGCATGGAGACGGCGGACGGGCGGGCGGGGACCGGCCGGGCACGGCCCACGAAGACGGCGCGCGGGCCGTCGGCGGGATTGCCGAACCGGATGACGCTGCCGGGGCCGACCCCCCACTCGTGGATCCTGCGGCCCTCGGTGTACGTGCCGTTCGTGCTGTGCTCGTCCTCGAGCGTCCAGTGGTCGGCATCGGGCCGCAGCACCGCGTGATGCCAGGAAACCCGGACATCGTCGATGACGATGTCGCTCAAGGGGTCGCGCCCGACGTGATAATCCCGGCTCGGACTCATCACCGTGGAGCCCACGTCGGTTTCGAGGACGAGTTCGGGCGCAGTCGGCGCGACCGGCCGCTCTCCCATGCTCGAATTCTAGCTATTGGTCCTGATATGCGCCCGGCCAGTGCCACGCCTGGCTCGAGCGGCTCGGCGTCGAGGCCATCGGTCCGCGACTCGGCAGTCGCGGCCGATCTGAAGCTGTCCGCCGAGGAGTTGGCGCGCCCCGACGCCCGACGCCCGACAGCCGCGCCGTCAGCCGGTGCCGGCCAGGTCCGGTGAGGTGGCGGCGTCGGTGAAACGGGCCGGCAGTGCGAGATTCCAGCCCGTGATCACGGGCCTGCCGTGTTCGGTCCCGAGGCTGGAGACGGTTCCGGTCGCGAGCTGGAACAGGGCACCGGCGGCGGGAGCCAGCCCCAGATAGCGGGCGGTCAGGACGCGGAGAACGTGGGAGTGCGCGACGAGGGCGATGTCGCCCCCGCCCGGCGACAGGGCTTCACGGACTTCGGCGAGTACGCGGTCGGCGCGCTCGCCGACGTCGAAGGCGCTCTCCCCAGGATGCTCGGCAGGTCCCGGGGCGACGCCGTCGGTCCACATGTCCCACTGGGGGAGCGTGCGGTGTATCTCGGCGGTGGTGAGGCCTTCGTAGCCGCCGTAGTCCCACTCGCGGAGGTCGTCGGTGACGCGGGTGGAGGTGAGGCCGGCCAGTTCGGCGGTACGCCGGGCCCGCTGGTACGGGCTGACCAGGGCGAGAGCGATACGGCGGTCGGCGAGCAGCGGCACGAGGGCACGGGCCTGATCCTCGCCGTGGGCGGTCAGCGGCAGATCGGTATGACCGGTGTGCTGCCCTGACAGCGTCCAGGCGGTTTCACCGTGCCGTATCAGAATCAGTTCACTCATCGCTGTGTCCCGCCCTCATTGTCTCGCCAGGAGGCCCGCGCCGCTGATCGCCGGTACGGACGCCCGCTCGGTTGTACCTCGCAGAACCCAGCAAACCTTGATCGCATTCCATCCGCATCGGGGGGCGGGAATGCCGCGGGGGCCTGTCCGGTTACACCACCAGGCGCTGAAGTGAATGTGAGATTCAAACCCACTGAAGGTGGGCCGATGAGGCGCCGGGAGGAACGCATGGCCCGTAGCGACAACCGTCCCGTGGTCACGCTCCGGTCGTCCGCCGGGACCGGCCGGACGTACGTGACCCGCAAGAGCCGCCGCAACAACCCCGACCGGCTGGTGCTGCGCAAATTCGACGCTGTCCTCGGCGAGCACGTCCTGTTCCGCGAGGAACGCTGACCCGCCGCCCACTGGACACAAACCCCCCTGCACTGAGGAAGGATCCCGCATGAAGCCTCGTATCCACCCCGTCTCCCGCCCGGTCGTCTTCCGCGACCGCGCTGCGGACGTCGCCTTCCTGACCCGCTCGACCGCGGACTCCGCGCAGCGTGTGGAGTGGGAGGACGGCAACACCTACCCGGTGATCGACGTGGAGACCTCCTCGGCGAGTCACCCGTTCTACACCGGCAGATCCCGGGTCCTGGACACGGCCGGCCGTGTGGAGCGCTTCGAGCGCCGCTACGGCACCGCCGCCGCGGCCCGGAACTGATCTTCCGCCGGCCCAGTCCGGCGCGGCCGCCCCTCGTGGGTGGCCGCGCCGGACTTTTTCGTGTCCGAGTGATCGCCGGTCGCGGGCCGGAAGAGCCGTTGCCGGAGGCCCGTTTTGGATCAGTGGGCGAACTTCAATACGATCCGGCGATGATCACAAGAAAACGGCTGGCGGCCGCCGTGTGCGGCCTGCTCGCCGCCCTGGCCGTCGGGCTCCCCCCGGCGGGCGCCGCCGCCGATGAACCGGCGGCGAAGGCTTCCCCCAAGGTCGAGTTGGTGCTCGACGTCAGCGGATCGATGCGAGCCCGCGACATCGACGGTCAGACCCGGATGGCCGCCGCGAAGCAGGCGTTCAACGAGGTGCTGGACGCGGTCCCCTCCGAGGTACAGCTCGGCATACGCACCCTCGGTGCCGACTACGCCGGCGACGACAGGAAGCTCGGCTGCAAGGACACCCGTCAGCTCTACCCGGTCGGCCCGCTCGACCGGACCGAGGCCAAGACCGCCGTGGCGACTCTCGCTGCCACCGGCTGGACGCCCATCGGGCCCGCCCTGCTGGGCGCGGCCGAGGACCTCGAGGGCGGGGACGCCACCCGGCGGATCGTGCTCATCACGGACGGCGAGGACACCTGCGCCCCGCTCGACCCGTGCGTCGTCGCGCGTGACATCGCCGCGAAGGGGATCCACCTCGTCATCGACACGCTGGGACTGGTCCCCGACGCCAAGACCCGTAACCAGCTCAGGTGCATCGCCGAGGCCACCGGCGGTACGTACACATCGGTGCGGCACACCGACGAACTCTCCGGCCGCGTCAGCCAATTGGTGGACCGCGCCGCGGACCCTGTGATCACACCGGTGGCGAGGGAGGGCGCTCGGCAGTGCGCGGGCGCCCCGCAGCTCGAGGCGGGCCTCTACAGCGACCGTGAGAAGTTCGCCGAGCACCGCTGGTACCGGGTCGATGTGCTGCCCGGTCAGGAGCTGCGCGCCTCGGTGAGCATTGCCGCCGACCGTGCCGTCAACAAGGACTACGGAGTCATGCTGCGGGCCGTGACCGTACACGGCCGGGAGATTGTCCGCGGCGCGGAGGCGGGCGACGGACGCACCGACGTGATCTCGACCGGTCTTCGCTATCCCAATCCCCCGCTCGAGGACGCGGACGGTGTCAAGCCCGCCGCGGAGACCGTCTGCCTGCAGGTCAGCAACTCCTTCTCGGCCCCGCCGTCGGTGAAGACCGATCCCGGCCTGCCCCTCGAACTGACCGTCGACCTGGTCGACGCACCCGACGAGGCCTCCGACGTCGCCTCCTTCGGTCTCGGCCGCGGCTGGTGGCTCCTCGCCGTCCTGGTGCTCACCGGTCTGGTGGCCGGTCTGCTGTGGGGCTGGATCTCACGCTGGCGCGTCGCTGTCTGGAGGACCAACTGATGCGTACCGCACGTGTGTTGACGACGGCACTGCTGGCCGGTGCCGCACTGTTCGGCACGGCGGGGGCAGCCCTCGCGGACGACCCGTCGGCGAGCCCGAGCGGGAGCGGCGAGGGTACGGCCGCCCCGACCGAGGCCGGCACCGGCTTCCGTACCGCCACCGCGATCAAGCAGGACCAGCGGGCCACGGCCGACGCGTCCACGGGTGACTACCTGTACTGGGTGTTCCCCGCCGACGCGGGACAGCGGGCCACGGTCCGGACCAAGATCACCCTGCCCGAGTCGGCAGGCCGGCACGGGACCTCGACGTGGCAGCTCGACGTGTACGACGGCCTGCGCCGCCGTCAGGCCTGCGTGTACGGCATGCGGACCCGGGCGGCGGTGAAGGAGGCCGCATCGGTCGAGCTGTCCTGCACGCTGCGTACGGTCCGTTCCTGGGCGGAGCCGTGGGACAACGATCCGCTGCCGGGCAGCTACTACGTACGCCTGACGGTCGTCGGCATCCCCGAGGAGGACCTCGGCCAGCCGGTCCGAGCGGAGGTCGAGGCCACCTCGACCGACGCGGGCGGCGCGCAGGCGGGCGACGGCTCACTCGCCGCCCCGCTGGTGCCGGGCACGGTCCAGACGGCGAACGACACCGAGAACGCCCCCGAGCAGGCGGCGGTCATCGGCGAGCCGGACGGCGGCTGGTCCTCCGGCTGGTGGTCCGACCGCTGGATCTGGACCGCGGCCGGAGGCCTGCTCGGTGCCCTGGCGGGCATCGCCGGCTACTCCCTCACTCGAGGATCCGGCCGTTCACCGCGGGTGCCACCGGCGTCCTGAACGGTTGAACGCGCCGAGCGGCCACGGCCTGTCGCCGTGGCCGCTCCACATCCAAGGACCGTCGCTCGGCGATTCACCCGGTCCGGGGCCGGGACTCGAACAGGCGGGTGTAGTAGCGGCCTTCGGTCTCCAGGCCGGTGGGGTCGTAACCCGCACCGAGCGCCTGCTCGACGGCGCTCCGCTGCTCCGCCGGGCCGGTGAACAACCGCTGTGGGTAGTTCTGCGAGGAGTCCTCGGTGACCAGGCCGTACCCGGCCAGGCTGGTGATCACCGGCTGGTAGGGGACGGTACGCAGGACGAAGGCGCTCACCCAGACCGGGACCCGCGCACACTCCATCAGTGCCTCGAAGGTGCGGTGCGAGATGTAGCCGATGCCTCCGGTGACCGTGATCAGTCCGGTGCCCGCGATCGCGCGGCGCAGGAGCGGGCTGGGCGGCCGCTGTTCCAGGTTCTCGGCGTAGCCCTCGTCGAGCAGGCCGACGTCCAGGGCGTAGCGGACGGCGCGGTCGGCGGCGTCCAGTCCGATGACCCGGGTCGCGTCCGCGCGGCGCCGTGAGGCGTAGAACTCCTTGTCGCGCTCGATGAGTTCGGCGGTTGTGAGGGCCTCCGCCTCGGGGCCGGTGTAGTGCGCGTACAGGTCCGCCAGGGTGAGGTTGTGGTTGAGCAGCGCGGCGTTGATGCCGTACGAGCAGCAGAGGTCGAGGACCGCGGTTCCGCCCTCGGCACCCGGGGCCTCGGCCCGCTCGGCTCGGGTGCGGCGGAAGACGTCCTGGGCGTGGTGCGGGATCTCGTACTCGAGTGGGGCGAGCCGACGGAAGTAGGCGCGGGGATCCGGCTCGTTGTATATGTCGTCGAACCGGCTCTTGCCCGGTGTGGTGCTGGTCCGGTCTCCGGTCATGGGGCGTACCTCCAGGGCTGGGGACAGGTCTGCCGCCTGGGAAGATCTATCGGACACCGGTCGGGCGCCGGTAGTGCGGGGGGCAGAAACCGGCCAGTGGTCCGTCACATGCCGAGGACGGCGCTGACGGCGTTGACGGTGACCTGTCGTCGGGTCTCGTGTGCGGTGCCGGGTTCGATATCGAGGGCGATTCACCTCCCGGTGAGGCAGCACTGCGCGACGGCGACCATCGTTGCACGCAAGACCCCGGTCGGCGCGTTATCGGCCCACCGGCCCCGAGGCGGAGGGCCGGCGGGTCCCTGCGGAGTCAACAATTGCGGCGACCGCAGAAGGTGCGGAGCCGTCCCGCACGGAGGAGTCTGAGAACGTACGGCGTGACCCGTGGCGGGGCGCCGCACCTACGCCTGCGCGCGAGGGAGGTGAGCGGATGGTGTCCGGCCCGTTCCAGGTCCGGCGTGTATACGATCCGGCGCACCCGGACGACGGGTCCCGGGTCCTGGTGGACCGGCTGTGGCCGCGTGGCGTCTCCAAGGAGCGCGCCTCCGTCGACGCGTGGCTCAAAGACATCGCTCCCTCGGACGAATTGCGGCACTGGTACCACGAAGACCGCAGCCGCCTGGAGGAGTTCACCCAGCGGTACCTGCGAGAACTGGCCGACTCGGACCACGCCCCGGCCGTCGACCGCCTTCTCGCCCTGTCGGCCGCGGGGAGCGTGACCGTCGTCACCGCGGTCAAGGACGTGGAGCGCAGCCATGTTCCCGTGCTCCTGACCCATCTGGAGCGGCGGTCCGAGGGATGACGGCAACATCGCGAGTCTGCTGGGAGCGTCCCAGCCCGTCTGGGATGATGCCGGCACCCCGCAGCCGGGGCGCGAGCGATCAATGGAGGAATCATGGCCGGTAAGTTCGAGGCAACGGTCGAGATCGGGCGCCCCGTCGAGGAGGTCTTCGCCTTCCTCGCCAACGGCGAGAACGATCCCAAGTTCAGCCCCAGGGTGCTGGAGATGAAGCAGACGACGGACGGCCCGGCCGCGGTCGGCACCGTCTACAGGAGCCGGGTCAAGGACGCCGGGATGACGACCAGCCGGGAGTTCCGGATCAGCGAGTTCTCGCAGCCCAGCACGATCCGGTGGACCGAGCTCTCGAAGAACCTCGTCACCGCGACCGAGGGCGGCTACGACCTGGAGTCCACCCCCGAGGGCAACACCCGGCTGCACGTCTTCAACAACCTCGAAGGCCATGGCGTGGGCAAGGTCCTCGCCCCCCTCGCCCTGAGTGCGGCACGCAAGGACGCCGACGCCTTCGCCCAGCGGATCAAGGCGGCCGTCGAGGCTTCCTGACCATCCGAAGCAGCGGTGCGGCCCCGCGGTGAACGCTCCGCCGGGCGCAGCCGTACTACGCGGCAGGCTGTCGGGCCCCGCAAGGTCGGGCCCATCAAGGAGGTCCGCTGCGGATGACTGCCCATCGCACTGCCGCCGCCGTCGCGTTCGCCGGCGTCGTACCACTCGTGCTCACAGCCGTGGCCGCCGGGACCGCGCAGGCGCACGGGGCGCCGACCGATCCGGTCAGCCGGGTGGCCGCGTGCGGTCCCGAGGGAGCGCAGCGCGCGTCGGCGGCCTGCCGGGCCGCCGTTGCCGCGAACGGGGGATCGGCGTTCGACGCGTGGGACAACCTGCGGGTGGCCGATGTCCGGGGGCGGGACCGGGAGGTCGTGCCGGACGGGCAGCTGTGCAGCGCGGGCCTCGACGCGTACCGGGGCCTGGACATCGCCCGCGCGGACTGGCCGGCGACGACGCTCAAGGCCGGTTCCCGGTTCACTCTCACCTACCGGTCGACCATCCCGCACGAGGGATCGTTCAGCCTGTATCTCACCAAGAAGGGACACGATCCGGCCGCGCCGCTGAGGTGGGCCGATCTGGCGGCGGAGCCCTTCGCCACGGCCACCGATCCGGAGCTCTCCGACGGCGCGTACCGGATCAGCGGTCGGCTGCCGGCCGGACTGACGGGCCGTCATGTGCTGTACACGGTGTGGCGGAACTCGAGCACGCCGGACACCTACTACTCGTGCTCCGACGTGGTGCTGGCGGGAGCCGCGAAGCCCGGCGACGCGTCGGGCCCGGATTCCGGATCCGATTCCGGGGCCGTCGCCGAGCAGCCGGCCACCGAGCCGTCGCCCACCCGGGAGCCCGCCACCGAGCAGCCGTCCGCCCAGCCCGCTGCCGAGCCCGCCCAGCAGCCCGTCACTCAGCCGGTGACCGAGCCCGCCGCGCAACCGGCCGCGGCGTCGGCGGACCGCGGGGATGACGAGTCGGTGATTCTCATCGGCGGTGCGGCCGCGGCACTCGCGCTGGTCGCCCTCGTCGTATCCGCAGTCCTGCGCCGCCGCCCCCGACGGCATGCCCATCGAGGGAGCGGGGCGCGCGCTCACGGTTCGGGGACGTAGGCCTTCGCGGTGTTCTCCGCGGCCGCGGCCGCCTCGGCGGCCGGCACCCCCGACGCCTCGTGCGCGGCGCCCCACGCCCGGCTGCTGTGCGTCATGAAGGTCCGCGCCTCCGGCGAGTCCTGCCAGGCCCGAGGGTCCTGGATGTCCTTGCCGCTCAGATGCCAGTGCAGGCTGAGCAGGGTGAGGTCCCAGCCGACGCCCACGGCGCCCGGTCCGTACTCGCCCCACTTCCGCGGGTCGGCCGCGACGAGGTGTACGAGCTCGAACACCGTCTGCCCGGCGTCCTGTTGGGACAGCCGCAACTCGACCTCGCTGAACTCCGTCTCGTCCCCTTCCCCGTACACCCAGCTGGCCTTGAGGAGCCCGGGCGGCTGACAGCGCAGGATCTCGCCTCGCGCGTTTCCCTCCAGCTGGTAAGTGCCGCCCGGGCGGAGGTCGCCCGTGACCGGCAGAAACCATCGGCTCAGCCGCTCGGGGGTCGTGCAGGCGTCCCAGACGTCCTCGATCTCCGCGGCGTAGAGACGCCTGAGCAGGACGGTATGGCGCTCGCCGGCGGGGGACTGGTCGTTGCCGACCTCGCGGCGGACGTCGTTGACCCGGTCGACGATGTCGCTCATCTGTCTTCCACTTCCATGGTTGCGAAGTCGGCCGCGCGCAGCACGCGCAGGTGCTGGGACGCGGCCGGGACGTGCACGCGCCCCACTCTGCCACTCGCAGCTTATATAAGCCACTGCTTAGGCTTAGTGTCCCGGGGCCGGTGGCCGACTGTTGCGCCTGATGGGCTCGGCCGCCGGATGCGGGAGAGAATCACCGGGTGACCGAACCCTCGGCGGCTCCCAGCATGTCCGGGCAGACCATTTGCGGCGACGACATGCGGACGCCGTGGCGCGACTTCCTGCGGACCGAGACGGGCAGCGCCGTCTTCCTGCTGGCCGCGGTACTGGCGGCGCTTGCCTGGGCAAACATCGGGCCGAGCTCGTACGAGACCTTCTGGGGCACGCACCTGTCGATCGAGCTCGGCTCCTACGGCGTCTCGCTCGACCTGCGGGACTGGGTCAACAACGGTCTGATGACGCTGTTCTTCCTCGTCGTCGGACTCGAAGCGCGCCGCGAGTTCGACATGGGGGAGCTGCGCGAGCGACGGCGCGTGACACTGCCGCTGCTCGTCGGCATCGCCGGCATGCTCGTACCGGTCGCCATCTATCTCGGCATCAACAGCGGCCACGCCTCGGTGCACGGCTGGGGCGCCGCGATGTCCACGGACACCGCCTTCGCCCTGGGCATGCTCGCCCTGCTCGGCAATCGCCTGCCCGAGGGCCTGCGCGCCTTCATCCTCACCGTCACCGTCGTCGACGACTTCGTCGCGCTCGGCGTCATCGCCGTCGCCTACAGCGACAACATCGCCGTGATGGCCCTTCTGGTGGCGCTGGGCCTCTTCGGCGTCTTCCTGCTGCTGCGGGCCGCCGGGGTGCGCGAAGGCCCGCTGTACGCACTGCTCGCCATCGCGACGTGGACGGCACTGCTGAAGTCAGGCGTCGACCCCGTCGTCACGGGACTGGCCGTCGGGCTGCTCACGTACGCGTATCCGGCGTCCCGCAGCGACCTGGAGCACGCGAGCGGCTTGTTCCGGCTGTTCCGCGAACAGCCGACACCGGAGCTCGCCCGCTCCGTACAGCAGGGACTGGCGTCGGCCATCTCGCCGAACGAGCGGCTGCAGCGGATGTTCCACCCCTGGACCAGCTATGTGATCGTGCCGCTGTTCGCGCTGGCCAACACCGGTATCCCCATCGGCGCCGAGCAACTGTCGAGTGCCGTGAGATCACCGGTCACTCTCGGCATTCTGCTCGGCTTCGTCCTGGGGAAGCCCATTGCCGTCATCGGCACCTCGTGGCTGGCGAGCCGGGTCAGTCACGGACGGCTGCGGCCACCGGTCGGCTGGGGCGCGACCGCGGCCGGCGGCACCATCGCGGGTGTCGGATTCACCGTGTCGCTGCTGATCGCGACCCTGGCCTTCACCGGCGACGAGCTGGAAGAGGCGAAGACCGGCATCCTCGGCGCGGTGGTCTGCGCCTTCGCCCTCACCTGGGCGGTCACGGCCGTGATCGGGCTGCTTCCGCGCCGCAGGCAGATTCGTGCTCTGCTGGGCGCGGCAGAGCGCATCGTCGATCTGGCCGCGCCCGTCGACGACGAACGCGACCACATCCGTGGGCCCCGGGACGCTCCGGTGACCGTGGTCGAGTACGGCGACCTCGAATGCCCCTACTGCGGTCAGGCGGAACCCGTCGTGCGCGCCCTCCTCGCCGACTTCGGGGATGTCCGCTACGTCTGGCGCCATCTGCCTCTGACCGACGTCCACCCCCGGGCCCAGCTCGCCGCGGAAGCGTCCGAGGCGGCGGCCGCACAGGGCGCCTTCTGGCGGATGCACGACCTCCTCCTCGAACGCCAGGACGCCCTGAAGCCGTCCGACCTGATCGGCTACGCGGCGGAGAGCGGACTGGACGTCGAGCGTTTCGAGCGCGATCTGCGGAAGCGGGCGGGCGCCGCGCGGGTGGCCGAGGACGTGGAGTCCGCCGACCTCAGCGCTGTGTCCGGGACACCGACCTTCTTCATCAACGGAGTACGCCACCACGGCGCCTACGACATCGCCCACCTCTCCGCCGCCGTACGAACGGCCCGCCAGCGCGTGGCCCTCCGACGGTCATAGCCGCCGACATCGTCCGAGCTGCGCCCGCGCGAGCCGCAGCGTCAGGATCTGGAAGTGGATGAGCGGGCTCCTACTTCAGGTACGCGAGAGCGGGGTGGGCGCTGGTGTAGTCGTCGAGGAGACGGCGGGCGACGGTCACGGAATCGATGAGGGGGTGCAGCGCGAACGCCTTCACCGCTGTGGTGCGCGAGCCGCTCTCCGACGCCTCGAGTACGAAGCGCTCGACGGCCTTCACCGACGTCACCAGGCCGGTGGCATGCAGCGGCAGCGGAGCCACCGAGACGGGGTGGGCGCCGTTGGCGTCCACGAAGCAGGGGACCTCGATGACGGCTTCCGCGTCGAGCACGGACAGGGTCGTGCGGTTGCGCACATTGAGGATGAGCGTGGTCCGCTGGTTGTGCGCGATGGCACGCATCAGGGCGAGAGCGACCTTCTCGTAGCCGCCGGACTCCAGATCGTCCTCGTCGCGCTCGCCGGCGCCGGCTGCCTCGCGGTTGTGTGCCATGTACGTCGCTTCGCGCTCGGCGCGGGTACGGTCCCAGGTCGCCAGCGCCGGGGCGTCGGGCCGCTTCATCTCCTCGTAGAACCGGGCCTGTTGGTCCCGCAGGAACGCGCCCCGGGTCTGCTGTGCCTCCCGGTAGGCGTGTACCGCCTCGCGGTTGAAGTAGTAGTAGTGCAGATACTCGTTGGGGATGGCGCCGAGCGCGCGGAGCCAGTCCGGGCCGAAGAGCCTGCCCTCCTCGAAGGAGCCGAGCAGTTCGGGGTCGGCGAGCAGGCGGGGGAGTTCGTCGCGGCCCTCGACGCGCAGTCCGCGCAGCCAGCCGAGGTGGTTGAGGCCGACGTAGTCGATCCAGGCGGTGTCGGGGTCGGCGCCCAGGATGCGGGCGACCCGGCGGCCGAGACCCACCGGGGAGTCGCAGATGCCGATGACCCGGTCGCCGAGGTGACGGGCCATGGCCTCGGTGACCAGGCCGGCCGGGTTGGTGAAGTTGATGACCCAGGCGTCGGGGGCGAGCCGGGCGACCCGGCGGGCGATGTCGACGGCGACGGGCACCGTACGCAGTCCGTACGCGATGCCGCCCGCGCCGACCGTCTCCTGGCCGAGCACGCCCTCGGCCAGGGCGATGCGCTCGTCGGCCGCGCGGCCCTCCAGGCCGCCGACCCGGATCGCGGAGAAGACGAAGTCGGCGCCGCGCAGCGCCTCGTCGAGGTTGGTGGTGACGGTGACCTTCGGGGCGTCGGGCACACCCGCCGCCTGGTCGGCCAGTACCCGGGCGATCGCGGCCGGCCGGCCGGGGTCCAGATCATGAAGGGTGACATGGGTGATCCGGCCCTCGGCGTGATCGCCGAGCAGGGCGCCGTACACCAGGGGCAGCCTGAAGCCCCCGCCGCCGAGGATCGTGAGCCTCATACCTCGATCACCTTCACTCCTGCTTCGTCGAATGCCGCGCTGGTCGCCGGGTCCGCGGGGGCGTTGGTCACTACCGTGTCGAGCGCCGCCGGGCCGCAGACCTTGGCCATGCCGGTGCCCCCGGTCGCTCAGGCGTGTCCGGCGCTCCCTGAGAGGCGGTGCGCGAGGCCCGGGTAGTCGATGACGAGGCCGTCCTCGTCGAACTCGAGATCGCTGCGGTTCTCGCCAGAGGCGAACCGGACACGCGCACCGCTCTCGGTTCGCGCGAGATGGGTGTAGGTCTGGCGCGAGGCGTGCACGGCCAGATCCGGCACGGAGACCCAGGCCGTCAGGAAAGTCCGCTCGCCGGGTGCCCGGTGGAGGCCCTGCCGCAGCACGGGCATGGTGTTGGTGAGCGGGCAGAGGCCGAGATCGCAGTCGAGGGCGCCCTCGACCGAGGGCAGCTGCTCCCCGTTGGCGGTCCATTGGCCGCCGCCGTCGTGTTGCAGGCTCAGTTCGTGCGAACCGGTGGCGTTCGCGACATGAACCCGCAGCTCACGGGTCACGTACCTGTCGCCGGTCTCGAGCTTGTACGAGACCCAGTACGGTTCCGGCACGGTCCCGACCGCGCGTCCACGCGCCCACAGGGTGGTGCCGCGGAGCTCGATCCAGGAGGTCTCGTACCCCCGGCTCTCCGTGACTTCCCAGGTGAGGACGTGAGAAGTGACCATGTCCTCACCCTAACGAGCAGGCGGCACGCGCGCGCGTGCGGACCGCCCCGGGCACCGGATGTCGCGCCGGTGCCCGGGGTGGCTCAGCGGTGCCCTAGAAGATGCTCACTCCGTAGGCGCTCAGCGCCTCGGGGACGGGCTGGAAGAACGTGGTTCCTCCGGACGAGCAGTTGCCGCTGCCGCCGGAGGTCAGACCGAGAGCCGTGCTGCCGGAGAACATGGCGCCGCCGCTGTCGCCGGGCTCTGCGCAGACGTTGGTCTGGATCAGGCCGTAGACGATGTCCCCGCCGCCGTAGTTGACGGTTGCGTTGAGGCCGGTGACGGTGCCGCCGTGCAGGCCGGTGGTGCTGCCGCTGCGCTGTACGGACTGACCGACCGAGGCGTTGCCGGCGGCGGTAATGTCGCGGTAGGTGCCGTTGTAGAGGTAGACCCGGCCGTCCGCGGCGGACGCGCTGGAGTGGCGGATGATGCCGTAGTCGTTGGTCGGGAAGCTGGAACCGGCGGTGGAGCCCAGCACCGTGGTGTTGGCGGAGTTGGTGTACCAGGTGCTGCCGATGTTGGTGCAGTGGCCCGCTGTGAGGGCGTAGTACGTGCTTCCGCTGCGGACGTTGAAGCCGAGCGAGCAGCGGCCGCCGCCCGTGTAGATGGCCTGGCCGCCCGCGATCAGCTTGTTGAACGTGCCCGGTGCGCGCTTGATCTCGAGAGCGCCGGCACGCGCACCGGCAGCTTCCTTGATCCTGGCTATCTCGGCGGCCGAGACGGTGTCGTCCGCCGTGACGACGAGCTTGCCCGATGCCTTGTCCGTGTACCAGGCGGTACCGGGCACGTCGGCGTCGAGCACGGCACCGCTCGCCTGGGTGAGCTGGGCGGCTGTGGCGCGTACGCCGTCGCCCGATTCGGCCACGGCGCTCGGGGCGGCAAGCGCGGAGACGGCCAGCAGACTTGATACGACCGCGATCAGCCGTGCACGTCTGGCGACGCCGCTGAGGGGGGAGAAGCGCTTGATGTTCACTACATCCTCCGGTGGGGGATCCGGGGTCCGCTGGGTGGGCGGACCCGTCAGAGCGCGGATGCCGGGGCCGTGACGATGAAGTCTCCGCCATGGCCCTGACAACGGGGCGCGGTTGGAATCCTCGACTCCGGATGGACTTGCGGCAAGATCGCCTTTCGGCCGCTCTACGCGCGTCCAGCGGCGACATGTGCCGTACGGGGGCGTGGGGTTGGGGTGCGTTCCCGGCGCGCGTGTCCGCCGCGGCCGCCGGGAGTGCGCCTGTCGAAGGGCTCGGCCGCGCGCAGCAAAGGCTGGAGTCGTTTGCTGATGTGCTGTCAGTTGACTCATGGGACAGGAGTGACCGATGGCCGCGGTTGCGGCTTCAGAAGTCCATACCGGAATGAGCGCCGCCGTTTCTTGCTGGTCAGGCGTGAGGAGAAGACGACGGTGCGTCACCGGGCGTGCTGGGCCGCCCCGGTACGTCCCCTCGCCCTCCGCTCCGCCGACGGCGAGTTACAGCAGTGGCTTCCGCACACACGACCGTGCGTTGCCAAGGCGCCCGGCGGCGGCTGCCGCCGTCTGCGATCCCGCTCCCCGACGGCGAAACACGCCGGCTGACAGCTGCCTCACCATCGGCACCTGCGGCCGGCGGTCCACGCCGCGCGGCCTTATGAGCGGTTCGCCACTGTTCGGCCGCCGCTCGTGCGTGTCCGGTTCTCACCCCCTCACCAGCTGCGGGCCTCGCTCAGCAAGTGGTCGCGGACCAAGGTGAGGTGGGGGTTGTCCGAGGTGCCGGGCCGCTGGACGAGATAGCCGGTGTTGATGGGCGGGTCGTCGGGCGTGAGCAGCTCCACCAGCGTGCCGGCGGCGAGCTCGTCCTGGCAGAGATAGCGGGGGAGCACGGTGATACCGGCCCCCGCGGCGACCGCCGAGAGCACACCGCGCAGATCCGGCACGGTGACAGCGGCCTGGCCGGTCAGCCGGATGCCGAAGACATGGCGCCAGTAGCGGCGGGCTATGGGCAGATCCTCGGCGTACGTCACGAGAGGGGCGCCGCGCAGGGCGCCGGGGCCCTGCGTCGCGACCATGCCGGGGCCGATCCGCTCCGCCCACTGCGGCGAGGCCACGAGGACGAACTCCTCGTCCGTCAGCGGCACGGCGGTGAGGGACCGGCCGCGCGGCCGGACGGTGGAGATCGCCAGGTCGTAGTGCCCGGCGCGCAGGCCGTCGAGGAGTTCGTCGGTGAGGCCGGTGGTGATGCGCAGGCGCACGCCCTGCTCCACGAGAGGCGCCAGAGCGGGAAGCGCGCGTACACAGAGGAGCTCGGCGGGGCCGGCCAGATGGACCGGTTCGGCGGGGCCGGTCCCGTCGTGACCGCGGTCGGCGACTGCGGCGAGGGCGTCCAGCGGGCCCGCGATCTGGGCCGCGAGGTCGTCGGCGACCGGCGTCGGAGCCACGCCACGAGGCAGCCGCCCGAACAGTTCACGGCCCAGCTGCGTCTCCAGTGAGCGGATCTGGGTGGTGACGGTCGGCTGGGACAGACCGAGCAGACGGGCGGCCGCGGTGAAGGATCCGGCCCGGTGCACGGCGAGGAAGGTCCGCAGCAGGGTCAGGTCGAGCGGCTCGTTCGAGGCCGGCTTCCGTATTCCCGGCAAACCATCGGAATTTCTATGGCTCATGATGGAGAGCCTATTGGATTCCAATGGCTGGGCGATCTACTTTCGAGGCATCAGCGAGTTGACGCTCTGTGCACGAAGCGGCAGGCGTCACCGGACAGAGAGATGTGAGATGGCGAAGATCCTGATGGTGATGACCGGCGCGAACCACTGGACGCTGGCCGACGGAACCCCGCACCCGACCGGCTTCTGGGCGGAGGAGGCCGTGGCCCCGTACCGGGCCTTCACCGAGGCGGGCCACGAGACCGCCGTCGCCACCCCGGGCGGCGTCGTACCCACCGTTGACAGGGCGAGCCTCGCGCCCGAGGTGAACGGCGGCCAGGAGAACGCCGACGCGATCGCCGCCGGGCTCGAGTCGATCACCGCCCTCAAGGAGCCGCTCAAGCTGGAGGAGGTCGACCTGGCCGACTACGCCGCGGTCTTCTGCCCCGGCGGCCACGGTCCGATGGAGGACCTCGCTGTCAACGCCGAATCCGGCAGGCTGCTCACCGCCGCGCTGGACTCCGGCAAGCCCCTCGGCGTGGTCTGTCACGGACCGGCCGCGCTGCTCGCCGCGAAGCGCGAGGACGGGACCTCGCCGTTCGCCGGCTACCGGTTGACCGGCTTCACCAACGCCGAGGAGACCCAGGCGGGCCTCGCGGACAAGGCGAAGTGGCTGCTCCAGGACCGCCTCGTCGAGATCGGCGCGGACTTCCAGGAGGGCGAGCCGTGGGCCCCGTACGTCGTGGTGGACCGCAATCTGATCACCGGGCAGAACCCCGCCTCGTCCGCTCCGCTCGCCGCCGAGATCCTCAAGGCGCTCGGCTGACCACGGGACGGCGGCAGCGGCCGCCGGGGAGTCGCCGATATTTGGCTCAAACCATGTCGTACGCCGGATAGGACTTGCGTTCGAGGGTGGCCCGCGTGGTGGGATGAGGCGATGCGACCCCCCACACGCATATCAGCGCATTCCCGAAATCCGTACGACGAACTCGCTCAACTGGCAGATCCGGAACCTGATTTCAGCGTCTACAACCCCCGCGACCCGCTTGAACTCGGGCTCACATCGGACCCGGACGACGACGACTGGACACCGCCCGATCACCGCGGCAGGAGCCGTTTAGCGGCCCTGCCCGCGGTGGTGAAGCTGGTTGCCGCGGTCGTCATGTGCACCGTCACTCTGCTGATCGCCGACCGCCTCGCGGAGTTCTACGCGCAGACCAAGGCGGCGGCGGGGCTCCAGAAGTCCCTCGGCCTCGCCACCCGGCCGGACGTCGACATCCACGGCTTTCCCTTCCTCACCCAGGTGCTCGACGAGCGCATCGACCGGGTCGATGTCACCGTGCCCGACGTCTCCGCGGATCGCGTCTCACTGGCCGAGGTGAGGGCCACCGCCAAGGACGTACGCATCGTCGGGGACGCCCCGACCTCGATCAAGGGCGCCGTCATCGGCAAGCTGGACGGCGAGGTGCTGCTCTCCTTCGACGACCTCAACCGTGAGCTGGGCGCCTCACAGCTCCGCTTCACCGGCAGCGGCGCCGACGCGGTGCGCGTGAACGGCGAACTCGTCGTCGCCGGCCAGGATCTGCGCGTACGGGCACAAGCGCACATCCAGCGCGACAACGAGCGGGCCCTCACCACCACCCTGGACGGTATGCGGCTCGACATTCCCAAAGTCGCCACCTACCGGCCGGGCAAGGACCCGGAACACTCCGGCCTGCGGCTGCATCGCGAGGCGGCCGAGCGGATCAGCCGCGAAGGAGCGCGGCTGAAGGCGCTGCTGGCGGTGCCCGCGGTGATCGACCGGCTCGGGGTGCCCGAGGAGCAGGTGCGCCGGGCGCTGCGGAGCGAGGAGGAGCTGCACCGGCTCACCAACGCGCCGAAGTTCATCGAGCGGCTGATGACGGTCAATCTCGTCGATGTGGTCATCGAGCATCCGCAACTGCTGCGGAAGGCCGGCATCGACCCCCGCCTTGTCGAAGCGCTGCTCGCCCTTAGGCCCCCGGAACTCTCCGAGCGCCTGTCGCTCTCGTTCGAACTGCCGGACGCGCTCAAGGAGTTGAGGCTGCAGCACATCACGGTGGAGCGCGATGGCATCAGGGCCCGGGTGGTGGGCTCAGGTCTGCGCGTCGGCCAGTCCGCCTCCGCCGGTTCCTGACCCGGCGCCCGGCCGACCCTCGAACGGCGGCCTGGTACGGGTCCGGACCCCGGACACCCGTACCGGAAAGGCCGGTTGCGCCTTCTCTCTCCGCGCACTGAGCCGGGCCTGGGGTCTTTCGTTTGTCAGACACGGCCTAGGTGTACATCAGCGAGCCCGGCGTGGTGAGCAGCTCGCCCGTCTCGAGCCAGGTCTTCAGGCCGGAGAGGATCATCGGCCAGCCGCCGTAGAGCTCGTCGTTCGCGCCCTCGCGCAGCTGGTCGTGGGTGACCGTCAGCCGGCAGGAGTCGCCGACGGGCTCGATCTCCCAGGTGACCCTCGAGGTCCCCTCGGCCTTCACCTCGTCGCTCCAGAGCGCGACCATGCTCTGCACGAGCCGGCGCGGTGGATCGACCTCGAGAATCTCCCCCTCGCCGAGCAGCCCGTCGGCACGCGGGGAGCTCATTTCGTACCGCGAGCCGGGCGTCCAGTCGGAGGTGACCCGGGCACCGAAGTTGTATTTGCTTCTGATGTCGGGGTCGGTGATCGCCTGCCAGAGGCGCTCAGGGGTCGTGCGGATGTAGATCTCGAAGACCTTCTCCATGGGACTCTCCAGTCGGCTCTTGAGGTCGCTGAGCGCAGCGGCCCACGGTTGCGCGTACTTGCTCACCCACCGGTCGTGGACGAGGCGGATGGGGACGGGGTTCAGGAAGTGGAGCTTCTCCCTGCCCTGGCGCCTGGTCACGATCAGGCCTGCCTCTTCGAGCTGCTTCAGGTGCTTCATCACACCGAAGCGCGTGATCTCGAAGCGCGCCTCGAGTGCGCTGAGCGTCTGCCCGTCCTCGCGGAAGAGCTCGTCCAGCAAGCTGCGTCGCGTCGGGTCTGCCAGGGCCTTGAACACGTCGTCCACACCAACAAAAATAGGTGACCATTTGGTCACCTGTCAAGCGAAGGGGCCGGCCGGCGGCTAGGCTGAACGCGCAGATGGTTCGCCCTGTCCGCCAGACAGCGGCGTCGCAAGAGGGAATCCGGTGGGAATCCGGAACTGCCCCGCAGCGGTGAGTGGGAACGACCGCCGTCATACGCACTGGCCCCGGCAACGGGTCTGGGAAGCGACGGCCAGTAGGTGCCTTCGTACAGCGAAGGCGAGCCCATGAGTCCGAAGACCTGCCACTGCCCGTGCGCGAACGCGCGCGGAGATCTCGGTGACCTCGTGGGCGGGTCGGCGGTACGGGCAAGCACAGGCGCACCTCGCACGGTGCGTGACTGTCTGCTCCGGTTGTCGTTCCTTCGCGTCTCACGACCAGTCCGGGGTCACCCGACGAGTACTCGCGAAGGAGAGTTCCGTGACCACATCCGCAGCCGCGGGAGCCCGGGCCACTGTCCACGGCTACCCGCGCCAGGGTCCGAACCGGGAACTGAAGAAAGCCATCGAGGGCTACTGGAAGGGCCGCGTCGGCGCCGATGCCCTCCGGGAGACCGCCGCCGGGCTGCGCCGGGCCAACTGGCAGCAGCTCGCCGACTCCGGAATCCACGAAGTGCCCACCGGAGACTTCTCGTACTACGACCATGTGCTGGACACCAGCGTCATGGTCGGCGCCGTCCCCGACCGCCACCGCGCGGACGTCGAGGCCGATGCCCTCGACGGTTACTTTGCCATGGCCCGCGGCACCCAGGACCTCGCGCCGCTGGAGATGACCAAGTGGTTCGACACCAACTACCACTACCTCGTCCCCGAACTCGGCCCCGACACCGTCTTCACTGCCGACTCCGCCAAGCAGGTCGCGGAGCTCGGGGAAGCCCTCGCGCTCGGTCATACCGGACGCCCGGTACTCGTCGGACCGATCACCTATCTGCTGCTCGCCAAGCCGGCACCCGGCGTCTCTGCCGGCTTCGAGCCGCTCACCCTCCTGGACCGGCTGCTGCCGGTGTACGCCGAGGTGCTCTCCGACCTGCGAGCCGCGGGCGCACAGTGGGTGCAGCTCGATGAACCGGCCCTCGTCCAGGACCGGTCGCCGGCCGAGCTGAACGCCGCGGCCCGCGCCTACCGTGACCTCGGCGCGCTCACCGACCGCCCCCAACTCCTGGTGGCGTCCTACTTCGGCAGGCTCGGCGACGCACTCCCCGTACTGGCCAAGGCACCGGTCGAGGGGCTTGCCCTCGACTTCACCGGCGCCGGCGCCGCCAACCTCGACGACCTCGCCGCCGCCGGCGGGCTGCGCGGCAAGCGGCTCGTCGCGGGAGTGGTCGACGGCCGCAATGTGTGGATCAACGACCTGGGCAGGTCGATGGCCACACTCGCCACCCTGCTCGGCCTCGCGGACCGGGTCGATGTGGCGCCGTCCTGCTCGCTGCTGCATGTGCCTCTCGACGCCACGACAGAGCGCGATGTGGACACCCAGGTCGCCCGCTGGCTGGCCTTTGCCCGCCAGAAGACGTCCGAGGTCGTCACCCTGGCCCGCGGGCTGACCGAGGGCGCCGAGAGCATCGCGGCCCAACTCGCCGCCAACCGGGCCGACCTGCTCTCCCGCGTCGGCTCCGCGCTCACCCACGACCCGGCCGTGCGTGCCCGCAGCGCCGCCGTCACCCAGGCGGACGCCCGCCGGAGCCTGCCGTACGCCGAGCGCGCCACCGCTCAGCGCGCCCGCCTCGGACTGCCACTGCTGCCCACGACCACCATCGGCTCGTTCCCGCAGACCGCCGAACTGCGCACCGCGCGGGCGGATCTGCGGGCCGGGCGCATCGGCGCCGAAGGTTACGACGAGCGGATCGAGGCCGAGATCCGCGAGGTCATCTCCTTCCAGGAGAAGGCGGGCATCGATGTGCTCGTACACGGCGAGCCCGAACGCAATGACATGGTGCAGTACTTCGCCGAGCAGCTCACCGGCTACCTCGCCACGCAGCACGGCTGGGTCCAGTCGTACGGCACCCGCTATGTCCGGCCGCCGATCCTGGCCGGCGACATCTCCCGGCCCGAGCCGATGACGGTGCGCTGGACCTCGTACGCCCAGTCGCTGACCGACCGGCCCGTCAAGGGAATGCTCACCGGCCCGGTCACCATGCTCGCCTGGTCCTTCGTCCGCGACGACCAGCCGCTCGCCGAGACCGCCCGCCAGGTCGCGCTCGCCCTGCGCGAGGAGGTCAACGACCTTGAAGCGGCAGGCGGTTCGGTGATCCAGGTGGACGAGCCCGCCCTGCGCGAGACGCTGCCGCTGCGCAGCGCCGACCACGAGGCCTACCTGTACTGGGCGACGGAGGCGTTCCGGCTCACCACCGGCGGAGTGCGTCCGGACACCCAGATCCACACGCACATGTGCTACGCCGAGTTCGGTGACATCCTGCAGGCCATCGACGACCTCGACGCCGATGTCATCAGCCTGGAGGCCGCCCGCTCCCATATGCAGGTTGCCGACGAGCTCGCCACCGCGGGATACCCGCGCGAGGTCGGACCGGGCGTCTACGACATCCACTCACCGCGTGTCCCGAGCGCCGACGAGGCAGCGACCCTGCTGCGCAAGGGACTTGAGGCGATTCCCGCCGAGCGGCTGTGGGTCAACCCCGACTGCGGTCTGAAGACCCGTGGCTGGCCCGAGGTGCGTACGTCACTGGAGAACCTGGTGGCCGCGGCGCGCGAGGTCCGGTCCGGGATCTGATGGGGGCTACCCGCGGCGCGCGGCTTCGGGCTCGAGCCCGGGGCGGCGCGCCGCGGGGATCTCGGCGTCCTTGAGGCCCTGTGCCCACAGGGATCGCACATGGCCCAGGTGCCGGGTCATGCAGGCCTCGGCGGCCTGTGCGTCACCGGCCAGCATCAGATCGAGGAGCTCCAGATGCTCCTCGGCGGACGGCAGCAGCTGGTCCCGTTCGTCCAGCGCGGTCAGTCCGTAGAGGCGGGAGCGCTTGCGCAGATCGCCGACTGTCTCGACGAGACGCTCGTTGCCCGAGAGGCCGAGCAGGGTGAGATGGAACTGGCGGTCGGCCTCCAGATAGCCGATGAGGTCGTGCTCGCGGGCGGCGCGGACGATCTCCTCGGCCACCGGCCGCAGCGCCTCCAGGTCTTCGCGGGAGGCGCTGCGGGTGATCCGGCCGACCGTCGGGACCTCGATCAGGGTGCGGATCTCGGTGTACTGGTCGAGATCGCGCTCATTGACCTCGGTGACTCTGAATCCCTTGTTCCGCATCGGTTCGACGAGACCTTCGCGGGCGAGGTCGAGCATCGCCTCACGCACCGGGGTGGCGGAGACGCCGAAGTCCTCGGCGAGCCCCGGCGCCGAGTAGACCTCGCCCGGGCGGAGTTCGCCGGAGATGAGCGCGGCCCGCAGAGCATGAGCCACCTGGTCGCGCAACCGCTCCCGGGCCGTGACAAGGTTGCGCTGGTTGAGGTGCCCCATGGTGCTCCGTCCGTGCTTCCGCGGATCACCAGAGTACAATGTCACGTTGCTTCCGCAGGTCCGTGGGTGGAGCGCCGGCCGCCCGACGGAGGTCAGCCGTCGAGGAGTTCGCCCATCCAGGACTCGATCCCGTCGGGTGTGCGCGGCAGCGCGCCGGACATCAGCCGTGCACCGTCCTCGGTGATCACCAGGTCGTCCTCGATCCGTACTCCGATGCCACGCAGTTCCGCCGGCAGCGTCTCGTCGTCGGGCTGGAAGTACAGGCCGGGCTCCACGGTAAGCACATTGCCCTCGCTCAGCACGCCGTCGAGGTAGGTCTCGCTGCGGGCCTGCGCGCAGTCGTGGACGTCAATTCCGAGCATGTGGCCACTGCTGCAGAGGGTGTAGCGCCGGTGCAGATCGCCTTCCGGGCTCTTCAGGATTCCCCATTCGGCCAGTCCCTCGGCGATCACCCGCATGCCTGCCCGGTGGAAGTCCCGGAAGCTCGCTCCGGGCCTGAGCGCGGCCATCCCCGCCTCCTGGGCGGCCAGCACCAGCTCGTACACCTGCAGCTGGAGGAAGGAGAAGCGCCCGGACAGCGGAAGGGTGCGGGTGATGTCGGCGGTGTAGAGGGAGTCGGTCTCCACGCCCGCGTCGAGCAGCAGCAGCTTCTGTGGGTCCAGCGCGCCGTCGTTGCGTATCCAGTGGAGTACGCAGGCGTGTGCGCCGGATGCCGCGATGGTGTCGTAGCCCGTGCCGTTTCCCTCGGCGCGGGCGCGTAGTCCGAAGACGCCCTCGATCCATCGCTCACCGCGCGGATGCGAGAGTGCGCGCGGCAGCGCCCTGACGACGTCCTCGAAACCGGACGCGGTGTGGTCGACGGCCAGTTGCAGCTGGTCCACCTCCCAGGCGTCCTTGATCAGCCGCAGTTCGCTCAGCACGGAGGCGAGTTCGGCGTCGTGCGTCGCGTCGCGGCCGGGCGGCAGCTTTCCGTACTCGTCCAGGTGCTCGCAGCGGATACCGGTCATCCGCTCCGCCTCGGCCAGGTCGGGGCGCCGGCCGACCCAGAACTCGCCGTAGCGGCGGTCCCGGTAGAACTCTTCGCCGTCGTCGCGGGGTGAGCGGGGCCGGACATGGAGCACGGCTTCGTGGCCGCTCGGCCCGGACGGCTCCAGCACCAGCACGTGTCCCGCCTGGTCCTCGCCGGTCAGTCCGGTCAGCCAGGCATACGCGCTGTGCGGGCGGAACCGGTAGTCGCAGTCGTTCGAACGGACTGTGAGCCCGCCCGCCGGGATCAGCAGTCGTTCGCCGGGGAAGCGGCCGGACAGCCGGGCGCGGCGGGAAGGGGTGAACCGGGCGGCGGGCAGAAGGAGTTCGCCGGGCAGCGGCCCGGCGGCCCAGTCGCGGGCCATGAAGGCCTGGAGCTCGGCGGAGGGCGTCAGGTCGTGGCTTCCGGTGCGGAGCGCCGGTTGGGTCATCGGATTCGTCTCCCTCGGACAAGGTTCCGCGAACTGGGACGGACGCAGGGGTTGTCAGTGCAATGTCACATTACTACGTTACGCATCACATGGCAGCTGTTGGAGTGTCCTCAACGGCCCTTCGTGGCACGGCACTTCATCCTCCGAACCCCCACTCAGGAGACATCGGTGTCCCGATACACATCCGGATTCAGACCCCTGCTGGCCGCGGTGATTGCGGCCGCTGCGCTGGTGGCCCCGCTCGCACCAGTCGGCCAGGCCTCGGCGGCGCCCGCGCAGCCGAAGTCAACTGCCGCTCCCGCCGGGCCCGTCGACAACCACAACCCGCACGACGAAGTGGAACGCCTCGCCGCGGCACCCAAGTTCACGGCCCGCACCGCGCCCGCCCCCGGCGGGCTGCCGGAGGGCCGTATCCCCGGCGCCCGTACGGCAAGCAGCGCCAAGACGGCGACCGGCGCTCCAGCGGTTCCGTGCACACTGGACGGCATCACACCTCTGGGTCCCGAGCAGTTCGCCGACTTCCTCGCCGACCCGGCTGTTACCGCCGACGGCTGTCTGCGCGACGTCATCTGGACCTGGGACGCCCGCCTCGCCCCCGTCATGTCCGACGCCCACGTCCAAGCCGTCTCCCGCCGGATATCCACGCTCTCCCCGGGCCATGACGGGAAGAACGGCAGCCATCTGCTGGAGATGCTCACCTACCTCCACGCCGTGGTCTACCACGACTTCTCACGCGGCGAGATCGACGTCACCGACGCCCCCACCACCGAGGCCATGCGCCGCGCCATCAACGCCTTCGGTACGGCGGCCCGCTCCTTCACCGCCACACGCACCAACGCCGAGACGCTGCGCGAAGGTCTCTACGCGGGCAGCGGACCCGGGCTGCGCCACTCCCAGCTCGCCCTGATCCAGAAGGTGCTGGCCACCATGGACCAGTACCACTCCACCACCTACAAGGACCCCGCCTGGGGCGGCGCCGCGCTGGCCGGGCTCTCCGTCAACTACCTGGGGATCTACCCGGGCAACAACGACACCTCCTTCCGCGCGCTGGTCGCCCGGAACACGACCTACCGAGGCGCGTTCCGGAAGTTCGCCGGTTACACCCACCTCAAAGGCACGGCGAACGAGTGGGTGGTACGGGACGCGCTGGGCGAGTACGGCCGCTTCGGCCAGATCGAGGCCCTGAAGTCCGAGACCGTCTCCGGCCTGGGCGCGCTGCTGCCGGTCACCACGCGCAACTTCGGCGAGGGCAGCCGGCCCTGGGCCAAGGTGGCGAGCTGGCTCAACTTCTACGAGGCATGCAAGCCGTACGGGGTGTGCAAGGACGACATCGAGCGCCGCATCTTCCCGTACACCCACATCTACGACAACGGCGCCATGAAGGTCCGCACCGGGCTGGGCCGGGCGGTCGTCGACCAGCTCTACTACGCGAGCAAGCAGGTCAAGGCCCAGTTCCACCGCGTCCTGGGCACCGATGCGCCGCTGACCGGTGACACCAACACCTCACTGAACATCGTGCTCTACGCCTCGCGCGCCGACTACGAGACGTACCACCCACTGCTCACCGGGATGGACACCAACAACGGCGGGGTCTACATCGAACGTGGCGCGACCTTCTACACCTACCAGCGGCGCGTTCCGCAGGACTCCTCGCTCACCCTGGAGGAACTCTTCCGTCACGAGTACACGCACTACCTCAACGGCCGCTGGGCGGTGCCCGGGTACTTCGGCGAGGGCCCGTGGTACCAGGGGGACCGCACGACCGCCATGGACGAGGGCACGGCCGAGTTCTTCGACGGCGCCACCCGCGACGACGGCATCGCCGTGCGCAAGTCGCTGGTGCAGGGCGTCATCGACGACACGGCGGGCGGCGGGCCGCGCATGAGCGTGAACCAGTTGCTGCACGCCACCTACGACGGCGACGGCTTCCGCTTCTACGACTACGCCGGCACCTTCTTCGAGTTCCTGTGGACCGAACGCCCCGCGCTGATCCGCGAGATGTACGGGTACCTGCGCGCCGACGACCCTGCCGCCTTCGACGCCTGGCGCAGCCGCCTCGGCCGGGACGCCGCGATGCAGCGCGCGTACGACAGCTTCCTGGACGCACAGATCGCCCGGGTCGACGAGCTCTTCGTGCCGAACACCACGTTCAATCCGAACGACCGGCTGCGGGACTCCTCGGCCGAAGCGGTCCGCGTCTCCCTCGCCACCGCCACCCAGCTCAGTCCCACCTGCGCGACCGCTCCTGATCCGACGATGCGCCGTTTCATCTGCACCGGCCGGATCACCGCGAACCTCACCGACTCCTCGAGCCCCGACCGCGTCTTCAAGGACATGTCCGAGACGGTCGACTACTTCATCCTGGACCGGGCTCGCCCGGCATCCACCAATCTGACCGACATGAACTGCCACTTCGGCAAGGTCGACATCTGGACGGACGGCCGCGCGGGCACTGCCGACTACACCTGCGAAGGCCCGCTGCGCAGCTGAAGTCGCCGGACCCCGTACGGCCTTCGGCTGTGCGGGGTCCGGGGCGGCGCCCCGTTACGGCTGGGGCCGCTGGAACGCCTCCAGGATCCGCTCAGCGGCAAGCGTCGCCGTCAACTCCCCGTCCTTCACCTGCTGTTCAAGACCGGGAGCGAGCCTGCGCACCTCAGGATGGTGGCGCAGCCGGTCCCGCAGTTCGTCGTGGACCATCGTCCACGCCCAGTCGATCTGCTGGTCGCGCCGCTTGGCGGCGAGCCGGCCGGTCGAATCGAGCAGCGCCTGATGCTGCTCAAGACGCTCCCACACGGTGTCGAGACCGGTGCCCTCGCGGGCGCTGCAGGACAGCACCGGGGGAGTCCACGCCGCGTCGGCCGGGTGCATCAGCCGCAGCGCACCGGCCAGTTCACGGGCGGCGGAACGGGCATCGCGCTCGTGCGGGCCGTCCGCCTTGTTGACCGTGATGACGTCGGCCAGCTCCAGCACACCCTTCTTGATGCCCTGCAGCTGGTCACCGGTGCGAGCGAGCGTGAGCAGCAGGAACGAGTCCACCATGCTGGCCACGGCGGTCTCCGACTGGCCGACGCCGACCGTTTCCACGAGCACCACGTCGTATCCCGCGGCCTCCACCACGATGATGGATTCACGGGTCGCCTTGGCCACCCCGCCCAGCGTGCCCGAGGTGGGGGAGGGCCGTACGAACGCCGCCGGGTCCACGGCCAGGCGCTCCATCCGGGTCTTGTCGCCCAGGATGGAGCCGCCGGTACGGCTGGACGACGGGTCGACGGCCAGCACCGCGACCCGGTGGCCGAGGCCGGTGAGCAGCGTGCCGAGCGCGTCGATGAAGGTGGACTTGCCGACGCCGGGGACCCCGCTGATGCCCACCCGCCGGGCCGCTCCGGAGAACGGCAGCAGCTCCGTCAGCAGCTGCTGGGCGAGAGCGCGATGATCGGCACGGGTGGACTCGACGAGTGTGATGGCGCGGGCGATGTACGCCCGCGACCCCTCACGTACGCCCTTGACGTAGCTGTCGATGTCGAGCGTGGGATGCATCCGGGGCACAGTCCTACAACTCGTGGCCGAGCGAGGCGCCCAGCGTCTTCACCAGGTCCTGCGCGGCGTCCGGGATCACCGTGCCGGGCGGGAAGACCGCGGCTGCTCCGGCCTCGCGCAGCGTCTGGACATCCTGCGGCGGGATCACCCCGCCCACGACGATCATGATGTCCTCCCGTCCCTCGGCGGCCAGTTGCTCCCGCAGCGCGGGCACCAGTGTGAGATGCCCGGCGGCCAGCGAGGAGACCCCGACGATGTGCACATCCGCCTCGACCGCCTGGCGGGCCACCTCTTCCGGCGTCTGGAACAGCGGGCCGACGTCCACGTCGAAGCCGAGGTCGGCGAACGCGGTGGCGATCACCTTCTGGCCGCGGTCATGGCCGTCCTGGCCCATCTTGGCGACCAGGATGCGCGGGCGGCGGCCCTCCGCCTCCTCGAACCCCTCGACCAGGGTGCGGGTGGCTTCCACGGACGGGGAGGTGCCGGCCTCGTTTCGGTACACACCGGAGATCGTACGGATCTGGCCGGAGTGCCGCCCGTACACCTTCTCCAGGGCGTCCGAGATCTCGCCGACCGTGGCCATGGCGCGCGCAGCGTTCACCGCCAGGGCGAGCAGATTGCCCTCCAGGCCGCCGTCGCGGCCCGGGCCGGCCTCCGCCGAGGCGGTCAGGGCACGCAGCGCGTCCTGGCACGCGGCCTCGTCGCGCTCCGCGCGCAGCCGTCTCAGCTTCTCGATCTGCTGGGTGCGCACCGAGGAGTTGTCGACCTTGAGCACATCGATCTGCTCGTCGGTCTCGACCCTGTACTTGTTCACGCCGATGACGGGCTGCCGTCCGGAGTCGATGCGTGCCTGCGTACGCGCCGCGGCCTCCTCGACGCGCAGCTTGGGGATACCGGCGTCGATGGCCTGCGCCATACCGCCGGCCGCCTCGACCTCCTCGATGTGCTGCCAGGCACGGCGGGCGAGGTCGTGGGTGAGCTTCTCGACGTACGCACTGCCGCCCCACGGGTCGATGACCCGGCAGGTCCCGGACTCCTGCTGGAGCAGCAGCTGGGTGTTGCGGGCGATGCGCGCGGAGAAGTCGGTGGGCAGCGCCAGCGCCTCGTCCAGGGCGTTGGTGTGCAGCGACTGCGTGTGTCCCTGGGTGGCGGCCATCGCCTCCACACAGGTGCGGGTGACATTGTTGAACACGTCCTGGGCCGTCAGCGACCAGCCCGAGGTCTGGCAATGGGTGCGCAGGGAGAGCGACTTGGCGTTCTTGGGCTCGAACTGCCTGACGAGTCTCGCCCACAGCAGCCGCGCGGCCCGCAGCTTCGCGATCTCCATGAAGTAGTTCATGCCGATCGCCCAGAAGAAGGACAGCCGGGGCGCGAAGGCGTCCACGTCGAGTCCGGCGCCGAGGCCGGCCCGCAGATACTCCATCCCGTCGGCGAGGGTGTATGCCAGCTCCAGGTCGGCCGTGGCTCCGGCCTCCTGGATGTGATAGCCGGAGATGGAGATGGAGTTGTAGCGCGGCATCTTCTGCGAGGTGTACGCGAAGATGTCCGAGATGATCCGCATCGAGGGCCGGGGCGGATAGATGTAGGTGTTGCGGACCATGAACTCTTTGAGGATGTCGTTCTGGATGGTCCCGGCCAGCTTCTCGGGCGGTACGCCCTGCTCCTCGGCGGCCACGATGTACAGCGCGAGAACGGGCAGCACGGCACCGTTCATCGTCATCGACACGCTCATCCGGTCCAGCGGGATGCCGTCGAAGAGCTGCCGCATGTCGTAGATCGAGTCGATGGCCACACCGGCCATGCCGACATCGCCCGTCACCCGCGGATGATCACTGTCGTAGCCGCGGTGGGTCGGCAGGTCGAAGGCGACCGACAGGCCCTTCTGCCCGGCGGCGAGGTTGCGCCGGTAGAAGGCGTTGGACTCCTCGGCCGTGGAGAATCCGGCGTACTGACGGATCGTCCAGGGCTGGTTGACGTACATCGTCGGGTACGGGCCGCGCAGATACGGTGCGATGCCCGGGTACGTGCCGAGGAAGTCGAGACCGGCCAGGTCCTGCCCGGTGTACAGCGGCTTGACGGGAATGCCCTCGGGGGTGTCCCACACCAGATCGGCGTCGCCCTTGCCGGTGCTCTCCTTGACGGCCGTACGCCACTGGTCCTCGGTGGCCCCGCGCGCGTCGCCGGGCCCGAGCTCGATTCCTGAGAAGTCGGGGATCCCCATCACGCCACTCCGATTTGGTCGAGGACGGAGGTGAGGACGGCGACCGCGTCGCCGCCCGCGACGACGAACTCGTCGACTCCGGCCCGTTCGTACGTCTCACGCTGCTCGCCGGGACGCCCCGCGAGATACACCCGCAGCGCACCCGCAGACTTGAGCGCCTCGGCCACCGGCGCTGCCTGCTCGGCATAGAGAGCGTCGCTGGAGCAGACGCATGCCACGTTCGCCCCGCTGCGGCTGAACGCCTCGGCGGCCGATGCCGCGTCGACCGAGACCGGATCGTGGACCGGTTCGATGCCGCCCGCCTGGAAGAGGTTGGCGGCGAACGACGCGCGCGCGGTGTGCGCCGCGGCCGGGCCCAGCGCCGCGAGGAAGACTCGCGGCCGGGCGCCGGTGGCGGCGAGGTGCGCGTCCGAGCGGGCGCGCAACGCTTCGTACGCCTCGTCGCGGCGCACCTTCGGCAGACCGCCGGAGGGTGCGGCGGGCGCGGGGTCGCGTTCCACCGGCGCCTGCGCGAGCAGCGGGAACTCGCTGACGCCGGTGACCGGTTCGCGCCGCTTGGCCAGGTTCTTCTTACGGCTCTCCCAGGTGGCGCCGAGCCGCTCGGAGACCAACCCGCTGCGCAGCGCGGCCTCCTGGCCCCCGGCGCGCTCGATCTCCTGGAACCAGTCCCAGGCCGCGTGCGCGAGTTCATCGGTGAGCTGCTCCACGTACCAGGAGCCGCCCGCCGGGTCGATGACCCGTCCGACGTGCGACTCCTCGACCAGGATCGTCGAGGTGTTGCGGGAGATCCGGCGGGCGAAGGCGTCCGGCAGGCCGAGCGCGTGGTCGAAGGGCAGTACGGTCACGGCATCGGCGCCGCCCACACCCGCGGCGAGCGAGGCGACCGTGGTGCGGAGCATGTTCACCCAGGGGTCGCGCCGGGTCATCATCACCGACGAGGTCACGGCGTGCTGGCGCTGTGCGCCCGCCGTGGCGTCCGCCCCGCAGGCCTCGGCCACCCGGGCCCACACCCGCCGTGCGGCGCGCAGCTTCGCGATCGTCAGGAACTGGTCGGCGGTGGCCGCGTACCGGAACTCCAGCTGGCCGCAGGCCGCTTCCACCGGGAGTCCGGCGGCGGTGAGGGCACGCAGCAGGGCGACACCGGTGGCCAGCGAACAGCCCAGCTCCTGGGCGGCCGAGCCGCCCGCCTCGTGGTACGGCAGCGCGTCGACGGTCAGCGCGCGCAGTCCCGGGTACCGCTGGTCGCAGAGCGCGGCGAGTCCGGCCGCGGCGGCCGTGTGGCCGGCAACATCCGCGTACTGCCCCGTGCGGGCGGCGTGCCCCAGCGGGTCGGCGCCGAGATTGCCGAGCGCGGCCTCGGGAGCGACGCCCCGCTCCTCGTACAGCCGCAGCAGCTCCCGTGCGGCGGCGTCGAATTCGGCACCGGCGTCGAGCACGACGGGCGCCAGGTCGAGGTAGACGCCGTCCAGGACCGTGCCGAGCCCGGAGACGGGCACACCGGCCGGGCCGACGGTCAGCCAGAGCGAGGTGACCCCGTTCTCCAGGTCCGCGAGCACGGCTTCGTTCGTACGCACCGGATCGGGCCGGTCATGGCGCTGGCGTACGTCCCAGCCGGAGACCGCACCACCCTCCGGCGTGCCGCCCCTGGTGAAGGGTGCGAACCCCGGATAGCCGGCGCTCAGCGCGCCGTCGCGTGCGGTGTACAGCGGACGGGTGGTGAGCCCGTCCTCGAGCGCCGTGGACAGCACGTCCTCGGCCGCCGTGTCCGGGATGTCCTTGCCTGCCTTGCGCAGTACGCCGGCCACCAGGCTCTGCCACTGCTCATGGGTCGCATCCGGGAACTCGGCGGCCAGCGAAAACCCGTCTTCGGGGAGGACCGTCATGCTCAGATGTTAGGTCAGGGCCGCAAAGGTGCAGCAGGGGAAAGGGCTGTGACCTTGCACTCTCCGGCTCGCTCTTGATCCTCTGCGCACCATGCCCTATCCAGGTCCCCGATCGGGCGGGGCAGTGCGGAATGGCGGCGCGCCGCCGCGCCCGCGCGCCCGGAGAGGGTCCCGAGCGGGCATGACCGGCCGGGTGCAGCGGGCCGGAGCCCGCCGTACGGTGGGTCCGACAGTCTCCTCGACGGTGACGGGAGCCCCGCGATGGCCGGTGAGATCTCCTTCTTCGAACTGGGCGTGGCCGACTACGAACAGGCCCGGACCTTCTACGGCGGCATGTTCGGCTGGACCTTCGAACCGGGCGCCACGGAAGGCGGCGGGTTTCTGATCCGGACGCCCAATGTCCCCGGGGGAGTGCACGGCGGGGACTCCGGGGCGAGCCCGTACGTTTTCTTCAAGGTCGACGACATGAAGCTCGCGCTGGAACGCGTCCGTGAGCTGGGCGGTACGGTCGACGACTTCGACGCGGGCGACGACGAGGAGTCGATCGCCCGGTTCGGCCGCTTCAAGCTGTGCCACGACGACCAGGGCTCGCCCTTCGGCCTGCACCAGCCGCCGGGAGCCTGAGTCCTTTACGTACGCCGCACGCTCACGTACGCCGCACGCTCCAGTCGAAGCGCCCTCGGCACACCAGCTCTCCGACCGCGTCGACGACCTCGGCCCGAGTGGTGAGGCGGGCGCGTGCCGAGTCCCCGGAGAGGACCGGGCGCAGCGCTTGGCGGGCCTGATCGTCCAGCCGGCAGGTGGCCACGAGCCGTCCCCGGGCGGGCGCCAGGAACTCCAGGGACGCGACAGCTCCCAGCGGCACCACTCGCTGGAACGCGTCGGCGTCCTCGGCCGTCGCGATCATCGCGGCCAGCCCGGCGGCGTCGATCAGGGCGATGAGTCCGCCGGAGTGCAGCGAGCCGATCACGTTCGTCAGGGACGCAGGCGTCTCCAGGGCGAGCTCCGCTTCGCCGTCAGCGGCGCGCAGCACCTCGATCCCGGCCGTGCGGTGCGCCGGGATGGGATCCAGCAGGGACCGCGACGTACCGCCTCCTGGGATATAGCTTGATCGACCGCTTTCCCCTGTCCCTGAGGCCCGGGTGACGCCATGTGCTGGAGTGCGACGGCCGACCTCGTGGCAGGCACCGCTATCGCCGCCGTCGGGGTGGCCTGCGTCGCGCAGGTGCGCCGGGCCCGCGATCTGCCGCTCGCCGCGCTGCCGTTGCTCCTCGGAGCGCACCAGGTCATCGAGTCCGTCGTCTGGCGCTCGGCCGGCGGGGCGGGCCCCGCCACCGTGGCCTGGGCCGTGATCGCCCTGCCGCTGCTGCCGGTGTGGGTGCCGTTCGGAGTACTGCTCGCCGCCCCGTCGCGCGTACGGCCCAGGCTGGTGGTCCCGGCCGCCGCCGGGCTCGCCACCGCCGCCGTACTCGCGTACTGCCTGGCCACCCGGCCCGTCACGGCGGAGATCCGGGGCCACACTCTGGCCTATGTCCTCGACCTGCCGAACTCGCCGCTGATCATCGTCGGGTATCTCCTGGCCACGTCGGCTCCCTGCTGCTCGCCAAGGACCCCGTACTGCGGCTGCTCGGAGTGCTGGCCGGGGCCGGTGCGGTGGTCTGCGCGGCGCTGTGGCGGCTGGAGTTCGTCTCCACCTGGTGCGCCCTCGCCGCGGTCGTTTCCGTCGTCATGCTCCGCTGGGTGTGGCGACTACGCCTGGACGATGCCGATCACCGCGCTCGACAAACTGCAAACGAAAGACCCTAGACCCGGCCCTGGTGGGACTCGTACACGACACCGGCGACGACCAGGTCCTCCCAGGCCATGCCTACGCTCTTGAACAGCCGGGGGCGGGAGCCGTCGGCCTTGACCGTGCCGCGGGCGAGCTCCGCGAGGCCGACGAGGGAGCCGGGGGCCAGCGCTCCCGAGCCGATGGCCAGGATGATGTCGCCCGCCTCACGCAGCGCCGCGCCGCGCGCCTCGACCACCACCGTCGAGCGGCGCACCGTCTCGTCGTCGACCTCGCGCGCATCCGGCTCGTGCGAGCCGACGGCGAGGACCGTCGCGTGCGCGGACAGCGCTGATCCGTCGAACAGGGGCGTACGGGCGGTGGTGCAGCAGGCGATCAGATCCGCCTGTGCCACCGCGTCCGGCGTACCGGCCTCCACCACCGGTCCCGAATCCCCGTACTGCTGAAGGAAGATGGCGAGACGGCCGCGGTCGCGCCCGACGACCGTGATGTGCCGCAGCGGGCGGACGGCGCGCAGCGCCTCGATATGGCTGTGCGCCTGGGGGCCGGTGCCGAAGACGACAAGCCGCTCGGCGTCCGCTGCGGCGAGCAGATCGGCGGCGGCCGCCGAGACTGCCGCCGTACGGATGGCGGTCAGCGCGACACCGTCGAGCAGCGCGAGTGGGACGAGCGTCCGCGCGTCGAGAAGCAGATAGGTGCCCTGGATGCGGGGGAGTCCGAGGGCGGGGTTGCCCGGTGCGACCGTGGCGAGCTTGACGCCCGCGTACCGACGGGAGTGCGAGGGCATCAGCAGCAACTGACCGTGGTCGACCGGGACCACGGTGCGGGCGGGATCGGTCTCCGGGTCGAGGCCTTCGCGCAGCGCGTCCTGGAGTGCGGCGATTGCGGTGGGCATGGGGAGCGCGGCGCGCACGTCGTCGGCTGCGATGACTGTGGTCGCGCCCGGGCTCATCGTTCCTCCAGCGGAAGCGGATCGTCCACCCTCTGCGGGATGGCACGTTACCGTGCGCGGCGGCGCCCGCTGGGGCTCCGCCCCGGACCCCCCGCCTCAATCGCCGGCGAGGCTTGAGTTGCCCGGCGATCGAGGACACGGCCGAAGGCCGTACAGGAGCCTGGGGCGCAGCCCCGGGCCACCCCGGACGTGGGTCAGACGTTCGGCACCCGCAGCCTGTCCCAGCTCGACTTGCCCGGAATGCCGTCCGCGTCGCTCCCCGTGAAGCCCAGCTTGCGCTGCCACGCCGCGTACGACTTGCGGTCCGCCTCCGACCAGTCCGGGCTCGGGCCGACCTCGTACTTCCCGCAGCCCTCGGCCACCAGTCTCTTGCCCATGGCCGTGATGATGGGGCTCTTCCGCCCGGCCTGGAAGAACGCTGCTCCGGGGAACGGCTCGAACTTCGCCGGGGGCTTCGGCGCGGGCGGCTTGGGCGGGCCGTCCGGCCCGCCGCCGAGCCGCGCCCTGATGCGGCTCCGCATCGAGTCCATCGTGAACCCGCGCGGGTCGATCTTCCCCGGCTGCCACTCCTTGTGGCCGATCACCGAGCGGTAACCCCAGCCGTGCGCCCGGCAGATCGCCGCCGACGCCTTCTCGATGGCCTCCAGCTGGGCGGCCGGCCACGGGTCCGTGCCGTTGCCGAGGTTGACACACTCGAAGCCGTAGAAGTAGCGATTGCCGTCGGTGTTGGCCTCGTTGTCAGCGGGCAGCGCGGTCTCGTTGATCACCGCCCGCAGCACGTCGTCGTCGCCGAGACCGGCGTGGTTGGCACGGCCGTTGCCGACCAGATGGACCGAGCCGTCCTTGGCTATCACCCCGTGGCACAGCGGCCCCGGCAGGCTCGAATGGCCGTTGTAGCAGAGTTCGACGGAGCTCTGGGTGCCCGAGGTCACGGTGTGATGGATCATCACCCCGTGCATGGGCCCCCACGGACCCTTGTGGTTGCGGTTGTGCGTGCGCCAGCTCCGGTGCTCCACGACGTGCAGACCCTCGTCACGGAGGACCTTGAGCAGTTTGTCGGCTGACAGGGGCGTCGCCATCGTTGGTGCTCCTTCCCAGGTGGTACGTCAGTGCGCGGGCTGTCCTTCGTCGTCCTGCCCCGCCGTGCGCGCGCCCGAACCGGCGGCCGCCGCGGTCTCGGCCGCCAGGGCTTCCGCCTCGGCCGTGGCCTCCGCCGCCAGCTCCGCCTCGTTCGCGGCGGGGATGACGGCCGCCAGCGGCGCGAACGTCATCCGCAGATCCGGCGTGGAGCCCTCGCCCAGCACCCAGGCCAGCGGTGCGTAGTGGACCTGAATCCCGGCCGGGGCCTGCAGCAGCGGCCGGCGCGCCGCGTCCGTCGGCCACTCGACATTGCCCGTCGCCGTGCGCGCGGGAACGGTCCAGAAGTCACCGGTCCGGTACGTCCTGCCCGGCTCGAAGTACACGAGTACGCCGTCCTCCAGCGGCAGCCAGCCGCCCTCCTCGATCCGGACCGCGCCGTGGCGCAGCTTGGCCGCGCCCTGCTTCGTACGGCCGGAGCCGCTCGTGTGCCGGGAGCCCGAACGGTGGTCCCAGCGTCGCAGGAACGGGTGGAGTTCGGGCCGCCGCCCGACCGAGGAGTCCGGCTCGCCGGAGAGCCGCACCCGCCGCCCCGGCAGGTCGACCTCCTCCACCCGCAGCAGCGGCAGCGGCTCGCCGCGGCTGGTGTAGGCGGTGTCCACGAACTCGACCAGGTCGCCGACGTTCAGATCGAGTTTGTCGTCGCTGCCGAGCGACGCCAACTCCACCCACGTACCGTCGAGTTCGTCGACGGGGAAGGTCACCGAACCGTTCTCCCGCGACCACTTGAAGGTGGCGTCCTTGGCCCCGCCGCCCTCGTGGATCTCCACGCGGTACATCTGGTTCTCCGGGCCCCGGTACCGGGCGTCCGGCTTCACCAGGCACGGGTCCTCGTCCGCGTGCTCGGGACGCTCGCTGCGCGCCGCCATTCGCGCGGTCGGCGCCTGCGCCGCGGCCCACTTCGCGAACGCCGCCCGGACCTGGTCCTTGGACGCCCCGTCTTCCACCTCCAGCTGCGAGCCCGGCAGCGGCAGCACCTGCCAGACGGTCTTCAGCCGAGCGGCCGTGTCGGGCATCGCCGACCCCAGCGCCACCTCACGCAGCAGCGGGTCCTCGGCCGCGGTGACCGAGCGCTCCCACACCTTCAGATAGGCCAGATACGGGAATTGGGTCGGCAGCCGGTCACCGGGGCGCTCCGGGTCCCGGTAGCCGTCCGGCTGGTCCCAGTACGTCCAGGTGGCCGGGGGCTGCGCGTCCGCGGGCGGCGCGTCCTCGTCAGCGTCCTCGGCCGCATGCCCGTCGTCGACGACCGGTACGCCCGGCTGGGGACGTGTCGCATCGAGCAGGATGCCGTCCACGTAGTAGCGGCCGGCGCCGATGGACAGATCGTCCAGTTCGCGGCCGCCGCCCACGAAGGCCAGTGCGAAGCCGGTGGCGCCGGCCGGGCCGCCGTGCTGCCCGATCAGATCGGCGGCGGTCGTGCGGGCCTGCAGCAACTGGATCGCGGCCTGCTCATTGGCGTCCGCGTCGAGCTGTACGCGGCCCTGCTGAGCGATCACCGCCGAGTAGTGCCGGTCCGGCCGGAAGGTGATGCGGGAGATGTCTGCGTGCATGGGAAGGGGTCCCCCTCGGAAGTTCGGCGTTCGGTGAAAAGTCGTGTCAGGTGACGGGGATGATCCCGGCGTCGGTGCCGGCCGGGGCGTACTCGGCGAGCCGGGCCCGCAGGCTGTCCTCGCGCTGCGGCTGGTAGAGATCGTGGAAGGCGCCCATCTCGGAACCGTCCTCGGCGCCGCGCCTGATCTCCTCCGCGCAGCCCGCGGCCAGCTGCCCGTACGCGGGCGTGCCGTACCGCTCACTGGTGAACAGCGGCCGTACCAACTGCGCGTTGGTACGGCCCACCAGATCCGGCTGGCAGCGATGGCGGCGCGGCGTGCGCGAGAGGAGCGGCACGTACGAGAACCGGACACAGCCGATGCCCCGCCGGACGACCTGCATCCGCCCGGTGAAGATGCTGTTCTCGGCGATCTCCACCGCGTGGGTGTGCACCTCGCCGATGACGGTGGTGCGGTGCGCGTGCAGAACGGCGTGCGCGTGGCGGCAGTCCGGCGCGGACAGGGCCGGCAGGTCGTGGCCGGTGGCGTCCAGGATGCTGTCCCGGATGTGGATGGGCAGCGGATCGTGGTTGACCTCGTCGCCGATCACCTCGATGGTGCCGAGGATGCTGCGCTCGATGGACACGCACGCGGTGGTCCGGTCCAGGACCAGGCTCGGCTCCTCGGGGGAGTGCGGCTCGCACTGCGGCTCCAGCGACCAGCCAGGTATCAGCGTGCAGTGCCGCACCACCACCGCGCCGACCGGACCGGTGACATTGAGTCCGCGCCCGGTGATCAGCAGACCGTCCAGCACGATCCGGGGAGCGTCTCCCTCGCAGTCCTCCTGCGCGCGGATGTTGAGCGCGTCGGGCCGGTTGCTGTACCAGTCGAGGAGCCGGATCACCGGCCGGGTTCCCTCGGCCGCGCGCAGCTCCAGCCGGTCGCCGGGGTCCAGATCGAAGTCCAGCTGCTCCTGGTAGGCGCCGCTGTGCGTGATCTCGATGATGCCCTCGGGTCCGCAGCGCCCCGCCCGCCGGTCGGTGCGCCAGTCGTTGTACGCGTCCATGATCCGCTGGTACGTCTGCCCCGGGCCGACCGGGTAGAGCTTCGCCGCCACCGGTGTCTCACGCTCGCGCGGGTACTCGCCGCCGCCGGTGTCGTCCCCGAACGCGTAGTGGTAGGTGACCCAGACGCCCTGCCGCGGCGCGGAGCGCGAGCCGAAGGCGATCCGGCCGAGCGCCGGATCGACTGCGACCTGCCCGCGCCCCGGGCGGTAGCGCCAGTCCGTCAGATCGGCCACCACGATGTCCGAAAGGGCCACCGGCTCGTCCTGGCCGTCGCGCCGGATCGTGAAACTCTTGCCGGGCCCGTAGTAGTCCGCCAGCCGGTCGGCGAGCTGCCGGCGCCGGATGTACGCGGGCACATTGTCGATCGTCGCGACATGCGTCGCCGAAGGCTCAGGGACCGGCTTGGTCACCAGCGGAGTGTCATTGCCCAGAATCGAGAAGGTGTAGAGATTGCGGGCCCGGTCGATGCAGTACGCGGGCGCTCTGGTCACGCGGTACGGCTTGAGCCGCCAGACGAACAGCCCGACCCCGGCGGGGGAGTAGCCCCCCTGCGTACGCGCCGAACCGGACCGCCGCACATTCACCGACTGCGCGACGGCACCGAAGGGGCCGCCCGCCAGATCCAGCGCCGCCCCCTCCCGTACGTCGACCAGCCGGCCGCGCTCGAGGCGGCGCGCGTTCGCGGCGTCCGTCCCCGTTCCGTACAGCTTCACCGGCTGCTGGTGGGAGACGAGCCGGGAGAACTCCACGGCCCGCGAGGGCCATCCGGCGACCTCCTGGGCCAGCTCCTCCAGCAGAGCCAGGGTGCCCTTGCGCCGCCGGTTGGCGACCGTCGCCGCGACATCGCGGCGCGGTGCGAGGGCCTCGGCGAGGCGGCTGCGCGAATCGGCGTCCCCGGCCTCGCCCTCGAGCCCCTTCGCCTGCACGCGCTCATAGCCCGGCAGCGGTTTGTAGCCGACCAGATCCCCGAGATACGGCAGCACCCAGGGCGCCGCGGTCTCCACGAACCAGTCCTCGTAACTCTGCTCGACGCCGTCCCGTACCAGGTCGACCTGCTCGGCGATCACCGCGAGCAGCGCGCGCAGCGGCTCTCCGCCCTCGGCGTCCCGCAGCCGGTGCCACTGCGGGAGCAGCTCCGCGAGCCCGTCCGGCTCCCTGCTCATGCGGTGCTCCTTTCGTGGGTGTTCATGCGTTGACCTCCGTCAGAATCAGCGTGTCCGCGACATGCGGTGAGAGCAGCGCCAGCTGGGCGGGCCGGATGCCGCGGAAGACGAACACCGCCCGTCCCTTCGCCAGCCGCCGGGTATCGGTGATGTCCGGGTTCAGACGCAGCAGTTCGGCGAGCGCGATGCCGTGGCGGGCGGCGATCCGGGTGAGCGTCTCGCCGTCCTTCGCGGTGACCCGGTGCACGTCCTCGTCGTACTCGGCGAGCCGGGCCCCGACCGCGGTCCGCGGCTCGGCGAGCGAACCCGCGAGAGCGGTCAGCTCGTCGGGGGTGACGGACGCCGGGACTCCGGTGAAGAGGTCCACGTCCACGTAGTCCACACCGGGCACCTTGTGTGCGGTCGCCAGGACGTCGGACAGACGCGCGGGGCGGCCCAACTCGCGCCGCCCGCTGCCGAATTCACGCAGCAGCGCCTGCCGGAGCCTCGGCTCCACCACCGTCCAGGTGTGGTCACGCGCGACCTTCACCTTCGCCGCGAGCAGCAGCAGCACCAGTTCGCGTACATCCACCCGGACCGGCAGCCGGGAGTCGCCGTACTCGGCGAGCGAGGAGCGCAGCGCACGCAGCACCTCGGAGTCCTCGGCGATCGCGATGTCGTCCACGCCCGCGACCGTCACATGCAGGACCCGCCGCCGCCCGTCGAAGATCTCGCGCGCCGCGGCCCGGCCTATGCCCGCCCGTGAGCGGGCGAAGTCCTCGTAGTCCGTGAGGGACACGAGCCGGTCGAGTGCGGAGACCGCGAGCGGGATCGTGCGCCGGGTCAGACCCGGGCCGTCGCCGTCCGCGCCGCCCGTGGCGGGCTGCGGGTTGGTGACGGCGGTGACGCCCAGCGGCCGGGTGATGGTCTGGGTGATGCGGTCCGCCCGGACGTTGGCGGCCTTGCCGGTGCCGAAGCGGTACTGGGCCCGGACGTTCTCGTGCCCGGTGGGCAGCCGCGCGCCGTGCACCCCGTCGCCGAAGGTCACGGTCGTACGCCCGTCACCGGCCGTGCCCGACACATAGACCCGCTCGCGCGGTCCGTGTCCGGCCAGGCTGTCCACCCCGTGCCACAGCAGCCCGTCGACGCGCACCTCCAGCGTGGGTGTGGCGCCCAGGGGATTGTCGGCGGGCAGCCAGGTCAGCGGCGACTGCCAGAGCGTGAACGTCTGATTGGTCCGGTCGGCGTCGCCGCCGCCGATCGGCTCGTCGCGGCTCTCGCCGTGCGTCGCGGGCACCACATTGCCCTGGATGCGCACCGTGTCGCGCCGGTAGCGGTAGGTCAGATCCGTGGTGAGCGTCAGCCTTGTATGGACATGGTCGCCAGGCAGCAGCGGGTCGAACTGCTGCTCCACCGAGGCGATCACCGCCAGTTCGGTGCCGCGTACCCCGGCCGTGTTCGGGATGTCGGTGCGCTCGCCCGACACCACCAGATGGCGTCCGGGCCGCAACCCGTCGTACAGCTCGGCGAGTTCGAGCTCATTGCCGTGCACATCCTCGCCGAGCGGCTCGTCGGCCGGTCGCAGAGCCACACCGCCTGCGTGCACCGTGGCGTCCCGGATCGCGGAGAGCAGCACGTCGTGCTCGTCCAGCCACGGGTCGGCGAGCGTCAGCTCGGTGCCCCGGCCCGTGATGCCGTAGTTGGTGTACGCGGCGGTGCGTACGGCGGTGACGCGGCTGGTCACGAACTTCAGCTTCGCGTCGCCCGGGATCCCGTCGGGGCCTTCGGCGCCCTTGCGGGGACGCTCGATGGCGACCCAGCTGCCGACCGTGATCGAGTCCTGCACGGAGTCGAGCGGCAGGACATGGCGGTTGGCCTGCTCCGGCACGGTCGTGATGCCGACCTCGACATTCGCCGGCTCGCTGCCGACCGTGTACCGCACGGTCACCTCGAACCCGCCGTGGGCGACCTGCTTGTGCTCGCCGGGCGACAGCAGCCAGTTGAGCGGTTCGCCGTTGTGTACGGCCACATGCACTCGCCCGTCCTCGGCGGGGCGGGACACGAAGATGGTCCGCTCGGGGAGCCCGGAGAAGAACTGGGCGGTCACACCCGGCTCCTGGGAGTCCGCGGGGCGCCTGGTCAGCCAGCTCAGATCGTGGTCCTGACCCGCCCGGGTCTGGAGCGAGACCCGGCCGGGCCCCAGGCCGAACGTGATCCCGGCGGGCAGATTCTCCGACCGCTGCTCCGAGTCGCCCGTCTCCGTGTGCTGGAACTCGGCTCGCACCGGCACCCGGCCAGCCGGGTCGTACACGACCCGCATGGTGGTGAGCGCGGAGCCGGTGAGCGGCCAGTCCGTCTGCCGGATGACCCGCCCGCGGTCGTCCTGTACCGGCTTGAGCGGCGCCGTCGCCCCGAACGGAGCGGCGGTCACCCGCATCGACTGCACTTCGCGCAGCAGGGCGGGCACGGCCGGGGCGGCCTGCCGCCACGCCGCGTACATCCCGTCGGCGACCCGCGGGTCCAGCGCGGACAGCAGCTGCGCGCCGAGGTCGGAGCCGGGCGCGAAGTACCGCCCCGGGTCGTGCGACAACGTGCGGGCACCGGACGGGGGCCGTACGACGCGGGTGCGCAGCGCGGGCAGTACGGCGCCCAGCGCCCGCATGGCCGCGGAGCCGACCCCCGCGGCAGGGGTGGGAGGCGCCGGCTGCGAGGGCTCCAGGTCGGCCGCCCGCTCCATCAGCTCACCGACCACCGCCTCCAACTGCTCGAACCAGGCGGCGACTTCCTCGTACGGAACGGCGATGGCCTGTGCCTCGGCGAGCCGGTCGTGCGGGTCCGCGAGCCGCCGGGCGAACTGCGCCGGGGACTTGATCCCGTCGAGATCGGCACGCAGCGGCGCCAGCACCTGAGCGTCGAACTGCTCGATGATCATGCTGATGGGGCGGGGGTTGGGGTTGTCGGGCGTGGGTTCGCCCGCCTCGGCCTCCCGCTCGTCCTCGGTGATCCACTCGCGGAGCTCGGCCACCAGCTCGGTCAGTGACGGCGGCGCGGACTGCGGCAGCCCGATCGCCGTCACATCGTCGTCCCGGTCGATCCGGATGCGCGCGACCGGCAGCAACAGCCGCTGCCCGCCCGCCTCCTGGTCGCCGCCGAAGACGAACAGCAGCTTGTCCCCGGTCTGCAGCGAGGTGCCGGTCCCGGAGACGTAGATCCCCGACCGCTTGCGCAGATCGTCCGCTGTGAACAGGGCGGGCCGGCGCCGGCGCACCGCCAGCTCGTTCCAGGCCCAGCGGGCGATCAGGTCCTCACTGGTCTCGAAGGCCTGGGACTCCTCGTCGGACGTGGTGGGCACGCTGTTGCTGCGCGCGCCGCGCGGGATCAGCACCGGCACGTCCTCGGCCCGCGGATCGCGGTCCAGCGTGTACGCGAGATGCGTGTCGGCCGCGATACCCGGCCGCGGCCGGTGCCCCACCAGACGCCCGAGCAGCGCCAGAGAGCGGTACTCGTTCGCGGTACGGAGATAGCCCTCGTCGGCGATCCGCTCGGAGTGGAAGGTGAGCAGGTCGCCGACGACCGCCCACGAGTCCAGCAGCCCGAGCGCCGGATCGTCAGGGGTACGGACGGTCAGCCCGCGCAGCGCCGGATAGGCGGGGGAGGCGAGCCGGTCGAGCATGGCCGCCAGGAACGAGCCGTACTCGCCCACCCGGTAGTCCAGGGCCGTGCGCCCCGGCGGGTTGCCGAGTTTTCCCGGGGGACGACCCCCGGACCCCCGGTGGGCTTCGGGCGCGTGGCGTTCGTCGTGTCCACCGCAGCCGCAGCCGCAACCGCAGGCGCCGCTCATCGCGTACCTCCGCCGAGCTCGATGGTCAGCCGCCCGCTCTCGGGCCGGTCCGGGTCGTTGTCGCAACGCGCGATCTCCAGCGGGCCGAGCCGCAGCACGCCTGCCTCCAGTGCCGAGTGGTCGAGTGGGTCCTCATGGAACAGCCGGCTCAGCCGGGTCACCGTGACGCTCTCCACGCCCTGCACGCCCGCAGCCGCGGCCACCAGACGGCTGAGCCGCACCGGTTCGCCGAAACTCAGCGCGTCGGGGTGGAAGAAACCGAGCCGTCCGCCGGACAGCCGACGGCTGCCCAGCAGCCGGTACAGCTCGGCGAGGATCTGCCCGTGCTGATGGCCGGGTGCGGCGCACACCGCGAGCGCGATGTCCAGCGGCACCGACCGGGCAGGTCCCACGACGAGGTCGTGTCCGATCCGGCGACAGCTCTCCAGGGCGTACGACACCGAGTCGAGCAGTTCGGGCGACGCGTCACCGGCCCCCAGCGCGTCGACGGCGACATGAGCCTCCTGCACACTGCCGGTCCAGCGGATCTCCGCGGCCGCCCGCTGTACGCCCGGCAGCTGCGACGCCAGCGCCGCGTAGTCCTCGGCGGTGACGGCACGCAGCCGAGTGCGCTTCAGGTCGAGCGGGGCCAACTGGCGTACCTGCTCGACCGGTTCGGGCTCGGTGCCGCCGACGGCGGGCAGCGGATTGCGCACCCCGGCCACCGGCATCGGGTCCCCGGCGTCCGACTCCTCCGGATCGCGGCACAGCACCAGATGGTTGATGGCCTCCGCGCCCACGTTGCCCGCGGTGCCGCCGCCGAGCCGGTAGTGCAGCTCCAGCCGGGCGCCGGGCTGCGGGCGCGCGCCGTGCCGCCCGTCGCCGAAGCGCAGCGCGATCCGGCCGTCGTCCTCGAGCTCGCCGACGAAGTGCCGCTCCCGCGGACCGCTGCTCAGCAGATCCCGCTTCGGCGTCCATCGCTCGTCGTCGTCCGTCAAGGTGACCGCGGGCAGCGCGGCCCGCGCATCCTGTACGAGCGCCGCGGCAGGTCCCCGCAGCACCGGCTCGTCCGGGTGCAGCCCGGCCGCGTACTCCGGACCCCAGGTGTGCGCGATCTCCCAGGAGATGCCCGCGTCGAGCACCGCGCCCGCCCGTGCCCGGGCCGACAGCACCTCGAGCCGTCGCAGCTTCGCCGCCAGCAGCCGCTCGCTGCGATGCAGCAACTCGCGCAGTGCGCGCACCGGGTGGCGGCGCAGCTCAAGACGCTCCAGCACGCGCAGTCCGAACAGCACCGTCAGCTCGGCGATCTCCGGCTCGGTGAGCCCGTCGCAGTCGCGGGCGCTGCGCCACAGCTCCACCAGACGCTGCCGGACACGGCCGGGGACGGCAGCCAGTCGCGAAGCCTGACCGGCCGAGACATGGCGCGTGTCGGGAAACGGAACGGACTGGACGACGGGGGAGCGCTGCAGCACCGGGCGGAAGCGCGCCGGAATGCCCGGGTAGACGACCTGGGCGAGGAGTGTCGCCAGCGCCTCGGCCTGCTCGTACCCGGTGCCCGGTACGACCTTCTCCCGCCGCCTGCCCGCGAGTTCCAGGCCGAGACCGGCGCGTCCGGTCGCGTCCTCGCCGACCACGGTGAACAGCTCCCGTACCTGATCGGCGGTCAGCAGACGGCCCGAACGCGTCTGGTCGAGACGGGAGTTGATGAGATCGGCCGTCTCATTGCCCGCATCGCGGTCCCAGCAGCCGAAGCCGGAAGGATCGCAGGACCCGAGGACGGCCGGCGCGGGCGGCACGGTGACCGTCTCGGGCGCGGAGTCACAGAAGGTCAGCGACCGGCCGTGGTCGACGAGCGCGACATTGCCGCGCGCCACGCTCACATCCTCGACCGGCTCGCAGCCCGGTCCGCCGCGCGTGGAGAGACGGACGGGGAAGGCGAGCGCGTCCTGATGCGCCCAGGTGACCTCGAGGACGGGCTGGTCCGCCAGCCGGTCCACGGCCGGGGTGACGGAGGTGAGGCGTACTGCCTGGCGGTGGGCCGGGTCGGCGTCGCCCGGCGTACCGGAGCGCGCCCCCCGTACCTCCTCGATCAGCAGCAGATCGCCGGCCGCCAGCTCCAGCGTCCTGACCGCGCACTCCTCGTCCGCCCACTCGTCCCGAAGCGTCGCCGAAACGGCACCCTTGGGCAGCGAGCACACCTCGTCGCCCCAGGTCCAGAAGCGGATCGTGTTGTGCCCGGGGCGCAGCACCAGCGGATCGTGGCCGACGACCGGCTCGAACACCTCCACCGAGCCGCGCTCGTCCAGCACGGCCAGATCCCGGTCATCGATGACGGTGCCGATCTCGGGCCGGTCGCGCGGCCCGAGCGTACGGACGTCGACCGCGGCGAAGCGGAACGTGCCCGGCAGCAGCGTCAGTTCCCCTGCGGCCTCGACCGCCACGAACGCGCGGGCGTTGACGCCGTCGTGCATCGGATAGTCGATGAGCCGCACATGACGGCGCACGGACACCCGCCTGCGGGCGGTGTCGAGGTACGCCTCCGTCGCGACCGCGTCCTGCTGGTAGCTGATCCGGTCGGCGGTGTGGGCGAGCAGTTCGACCAGCGTCGTCCCCAGGTCGGCGGCGTTGCGCTCGACCCAGTCGGGGGTGGTCAGCGCCAGCCGGTCCAGGATCAGCCGGCGGATCGTGTCGTAGTCGCGCGCCGTGTAGTCGATGAGGGGCGCCGGTGCGAGGACGGGCGGGCAGTCCTGCTGCGCGTCCTTGCAGTCGAAGGGGGTGGGGCAGTCGGGCCGGAACTCGAACTCGGCCCAGAAGTACCGCTGGTCGAAGCCGGGGAAGGGCTCGGTGCCCGGCCGGCCGTACGGATCCGTGTCGACGACCGAGAGCCGGTAGCGGGAAGTGTCACCGGCCCGGTCGACCGTGACGAGCAGCCGGTCGTCGAGCTCCGGGTCCTCCTCGCGTTCGACCGACACCTCGACGGCCGCTATCTCCGCGATCCGGCGGCCGCCGTCGATGCGTATGTTCTCCGGGCACAGCCCGTGGGGCGCCTTGCCGAGGAAGGTGACGGTGAGGGTCAGCCCGTCGTCACCGACCTCGACCGCGTCCACGCCGCCGAGCTCTGCAGCCCGTATTTTCGCCCGCCTGCCGTCCGTACGGCAGACCACGTCGTTGCTCGTACCGCTCATGCCGGGCCGCTCCCCTCGAACACCTCGTCGCGCCGGCTCGCGGTGGAGCGCACCACGTAGCGCAGATACACCCGCACCACGTTCTCCTCGCTCACCACGTCCAGGGCCTCCACCTCGATCAGTTCGCCCAGTCGGCGCTGCAGCGAGGCCTGCACCGACAACTCCAGCGCGGAAGCCAGCTCGGGGCTGTTGGGCGTGAAGACCAGATCGAGCAGCCCGCAGCCGAAGTCGGGGCGCATCACACGCTCGCCGGGGCTGGTGAACAGCAACTGCTCGATCAGATCGCGCACATGGTCCTCGTACGCCGCGTGCGCGGTACGGCCCCGCCGGTCGGTCCGGAAGGGAAAGGCGATATCGCTCCTCGTCCGCCTCAACTGCCTCATCGGGAGGACACCCCCCGCGCCGTCGCGCCGACGGCCGGCGGCCCCTGCGGCAGCAGCGCGGCGCTGAAGCAGAGCGCGGACGTGCTGTCGAGCAGCACGGGCGCCCCGTCGACCAGCACGCTGTCGCGGTCCGGGGTCCAGCGGACCGTGACGCACGGATGGGGTACGCCGTCGACCGTGTGCCGGCAGCCGCTGACGGTGAAGACGTCGGCGGCGGAGGGCACTTGATGGCCGTCGATCCGTACGCCGGACGACGGGGCGGAGGCCGGCCCGACCCGGCCGCCGTGCGGGCAGCTGATCGCGGACCCGCCGTTCACGAGATTCCCGGACAAGACGATTCTCCCCGTTTCCCTGGTCCCTGTGCTCATCGCTTCTTCGGCACGATCAGCCGGCCCTCGTTGATGTTGACCTCGTCCCCGATCAGCACGATGGACGCGCCCTGGCCGTTGCCGATGGTCACGCCCCTCTCGTCGATCTGGATGTACGCCCCGCCCTTGGCCTCCAGCAGAATCCCCGTACCGCCGGGCACGTCCGACATCACCAGCTTGTGATCGCCGGGAGTCTGGATCACGACCGGCTGGGACGCGGGCAGTTCCCCGCGCGCACGGGGCGGCAGCTCCGTCTCGTCGCCGTACCAACACCCCGTCCAGATCGGGAAGCTGGGATCGCCCTGCTCGAACTCGATCCAGACGCCCGCCCCGATCTGCGGGACGACGTACTGGCCGGCCTGGCGCCCGGTGAAGGGCAGGCAGGGCAGCGCCCAGGTGGATGCCTCCTCGCCCAGCACGTCCGGTACCTGAGCGGTGATCCTGCCGATCTTGAGCGGATCCCTGTTGTCGATCACCCGACCCCGGAACTTGCCGAGAAACCGGTTGTTCGGTCCTGCAGCCATGCGAAGTTCTCCTGGTCCTTACGTCTTTACGGACGCACTGTGGTGCTGCGGGCGATCAGGCCCTCGCGGGAAAGCGTGAAGTTCTGCTGATACGAACCGGGGCGGAGATTGTGGGTGACGGACTTGACGTAGTAGTCGCCGTCGTACGTCACGCCGGAGCCCCGAACTCCCACCAACTCCCGTGGCCGCAGCACATATCCGTGCCGATTGACATCCAGCGACCCGGACCCGGATATCGCGTCGGCGGAGGTCGCGGCCCGCGCCAGCGTCTCGGCCTGGGCCTGCCCGAGCTCCTTCTTCGCCGTGCCGGAAAGGGTCTTGCGCTTGAGCGCGGGCGAGGCCCGGCGGCCGAGCGGAGGCCGCAGCGGGCTGATATCGGGCTGCCCAAGCAGCCGGGTGTCGCGCGTCCTCGGGTCCTGCACGCGCGCCTGCGGCTCTTCCCTGGCCGTCCCGTCGTAGGAGAAGGTCAGCTGGTCGACGGTGGAGTTGTTGTCCATGTTGACGTTGAGCGCGTGCTGACGCTGCCCGAGGCGCAGCTCGGGCCCCCAGAAGGCGGTGGACCGGCCGGGCCGGGGCCCGGGGTCGAGGTAGAAGGTGTAACCGTTCGCCCTGGCCAGGTCGTTGAGATACTGCAGATCGGTGCCGGTCTGGTAGTCGACGCGGAGCTGTTCGCGGGGTGGCTGATGGACCTGCTCACGGATGATCCAGGGATCGATCCCGTAGTCGGCGTACTTCCGCAGAATCCGGTCGACCCGCTGGGCGGGCGCCAGATTCGGATACCGGTCCGTCCGCTCTTCGAGATCCATCAGCAGGGTCAGGTCCTCGCCGGTGAGGGTGAGTGTGGTCTGCCCCGGCTGATTGCTGGCACCGACTTCCTGCCGCACGATGAGCCCGTCCAGGATCACGGTCGGCGTGCCCTTGACCGAGGTCGTGACGATCACCCGGGTTTTCGGATCGAAAAACCCCTCGGGCAGCAGGCGTTGAGTGATCAGCCCACGCTTGGTGAGGTCGAAGGCGAGCTGGAAACCGCTCCGCTCCCCGGCGGTCATGGTGATCTGCGCGGACAGCAGCGCCTCGGTCACTTCGGCCGGCACGGGACGGGTGAGCTTGGGTCCCATGTGCAGGGTGAGGTGGACGGGCCCGCTCCCGATGGGCTCATCAGCCATGGAACCCACCCGGCAGCGGAATGTCGATCTGCTGCCCCGGCTCGGCGGTCAGCTCGCCCGGATCGAGAACAGGATTCGCGTCCGCGATCTGCCACCACTGTCCCGGGTCGCCGAAGTACCGCTGCCCGATGTGGTCGGGCCGCTCGCCGCTGCTGACGGTGTGCGGAGCGGTCTCGTCGGCGGCCGCGCTGAGGGGCGGCAGCAACCGCCGCTTCGTGTAGCGCACTTCGGTGCCGTCGGCTTGTTGGTGAACCCCGATCTCCGCGTCGTGATATCTGCTGGTCCGCGGATACGGATGTGTGCCGGGAATGGCGTCCAGTGCGCTCTCGTACGGATCAATCACGTCCTACAGCCCCCGTCCCAGACCGAGTTCCGCCAGCCGCCCGCCTCTTGCGGTTCTGGCGAGCCGCTCCTTCTGCGCCAGATGCGCCAGATACAGATCGGCGCCCCGATGTCCGGCCGGCAGATCGCTGACGCTGAGGACCTTCATTCCGATGCCGAGGCTGGCCCGAATCGGATTCAGATTCACATCGAACGCCGACTCGTTGATGGACAGTTCGGTGAGCCGAACGGGCATGACGCGCTTGCTCCCCCAGGTGAAGAGGGTGAGCGGCATCTCGATCGGGCTGATCTCGATGGTCCCCTTCTTGGTCAGCCGCGAGGCCTCGCGCAGCTGAGCGGAGGTGGGATGCACCAGCATCTCGAGGGTCGCCAGCTCCGGATGAATCCCGTCGGGCGCGGCGACGTCGAACTGATCGGTGGCGTCGATCTCGGCGGTGAACTTCCACGTCTCCTGCGCGGGCCCCTTCAGCCGCAGGGCCTCATTCCGGTCCCTCCACTCCGCCCCGCCGCTGTCACCACCTCCGCCGGCGGCCTGGGGGGCGAGGGAGCGTTCGAGGGTGTCGGGGTTGAACTGGAGGACGATGATGCGCTGGGGGGTGCCGCGCTCGGGGTCGACGACGACGATGCCGGAGCGGATGGGCTTGGGTATGTCTGCGTAGCGGGTCATGCGTCACCGAGCCCGGCTCGACGATATACAGTCACGATCTTCTCCGCTTCCGCTTGCACTCGTTGGTCTGTGTCGCCTTCCGCCATCGCCTGGACGATCGGGAACAGTTCCGGCCACTCCATGTAGGCGGTGGTACGGGCTGCCGCGGCTCGCACCATGGGGTTCTCATGGGCAAGGGCGTTCGCCAGCGGAGGCATGAACTCAGGGGAGTGGACCGGTGGTGCGCCCAGCCCCAGCCGGAAGATGGACTGGACCAGCATGCGTGGGTCGGTCTCCTCGTAGGGTTCGTTGAGGAGCTCGGGGATGCGCCAGACGTCCAGCTCCTGCTCCGCTTCACCGAGCAGCCTCACCAGTTCGTCGCGGTCCGAGCCGTAGAAGAAACAGCAGAATTCGCCGGAGGTACGGTCCCGGGTCACCTGGAAGACGGTGTCTTCATCGAGGGACCAGACCCTGGACTTCCTTCCCGTTCCACTGTCCTCAGCGGGTTCCTCAGGCCAGCTGTGCTGTTCGGCGAAGCGGTTGGCCTCCGTCCAGTCGCGCTGTTTGAGTACCAGACGGCGAGTGCGTGTCGAGTGATTGGCTGGCATGGGATCCACCTTGCTACTTCCGATGTGTATGGCCGCTTCGGGCGGTGTCGGATCAGTTCAATCCGTGAGCGTCCAGGATCTCCTGTCGAATCTTCTCGAACACTTCTCGTTTAACCTTCTCAGGTGGCACGTCCTCGCTGAAATCAAAGGTGTAGCCGCTGAGGAACATCTCGATGTACTTCGCCTCGCGCTCCGCGAGGTCCTCGCCCCCGATCAGCGGCTTCTTGCGCTTCGGTGCACCGCTTATCCCAGTCCGCTCCTTGGTTCGCTGCCTCTTCAGACCCTTCTCTTCTTCCTTGGTGCCTGCCTCGTCCATGCGTTGCTCGTACCGCTGCTGCAACTCCTTCAGCTGATCTTCTTTGCTCTTTCCGGCGATCCACGCGTCCTTGCTCGGAATGGCGTTCTGCGCACCCCCGGGAGCGACCGGGTAATCCTCCAGGGCAGATTTCAGCAGCCCTGTGTCGCCCTTGACGGATGCGCGTGCCAGCATCTTCGCCAGCATGGCCGAATATACTCGTGACGATTCATCCCGGCGCTTCTCACTGTAGCCGGTGATGGCCATCAGAGTTCGCGCCTTGTTGCGCTCCGTATCCCCCATGACCCGGCCGACCTTGTCTCCTTTGAAAAGCTTCAGATAGTTCTCACCGTGCTGTTCGAGGTATGCGTAGCCATGAACGCCTTCCCGCTTGGCAAGTTTGGAGTAGGGCGGTGCGTCTCCCCTTACCTGTCCTTCCTGGCGCATGTGGGCCACGGTGTTAACGCCGCCGGGCATTTCGTGCATCTTTACGCCGCCGCTTTCGCCTTCCCAGTCCAGGTCCCATTCGCCAGGGAGGTCGTATTGCTTCTGCTCTCCGGTGCTCACCTTCTTTCCTGTCTCGGGGTCTTTCTTCAGTACATCCTTCACCCCCTTCTTGGCGCCGTGCTCCGGGAATTCGCCGCCGGCTTGGAGGTCGTCCAGGTCTGCGACGAGTTCGCTCATACGCGTCCCTTCGCTCGCCTTTACTTGACTCACTTTCCCGGTCTCCGGGTCGCGGATGACCTCTGCCGGGCTGTTGCGGTTCTCGTTGGCAGCGGACTTGGAGCGCACTTCCGCTGAGAGTTCTTGGACGAAGGCAAGCGCCTCGCGGGGTTCGATGGTGACCGTCGTGCCGGGTACGACGATCGCCGGTGGGCTGGCCCATGCCCGGATGGTGAACTTCCGGGCGCCGTCGGCCGCCACTCGGGACAGCCGGTACCAGACCCGCATCGCATTGAGGGCAGCGTTGAGAATGCGCGGCGGCACCCCTTTGCGCAGCATGGCCTTGAGGGCCGGGCGCATGCGGGCCACAGCTTTGGCGAGCCGATCGCCGTGCTGCTGATCTTTCTTATTCTTGTGCTCGTCCTTGTTCTGTTTCTTCTGGTCCGTCTGCTTCTTCTTGTGGTCGCGCAGGTTGTCGCGCTTCTGCTTGAAGACGTTGCGCAGCTTCGACGCGCTGTTCTTCAGGGCCTTGCCCGGCTTGCTCTTCTTGAGCTTCTTGCCCAGCGTCTTCGCCGCGTTGCGGACCTTCGTCAAGGCCGACTTGACCGCCCTCTTTGCCCTGCCGAGGGCGTTGCCCAAGGGGGACTTCGGCTTCTGGGGCTTGGTGGGCTTGGGGCCCTCGATCTCTTTCCTCTTCTTGGAGGCTTCGGGCGTTTTACCCTTCGTGCCTCCAGGTGTCGTGTCCTTCGGCTTCGCCGGCGTCGGCTGCGGCTTCGCCGGTGACTTCGGCGTCGCCGCGTCCTTCGGTTTCGGCGGCGCCTTCGGGTTCGGGGAAGGCTTCGCCTTCGGCTTGGGCGCCACCGGGGGCCTGCGCAAGGTCTGCGTGGCGTTGCGGATCGCGCCCCGCGCGTTGTTGACCGCCGAGCCCGCCGCCTTCTTCGCGCCCCCGCCCGCCTTCTGTAGGCCCTTCATGATCTTCTCGGACATGGCCTTGAGCCGCTTGCCGACCCCCTTGGTCGCGGAACCGAGCCGCGCCAGAAGGAAGTTGGCGATGAAGTCCAGCAGCGCCACGATCCCCGCGGCCACCGCCTCGGCGAAGAGGCACGCGGCCGGGCCGGCCTTCACCGCCTTCAAGTAGGCCCAGAACTTGCTGAATGCGGAGAGGATCGAGCTGATGCTCTGCCAGGCCGCCATCAGACCCTGAACGATCGTGAGAATCGCGCCCGCCGCGGGCACGATCATCGAGACGACCTTCTCGATGACGATCGAGGCGATCATCATCGGCAGCGAGGCGATGATCGCCTCCCACGCCATCTTGCCGATCTGCTTGATCGAGACGCAGCCCTTCACAAGGACGTTGATCACGGCCTTGCCGAGCCCCAGAATGCCCTCGACCTTCGTGTCGAACCACCGCTTCACGCCTGTCTTGATCGCGCCCCAGAGGTGGTCGGTGATACCCGCCTTCGCCGAGCTGCCCGCCTTGCCGATCCAGCCGCCCGGGTCCGGCGCGATGTCCGCGACCAGTGCCGCGAACTTGCCCAGCGCTTCGATCGCCGCCTGGGCGAACTTGATCGCGCCGAGAATGACCGCCTGGTAGATCTTGATGACGGCCTTGATGCCCGCCTCGAGCACATCGAGTAGCGCGTTCAGGCCCGCCGCCAGAGCGTCCAGCAGCGCGTTCACAGCCTTCTTCAGGCCGTCCGCCAGCGTGTTGACCGCGGCGATCGCCTTGTCGCGCAGGCCTTCGATCGCCTTGCGGAACCTGTCGCGCAGTTCGGGGAACGCCGCGAGCAGTACGTCCCCGATGGCGATCAGCGCGTCCGCCAGCACACCGATCGCCTTGATCGCGAGGTCACGTACAAAGTCGATGGCCTTGTTGGCCCACTCCTTGAACGTGTCGATGATGCCGTTGACTGCCTTGCGCGCGGCGTCGAAGACCGCGGTCACCGCTTCGAGGATCGCGTTGAAGGCGCTCTTCACCTTGTCCGCGACCCAGCCGAAGAAGCCTCCGGAGGGCTTTTCCTCCTTCTTCTTCTTCTCGGCCTCCTTCTCCGCGTTCTCCCGCTCCGTGTCGATCTGCTGGTTGTCCTTGTCCTTCCTGTCGCCGACCTCCTTGTCCTTGTCGTCGCGGGCCTTGACGATTTCCTTGTTCTTGGACGTGTGTTCTTTCTCGGACTCCTTGTCCGCGTCCTCGATCTCCTTGTCCTGCTCGTTGCGCCAGCCCTCGCGCTCGCGCTGAGCATCCTCCGCCGCACGGCCACGCTCGGCCGTCTGCTTCTCCACGTTCTGAGTGACCTCGCGGTCGATCTCGGTCTGCTTCTCCTGCTTGGCCTGCTGCTCGCCCTGCTGCTGTTCCTTCTCCTTGGCGCCCAGGTCGCCCTGGGCCTGGCCCGCGGCACCCTGGATCTCGCTTCCGCGCTCCTGCTTGGCGACCGCGCCGACGCCGGGCTTGGGCATGGACGACGCAGCCAGATTGCCGCCCTTGCCGCCGGCGCGGCCCACGGCCTTCCCGACCAGCTGCTCCTGCGGTGCGTTGGGGAAGATCTGGTCCTCGCCCATCGGCTTGGCCGCGTCCTCACGACCCGTGCTCTGGATGTCGGACTGCTTGTCCTTCAGCGCCTTGGCCTGGTCATCCGTGCGCTTCGGGTCGCTCTCGCCCTCAAGCCTGATCTTGGGGGCGGGGCCCACCGTCTTGTTCTGGAGCTCTGGGTCGACTGTCGGCACCGCGTCGGCCGCGGCGTCGACGTTCTTGGCCTCTTCCTCGGTCAGCTTGTCCGCCACGGGTGGCGGCGGCGGGGGAGTGTTGTCGGTCGGCTTCGCGCCTTCCGCCTTCTCGCTGCCCTTGGCCTTCTGCTTCTCGATCTGCTCCTCGGGGCCCAGTTTCTCGACCTTGCCCGTCACCTGGGCGGCAGGCGCGGCCGCCTCGGGCCGGCCCGACTGGGTCTGTGGCGCGCCCGAAGGACGCTCCCGCTTCGGTGGGTTGGCGTCCAGCCGCTGCTGCTCCTCGCCGACCTTCTTGTCAGCCGCTGCGTCCACGCCGGGCATCGCTGCCGCCGCCTGGTCCGGCGCCAGCTTGCTGACCGTACCGATGGCGGCCTTCGGGTCCTGACCCGAGACGTCCGGCGGCTCCTGCTGCTTCTCCTCGGGGGCCGCCCCACCGCCTCCGCCACCGCAGCTGCCGCCGCCCTCCTCCTTCTCCGCCGCCGGCTCCGGCGGGGCACAGCCGCCGCCGTCCTTCTCCAGCGACGCCTCGGGCTGCGCCTGGGCGCCTTCCGGGGCAGGGGCGCCCAACTTGCCGGGGCTCTCGGCCTGTTCGCCCGCCGGGCTCACCGCCGCCTGTGCGGCGGACGGGGCCGCTCCGGGGCCTGCCGCCGTGGTCGGTCCCGACTGTTCGCTACCGCCGACCGTGCCGCGAGGCGCAGCGCCGGGGCCGGTCTCCTTGGGGATCAGGCTCTTGGGCCCGGCGGCCTCCCGCTCGGACTTGGGCGGCTCGGCATCGCGGCGCGCAGCGGGGGAGGGGTTGCGGTCCTCGACGGGCGCCTTCTGCGTCTGCGCACCCGCGGGACGCGTCGCCGCCGGACCGGGTGACGTATCCGGACTCGACGAAGCCGCGGCAGCGCCTTGCGGCTGCCCGGCCGAGCCCCGCTGCTCCTGCTGCCCGCGCTCCTTCAGCTCCTGCTGTTCCTCCTGCGCATCCTTGGCGTCCGGCTTCTCGTCGCCGTCCTGCGAGGCACTGCCGGCGTCGTCGTCCTGGTCCTGCTCCTGCGCCGGATCCGGCTTCTCGGCCTCCGGCTCCTGCTGATCCTTTTCGGTGGTCTCCGGGTCGGGGCCGACCTCCTGATCGGTTGGTTTGTCCGGCTGCAGGTCCTTGGCGCTGCGGTCCTGGGCCTGAGCCGCGGGGCCGCCCTCGGGCTTCGGCGCCTCGCCCTCGACGGGGCCCTCGTCCTCGCCCGGCGCCTTCGCCTCGGGCCCGGCGCCGTCCTCGTCCTCCTCGTGCGCTTCGTTCTCCCGCTGCTGCTCGACCCGTTCCGCTTTCGTCGGCGGAGGTGTCGGGAAGCTGGGGACGGACGGCGCAGCCGCGCCCGCCGTCCGGTCGGCGGTCGGTACGGAGGACAGGTCGAGGTCGGTCTCCGGCAGGTAGTCCTCGGGCTTCAGCTCCGTTTCGCGCCTGGCCGCACCGCCCTTGTCCCGGTCGCCGTCCTGCTCGCCGCCGATCTCACCGTCCGCGCCCGCCTCGAGCCCGAGCGGCTTCTCCTCCTCGCGCGGTTCGTCCTCGTCCTCGTCCTTCTCGTGCAGGCCGTGCTCGGACAGCGCGCTGTCCCGCTGTTCCGCCCGCTCGTCCACCTTCTCCGGCCGTACGGGACCGGGCTGCCCCTTCGCCTTCGGGTCGACGTCCGCCTGCTTCGACCCGGCCGCCGCCTTCGTCGCGTCGTCCTTGCGCCTGCGCTTGTCCGCGCCGGGGGAGTTCGCCTGCTCGGGGTCCTGCTCCTCCCGGTCCCGCTGCTCCTTGCGCTCCTCTTTCGCCTGCTCGGTGCCCTGCTGCTGCCCCTGGGCCCGCTCGTCGGCTGCCTCGTCAACCCGCTGCCGGTCCTGGCCCTGCTGCTCCTCTTCCTGCTGCTGCTCCTGCGCCGCCTGCTGCCGGGACTGGGCGCGTTCGTCCTCCTGCTCCGTGCGCCGGGCGGCCTCCGTCTTCTCGGCCGCCGCGTCCGACTGCGCCCTGCTTCGCTCACCGCCGCGCTTCTCGTCCCGTGCCTCGGTGTCCTTCTGCTCCTCGCGGGAGTCCTCGGCGCGCTTGTCCTTCGAGGGCCGCCCGCCCTCCTCCTCACGCTTCCACTGGGTGCGCTCGACACCCAGCAGCTCGAAGAGGTCCGTCTCCGGCTCGGGCACCTCGGCCGGCTGAAGGTCCACCGGCAGGATCTCCGCCGCCTCGGCGAGGTCCAGCAGCCGGTCGTACTCGTTCGAGAGCAGCCGTAATTCCAGCCGGTCCAGCACCGAGTCCTGCAACTTCGGTGACATCCGGGCGAGTTGGAGACGCACGCGGTGGGAGAGGTCGGCAGGGTCGCCGCGCAGGGAGCGCAGCACGCCATTCGCGAGCCGGTCCACCAGCGTCGCCGGGTCCAGCTGCTCCATACGGTTCCGGTCGGCGTCGACCGTGGCGTACCGCAGCCAGCCGGGGGTGGACTGGCCCGGCTCCACCTCGGGAGCCTGCTCCTCGCCCCGTACGACGGCCCGCGCCGTCGACTCCGCCTCGCGCTCCATCGCCTGCTGCGGCAGGCTGACCGCGCCCAGATCGCGGCCGGCGCGAAGGGCGCCCAGGCCCTCCGGGTTCTGCACGGTGTGCAGCAACTCATGGGCCAGCAGCCGCTGTCCGTCGGCCGTTCCCGGCCGGTACGTACCCTCGCGGAAGAAGATGTCCTGGCCGACCGCGACCGCGTCCGCGCCCAACAGCTCCGTGAGTGTGCCCGCGTCCCGGTCCGTGTGCAGCCGCACCCGGCCGAAGTCGTGCCCCAGCTGCTCCTCGAGCTCCCGCCGTACGCTCAGGTCCAGCGGCTGACCGGCCCCGCTGACGATGTTCTTCGGCTCCGGCGTGCGGGACTTGGCGCGGTCCTTGCGCTTGCGCCGTTTCGCGTCCTGCGCGGCACGGGCGGCGTCCTGCGACGCTGCGTGAGAACTCATCGCGTCCCCCCTCGCGCCGACGATCCGTCAGCAGGAGCCGCGTCAGCGGGACCCGCCGCTTCACCGCGCCCCGAGAGGCCCGCGTGCACCGCCCGCGCCAGCGCCTCGCCGAGCCGCCCCGGCGAGGTGGTGGCCGGAAGCGGCGGCAGCCCGGACAACGCGTCCAGCGCCCGCCCGCCGTCCGCGGCCAGCGGCACGCCGCGCTCCCGTACGAGCCGGGCCAGCTCGGCCTCGATGGCGGCCGACACCCGCTCGGGGTCGAGCCGGTCGAAACCGTCGAGCACCAGCTCGCCGATGTCCACGCGCACCGTGCGCGGCTCCTGGTTCAGACCCATCCGTGGACCTCCGAGGGCGTCAGGGAGCGGTCCAACTTGAGGTATTCGGTGCGCGCCGCCTCCAGCATGTGACGCATCTGGAGCCGGTCGCCCTCCTCCGCGGCGAGGAAGGCGCCCGACAGCGCGATATTGCGGATGGAGCCGCCCGCCACGGTCAGCCGGGCCAGCAGCTCCGGATCGATGCCCTTCACCGGGGCCCGCGCGGGCAGCACCCGCCGCCAGATCTCGGCGCGCTCGCTCTCGCCCGGGAAGGGGAAGTCGACGACGAAGCGGATACGGCGCATGAAGGCCGTGTCCAGGGCCTGCTTCATGTTGGTGGTGAGGATCGCCAGACCGCGGTACGCCTCCATCCGCATCAGCAGATAGCTGACCTCGAGGTTGGCGTACCGGTCATGGCTGTCCTTGACCTCGCTGCGCTTGCCGAACAGCGCGTCCGCCTCGTCGAAGAGCAGCAGCGCGCCGCCACGTTCGGCGGCGTCGAAGACCCTGCGCAGGTTCTTCTCGGTCTCACCGATGTACTTGCTGACCACCTGGGACAGATCGATGATGAACAGATCCAGGCCCAGTTCCTTCGCCATCACCTCGGCGGCGAGGGTCTTGCCGGTGCCGGAACCACCGGCGAAGAGGGCGGTGACGCCGAGGCCGCGGCGCAGCGTCGCGGCGAAGCCCCACTCCTGGTAGACCGTGGCTCGCCGGCGTACATGCGCGACGATCTCGCGCAGGACCCTCAACTGCCGCTCCGCCAGCACCAGATCGCCCCAGGCCGCCTGCGGTTCGATTCGCCGGCCCAGCTCGTCCATGCCCATCCGGGCCTCGGTGAGCCCGGCCTTCCAGGCCAGTCCGGTCGCGTCCAGCTCGTCCTCACCGGGCAGATCCCGTACGACGGCCGCGCCGGCGGAACGGATCAGATGAGGCGGCAGCGAGAACTGCTCGACGAGAACCTTCAGGTCCTCCTCGGACACCTCCGGTACGGCCTCGAAGGCGTCCGCCCACACACCCAGCTGCTCCTCGGTGTCGAGCGCGGGGACGGTGACCCGTTCGCCGCGCGGCCGCGCGGTCTGGCGCGGATCGGGGCTGGAGACGACGAGCGGCACGGCCGCGCTCTCGATGAACGCGTCGGTGGCGGCGGCCTGTTCGCGGTCCAGGTCGCCGACCTCCACCAGCAGCGCGGCGGGCAGCAGGATCGCCTCCCGCTGCCAGAGCCTGGCCAGCCGGTCGCGCTCGGCCGGGTCGGTCGGCATGTCGTCGGCGGCCATCGCGTACAGGCCGAGACCGGAACGGCGTGCCGCCGCGGCGGCGATGTCGGCACGCGTACGCAGATCACCGCCGACCAGCTCGACGCGGAGCGGTGCGTACTGCCCAGCGCCCGCCCAGCCCGTGGCGACCTGGCTCGCCGCGAGATCGTAGGAGGCGGGCAGAGAGTCCGGCACGGTCGTACGGCGCAGCAGCCCGTGCAGCCGGGAGTCCAGATACGGCGAGCCGACCAGGAAGTGCAGGATGCGCTCGTCGAGGCGCAGCCGGGAGGTGGTCAGCCGGGTCTCGTCGTCCAGCTCGACGAGCCGCCAGCGGCGCAGCGGGGCGACGGGCGTGAGAGCGCTCCAGTGCGGCTCGGCGAGCGCGGCGAGGGCGAGCGAGAACGTCGGGTGCGCGCGCTCCGGGTCGCCGCACGCGGCGGCGCAGCGGCCGCCGGCGGTGGGGTCGAGCTCGGTGGCGGCGGCGAGCAGGACGACGTCGCGTTCGAAGGTGCTGAGCCCGAAGCAGGCGACGAGCGCGTCGAGGGTGACGGGTCCGGAGGGGGTGAGGTCCGGGCTGTGGGGGCCGGTGAGTTCGGGAGCTCCGGAGTGGGCACGCGCCCGACCGGCGGCGTGGTCCACGGGTGCGTTGCGGTCGGCCGTGGCGTCGTCCGGGCGTACGGATGCCGGTCCACCCGCCTCGGGCTGCGGTCGGCCTTGAGCTGCGGCGGCGCCTGCGCCCCCGTTGCCTGCGTCCGCGGCGCCGCTCCCGCCCGCGCGCCCGTTGCTCTCGGGTGTCGCGCCGTCCTCCGCGCCACGGGTCCGGTGCTGCGCGCGCTGTGCGTGGGCGTCGATGCGCGCGAGAACCGACCGTACGGCCGCGGCCAGTGCCCGGCCGTCTGCACCGGCGTCCGCCGCCGCGCCCGGACCGGTCCTCTCATGCGTACCCATGCCCTCACCCGCCCCCGTGTCCCGCACCGTGCCTCAGCTCTCCTTGCTGTCTGCGTTCGCGCCCGCGCCGGAGTCCTTCTCGGTACGGGGGGCGGGCGCGGCCCGCTTGGCCGTCGGCCTGGACGCGGTGGACCTGGACGCCGCGGCCTTGCTCGTACCGGCCCTGCTCTGGCTGCTCCTGGGTGCCGCGCCCTTGGACGGCGCCGACTTCCCCGCCGGGCTCTGGCTCGCGGCGCGCTTCTTCGGCGCGTCCGGCGCGTCCGGCGCAGCCGCCTCCGCCCCGTCCTCGACGGGCTCATGCGCCGCCGCCGCCTCCTCCACCGGCGGCGTACTCCCCGGCGGCACCGGCGCGCCCGGCGCCCCGAACGGCAGCACTCGTACCGTCCGCTCCTCCACCGGCTTCGCCGGGACCGGCTTCTCTCGGCCCTCGATCAGGACCAGCGAAGCCTGGTACGCCACCGACAGCGTGTACGGAGTCTGGTGGAGCATCCCCCACAGCTTGGACGTCTCGTCGATGTCCATCACGGTCGGCGTGAAGCGCACCCGCTGCGCAGACGCGGCAAGGTCACTGCCCGCCAGATACGGACGTTCCGCCGCGAGTTCGATCAACTCCTGTGGCAGGACCGGGATTTCGTGCAGGGTCCGGATCACGCAGCCGATCAGCCGCTGCCCGACGAGCTCCGCCTCCTCCCCGTACGCGCTGATCAGATAGTGCAGATCGAGCGGCGCGGCAGGACGCTTCAGCAGCTTCCCGTCCGAAGCGCGCGTCGGCAGGTCGGTGTGCCGCATCGAGGCGTTCGGTGCGACCTGGTACAGGAAGACATTGATCGTCGGCTCGGCCGGAGGCTCGGCCGGCGGCTTGCGGGTCTCCACCTTCACCGCGATGTCCATCTCGGGCCCCAGGTTGCTCTCGATCAGCAGCGCCAGGGCCTGGGTGACCGTCGCGAGGGCAAGTCCGTTGCTCATGAAACGTCAGTCCCTCTTCTCGCCGCGCGACAGATAGTCGTCCAGGGTCAGTGCGGGCGCGCGCCGTCCGGTGTGGTCGGGGCGGCCGGTGGCGGGGCGGTTCGCGCCGGGTGGCGGTGCCGCGCTCACTTCCAGCCGGCCGATCTGTACGTGTACGACGCGCTCGGCAGGCCGGGGCGCGCGCCGTCCTGCTCCGCTCAGTGCCGCGCCACGCGCGGTGGCGGTGTCGGCGCTGCGGGGCCGGGCCGGTGCGGCGGCGGCCGGGGGAGCGGGGGCCGCGGCGCGTGCCGCGGATGCGGGCAGATCGAGCGGGACGTCGGACGCGGCGGGCGCCGCCCGCCGGGCCGAGCGCGATGTGTCGGCGGCGGCGGGACGCGGTCCCGGCGATGCGGGCGCCACCGGCCGCAGCAGCGGTTCGGTGCGCGGTACGGCCCGGACCGCGGGCCGTTCGGGCTCGCCGGGCCGTGCCGCCTCGGTCCGCAGGACCGTGTGCCGGTCGGTACGCACCTCCCGCTCGTGGCGGACCGACTCGGCCGGACCGAAGGCGGGCGCGGACGGGATCAGAGCCGCCGGCGCGTCGGGCTCCTGCGGAGCGGACCGCAGCGCCTCGACCCGCTCGAACGGGCCGGGCAGCCGCGGCCGGACCCGCGCCGCGCCACCGGCACCACCGGTCGCGCTCACCGGTGTGTACCGGGCGAGCAGCCGGTCGAAGTAGTCAGGCATCTGCGCACAGCTCCAGGTAGTAACGACGCCGCAGCGGGCTGAGCGCCAGGATCTCCGGCTCGCTCCACCCGTAGGCGCTGGCGAGCAGGTGGACATCGAGCATCAAGTCCCGTGCCCAGGTGTCGAGTTCGGTCCACAGATAGGAAGCGATGTCCAGCTCGGCCAAGGTGGCCTCAGCGCACTTTGGACATGCGACGTTGAGCGTCACATCGGCCGCCGGGTCGGCGTCCGCCGCCTTCTCGGCGAGACGCTGCTGCACCCGCTCCGGCAGCAGTCCGGCCAGCCGCTCCGGAGGAACGGCCTCGCCGCCCCGTACGGCCGAAACCGTGCAGCGCACCAGGAGGAGCCGGCGGGCGTCGGCCGGATCCGGCACGGCACCGGCCGCCGCGAGGTCGGCGACGGTGGGCAGCCTGAACTCGACCACCCATTCGTCCTCCTCCACTCGCAGCGGCCCGTCCGTTGTCCGCGCCCCGGCGCCGAGCAGCGTCGCGTCGAGGTCGAACTCCATGGCCTCGCCGCACGACGCGCACCCCACGAGTACCTGCATGCGCTCGCCGAACAGCGCCCGGCGCAGCGCGAACAGGTCCGCCTCCCGCTCGCCGACCGGCATCGACAACAACTCGTCGGTGCCGGCCCCCGGGCGGGCAGCCCGATGCAGCAGCAGAGACCGTCCCGAGTCGCGCTGCGCCAGACCGGCCTCCCAGGTGGCGAGCAGCTCAGCCGGCCCGGTCGGCGTCATCCCTCATTCCTCCGGTGCACTGACAGCGCTCAGGCGGGATGGGTGAAGGAGGGCTCGACCGGCTCCTCCACCTCGTAGTCCCGCTCCCAGCCCTCGCACTCGAGCTTGACGCTCTGAATGGCGACGGCGTTGGCGTTGGCGTCGAGCTCGCCGAGCACCTGGTACTCGCTCACCCAGGCGCGGTAGAGCTTGTGCGATACGGCCACCTGCCCGGCCTCGTTGAGGACCTGGATGATGATGTCCTTGCGGAAGTCCCGCAGCGAGACCTCGGAGCCGAGCCCGGCGCCGACCTGCCACACCTTGTTGGCCCAGCGGTCGAACTCCGGGTCGTGGGTGACACCGCGCTCGAGCGTGACGCCCTCGAACTCGGAGCGTCCCGGCGACTTGCGCGGCGAGCTCGGGTCACCGCCGTGACGGTGCTTGACCACCTCGGTGGTGCGCTTCAGGGGACTGATCTTGCTGATGCCCGCGACCGTTCGACCGTCCCAGAGGACCAGGAACTTGAAATTCTTGTAGGGGTCGAAGCGATGGGCGTTTATCTGGAACTCAGCCATCGGTTTCCTTCGTGTTCCTTTTCCTTGGGTTACGAGAGGTCGAACTGCCCGGCCACCTGCTGGATCTTGACGATCACAAACTCAGCAGGCTTCACCGGCGCGATGCCGATCACGACATTGACCACTCCGGCGTCGATATCGGCGTCGGTGGTGGTGTCCTTGTCGCACTTGACGAAGTACGCTTCGCGCGGCGTGCCGCCCTTGAACGCGCCCTGCCGGAACAGGTCGTTGAGATACGCCGATGCCTTCAGCCGGATCTGCTGCCACAACTGCTCGCTGTTCGGCTCGAAAACGACCCACTGCAGACCGCGGTGCAGGCTCTCCTCGACATGCAGCGCGAGCCGCCGCACCGGTACGTACTTCCACTCGCTGTCGAGCGCGTCGGCACCCTCGAGCGTGCGCGCCCCCCAGATCAGCGGACCCACCACGGGGAAGGTGCGAAGGCAGTTCACGCCCAGCGGATTGAGCAGACCGTTCTCCCGGTCGGTCAGCCTGACCGTCAGCGACCGCACACCGGCAAGCCGCGCCTCGGTCCCGGCCGGCGCCTTCCAGACACCGCGCTCGCCGTCGGTACGGGCGATGACGCCGGCGATGGCGCCCGAGGGCGGGAAGGAACGCAGCCGTCCGGTCAGCGGGTCGGTGAGCTGCAGATGCGGGAAGTACAGCCCCGCGTGGTTGCTGCGTACGGGCTCGAACGCGCCGATCCCGGCCCGTGCGGCATCCACGCTGCCCCAGGTGGAGGGCGAGTCGACGAGCAGGAAGATCCGCCGTTCCCGGCACAGCTGCTCGGCCGCGGACAGCACGGTGACCATGTCCTCGGTCGACTCGTAGGCCGAAAGCTCCGGCAGGGCGAGCAGGTTGACGTCGTCCACGTCGCGCAGCGCCTGGACGCCGGTCTTGCGGGCCTCGCTGCCGATGAGGTCGCGCGGCCCGGGCGGGTCGCCGTCCTTGCCGCCCTGAAGCGGGAAGACGGGCGGGTTGACGGAGGCTTCCAGACCCAGGTCGTTGGCGCACTCGCCGACGAAGCGCACCACGTCGTCGGGGTCGACGGACCCGGCGACGACCTGGAGACGCCGGCCGAAGGCGGTGACCTCGGCGCCGGCGAAGGCGTGCTTGCCGGGGGCGTCGGGCAGCGCGCGCAGCTTGCGCTCGAGCAGCAGGGCGAGCTCGGTGACGTTGGCCGGCGGCTCGCCGTCGTGGTCGGGCTCGTAGAGCGTGAACTCACGCTCCACATCGCCGATCTTGACCTTCAACTCGACAGCCAGGTCCGGCAGTTCGGCCGAGAAGGGCTTGGAGACCGTGCCCGAGGGGTCGGGCCGGTCCTCCTCGAGTGCCTTCACGCGGACCAGCGAGGAGCCGGCGCCCACGACCGTCTCCACGAAGCGGCCGTGGCCGGAGTTCATCGACAGGCCGGTGAAGGATTCGCGGGCTCCGCCACGCGCGTCGAGGATCTGGAGGTTGAAGGTCCTGTCCGGGGTCGGGGTGTCGTGGTCGACGGTCACCCGCAGGCCCGAGCCCCAGACGCCGGGCTCCTTGGCGTGCACCTCCAGCACCGGGCACTCGCTGTGCCCCTCGGTGGAGTTGAGCGTGACGCACGCTTCCTCACCGGTGCCGGCCTTGGCCACGCGGACGATCACCGCGACCGTGCCGCCGTTGCCGAAGAACTGGTGCACCGCATAGCTGACAGCGCTCTGTGAGGTGAGTCCGCCGAAGCGTCGCTCGAAGTCCGCGAAGCTGGTGACCCGCACGGGTCGATTGAGCGGACCCCGGCGGGTGTGCCCCACGAACGCGGTCACCGAGGTGGTGACGGAGGCGATGGTACGGATGCTGCTGGGAAGTTCTTCGATGTATACGCCGGGATAGCCCATGTGCGTCGGCATTCCCCCTCCATTCCCTTCGCGCACCAAGAGATGAGGAGGGGAGGTGGAGAAACCACGCGTATGCGTTGCGCATGCGTACGCGCTCTTCACTGAAATCCCCCGTCACACACCCCGTGCGATTTCTGGTCTCGCAGGGCCATCGGCATGTGCCTGCGCTTGTGGCTCCTGATGCATGAGTGCCTCTGGGGAGTCTCGTTTGTGCCCCAAGGGCGGGTCAAGGGAGCGATTCAGTCATCCGGCAATCATCGCCGACGGCAGCGATCAGGGGTGATTTGACGTGGTCGGAGGGATATCAATGGCCGAATGTGGAGATGAGTTCACGATCGCTTCACAGAAAAGTGCGATCAGGGGTGGGGAATAAGCCGAATGCACTCGACGGCGGCGCGCCGCCTTGTGTCCTGTTGGCGAAAAATAGGCCATTTGGCTGCTGCGGTGCCCCTGCTCGAACCGGCCTACCGCGGCGAGGACTTGGACGCTGCGCCGACAGGGACGTCAGGGTTGCGGAACCAGGAGCCCTGCACCACCCGCTGAATGAGCATCAGGACGCCACCGAGCACCAGGGCACCGATGCCGATGACGGACACACCGCCGGTCTCGCCGAGCCATGGCAGATCGATGATGGTGGTGCCGTACTCCGGGTCCGAGTAGACGTGGAAGGCCGCGTAACAGAAGAGCCCCAGCAGCATCAGGGCGCCGAGCAGAGGAAAAACGCCCTTCATGAACAGGTCGCGGACGCTGCGGGTGAGGATCTTGCGGAAGTACCAGACGCAGGCGAAGCCCGTCAGCCCGTAGTAGAACGCGATGGCCAGGCCGACCGAGGCGATGGAGTCCTCCAGGACATTGCCGCTGATGGCCGTGAGGCCGACGTAGAAGGCGATCGACGCCAGACCCATGGCGACCGTGGACCAGGTCGGGGTCAGGAAGCGCGGGTGGACACGCGCGAAGACCGAGGGGAGCGCCTTGTGTGTGGCCATCGAGAAGGTGGTGCGGGCGGTCGGCAGAATGGTGGTCTGCGTGGACGCTGCGGCCGAGGTCAGCACCATCAGGAACAGCATTTTCACCAGGAACTCACCGAATCCCTCAGTGCCGAACACTTCGTCACCGAAGCTGCCCAGGACGTCGCCCGCGTTGTCGGGGTTGGCCAGGCCGATGCCCGTCTCTCCGATGCCGGCGAACGCCTGCGCCGAGGTGGTCACCAGGAGGTAGATGAGGAGCAGCAGGACGGTGGAGATGACGGCGGCGCGGCCGGGGGTGCGCTCGCGGTCGGCGGTCTCCTCGTTGACGGCGACGGCGGTGTCCCAGCCCCAGTAGATGAAGACGGCCAGCAGGACGCCCTGCGTCAGGGCGCTGGCGGAGCCGATCTCGAAGGGGTTGAACCAGGAGGCGGCCACGTGCAGCGATTCCGCCGGCGCGTTGTCGCCGTACGCCTTCACCAGCGCCGTGATCGAGAGGATGGCGAGGAGGACGAGCTCGATGCTGAGCAGCCATTTCTGCAGGGCTGCGGAGATTTCGATGCCGATGTAGCAGATGGCCGTCATCACGGCGATCCAGATGACGCCCGCGAACGCCGTCCACCAGCGGCTTTCGGCCAGGCCGTCCGCTCCGACCAGCTGGAATCCGTACTGGCCCGCGATCTGTGCCAGGTTCGCCATCACGATGATGTCGGCGATGATGATGCCCCAGCCGCCCATCCACCCGGTGCGCGGTCCGAAGGCCCGCGCGGACCAGGAGAAGGTCGTGCCGCAGTCGGCGTCGACGGAGTTCATCGACTTGTAGGCGTGGGCGATGAAGAGCATCGGGATGAATCCCAGGATCACGATGACGGGTGACTGGAGCCCGACCGCGAGCACGATGAAGCCGAGCGTGGCGGCCAGGCTGTAGGCGGGGGCGGTCGAAGCGAGGCCGATGGCCACGGAGGAGACGAGACTCAGCGCGCCGCCCTTCAGCCCCTTCTCGCCGACCGCGGAGGACTGCGGAGGTGTGGGGCCGGGTGATCCGCCTGCTCTTTGCATGAAGCGGCCTTTCGCCGACGGACACGGGACGCCCAACGCCGGGGCGCGGACGGGCATGCACCGCCTTGGTTCTGGAATACACCTATTTGTTTCTATTGGAAAGCGGAGAGATCTCCATCGAGGGGCGGCAGCGGCACCCCCACGCCCACGCTGGGCCGTTCCGGCGGCGCCACCTACGACGTGGAGTGGCTCGACCGTACGAAGTACTGGGTGGGCGAGCTCGGCAAGCGGCGTCCCGGATCAACCCCCTGAGCCATCGGGGGTGATGACGACCTTTCCGCGGGCGTGGCCCTTCTCCAGGTATCGCATCGCTTCAGGGGCCTCGCCCAGCGGGTATGTCCGGTCGATGATGGGTGTCACCTGCCCGGATTCGATGAGGTCCGTGAGAAGGGCCAGGGTCTCCGCGCTCGGCGTGGCCACCAGCGGGCGCAGCTTCTGGCGCACGAAGGGTGACACGGCGAGCGCCTTGACGATGAGACCCATCGGTCCGGTCCAGCGACCGCCGCCTCCGCTGGAGAGTACGAGCGTCCCCTCGGGGGTGAGCACGCGCCTGAGGTCCGACAACGAGTGGTTCCCGGTGTTAGGAACAGCTTGGCTGTCTCAAGGACTGCCCAGTCTCAGCCGAGTAAGCGTCTCCGCGATCGTGGGCCGTTCTGATCACGGGGTGAGGGGTCTCAGAGAATGAGGGGAAACTTCATCCGTTCGTGGCGGGGTCCGTGGCGAGAGGTTGGTGGAGATGTACGACTGAACATGGGGTCTACCGGTACGCAAGAAACCGCCGTGGGATGATCTCGGCCCGTGAGGGCCCCGAACCAGCTCCCGGCACCTTCTAATTGGCCTGGAACGCGGCTGCGGCGAAGCTCCTGGAGGCCGGGGGATTCGGACCTGTGACGACCCCGGCCGGGCTGCGTGAAGAGTCCGGCGTTTGCCGACGCCGCAGGCGCAGTCCCCACAACCACCCAACACCTCAACCCGACGGAACGACACACACCGTAGGTGTTGTGCGAGTTGCACAGCCACAGCATTCGCGTGCGCAGGCCCAGGTGCGTCGTCTGCAGTTGTCCGATGAACTCGTCGGCGGAGGTGGTCGGCATGATGGCGATCCGGGCCGGCACGCCTCCGGGGAGGTCGACGGTGTGGGCGCGGATGAATGCGGGAAGCATGGGGAGCTCCGCCGACATCGGCGGATTACGGGAGACTCGGGCCTGGAGCGTCTGCGCTTCGGGTCTGGTAGGTCACAAGTCCCCACTGTCCATCCACGACAAGTGCCAGTCCGTGGTCGGCGAAGTGGGGCAACAGCCGTTGGATCCGGGCCCTCAGTGCCCGCAGTGTCAGGGGAAGGCTGGGAGTTCCCAAAAGCAGTCTCAGATAGTGACAGCAGACGGGCCCTTGGGCCTGGGCGATCACGTGAAACAGCAGTCGCTGGCTTGCGGTGCGCTGGAGGTACGCAGGGGGCGGCGGTACTGACGGACAGCGTCTCAGGTCCGCACGGATGCGCCAGGCCAGTTCAGCAGCCGGTGCCTGCCGGTCGAGAACATCGACTGCCCCGGCAGAGAACGCGGCGAGGGCATCGCGCCCTTTGTGCCGCAAGACGGCAACGGGGGCGATCAGGGACGCCGCCCGGACGAGTCCGACCAGCCCGTCAGCCTCCGTCGAGTGCGCGTCGAGCAGGATCATCGCCGGTCTTCGTTCCAGCATGGAGGCGACGCTTCCCCAACGCACAGCGGCGCCGAGACTGAGACCGGCTTTGTCCAGCCTCATAGCCAATACCGAACTTGGGGTTTCATCCACCGACACCAGGGCCGGAACGTGTGGGCGGGCCGACGGGTCCGGACAAATGCGCCACGTCGTCTGTGTGTACATTGCTTGTTCCCTTTGTCCTGCTGCTTTCGGCACTCGTCACCGCTGCCGGGAGAGACATGGTGCGTGCCGTGGCGGACCGCCGAAACGAAAAGCAGGTAGCGAGCTGCTCCTCGAGAGCGCCTGTCAGACCCCGGCTGGGCACGGTGAGCCCGGACGTGCGTGCCTCACCGCCGTCCGGGGCATCGAAGACTGCTGATTTGTGTACAGGGACGGAGCGGCGATCTCTCAAGAACGCGAACACGGCGGCAGCGGACCGAGCCACGGAAAGAGGGCGGCATCCCAGGCTTCGAAGCACGTGCCCACTGTGCCGAAGCTTCTGTCATTGTTCCAGCGAACGTTTTCGATCGTCGATCATTAGAAAAACCGATGATTGCGGCGGTCCGGAATGAGCCCAGTTCGTCGGGGAGATCCCGCCAGGGCGGGCATGTACGACAGGTCCACGCGATGGCTTCAGCGTGCTCAGCAGGCTGACAACTGACATCTTCACCGGGTTCCTGCTCGGGCAGCTGCCCGAGCAGGAAATGTGCGTCGGTGCCCACGCGGTCGACCGCCGACGCACTCACCCTCAAGCACCGCTCGTCGAATATCAGTTCTCTACAGCGGCGGGATCTTCCGCCCCGGGGAAGGATGGCGGCGTGTCGTCTGCCGCGCGGCTGAAATGTTTGTCAACCGCCCTTAGGAGCGCTCGGCGTCCGGCCTGGATGGCGGGGTGTTGGCTGCTGCCGCGGCGTACGGCGGTAACAAGTGTGCGCGTCCGGGGACCGAAGGGATCCGGCCGCAAGGGGATAGTCGGCCGCCGACCCAGCCATACGAGGTCTGGGAGCAGTGCGGCGGCATGCCCCTGTTCCGCGAGCCGCAGATGGAGAAGAAGGTCGGCCGACTCGTAGCGCACGTCGGGTTCGAATCCGGCGCCACGACAGAGGGTCATCGCCCAGCTGCGGGCGGCCGTTCCCTCAGGTTCCATGACCCATGGGCGATCGGCCAGTATGCGCAGCATCTCCTGTGGCTTGGTCGCCTTGGCTACGCCCGGGTCGACTACGTGCAGAGCTTCTTGGCCGAGGACCTCCTGCTCGAGTTCGGCGGGGCGCGGGCTGGGATCACCCGGGTATTCGACGTCGATGACCAGGTCGACATCGCGGACGAGCAGAGCCGATAGCGCGCCTTCACGCTCCATCTGGGTGACCTGAATGCGCAGGCGAGGGTGGGCATCGCGCAGCAGCGTCAGTGCCGTCGGGACGAGAGCCAGCGCAGCAGTTTGAAAGGACGCTATGCGCAGGGTGCCGGTCAGCTCGCGCAGTGAGGCGGCAATGTCGACTTCGGCTTGTTCCAGCCGCTCCAGCACGGCTTCGGTGTGAGCGACCAGGATCTCAGCCTGAGGGGTCAGACGCACCCGTCGGCCCACGGGCTCAAGGAGCGGGACCCCGACCTCCGACTCCAGCAACGAGAGCTGCTGGGAGACCGAAGAAGGGCTGTATGACAACGCGGAGGCGACTGCAGCGAGCGTGCCCCGGTGCTTGAGCTCCCGCAGAAGGCGGAGCCGGTGGAGATCGAAATTGAAGCCAGCCAAAGAATCGTCGCTTTCTCTAACGATTGTTACTCGAAAACATCCACTGGAGCAATGAGACGAGTGACGGCACAGTGGTCGCGTGGCTACGAAACCCTACGCACCCGTCCGGGACCAGACGGGGCCGGCGCGGTGCGGCAGCGCTATGCGAGCGATCTCGCCCACCCACACATCCTGCAGGTGGCGGGCCTCAACACCCCATACGGAAAGACATATTCGTCGTTCCAACGAGGACAGGTGGGCTGGCGCAGGCAATCGAACCGCGGGCACCGGACGATCGTCGCACTTACCAACCGCTTCCGACACGACGCCATGGCGGTCATGGCTCACACCCCCGCCCCGTGGTGCGACAACCCGTCCCCCATCGTGCGGCAGGCCCGACCGCACGAGCGCGGAAGCCAGACCTGGCAACGGCGGCAGGATCGGCCAGTCGAGCGGAGGTGCCGGGACGTGTGGTTTCACCGGCCGGATAAACAAGGCAGACGCGGACAGCGAGATGGAAGGCTGACGGTGACTCAGCCCGTAGAGGAGACCAGCTCCCCGGAACGTAGACCGCAAAAGACGGCTGTAATTCGTGAGCCCCGCCATGTCCCGCTCGCCCATGTGGTGCGCGGGGACATCGTCGAGGGCGTGCATCACGGCTCGGTCGTCGTGCTATCCGCCGACGGTGGCGTTGCTTTCCAGGCCGGCGACATCGAGGCGGCGTTCTACCCATGCTCCGCGCTCAAGCCGGTCCAGGTCGTGGGCATGCTGCGCGCCGGGCTGTCGCTGGACGACGAATTGCTGGCGCTGGCTGTGGCAAGTCACTCGGGCGAAGAGCGCCATCTCGTCGGCGTCCAGGGCATATTGGACTTTGCGGGGCTGGCCGAAGCCGACCTGCGCAATGCGCCTGACTGGCCTTGCGATCCCGCGGTGCGCGAGGCGTGGGTCCGTTGTGGTCGCGGCTTGTCCCGGCTCGCGCAGAACGGATCCGGCACGCATGCAGCCATGTTGGTGACGGCCCAGGCCAGGGGCTGGCCGCTCGACGATTACCTCGATTCTGGGCATCCGCTGCAGCAGTCGATCGCCGAGGCGGTGGAGGATCTGACGGGCGAGCGCATCGCGCGGGTGACGGTCGACGAGTGTGGAGCACCGCTCTTCTCTGTTTCACTGGAAGGCCTCACTCGAGCGGTGGCCCAGATTGCCTCTGCGGACCCGGGAACTGAAGAGGCGGCGGTCTCCAACGCCATACGCAACCATCCGGAGATGGCTTCCGGGAGTTGGCGGGATGTGGCGCGGCTGATGAGAGCCGTCCCAGGCCTGTTGGCCAACGACGGATTCGAAGGGATCCAGGTAGCGGCACTGCCCGATGGCCGAGCGGTCGGCGTGAAGATCGCTGACGGTGGCGATCGCGCCCTGATGCCGGTGGTCGCGGCTGCTCTGGCACTGTGTGGAGTCGACCGAGGTGTCCTCACCGAGTTCGCCAGCAGGCCCGTACTAAGCGGCATGACCATGGTCGGCAGTCTGAGAGCTGCCGGTGCACTGACCTCAGACTTCTCCGCCGTACCGCCAGCTCCTGAGGAAAAGGGGCAGCCGCGCGAACACCGCCCGCACGCACACCGCACTGAACAGATAAGACGGCAACGCCGGTAACGCCAGCATGGAGAGGACCGCTTCGATGACCACAGCGCAGCAGCCTGATATTCAACAGCCCACCGGTCTCCTCGCGCTCGCGGTGGGCACGGCCAGGAGAAACCCCTACGGCTCTCTCGCCAGCGCCGACGACGCGGGACGCCCGCACGTGCGCCTCATGCAGCACCTGGCATCCCCGTGCGCGAACCCGTCCGCACCAGCGCCGCCACCGCGCTGGCCAACGGCGCCGTAGAAGCCTTCGTCCGCGCTGCGGCCATCGAAATCGCACCGCAGCGGATCAACGCCGTCAGCCCCAACGTCTTCACCCAATCCCTGCCCGACTACGGGGACTACTTCCCCGGCTACGGCTCCGTCGACCTCGCAAACGTCGCCCAGGCATACGTCCGCTCCATCGAAGGCGCCCAGACCGGACGTATCTACGAACTCTGACCTCACCCACAGAGATGACGACCGGTCAGGGGAGGATCATCATGACGGACGCTGTCAGTGACAACGCCTTCGCCCCGCCCACCACCGGCATGCCGCTGGCAGGGAATGCGGTGGCCGCGTTGAGGGAGAGTGCCGTGCCGAACGCCTCCGGCGGCCGCGGGCCTGGGGTTCGCTGATGACCGTCGATGCCAACCAGTGGGCCGTGGCGACGCCTTCCACCGACGATGTCGCCCAGCGCCTCGCGGCCCCGAGCCGTGGCACCGCTCCGGTCGACGCCGAGGCGGTGCTCAACGGGATCGAGGTGGCCATCGCACGCTCCTCACGCCCGGGTGACGAGCCGACCGCCCAGGATCTGAAGCGGCCTGGCCAGCTCCGGCGGATCGCCCGCGCGCAGCTGAACCGGTGGAATTTGGACGGTCTCGCTGACAGTGCCGTCCTGCTGATCACCGAGCTGGTGACCAATGCGCTTCTCCACGGCCAGGGCCCGGAGTTCGCCTTCCGCGTGATCCACAGCGCGGGTGAGGTGCGGATCGAGGTCTATGACGGATCGCCGGTCCGGCCGTACGTGCGCGCGGCGGGGCCGGACGACGAAAGCGGCCGGGGCATGACCATCGTCGCCGCCACCGCGCACTCGTGGGGGGTCAGCGAGGACGGAAGGCATACCTGGTGCACCCTCACCGCGCCCACGGCAGCGAGGTCCCAGTGACAGCGCAGCCGGAACAGCAGTGCGAGATCAGCCGCCACGATGTCGAGCGGGTTCTGACCGGTCTTCGCATCTCCCTCTGGCTGGACGGTGTCGACGTGGACTCCTTCTACGACCACCTCGAAGCGGTACTCGGCCAGGACGCCGCTCCGGCCATGGGCCAGATCAAGGAGCTGACCCAAAGGCTCCAGGGAGCGCTCATCCAACTGGTGGCCATAGTCCTGGCGCATCGCCATCACCAGCCCGGCGCCAAAGCCTCCCGCGATCGGGCAGGCACGGGCTCTCCGGGCGGAGGACTCGCCTGGAGACTTCCTACCGGCCCGCGGACATCTCCGGAGGCTCGCGCTGGTCACCCAGGACCTCCTGGAACTGCTGGCGGAGGACTGACCACCATGACAGAACGGCATCCGCCGGAATATCGTCAATGCCGCCCATGCAGAAGGCTGGCGCAACGGCACAGCCGCCGCCCGGCAACTGATCGAACGCCAGGCCGCTGTTGCCGAGCCATACAGCTCGGCAAGAGGCTTGACCAGGCCCAACCGTCAGGCACCGATCGGCAGGACCGCGGCGCGGGCCCTGCTCGGCGGGATGGGTCTCGGGACGCAGGCTGCCCAACCTGTCGGAAAAAATAGAGGACGTTGTATTATGAAACTTTCCAAGTCCGCCGCCTTCGCAACGATCACTGTGCTGTCGGTCGCCCTCACCGCCACCGCCTGCAGCGGAGAGTCCGGCAATGCCTCCGGTGACGAGCCCACCAGCAGCTCGAACGGAAACCACCCGCGGCTGCCAACGTACGCGGTCGCCAAGAACGTCAAGATCGAATCCGCCACGCTGAAGAAGGCGCAGAAGACCGGCAAGCTCGTCATCGGCGCCCATAGCGACCAGCCGTTCCTCGGGTTCGAGGAGAAGGACGGCAGGCGCTCCGGCTTCGACATCGAGATCGCCAAGATGGTCGCGGCGGATCTCGGGTTCTCGCCCGACAAGATCGAGTTCAAGACGGTCGACACGAAGAACCGTGAGGCCGCCATCTCCAGCGGCCAGGTCGACCTGTACGTCGGCACGTACACGATCAACGACGAACGCAAGAAGAAGGTGGGCTTCGCCGGCCCGTACTACAGGGCCGGCGCCGACCTCCTGGTCCGCAAGAACGACAGCACGATCGGGGGCCCGTACTCCCTGGAGGGCAAGAAGGTCTGCTCGGTCAAGGGATCGACCACCCTCCGGGAGATCAAGAAGCCCGACTACAACACGACGACGGTCGAGACCACCAAAGACACGGAGTGCGTCCAGCTACTGCTCGACAAGAGGATCGACGCCGTCACCACGGACGACGCCATCCTCATGGGCTACGCCGCCCAGCGCCCGGACAAGCTGAAGGTCGTCGGCAACCCGTTCACCGAGGAGCCCTACGGCATCGGCATGAACAAGGACGACAAGGCGCTGCGTGAAGCGGTGACGGACGCGCTCGAGGCGCACGACGAGAACGGCGACCACAAGAGGGCGTACGCGGCGACGCTGGGCCTTTCCGGCTCGAAGTACAACGGGGCGCCGGTGGTCGAGCACTACTGACACGAGGCCCTGGTCCACCCTTGCAACATCCGACGCTCGGCATCGGACGACACCAGCGGCTCAAGCCTGTTGTCACCACATCAAAAGCAGGCCGCACCGGCGGCGTAGGTGGGCGATCAGCACTACTCGGTGGCGGAGAAGTGGGACGCTGGCACGGCCTGCCATGATGCGTTTCTGGAGCTTTAGGTCGCCGGATGTAGTTGCGGTCGAGCTGGGCGGCGACGGCCAGGGCGGCGAAGAACATCGCGCCCATGCCGTTGGGGTCGTAGATAGCCTTGGTACTGGTGAGCTCGCGTATTCAACTGTGGCCAGTTCCCCGAGGAACCCAGCCCGCTGGTGACCGTGTGTGGTCCCCGGGTGCGTACCGGCTCCAGGTGCCTCCGGCTTCGGCCGCGAGCTTGGCTGTGGTCACCTGGTGGTAGCCGAGGGCATCGGCGACGACGGGAGCGGGCAGCTCCAGGACGCGCTGGCGGATGGCCGCCGCCCGGCCAGCGGTCGTGCGGACGCCGAGATCGTTGACCAGGGCCGCGAGAGCGTAAAGTGCCTGAACGGAAAATCTCCCCGCACCGGGCCAGGCTGCGCCCATCGTTGGCCAGGGGTTGGACGGAGTTGCTGGTCAGGCTGCCGGCGCGAGGGTGACGTCGTGGCCGAGGGCCTTGAGCTGGCGGACCAGGTCGCGGGTCCGGCGGGTGGGATCGACGAGGTGCTGGTGGTAGACGGAGCCGAGGTCGGTGTACGGAGTCTCGGGTTCGTTGAGCAGGTGCCAGACAACGACCAGGAGTGAATGGCCGACGGCGATCAGGGCTCTCTTGCGGCCGCGGCGCCCGGTCTCGCAGGTCGGTGCCCCGGGCCAACTACTTGACGCCAGTCGTGGGAGTTCCTGCCGGTGCTGACGCCACCGTGGCACCCCAAGCGCCCAGTGCGCGAATGGCGGGTTCGAGGCCGAGGCCCGTGTCGGTCAGCGTGTACTCCACGCGCGGGGGTACCTCGGCGTGGATGACGCGCCGGACCAGCCCGTTCTCCTCCAGCGAGCGCAGCCGGTCGGTGAGGGTCTTGGGGCTGATGCCTGCAAGCGAGTTGCGCAGCTCGGAGAAGCGCTTGGTGCCGCCGAGCAGGTCGCGGATCACGAGCATCGTCCACCTGCCGTCCAGGATCTCTAGCGCCCGGGCCACGGGGCAGCCGTCGTCGGCACATTTCTCGTCCAAGGCATCTCCCTGCTCAGGCCCAATCGCCGCGGCATCGGGCCCCGCGGCATCGACGAGGGCGAGGTCACCGCGCTCCTGGCCGACTGCTGGCAGCCGCTCGCAGCGCTCGGGCCGACCTGGTTCTAAGAAGCCAGTGACACCGCCCGTGCCCGAGAACCTCTCACCACTGCGCTGGCGGTGGATGCTGCTCACCACCCGCCGCCAGGAGGTGCGGTTCGTGTTCTGGCCGCCGCGCCGCCCGACCGGGCACCGCCGCATCCGCATGTTCGACCGCCAGGGGTACGACATCGGCACGCTGGTGTGGATGGTGTGCGACACCTGCCGCGTCGGGAGCATCAACAAGATCTCCATCTCTGATCCGCCGGGCGCTTGCCGACGGGCCCGGCCACCGCTGGCAGACCACCGGCCAGTCCCCAGAGGCGAAGCGATTCTTCCCCGCCATGGAGAAGGAGACCGGCACCGCGTTCCCCGCGTACGGCGGGGCCTGCGAGCACTTCGCCCCGCCGCCCGGCTACCGGCCACCCCCGCCAGGACGCCGTCCGCGCCCGGTCCTGGAACGCGGCATCGGAGACCGCCACGCGGCGCGGGGCCAGCTCCCGGCAGGGTGGTGAGAACGTCCCGCCCCGGCCTCTTCAGCCCTGGAAGGCCGCGGCGTTCTCGCCTGGCCGGATCATCAGGGCGTTCAGCGGGCGGGTGCGGGTGGGCTGGACCACTTCGAGCCAGGCGCGCCCGCCGGGGACGCAGTGCGGGATGCCGAAGTAACCGCGCCACTGCCAGTGTTGATCGACCAACGAGCCTCGGACCGGTGCCCGGCCATGCGACGCGGGGTGGGCAACCGCTGGCCGGCCAGGTCGACGTCGTCGAAGTCGGCGCCAAGGCCGTGCAGATGGACAAGGCCCGCGAGGGCTGCGCGCCGCAGCGGGCTGTCATCCTTCCAACGCTCTCCGACGGCCCATTGCATCTGCGGTTCCGCGAGCAGGTCGGTGTCCTCGGGCGCGTCGGACAGCGGCACCTGGGAGATGGCGATGAGTCCTTGCTGCTGCCACCCGATCAGGTCCGCCCGTACCGGGCGGGGGATGTAGCGGTCGAGGCCGGCGAACGCGTCGATCATGTCGTCGCGCTTCCACAGCGGGAGCATGGCCACGCCCTCGGTCTCAAGCTGCTCTCGCGCCTGATCCTCGAACTGGAACTGAAGCCCCCGCGACGACCCCGCCAGGGCACGGCGGAGCGGAGCGTAGGGGTTGGCACGGCCGGAGAGCAGGGACTGGACGACGGCCTGAGTCATCTGCTCGTCGCGCTCGAAACGGACAGCAACGTCAACATCGTGCGGCTCCGCAGCACCCCGGGCGAAACTCCCGAAGAGCCATACCTGCTGCACCAAGCCCAAGGGCCAACTGCTGTCCCTGTCCAGCCGGTGAAGCATCTGCTCCAGCAGCCAGGCGGCCCTCGCACGCTTCACGTCCGCCTCCTTCGCACCGGCATCAGCGTAGAGGGGGCAGCGCCCGCAACAAGGCGTGGTCACGGCCGCGCCCCCGGCACACCGAGCAGCGCCGCCAGGCCCAGCTCCGCGTCCGAAGCGGCCATCACCGTGTCGATGGTGCCTTGGACAGCTCGTCGGCCAAGGCGAGCACCTTCTTGTTCAGCTCCCGCAGCCCAGCGAGCTGCTCGTTCAGGGTCGTGAGTTTCGCCCGCCCGGATCCCTGATTCCGGTCGCCTCGGCGTAAAGCACCCACTCGTCGGCCAGTTGGGCCGCCAGCAGTGAACACGCGAATACTCCCGGGTCGATGTGCCACGTCCGCTCTCCGCCCCGGCGCTCCACCACGATCCGGCGGACCCCGATACGGGACGTCTCGGCTGGCCGCACCCTTCGGGCGACGGCCGCCGGATGCGCGGTGCGCTGTCCTCGCCGTGGCATCACAGACCCCCGCGTCCGGCCAGCAGCAATGCGTAGTCGGCGAACGTGCGGTCCGCCCGCGTTCACTCCTCCGCAGCTTGGGCCACGATCGCGCTCAAGTCCTCCAGATAGCGCAGGTACTTCATGGTCGAGCGCGGATGCCGGTGACCCAACAGCCGCTGCGGAACCAGCAACGGGGCCCGCGCGATGTGCTCAAAGAGGTAGGCCTGCGGCCCGCCCCTAGCCAGTCGCTCCTTCTCGGCCCGCACCAGCTGCAGTGTGAGGATCTTGAGCATGTAGACCGCGAAGGGGTGCCGCAGATCATGGATCCGTACTTGCCGTGGCATCACCACGTCGCCGAACTCCGCCGACAGCCGACGGGCACTGTCGGAAGCGGCAGTGAAAATCTGCTCCCACCGTGACTTGCCGATCATCCGCCCGCCCCGGCCGACGAACAGCGCCATCGGCTCCAGGCCCCGCGCGCCCTCGATTACCGCGATCCGGCGCAGCGCCGCCGGCATCGCCGCCACCGCGAACGACCGCCGCCTTCCATGGAGATACCCGGACAGCCGCATCCGCGCCGTATCCACCGAATCGACGATGAACAGCTCCGCCCGCCTCGCCCACAAGGCGCGCCCGCTGCGGGCCACCACGGCGGCCCGCTCGGTGCGCCGGTACAGATCCAGCGACCGCAGCACCGGATGCTGGGCGGCCGTCTGGCGGGCGAACCCGTATTTCGCGATCGCCTGCAGCTCGACCGTGGCGGGCTGCCGGTCCGGGCGCGGGGCGGCCACCTCGATGTTCAGCGAGCAGCTGAACTCCCGCAGCCTCATCCCGCTGGTGACCGCGAGCTCGCCGGCGGCCATGTTGCGCAGCCGGTCCCCGCCCCGCAATGACGGGGCGGGGCTGACATCGAGTAGATCGCCGCCCAGCCCCACACGGTGCAGCAGAACCCACTGCCGGTGGGTCAGGCGACGAACGTCCAGATCCTGTACCGGGCCTCCGGACAGGGCATCGCGTCCGTTGCGCCGCACCCGGTAGGGCCGCGCCTCCATCAGGCCGGTGTCCACCGCCCAGTCGTAGAACCCGTCGATCGAGACCCGGTTGCGCCGCCACGTCGCCGAAACCACCGGCGACGGCTGCAACGCCGTGCGGTAGCGGCGATAGGCCACCAGATCGTCCTCGGTCGCCGACAGCAGGTCGGCAGGCGGATCAAGGACCGTGCCGAGGAAGTCCTCGAGCGCCATCACGTCGTAGGCGTAGTCTTCCAGGCTCCCCGCGCCCACGTAGTTGGCCAGGTCAAAGAAGTACGACGTGATCGGCTCACGCGGCCGCATGTCATCCCCGACGAAGAACGGCGTCCCCTCCGGCAGCGCGCCCGGCCGCGTCACCAGGGCTACAGCATCCAGATCCACACCGGGAACCTGAGGCGGGAGCTGCCGGACCTTGCTGGGCGAGACGAAGAAGTAGTGCACATGCGCCTCTCTGCGACGACGAGAGAGGGAAGCTACCAGCGCTGAAGGACCAGTTCGGCGCTGTTGGGATGGAATGAGACAGGTACAACTCCTGGACCTAACCCACGAGATCGAGGACGAGATCGTAGTGCTGGGCACCCTGGGTGAAGTCCTCGCGGGTGTAGTCGACGACCTGGCTCGCGCCGATCGATCGGACCAGGTCCACGTTCCTCGCGCTGCACACCCGGTCACGTTCGCGCCGAAGGCTCTGGCGAGCTGTACGGCGAACGTGCCCACGCCGCCCGAGGCGCCATTGATCAGGACTCGCTGTCCGGCCTCGATCCGTCCTGTGCGCAGGCCCAGGAGGGCGGTTGAGGCTGCCTCGGGTACGGCTGCGGCCTGCTCGAAGGCGAGGTTCGCAGGCATCGGTGCCAGGGCGTTCTCTTGGGCGCACGCGTACTCGGCGAGGCTGCCGGCGCCCATGCCGAACACCGCCTCGCCCGGTCGGAACCGGGTCACGTTCTTGCCGACCGCTTCGACGCGCCCAGCCATGTCCATTCCCCGGACTCTGTTCCTGGGCCGCAGCGGCCCGAATCCCGCCCCGAACCCAACAAGGCGCATGATGTACACGCGCCGGTGACCACGGCCGAGCGGGAAGACTCGATCATCGCGGCTGAGCCGGAGCGCATGGTCTACGCCTAGCCGATCACCGCCCCGCAGCAGGCGCCGACCGAGTTCTTCCCGGCCTACCGCAGCGACGAGGACGTGGTCGCCCGCCACGCCAGGGCCGAAATCGCCGCTGCCCAGGGCCCGGCCTGGGACGAGCAGAACTGGACCTGGGGCCTGCAGGCGATCCGGGCCAACCTGTCCAGCCTTACCGGACGCGATGTGAAGATCGCCGTCCTCGACACCGGCGTGGACACCGACCACCCGGACCTGGCCGGGCGCATCGAGGCGACGGCCTCCTTCGCGCTCGGGCCTGTTGCCCGCCCGGGAGGTGGTGATCGATGCCGATGCGCCCGAGATCCAGGCGGGCGTTGACGGCGAGGCGCTCACCCTCCAGGCCCCCGTGCGCTGCACGATCCGGCCCGGGCGCTGCGGGTGCTCGTCCCGCGCGTCCGCCCCGGCGTGCCCCGGGAGAGGCCGCGCCTGGACTTGCGGCGGCTGTATGAGCTGGCGCTTTCGAGGTGAGCCAACTCACCGTACACAGCCGACTGTTACGCCTCCGCGGCGCTGATGTCGTGTACCCGCACGGCCGGGCGGCGGGCCTGCACGAGGCGGAACCGGCCGGTGATGAACGAGGGGTCGGCGAGGGCGGTGTGGGCGCCTGGGGACACTTCCGCGGCGCAGAAGTCGCCGTACACCGCCGACTGGTCCATGAAGACGCTCCCGGCGAGGTTCTCCGACAGGTGCACCCCTGCGTCCAGGGCGGCGATCTCGACGGCTCCCAGCACCAGCGGGTCCGTCGAATGGACCGTGGCGAACTGGCCGCCGTGTCTGCGCGCGGTGCGGCGGAAGATGTCCAGGCTGTGCGAGGTCGATTCGGTGGCGATCACGAAGGAGACAGGCCCGGCCCATTCGCGGGCGTACACCTGCTCGTCGTGTGCCTCCAGCCGGACGATCAGCGGAGTGCGGATGTCAGCTGCCGGATGGTCGGGGTGTGCGACCGGCGAAGAGGCATGCACGACCACTCCGCATCCGGCGGCATGCGCGAGCGAGGTGCGGATGCGGTCGCTGCCTATCGCGCCGAGTATTCCCGCCGCACGCCGCGGTTCCGCCAGGAGCCGCTTCACGGCGCGGCTCAGGTCGACGCTGAACCGCCCTATGGTCTTGCGGCCTTCGTCGGTGCGGATCCCGCCGGAAGGCACCAGGATGTTCTGCGGGGCGGTGCAACTCTGGCCGCTGCACAGTGAAAGCGACAGCGCGAGCTCGCGCAGCATTCTGCGGTAGCCGTCGGTGGAGTCCATCAGCACCGTGTTGGCCCCGATCGGTGTGGCGTACACGCTGGCTTGACGGGCATTGCGGTGCAGCCACTCGCCAAACCGGACCGAGCCGGTGAAATCGATGACGCGGACCTCGGGGTCGGTCGCGAACCGGGGCGCCAGTTGCTCGCCGGGCTTCTCCGCCGCCAGCGTCACCACGTTGGGGTCGTGCCCTGCCTTCCTCAGCACGTCCCGCGCGACTTGTACGGTCAGGGCGAGCGGCAGCACCGCGCGGGGATGGGGCTTGACGATCAACGGGTTCCCGGTCACCAGGCTTGCGAAGAGGCCCGGATAGCCGTTCCAGGTGGGGAAGTCCGGGCAACCGATGAGCAGTGAGACCCCGCGCGGGACGACAGTGCAGGTGCCGTCCATTCCCAGTGGGACGTCCATCTGCCGTGGGCCGCCCCTCTCGGCAAGCCGCTCCCCGTACATATCGGCAGGTGTGCGCGTCGACGCGGCCAGCGCGTGGGCCACGGCCTCCAGTCCGCGGTCCTGCGCATGAAGGCTGCCCGCCCGGTGGGCCGTGGCATAGGCCTGCCCGGTGGTGTGGTGCAGCGCGTGCGCGATCTCATGGCTGCGGTCATGGAGCCGGCAGAGCACTTCCACCGCGAGCTCTGCCCGGCGCCGCGGTCCGGCCGCACGCCAGCCCGCCATCGCCCGCACCGCCGCCCCCACCAACTCACCAGGTTCGGAACGGGGATAGCGCACGCCCAGGCTGATGCCGTACGGAGACGACTCGGTGCCCACCCCTTGCCGGGCGCCGGGCTGCCCCAGGCAGAAGTCCTGCCCGAGCATCGACCGGAACACCGCTCCTGCACTGTGCGCCGCACCTCGGCGACGGTCGACAGAACCGGCCAGTCCCTCAGTGAAGGGCGTGAAACTCGCACCGCTCACCGCAGCCTGTACCGCCTGCTCCAGCAGGCTGCGCTCTTCGAAGGAGCCGGTACGCATCAGACGTCAGCCTTTCCGGAGATCCGCATGCCCCGCCGCCGCACGGGCCGACCGGTCGCGCCAGCGCACGTACTCCTGCTCCGCGTCGCCTGTGTACGACCACGGCACCCGGGTGGCCCGCCCCTTGAGCAGATCGAAGACCGTCGCGGCCTCGACGAGAAGTCCGGCCTGCGCGAGACCGTGAGCAAGGTGGTTCAGATCGGCGACATCCTGCGCAGCCTCGATGGGAGATCGGACCGCTATCCAGCGTTCCATGGTCTCCAGGAGGTCCCAGCGCTCCCCTGCCCAGTAGCCGACCATCGTGTGCGTCCTGGCCCCTTCCGTCTCGGTGCGGTGACGGAACTCCTCCGCACGAGCGACCTGCGGCATGACCAGCAGCGGGGAGCCGGCCGGAGCGTAGACCGCACAGTCACGTGCGAAGGCGTAGGCCTTGCCGTGCGAGCCGTGCCAGCGCGCCGACATGTAGCGCAGGGCCTGATGGTGCGCCTCCCGGTGGTACGGATCGCGGGCCAGGAGTTCCGACCACCACTGGTTCATGGACTGGGCCCCGCCTTCGTACAGCCTGCCGAGCGTGATCAGTGACACCCAGGGATGAGGGTCGTAGGGGAAGGCGTCAGAGGCGTTCAGACAGATGTGGGCCGTGCGGTCCAGACTCTCGGGGCCCGGCATGGTTCCCGTACGGGCGGCCGCGAAGAGCCGCATCACCTCGGTGTCCGCGCGCAGCACGAGAGCGTCCGCGCTGCTTGGCTGGGCGGTCTGCCAGGCTTCCACGATCCGTTTGTCGGCGGCGGTGTGGGCAAGCAGCCGGATGCGGTGGCTGCGCCGGTCCCAGTCCCTGTGGGAGCCGGTGGCCAACAGGTCGTGTGCGCCCTCCCAGCGGCCCATGACCATGTCCTCGCACGCGTCGGACAGAGCTCTGTCGCCGAAGGTCTGGTCGTAGTGAAGTGCCGCGGAGCGTCGTCGGGTCCAGGCCGGGGCCATGGCAGGCGTCCTTTGATCAGGAGGCGGAACTGGAGGTCAGAAGTCGGTGAGGAGTTCGTCGCGGCTCCTGGCCAGGTTGACGACGTGCGTCTCGTCGGATTCCGCGCCCCCGAAGGAGTCGTCCATGGCGCGCGCCCTGTCTGCGTCGAGACGTCCGCGCTCGAAGTACGGCCGCTGCCGCAGCCACGCGGCGAACATCGGCAGAAGTCCCAGGGCGAGCGTGCCGAACCCGATGGTCAGCGCCGACGGGCTCAGCGAGGCCACGGACTCGATCAGGATCCACAGCATGAACAGCGCGCCGACCAGCGGCCAGAGGCCCATGAGGAAGAAGTTGGACACGGAGGTGCGCAGCAGTTTGCGGTGGACGACGACGGCGCCCAGTCCGGCGAGGCTGTAGTAGAAGGTGACCTGCAGGCCCACGCCGCTGACCGCGTCCGAGAGCAGCGACTCGCCGGGCTCCAGCCGAGCGGCCTCGACGATGGCGAGCGTGCCGGAGGCCACCGCGATGACGGCAGTGGCCACCCACGGCGTATGACGCTTGGCGTGAATACGGCCGAGGACGGGGAGGAGCGTCCGGTCCCGGCCCATCGCGAACAGGGTGCGGCTGGCCTGAATGAGGGCGGTCTCCAGCATCGCGACCGTGGACAGCAGCAGCGCGAGCACCAGCAGCGTGCCGCCCACACCCGGCCAGACCTGCTGACCGAGCGCGATCAGAAGTCCCTCCGGGGAGTTCGACACGGCGTCCGGCGTCATGAGGACATTGACCGCGACGGCGACCAGCGCGAACAGCAGGAACGCCATCACCACACCGATGACCCCGCCGAACCCCGAACCACGCGAGCCTCGCCGGGTCTCCTCACCCAGATTGCTGGTCACGTCCCAGCCCCAGTACGCGAACGTGGCGATCAGCGCGCCCGTCACGAAGGCGTCCTGTCCCTCGAAGTGGCTGAAGCCGAACCAGGACGCTGAGAACGCCGTCCCACTCCCGTCGGACAGCAGCGCGGCCACCGCGAAGCCGATCAACAGCACCAGCTGTACGGCAGTGATGACGGTCAGAGCACGGGCCCCGATCCTGGCCCCGTACGCCACTACCCCCGCCATCAGCAGGAACCAGCCCGAACCCACGACCGCGGCCAGTACCGGATCACCGAGCAGGCTCGGCGCGACGAGTGACAACGTCGCATTACCGGCGGGCACAGTGCTGGACGCCATGAATACGGTGCAGGCGACCACCAGGGACCAGCCGCACAGGAACCCCAGGAAGGGGTGCAGCGACCGGGCCACCCAGCTGTACGCGGCCCCCGCGTTGGGGTCCACACGGCCGAGTTGGCGGTAGGCCAGGGCGATGCCGATCACCGGTATCGCGCAGTAGAGCAGGGCGGCGGGGCTCGCCACGCCGACGGCGGCGATGAGCGCGGGAATCGTCCCCGCGACCGTGTACGCGGGACCACATCCCGCGACAGCCATGACCACCGTGTCGTACGTGCTCAGGGCATCCGCCCGCAGGCCTCCTCCGGTGCCGGACTTCATGCTCAACGGACGTGCCTTTCGGAGAAGGTGGGGCAGGGCGCACGACGGCAGGGGTGTACCGAGGCCGGCTGAGTACGAGGTGGAGTCCTCGGCCGCTCTCGGATGGGACAGCGGCTGCGCCCGGGGGCTGACGAACAGGTCGGGGTGCGCCTTATTCAGCGATTCCCGGGCGGCTGACAGGCGAATCTGCGGCCGGTCAGAGTGGACCCGGCAGATCCTGCCGAAATGAATGTAGATTTGCAATAGCTCGAACGAAAGAATATCCACATTCACGGCGGGCGCTCGGACCGTTCGGCCGCCGGGGCCCGGCACGGCTCGCAGGCGCCGCTGGTGCGGATCTATAGACTTAGTCTGACCGTTTGGTCACTTAGATCACTCTTTGGTGCTCTCCATGGCGATACAAGATCCCGGCCCGTCCTCCGCCACGCAGCCGACCGATGCCCCCCTTCTTCAGCAGGCGCTCGACGCGGTGAGGGTGGGGGCCTGGGACTGGGACATCCGCACCGGCGACCTGATCTGGGACAGGGAGATGCCACTGGTCCTCGGCATCGCGCCGGAGGTATTCGACGGGCGGATCGAGACCTGGCGGGGGCTGATCCACCCCGATGACCTGCCCGTGGTATTGGCGCAGGCCGAGTACGCCCTGCGGGAAGGCGCCGAGTACAACGTCAAACACCGGGTGCGCCGACCGGACGGCACCGTCGGCTGGGTGGCGGTCCGCGGCCGGATCGTCGCCGGCGAGGACGGCGCACCGGCCCATATGGTGGGGCGGCTCTGGGAGACCACCGAGTCCCTGGCCGCCCTGGACTCGGTCGGCCGCGCCCTGCGGCACATGAGCGACGGCTTCCTCGCGGTCGACGCCGACTGGCGGATCCTCTACCTCAACGCCCGGGCGGAGGGGCTCCTCGGCCCCTCGTGGGAACTCGTCGGCCGGACACTGTGGGACATCCCGGCGTTGAGCTCGCCCGGCCTCGAATCGGGGTGCCGCCGGGCCGTCTCCGACCGCACGCCGAAGGGGCTTGATCTGCTGCTGCCGACCGACGGCCGCTGGTATCACCTGCGGCTGATCCCGGTGCCCGACGGACTGACGGTCTATCTGACCGACATCACCGAGAAACGCCAGGTGGAGGAGGAGCACGCGGCCATGGAGCACGCGGCCGCCGAACGGGCCGCACGCATAGGGGAGCTGACGGCGGCGCTCGCCGAGGCACTCACGGCGGAGGACGTGGTGGCCGCAGCCGCCGAGCGGGTGCTGCCGCTGTTCGGCGCAACCGGGCTGATCGTGCAGGCCCGTGAAGGTGGCCGGGTGCAGCCGGTCGGGGCGGTCGGATACCCGCGCGAGTTCCTTGATCAGCTGGCCGAGGGGGGCATCCCCGCCGGCTCTCCCATCGAACTCGCGCTGCATGACGGAGTCCCGAGATTCATCGCCTCGATGGAGGAGATGGAGGCCGACTACCCGGAGATGGGCGGCCTCCCGGGCCTGAGCGGCAAGCAGGCCTGGGCGTTTTTGCCGCTACTGGTCTCCGGCCGCGCGGTCGGCGGCTGTGTGGTCTCCTTCGACCGGCCCCGCCGTCTCTCCGGGGAGGAACGCACCCTGCTTGTCGCGCTCAGCGGACTGATCGCCCAGGCCCTGGAACGGGCCCGGATGTACGACGCCGAGCACGGCCGGGCGCAGGAATTGCAGCGCGGCCTGCTCCCGCGCACCCTGCCATCCCTGCCGGCCGTCACCGCCGCCGCCCGCTATCTGCCGGCCAGCGAGGGCACCCTCGGCGGCGACTGGTACGACATCATTGCGCTCTCCGCCGACCGCGTCGCGCTGGTCATCGGCGACGTGATGGGCCACGGCCTCCCCGAGGCCGCCACCATGGGGCGGCTGCGCACCGCCGTACACACCCTGGCCGGTCTCGAACTGCCCCCCGACGAGTTGTTCTCCCACCTCAACGACATGGTCAGCGACCTCGGCGACGACTTCTACGCCACGTGCCTGTACGCCCTCTACGATCCCGCCTCCGGCCTGTGCACATTCGCCGCCGCGGGACACCCACCACCGGCCGTCGTCCACCCCGACGGCACGGTGCACTTTCCCGATGTCGCCGCCAACCCGCCACTCGGCGCGGCCACGCCTCCCTTCGAAACCACGGAGCTCAAGCTGCCCGAGGGAAGCCTCCTGGTGCTATACACCGACGGATTCGTGGAATCCGCCCGGCGCGACATCGACAGCGGCATCGAACAGCTGGCCAAGGCACTCACCGCCGCCCTCGACAGCGCGCGGCGCGCGGGACCGGCCGGGGACCGGGAAGCCTCCCCCCGTCCCCGGCGGGGAGCCCCCAACCGCCACGCCGAAGCCGGACATCTCGACCGGCTCTGCGAATCGCTCGTCTCCACTCTCCTGCCCGCCCAGGAGGAGACCAACGACGATGCCGCTGTGCTCGTTGCCCGCATCCACACCCTCACGGACGAGAACATGGCGTCCTGGCCCCTGCCCGAAGACCCCGTCGCGGCCGGCCTGGCCCGCGACCACATCCGGCATCAGCTGGCCGAATGGCAGCTCGACGATCTCGTCATGACGACCGAGCTGATCGCCAGTGAGCTGGTGGGCAATGTGGTGCGGCACGCGAAAGGCCCCGTCCGGCTGCGCCTGCTCCGGAGCCGGACGCTCATCTGCGAGGTCTCGGACGGCAGTCTCACCACGCCCCGCATCCGCCGTGCACTGGACACGGACGAGGGCGGCCGCGGACTCCAACTGGTCGCCGCGCTCAGTCAGCGCTGGGGCACCCGGTACACCTCCGACGGCAAGTGCATCTGGACCGAGCAGCCATTGCCAGAGCCCTTGTGGTGACAAACCGGGCCGGCTCCGCACCGTGGCCATGGGCAGCAGATCTGTGTCAGACGTACTCCGCCGCGGCATCCAGCAGCCAGCGATCAGGCCCACGACGAGGAAGGGTTCCGCGTCCAGTGTCCGGTCCCTGATGGCGAGGCGGACCGTGTGCAAAAGCTCGGCCACGATGAACAGCACAAGGCCGTTGTCCAGCGCGGAGAGCACGATCTGCCTGGCCTCTCATGAAGTGCCAGTCGCCCGGGTTGACGGCCGCCGCGTGGACGCGGACCAGAACGTCGTCGTCACCGACGGCCGGAGTGTCGATGTCCCTGAGTTCCAGGACGTCGGGTGGGCCGTACGCGTCCTGGACGATTGCCTTCATGGTGACTCTCCTTCGGATGCCGTCTCCACCGTCATGTCAAAGAAACTTGACATTGGGAACCGTAGGGCAGTGCCGACCCGATGTAAAGTTTTCTTGACCTCGTGACCCGAGCGGTGGCTCGGCGCCGTGCTGGTGGTCACCGGCCGGCTACGACACCTTTCCCACGGCGCCGTGCGGGCCGAACCAGCCCCCGCGGCTCGGCGGCGCGGGCGCGGGCGCCGGCATGGCGGTGGGCCGGGGCTCGGGCGCCGGGAGTTCGAGCGGGCGGGTGCGGGCGTCCGGATCGATCCACTTCACGGCGGGCGGGTCGAGGAACTGCTCCGCGTGGGAGACGTATCCGCGCTGCTGAACCGATGCCGGCAGCGGATCGCGGATGAGTGATGCGGTCGGCAGACCGGAGTTGTGGAGCAGCTCCGCCGTTTCCTGCACGAACATCACGGGACCGCACAGATAGACGGTCTCGTCGTGCCAGTCCCGGCGCCCGCTGAGATGGTCGTGCAGACGCTCCGCGGACCGCATCCGGCCTTCGCCCCGCTCCTGGTACCACCAGTAGGCGCTGAGGTAGGGGTGGGCCCGCAGCAGGTCGACGAGGGAGCCCCCGTCGTAGAAGTGCGACTCGCCGCGGGCCACGACGTCGATACGGATCCGGGGTGCCGGCCGGCGAGCGAGGAGCTCGTCGAGGACCGCCTTGACCGGTGCCCAGCCCGTGCCGGCGGCGATCAGGGTGACGGTGGGGGTGCCGGGCGGCGGGGTGAGCGCGGAGCCGGACGCGGCACCCACGCGTAAGACCTGGCCGGGCGCGGTGCGGTCGCACAGCACGGTGCTGAGTCGCCCGTCCGTGACCCGGCCGATGTGGAATTCGAGCGCCCCGTCGCGGCCGGGGCGTCCGGCCACGGAGTAGGGGCGCCACACACCCGGCAGGTCCGGATGCTCGATCGTGGCGTACTGGCCGGGCAGGCAGGGGTAGTCGGCGGACGGAGCGGCGCGGATGACGGCCGTGTGGCCGCCGTGCAGTCGGTGCGAGACGACGGTCGCGTCCCACCAGGCCGGCTCGTTCGCGGCCAGGGAGCTGTGCGCCCCCGCGGTCATGGCCGCGGTGATGAATCCGTACACCCGCAGCCAGGACTCCTCGGTCCCCTCGTCCCAGGTGCTGGGGCTGTGATAGCGGATGGCGGCGACGAGGCTCTCGCCCACGGCGGCGTAGTCCTCGTCGGTTATCCGGAACTTGCGGTGATCCCGGCCGAGTTGGTCCAGATGCGCGGGGAGTCCGGGATGGTCGAGGTGGTCAACGACGTGCACCAGGGCGGCGAACAGCCGCTCGTACTGGTCGTCCATCGCCGCCGGGAACAGCGGGCGGAGCCGGGGATGACGGGTGAACAGATGGGCGTAGAAGTAGCGGACCACATGGCTGGCACGCAGTCTGACCCGTTCCAGGCTCCCTGTGACGGCATCTATGTCGTCTTTGTCGTCGCTCATGATTCCCCCGCGCTCCTGAGATGCACCGGCCCACCGTGCGGGGTCAGAGGGCGGCATGGGTGCGCGCCGGCTGAACGCGCGTCAAAGTGCTGAGCGAGCGCACCGTATCAACTCGTAGGCGGCATGGAGTGGTTGCGGCGTGAATTATGTCTCGACTGGAACATTCCCTCTCCGGCCGGGAGGCGGTGAGGGCGGTGAGCAGCGGTGAAGGACGTACGCGCCCTACAGGCCCTGCCAGTTGGGCTTGGCGGCGTAGGTGGCGCGGAAGTAGTCGGCGAGCTTGAGGCCGGCGGCCGCCGCCTCGTCGACCACCACGGTGGCGTGCGGATGGAGCTGCAGCGCGGAGGCGGGCACCAGCGCGGACAGCGGGCCCTCGACGGCGAGCGCCACGGCGTCGGCCTTCACCTCTCCGGTGGCCAGCAGGACCAGATGGCGGGCTTCCAGGATGGTGCCGATGCCCTGGGTGATGACGTGGTGCGGGACCTCGTCGAGGCCGTCGAAGAACCGGGCGTTGTCCTGCCGGGTCTGCTGGGTGAGCGTCTTGATCCGGGTGCGGGAGGCGAGCGAGGAGCAGGGTTCGTTGAAGCCGATGTGCCCGTCGGTGCCGATGCCCAGCAGCTGCAGGTCGACGCCGCCGGCTTCGGCCAGCGCCCGGTCGTAGGCGAGGCAGGCGGCGCCGACGTCATCGGCGGTGCCGTCGGGGCCCATGAAGGAGGCGTCGGTCAGGCCGAGGGGTTCGACGACCTCGCGCAGGACGACCGAGCGGTACGACTCGGGGTGGCCGTACGGCAGTGAGACGTACTCGTCGAGCTGGCAGATCCTGGCCCGGGAGGCGTCCACCTCCGAGGCGCGCACCTTCGCGGAGAGGGCTTCGTAGACCGGAAGCGGCGTCGAGCCGGTGGCCACGCCGAGGAGCGCGTCGGGCTTGCTTCGCAGCAGCTCGGCCATGGCTTCGGCGATGAGTTCGCCGCCGGCGGCGGAATCCGGAACGATGACAACTTCCACGAAGATCCCTGTCTCTGAAAGCGCAAGTGGTGTAGACCAATCTACCCGGTTGGCGGGGTGCTGTCGCGCGAAAGGCGTCCCTACGCGTGAATCCGCCCGCCACTGGTGACAGCACAGGGCGCGGATGAGCGTGCGGCACCGCGGCAGCCGTACCAGGAGTGAAACCTGGCGGAAATCCCCGGTGCGGCGGCGGCCCTACTCTCGGATGAGGAACTGCATAGGAGGTGAGCGGGTGACCACCGGCCTCGGACCGCACGCATGGGACCGGAGCAGGCTGCGCTCCGTGAGCGAAGACGATGTGCAGCTGCGCCACCACGTGGTGCACGGCTACCGCCGGGCGTACCGGATCGCCGGAGAAGGCCCTGCCGTCCTGCTCGTACACGGCATCGGCGACTCCTCCGCCACCTGGGTCGACCTCATGCCCGGGCTGGCCCGCAGATACACCGTGATCGCCCCCGATCTGCTCGGCCACGGCTCCTCGGACAAGCCGCGCGCCGACTACTCGGTGGCGGCCTACGCGAATGGAATGCGCGATCTGCTCGGCGTCCTCGGCATCGACCGGGCCACGCTCGTGGGCCATTCACTCGGCGGCGGGGTGGCGATGCAGTTCGCGTACCAGTTCCCCGAGCGGACCGAGCGGCTGGTCCTGGTGGGCGCGGGCGGCGTCGGCCGGGAGGTGAACCCCTTCCTGCGGGCCGTCTCCCTGCCCGGCGCCGACCTGATCCTCTCGGCGCTCTCGCTGCCGGGTATGCGGCAGGGGACCCGCCTGTTCACCGAGCTGATCAGACGGCTGAACACCGACCTCGGGCAGGACGCACCGGAGCTGCTCAACCTGGTGGACGCGCTGCCCGACGCCACCTCGCGCAGCGCATTCATCCGAACCCTGCGGTCGGTCGTCGACTGGCGCGGTCAGGTGGTGACGATGCTCGACCGCTGCTATCTCACGCAGGGGATGCCGACCATGCTGCTGTGGGGATCGCGCGACAGCGTGGCTCCGGTGCAGCACGCCCACGGCGCGCATGCCGCGATGCCCGGAAGCCGTCTGGAGATCTTCGAGGGCGCGGGCCACTTTCCCTTCCACGCCGACCCGGCGCGCTTTCTGGCGCTGGTGGAGGACTTCATCGAGACGACCCGGCCGGCCGACTGGAGTACGGAGCGCTGGCGGGAGCTGCTGCGCGCGGGCCGCGGAGTGGAGGGCGACTTCCAACTGGCGAGCGAGCGCAGCGCGACCTGAGCGCGGGGAGGCCCGCAGCGTGCTGGTCCAGGCAACCTGGCAGGGACAATGAGCCGGTGACCTATCGCTACCGCGTACTTGGGCCCACTCAGGCGTTCCGCCAGGACGGCACCGAGGTACCGCTCAGCGGGGCCCGGTTGAGGGCGCTGCTGGCCGCACTGGCCGCGGTCGGCGGTCGTACGGTGTCCGGCGGAGAGCTCGCAACCCACGTGTGGGGCGAGGACGAAGAGTGGCCCGCCGATGAGACGGCGGCCCTTCAGGCGCTGGTCGGACGGCTGCGGCGAGTGCTCGACAGGGCGGCGGTGGAGTCCGCCCCGGGCGGATACCGGCTGGTGGCGGACCGGGACGACATCGACCACTTCCAATTCGAGCGGCTGGCATCGGAAGGGGCGGCCGCGCTGGAAGCCGGAGACGCCGTCGCGGCGGCCGGACTGCTGGAGGCGGCCCTCGCCCTCTGGCGCGGCCGGGCGCTCGCCGATCTGCCGGGCCGGGACAGCGACCCCCTCGTCGTACGGCTGGAGCAGAGCCACACCCAGGCGCGCCGCTCCCGACTGGCGGCCGAGGTGGTGCTGGGCCGGGCGCAGTCCGTGCTCGCCGAACTCACCGCCCTCGCCGACGCGGCTCCGCTGGACGAGCCCCTGCAGGCGTTGTGGATACGGGCGCTGCGGACGGCGGGACGTCAGGCCGAGGCACTGCAGGCGTACGAGGACGTACGGCTGAGGCTCACCGAACGGCTCGGTACGGCCCCGGGCGGGGAACTTCGCGCCCTGCACGCCGAGTTGCTGGCGGACGATCCGGAGAAGCCCGGCGCGCCTCGAGGCATTCTGCGCGCCAGACTCACGTCCTTCGTGGGCCGCGAGACCGAACTCGCCGACCTGGGTAGGCAGCTGCGGTCCCAGCGGCTGGTGACTCTCCTTGGACCCGGCGGTGCGGGCAAGACCCGGCTCGCCCTGGAAGCCGCCGAGGCGTCGGTGGGGGCATGGCCGGACGGAGTCTCGGTCGCCGAACTCGCACCCGTACGCGACGAGGAGACCGTTCCCGAAGCGGTCCTGACCGCCCTCGGAGCGCGCGAGACACAGGTACGGGGCCCGGCCGCGGCGGAACCCGCGACCCGTGATCCGCTGGTCCAGCTGGCGGAGTACTGCGGACGGCGCAGGATGCTGCTCGTACTGGACAACTGCGAGCACGTGATCGGCGCGGCGGCCCGGTTGGCCGAGGCGGTCCTCACCGGCTGCCCGGGGGTGCGGGTACTGGCCACCAGCCGTGAGCCGCTGGGCGTCCCGGGCGAGTCCGTACGCACGGTGGGACCACTGCCGCAGGACGTGGCACTGCGACTGCTCGCCGAGCGGGGCGCGGCCGCCCGGCCCGGATTCCGTACGGACGACGATCCCGCGGCCTGCGCCGAGATCTGCCGCAGACTCGACGGACTGCCGCTCGCCGTCGAACTGGCCGCCGCCCGGCTGCGTGCCCTGACTCCACGCCAGATCGCGGACCGGCTGGACAACCGGTTCCGGCTGCTCAGCGGCGGCAGCCGGACCGCCCTGCCCAGACAGCAGACGCTGCGGGCGGTGGTCGACTGGTCCTGGGACCTGCTGGACGAGGAGGAGCGGACGGTACTGCGCCGCCTCGCCGTCTTCTCCGGCGGCTGCGCCTTGACCCAGGCCGAAGCCGTCTGCGGAGCGGGCGCCCTGGAACCGCTCGCCTCCCTTGTCGACAAGTCGCTGGTAGTCGCTGCCCCTGACGGTCCCGACGGGATGCGCTACCGCCTGCTTGAGACCGTCGTCGAATACGCGGGGGAGCGGCTGGACGAGGCCGGGGAGCGCGCCGACGCCGAACGGCGGCACATGGGCGCGTACCGGGAATTGGTCCGCACCGGGGACCCGGAGCTGCGTGGGCCACGACAGGCCGAGTGGCTGGAGCGGTTCGAGACGGAACACGACAACGTACGGACCGCACTGCGCACGGCCGTCCGCCTTCCGGAAGAGCAGGAGGCGCTCTGTCTGGTGCTGTCCATGAACTGGTTCTGGCAGCAGCGCAACCATCACGCGGACGCCCGCACCTGGTCGGTGGCCGCCGCCGGAATCGGCCCGGATCCCTTCCAGCCGCCGGTACGGCCTGCCGTACCAATGCCCGACCGCTGTACGGACACCCCGCCACCCTGGACCGATGAGCAGCTGTGGGAGGCGCGGCGCGGAGTGCGGCTGACTGTCCTGGCGAGCAGCCAGGACGAGGGCGCAACGCTGGGGGAGCCGCATACGCAGGCGAAACTGCGCAGGATCGTCGCCGCGTACCGTCCGGGTTTGCCGCAGACCTGTCGGCAGCCCGGCTCGATGTGGTTCTTCGCCCGGCTGATGACAGGCGAGTTCGACGGGCTCGGGGTGACCGTGGACGCCATCGTGGCCAGTTGCGAGGAGCTGGCAGGGGGCTGGGATCTCGGGTTCGCGCTGCTGCTGCGGGCCAAGCTGGCAGGGCCTGTCCGGTCCGCCGGCGACGCCGACCGGGCGCTGGCGCTCTTCGAGGCGGCAGGGGATCTGTGGGGGATCGCGGAGTCGCTGTCCGCGCGAGGGGAGGCCTACGCGTGGCGTGGCCTGTACGAGGAGGCGGCGGCGGACTTCACCCGTGCCATGCGGACTTCGGCCCGGGTCGGCGCGCACGCCCAAGTGCCCGTCTTCAAGGCCAGGTTGGCGTCCGTGCGGCTGAAGACCGCCGTGGCCGGGGCGGACAGGGAGCACGCCGAGCGGCAGCTGCTGGAGGCGGTGGAGGAGTCCCGGGAGTTCGCCGCAGAGGTCCTCGGCACCGCCCGCATGATGCTGGCACAGCACTACGGCCACACCGGTCGCACTCGGCTCGCCCACCATCAACTCCACGAGATGGAAGGAGAGTTGTCTGACCAGACGCCCGATCTCTTCAGCGGCATCGTGGCGGGGACGTACGGCTGGCTGGACTGTGTCGACGGGGAGTACGGACGGGCCCGCAGCCGGATCGCGGAGGCTGTGCGTCGGCTGGACCGCCTGGCGTATCTGGTCGCTCCGTATCTGATTGTCGATCAGTTTCTCTGTGCGGCCTGGGCGATGGCCCATGTGGGGGAGGCGCGGGACGGGGCACGGCTGCTGGGCGCGTACGACAGCACCAGCCGGCAGCCCGGCGGGCTCGGCTTCCGTCCGTTCGCCGACGAGAAGGAGGTCCGGCAGCGGGCCGAGACCGAACTGCGCGCGGTCCTGCCGGGGGAGACGTACGAGCGCGCGTACGCCGAGGGCGGCGGCCTGTCCGCACGGGAGGCCGCCGCCCTGATCTGACGGGTTTCACCCGCCGACCCCTCGACGAGCAGCCGACCGTGACCGGCCCGGGCCGCAGGGGTGCCTGCACGCGACCGACAGCCCGCCTGCACGGTGCGAGGTTCGTCGGTGGCGCCCTCGGTGCGGCGACGGTCAGCGCACCTTGGCCAGCCGGGCGAAGGCGACGACGTTCCCGGCGTACCCGGTCTTCTTCGAGTAGCCGCCGCCGCAGGTGATGACCCGCAGCTCGGGCTCCGGGGTGTCCTGGTAGACCCGCGCCGCGGGGAAGTTCTTCTTGGTGAGGATCTCGACGCCGTAGACGGCGAACACCGCCGTTCGTCCGTCCCCGCGCAGGATCTCGACCTCACTGCCCCGCTTGACGGCGCCGAGGGCGAAGAAGGCGGCGGGACCCGCTGTGTTGTCGACATGGCCGACGATGACGGCCGTACCCCGCTCGCCGGGAGTGACCGCGCCCGTGTACCAGCCGGCGAGGTTGCCGTGCTCCAGGGGCGGGGCCTCCACCCAGCCGTCGGCGTCGAGACCGGCCTCCGTGAGCGGGGCGTCCAGGGCGACGGACGGGACGCTGATCCGCCGCGGCACGGAGCGGGGCAGCGGATCGGGCCTGGCCGGCAGGGGGTCGGACGCGCCGTACCGGGCCGCGACGGCGGAAGGGGGCTGGGGCGGGCCGCCGGCGCCCGCTGCGGAGCCGTTGCGCAGGAGGAACAGTCCGAGCAGCAGGACGCAGGCGACGGTGAACCAGGAGCCGCGCCTGCTGTACGTAGGCACGGTTCAGACGCTGTCGCCGCTGCGGCGGAGCAACAGCAGGACGCTGCCGCCGGCCGCACCCGCGAGGAGAGCGGAGCCGACGCCGATCTGAACGGGGCTGAGATCGGAGAAGCTGCCACCCGCGCCCGCCCTGACGCCCCCGCCGGGCTTGACCATGCCGGGTTTCACGATGCCGGGTTTCACGATGCCTGTCTCGGTCTCGGTCTCGGCCCCGGTCCCTGTCTCGGTCTCGGTCTCCTTCCCGGTCTCGGTCTCGGCCCCAGTCCCTGTCTCGGTCCCGGTCCCGGTCTCCGTCCCGGCCCCGGTCCCGGTCTCCGTCCCGGTCTCCGCCCCGGTCCCGGTATCCGTGCCGGAGCCGCCGGTTACCGAAAGGGGGATGCTGCCCTTCTCGCCCTTGCAGTCGAAGGTGACGTCGTACTCCGCCTCGGGTGTGGCGGCGTCGTCGACCTTCGCCGTGGCGGAGTGGCCTTCAGCGAGGGTGACGGTGTCGAAGATGCCCGAGGAGACCAGGACGGTCGGGCTCGCGCACTCGGTCGCGTTGAGAGTCACAGTGCCGCCGGGCGCGACGGTCTCAGGGGTGACCGTGAAGCCGAACGAGGTGATGTTCTCGTCCTCGGCGAATGCGACCGGGGCGCCGAGTGTCAGCGCGGCGGTGCCGATCAGAGCAAGGGAGGCGACACGTATCGCACGCATGGTCAATTCTCCGAGTTCCCGAGGCGCAGCTGGGGATGAATTCCGCGAACGGTAAGAAATGCACCTCAATGGAGTTGACGCTATGAGGGCCGACGGGGGTACCGCATGTGGCGGGGACCGGGCGGCCCCGGCGTGTCACCGCCGTCTGCCGCGGGGGTCGTCCCGGTCGTGCCAGGTCACACGGTATGGCCGGGCGCCCCGGCGATCCGCCGCCCGCGCAACTCCAAAAGGGTGAGGGAGGTGCGAGGGCCCAGTCCTAATAGAGCGTCACGGACGACTCGAGCACGTCGCATCATCGTGCGCGCGCTCATGCTCGTGCTCGCAGACGTCGTCGACGGCGTGGACGTCCCACGCGGGGAACGGATCGTGCCACGGACCCCTCTCGTCCGCGCGGAGGAGACAGGCGTCGAGTGCCGCACGCAGTGCCTCGGGACGCAACCCGGTACCGATGAAGACCAGCTCCTGGCCCTGGCCGCTCTCCCCGTCCGACGTGCCCGAGGGCTCGAATCGGGCGACGGCGCCCGCCTGCGACCACAGACCGGTTACCTGTTCGCGCCCCGCCAGCGAGAAGAAGCCCTTCGAGCGCAGGACCTGCCCGTACGCGCCGTTGTCGAGCCCCTCCGTGACGAACTCCCAGAGCCGGCCCGGGTGGAAGGGCCGGCCGGCGCGGAAGACGGTGCTGGAGATGCCGTACTCCTCCGTCTCCGGCACATGGTCGCCGTTGAGTTCCATGACCCACCCGGGCGCCTGCTGGGCGCGCTCCAGATCGAAACGGCCGGTGCCGAGGATGTCGGTGGTCGCCGCCCGGCCGTGCCGCGCGGGCACGATACGGGCGAGGGGATTGAGCCGGGTCAGCGCCGCCCGCAGCCGCGCGGCCTGCTCCTCCCCGACTAGATCCAGTTTGTTGACCACGATGACGTCGGCGAACTCGATCTGGTCGATGAGCAGATCGCTGACGGTGCGTTCGTCGTCCTCGTACTGGTCGAGCCCGCGCTCGGCGAGCCCGTCACCGCCCGCCAGCTCGGGCAGGAAGTTCGCCGCGTCGACCACCGTGACCATGGTGTCGAGGCGGGCCAGATCGCCGAGCGTCGCACCGTCGTCGCGAGGGAAGGCGAAGGTGGCGGCGACGGGCATCGGCTCGGAGATGCCGCTGGACTCGATGAGGAGGTAGTCGAACCGGCCCTCGCGGGCCAGCCGGTCGACCTCTTCCAGCAGATCGTCGCGGAGCGTGCAGCAGATGCACCCGTTGGTCATCTCGACCAGCCGCTCCTCGGTGCGCGACAGAGCGGCATCGCCGCCGCGTACGAGCGCGGCGTCGATATTGACCTCGCTCATGTCGTTGACGATCACGGCGACCCGCAGGCCCTCGCGATTGCCGAGGACGTGGTTGAGCACAGTCGTCTTGCCGGCGCCGAGGAATCCGGAGAGGACGGTCACCGGAAGCCGGCGGTCCGCCGTGCTCGTCGGGGCAGTCATGTCCGTCAGCCCTCCGGGTGCAGCAGACCGCGCTCGTACGCCTTCACGAGCCGCTGCGGAACCTGGTACGGGACGCCGTCGACGGTGATGCTCACCAGCTGGGGCGTGGTTGCCTTCCACTGGGCGCGGCGGTGGCGGGTGTTGCTGCGGGACATCTTGCGCTTGGGTACGGCCATGGGACCGGGAACCTCCTGGGGTGGCGATGCACCCGGGACGCTACATGAAAATGGTTCCCGTTAACAATTGGGCTCGGCCGGTGTCCGTCGGAGCCCCCGGCCGGGCTCACACCTTCCGGTAGTCGTACGCCTCCGTGGCCGCCGCCTGCACCGCGTCCAGGTCACCGCCCGCCGACGCGGTCACCACCGCCGCCACAGCGCCCTCGACGAAGGGCGCGTCCACCAGCCGTGCGCCGTCCGGGAGTTCGTCGCCCTCGGCCAGCAGCGCCTTCACGGTCAGCACTGCGCTGCCCAGGTCGACGAGGACCGCCACCCCCGCACCCTGGTCCACCGCGGCCGTGGCCGCCGCGATCAGCTCCGCGCTGGTGCCGAGGCCGCCGTCCGGGGTGCCGCCCGCACAGCCGACGGGCGCGGTCGTGCCGCCGCCCGCGAGCCCTGTGGCCAGCTCGGCGACGGACTCGGCCACCTCCTTGCTGTGCGAGACCAGCACGATTCCGACCAGCTTGCCCGCGCTCATGACGACACCTCCGCCAGTGTGGTGATCAGCAGAGCGGAGGAGGTCGCGCCCGGATCCTGGTGCCCGATGCTGCGCTCGCCCAGATAACTCGCCCTGCCCTTCCGCGCCTGCATCGGCACGGTCGCCAGCGCGCCCCGCTCGGCCGCCTCGCTCGCGGCCGCGAACGACGCGGTGGTGTCGCCGAGAGCCGCGACCGCGGGCTCGAGCGCGTCCAGCATCGTCTTGTCGCCGGCCTTGGCGCCGCCCAGCTGCGCCACCGCGGCCACGCCGGCGCGCAGCGCCTCGGCGAACCGGCCGGGCGTCACCTCGGCGTCCTCGCCGAGAGCCTTGCCCGTACGTCGCAGCAGCGTTCCGTACAGCGGACCCGAGGCCCCGCCCACCGTGGAGATCAACTGCCGTCCCGCCAGGGTGAGTACGGCCCCCGGCGTCTGCGGTGCCTCCTTCTCCAGGACCGCCGTCACCGCCGCGAAACCGCGCTGAAGATTGCTGCCGTGGTCGGCGTCCCCGATCGCCGAGTCCAGCTCCGTGAGGCGGCCCGCCTCACGGTCCACACAGACCGCCGCGGCCGTCAGCCAGCGGCGGAAGAAGTCGGCGTCGAGCACGTGAACTCCCTGTGGTGAGTCGGTTCCATGGCGGGTCAGCGACCCCAGCGGAGCGCGGCGGTCTGCACCGGCGCGTCCCACAGTCGCAGCAGCTCCTCGTCGACCTGGCAGAGCGTCACCGAGCAGCCGGCCATGTCGAGCGAGGTCACATAGTTCCCGACGAGGGTACGGGCCACGGCCACACCCCGCTCGATGAGTACGCGCTGCACCTCGGCGTTGAAGCCGTACAGCTCGAGGAGCGGAGTCGCCCCCATGCCGTTGACGAGCACCAGCACCGGGCCCGTCGGCGGCAGATCCTCCAGCACCGCGTTGACCGAGAAGTCCGCGATCTCCCGCGAGGTCATCATGGCGCGCCTCTCACGCCCCGGCTCACCATGGATGCCGACGCCCAACTCCAGCTCGCCCGACGGAAGATCGAAGGTCGGACTGCCCTTCGCGGGGGTGGTGCCGGCGCTCAGTGCGACACCGAAGCTCCGGGAGTTCTGGTTCACCTGCCGGGCGATCGCCTCGACCCGCTCCAGCGGCGCACCCTCCTCGGCGGCCGCGCCGGCGATCTTCTCCACGAACAGGGTCGCCCCGGTGCCGCGCCGGCCCGCCGTGTAGAGGCTGTCGGTCACCGCCACATCGTCGTTGACCAGGACCTTGGCGAGGCGGACCCCTTCGTCCTCGGCGAGCTCGGCGGCCATGTCGAAGTTGAGGACGTCGCCCGTGTAGTTCTTGACGATGAACAGCACGCCCTCGCCGCTGTCGACGGCGGCGGCCGCCCGTGCCATCTGATCCGGAACGGGGGAGGTGAAAACCTCTCCGGGGCAGGCGGCGGAGAGCATTCCGGGCCCGACGAACCCGCCGTGCAGCGGCTCGTGCCCCGACCCGCCCCCGGATACCAGCGCCACCTTCCCGGCGACGGGCGCGTCACGCCGTACGATCACCCGGTTCTCCACGTCCACGGACAACTCGGGGTGGGCGGCCGCCATGCCGCGGAGGGCATCGGCGACGACCGTCTCCGGGACATTGATGAGCATCCTCATGAGTTCCTCCTGATGAGAAGTTGCCCCAGGAGCCTGGTGGGCTGATCCTGACTCTATGCCGATGGGCGGTCCCGCAGGGATGGCCGGGCAGGTCACGCGGGGGATCGATCCAGCGGCCGAGAACAGGCGGGGAACATCTGAGCGACTCTCGTCGTTCCTCCGCTCAAGGTGGCCACGGCCGATGCGCCATGGCCTGACAGATACCGGCTATCGAACCGGACTGCAATGGTTTTGTCACGCTCTGTTCCCGCTGCCCTCGCCGCAGCGCTGCTCGTCGTGCTCGCCGGCTGCTCCGGTGGCGGAAGCGGCGGCCCAGCACCCGACGGCCGGCCTCCCGCGGCGTCCACCTCGGCGGCGGCCGCGCCGGAGACGCCAAGGGCGACGGTGAACGAGCCCGCCACCGACGCGGTTGCCGCGCCGACCCCGCAGAAGACCGCCACGCCGAGGACCGAGCCCGCCACGCTGTCCATCCCGTCGATCGGCCTCAAGGACCTGCGCGTCGTCCCATACGAAGGCACGACGGACGACTGGCCGGGTACGAGGATCCAGAATCGCGGCGTCGCCGCCAGCCCGTACGGCCCCAAGGGTGGCGTCGGTCCCGGCGAAGTGGGCAACTACCTGGTCACGGCCCACCGCATATCCTTCGGCGGACCCCTGCGCGACCTCCCGTCCCTCAAGGTGGGTGAAACGGTTGTCGTCACATCGGGCGGTTCGGTCTACGAGTACGAGATCACCGGGACCAGAACGACTTCCTTCCGCTCGGAGCGCTCACTCGCCGAGCAGCGGGCACCGGTCCCGGGCCACCCCGGCGAGCGCCCCACGAAGGCGATGATCACGATCTCCACCTGCGCGACGCCGGAGGACAACGCGGCCGGGAACTTCTGGCGGGACGACCGGGGGAACCCGGAGCACCGCATCGACAAGATCGGTGTGCTGCGGAAGGGGCCGACCCCCGACACCGCGTGATCCGCTGCGGACCGCTCATGGGCTGCGGAGATACGAGCGGGGAGGCCGACCTCCTCGTCATCCAGGCCGAGGACATCAACAACATGCCGCTCAACGACGCGGTGTCCCCGTCAAAGGGTCGCGGTGAACTCCCAACTGCCGTGCGTTACCCGGTAGATGACATGGCCGGGCTCGGACCGCACATACTCCGCACCGTCCGGCACGCCGACATCGCGCTGCCGGGCCGCGGGCACATGGACCTCGGCCTCGGCGCCCACCGGGACCACGACCGCGAGGCGCAGACCCGTCCCGGTGTGCGCCCAGTCCACGGATGCCCGGCCCCGGACCGTACGGATCGATGTGCGTGCCCAGTCGACGCCCGTGCGGGCGTCCGGTCGTACGGTGAAGGTGCGGTAACCCGCGTCACCGGGGCGCAGACCGGCCACGTTCTCGTACAGCCACTGCACCACCGTGCCCTGGAAGTAGTGGTCGCGCGAGCGTGAGTCGAGCTGCCACATCTCCCACATGGTGTCGGCGCCGTGGTCGAACCAGTAGCCCCAGCTGGGGTACGTCCGCTGGGTGGCGATGGCGTGGGCGACGTCCGGGTGTCCCTCGGCGGTCAGCGCCGCGAACAGCACGCTGGTGCCCAGCGCGCCGGTGTTGAGGTGGTTGCCACGGGCGGCGACGTCGTCCAGGAGGCTCTTGGTGACACTCGCGCGGGCCGACGCGGGCGCGAGTCCGAAGGCGAGCGGTATGGCGTTGCTCGTCTGCCGGTAGCCGGGGTCCTTGGCGGTCCGGTAGTGCCCTTCGGGGGAGAGGAAGGCCGCGTTGAAGGCGGACTTGAGCTGTTCGGCGGCCGTGCGGTAGCGGTCGGCGGTCGCCTTCTCGCCGAGGATCTCGGCCATCTCCGCCGTGTGCACCAGGGCACGGTGCAGATAGGCGGTGGCGGTGAGCCGGGTGTCCTCGGGCGGGTTGCCGCCGTAGCCGGGTGGCAGGTAGTCGCCCAGGGCAGTGACGGCGAGACCGTCCTTGAGCCGGGCGATCTCCCAGTCGAGATACCGGGTGAGCGTGGGCCAGTGCTCCCGCGCGACCCGGTCGTCGCCGTACACGCGGTACATCTCGCGAACCAGGAAGGGGTAGACGGTCGTCCACTCCGGCGAGGGGCCCAGATCGCCGTAGCCCCAGCCGCCGCTGGGGACGATGACCGGAAGCTGGCCGTCGGTGTTCTGGCTGTCCGCGAGGTCGCCGAGCCACTTGGACAGAAAGCGGTGCACTCCGAAGGCATACGCCATGACCGGCGCCCCGAGCTGGGCGTCGCCGGTCCAGCCGTTCTTCTCGTACATCGGGGTGTCGGTCGGGATTCCGTGCAGATTGTTGAGCACGGTGCGCCGCATGGCCTTGTCGAGCCGCTCGTAGAAGGGCTCGGAGCAGCGGAACTCACTGACCTCGTCGACCCTGGTGTGCACGACCCGGCCGAGGACGTGCTCCGGGGAGGGGCGCCGCGGCAGCCCGCTGATCTGGACGTAACGGAAGCCCTTGTACGAGAACTTGGGCTCCCACGTCTCCTCTCCGCCACCCCCGCAGACATACTCGTCGGTCTGGAAGCGGCCCGGCACATGGCCGGTCTCGGCATGCACGCTGCCGTCGTCCTTCAGCTTCTCGCCGTGCACCAGGCGGACGGTGGTCCCGGCGTCGGCGGCGACGGTGAGGCGGGTCCAGCCGGCCAGCGTGCGGCCCATGTCGACGACGTGGACACCGGGGCTCAGCTCGCTGACGCCGGTCGGGCGGATCGTCTCGATGATCTCGATGGGGTCGTGCGGCTGCGCCCGTACGGCTCCCTTTGGCGCGCTCTGCACGGTGGCGGCCCGCCACTCACCGTCCTTGAAGCCCGGCTTGGTCCAGGAGCGCGGCGCGCGCCGGGCGTCGTAGGTCTCTCCCGCGTAGAGGGAGTTGGTGAGGGTGGGCCCGTCGGTGATGCGCCAGTCGGGGCCACTGGCGACGGTCGTACGCGTCCCGTCGGGGTGGTCGATCTCCAGCTGGGCGAGGAGACGCGGCTCACCGTGCCACGGCGGAGTGTGCCAGTTCCATACATTCGGGGTGGTCATGCCGAAGAAGCCGCGGCCGAGGGTGACACCGATGGCGTTGAACCCGCGCTCGAGCCGTTCGGTGACATCGTGGACGGCGTACAGGACCGTCTCGTCGTAGTCGGTGAATCCGGGGTCGAGGACCTGACGGCCGACGCGCCTGCCGTTGATCTCCGCGTCGTAGTAGGCGAGTCCGGCGATGTAGAGGCGGGCGCGGGTTACGGGCTTGCGTACGGTGAACTCCCGGCGCAGCAGCGGCGCGGGCAGTTCCGGTACGCCGAGGCTGACGCCCTTGCCCCACGGTCCCTGACCGTACGGCGCCAGAACCGCCGCCGCGGGCCAGGAGCTGTCGTCGTGGTCGGGCCGCTGCCAGCCCTCCCGCTCGGTGTCGCTGGCCCGCCACCCCTCGCCGGTGACGAGCTGGTGCCTGCCGTCGCCGGTCTCCACATCGAGGCGGAGGAGCAGCCCGGCCGGATTGGCGGCGCTGCCACGGTTGGTGGCGACCGCCGCCAGCACGATCTGTCGGCCCGCCGCGCGCACCTGCGCGGTGACATCCGCCGAGTGCCCGATGCGCCAGCTGTCCGTGCTCTCGGGCTGGTGCAGGACCTGCTGCCCGTCGAGGTGGAGCGTGAAGTCGTCGTCGGCGGTGGCCGTGACCGTCGCCTTGGTGACGTCGGCCCCGGCCGGCAGCTCGAGTGCGGCCCGGAACCAGCGCGGTCCGACCGGGGCGCCGCCGGTGGTCGTGCCCGGCGACCAGATCCACGACGTGCCCTCGAAGCCGGGCGGCGCCGGCGGCGCGTCCGCGCCGATCCAGCGGGCCAGCCAGCCGTCGGCGGGCAGCGCGGTCTCCCACCAGCGCACGGCGCTCCAGGACGAGGCGCGGCCCTGCTCGTCCCAGACCCGGACCTGCCAGTGGTAGCGGGTGCGGTCGCGCAGCCGCGGGCCCGCGTAGGGGACGTTGACCGTACGGTCGGAGACGACGCGGCCGGAGTCCCAGAACGGGCGACGGCTCAGGGCGTGCTGTTCCGTGGCGACCCGCACCTGGTACGCGCTCTGCCGCGCGCCGCGGCCGCCGGCCGTGAGTTCCCAGCTCAAGTGGGGCGCGGCGGAGTCGGTGCCGAGGAGGTTCTCCGCGTACTCGGCCGTGGTCCGCTCGACGCGCAGCCGGCCGGCTCCCGGGCCGGGCGGTCGCGGGGTGTCGGCCGTGGCGCTGATCCCGGTGGCGTACGTCGTCGCGCCGGCGGCCGCCGTCACGACGGCGGCGCTCAGGAAGACCCGGCGGTTCCAGCTTCTGCTCATGACCGTCGCTCTCTGTGGTTGGGGAGTGCGGGGTGCGGTGATTGAAACGATTCATTCCATGTGCAAAGTTTAGGTGCGTGGCGACGGGAGCTTCAAGAGGTGTGCAGGGGGCGGGAGTTGATCCCTCGCCGTCCCGGCTCAGCGGATCTTTCGTGCGGACTTGGCGAAGGAGGATCCCCTCACGACCAGCTCGGGCTGGAGGACGATCCGCTGATGGCGGTGGCCCGCCGCATTCTCGCCCGTCTCCTCGATCAGCAGCTCGGCCGCAAGCCGTCCCATCCGGGCGGCCGGCTGGCGTACGGAGGTGAGCGGCACGGCGGCGGCGGAGGCGAACTCGATGTCGTCGTACCCGACGAGGGCGATCTCGTCAGGAACGCTCACCCCTGCCGCGAACAGCGCCTGGAGGACGCCCAGGGCCAGCAGGTCGTTGGCGCAGAACACCGCTGTGGGGCGGGGCGACATACCCAGCAGCCGGGCACCGGCGTCCCGGCCGGCGGCCACGTCGAGTCGTTTCTCCTCCAGCACCCGCAGCCGGTCCTCCGGCAACCCCGCCTCGCCGAGAGCCTGGAGGACACCCGTACGCCGGTCCTGGCACTGCGCGAGCTGCATCGGGCCGCTGACGTACACGATCCGGTCATGGCCCTGGTCCAGCAGATGGCGTCCCGCGAGCGAGCCCCCGACCACGTCGTCGACCGACACCGAACAGGCCTCTCCGCTCGGCACGACCCGGTCCACCAGGACGAAGGGAATGTCCTGACGCCGGAAGGCCTCCAGATTGCGGCCGGTGGTATCGGCCGGGGTGACGAGCACTCCGCGCACCCGCTGCTCGCTGAACAGCCCCAGGTACTCGGCCTCCTCGTCGCTGCTCTGCGCGCTGTTGCAGAGCATCACACCGAGCCCTGCCTCGCGGGCCACGCGCTCGGCGCCGGACGCGACATCCACGAAGAAGGGGTTGGCCATGTCGAGGACGAGCAGCGCGATGATGCGGCTGTGGCCCGCCCGCAACTGGCGCGCGGACTCGCTGCGTACATAGCCCAGCCGGTCGATGGTGGACAGGACGCGCGACCGGGTCGCCTCGGCGACCGACTCGGGCCGGTTGATGACGTTCGAGACCGTGCCGACCGACACGCCGGCCTCGCGGGCGACATCCTTGATACCCACCAACTGCGCCATCAGGCCGTGACCTCCACCAGCTCCACCCAGGTCAGCACCCTACCGCCGACCATCAGAAGTCGAAGTCGTCGATGTTGCCCCTGTCGAAGACCGTCGGCGGGCCGAGGATGACCTCCCCGTCCTTGCCGATGGTGTACTCACCGAGGTCACCGGCCGTGAACTTCTCCCCCTCCGCACCGGTGATCCGGCCGGAGGCGAGCGAGGCGGCGGCGTACGCGCCGAGGCGGCCCAGCTTCTTCGGGTCCCACAGGGAGAACTGCTCGACCGTGCCGTCCTTCACGAACTTGCGCATCTGGTTGGGCGTGCCCAGGCCGTTGAGCACGACCTTTCCCTTGTACGACGAGCCGCCGATGTAGCGGGCGGCGGCCGCGATGCCGACGGTGGTGGGCGAGATGATGCCCTTCAGGTTGGGGTAGGCCTTGAGCAGACCCTGCGTCTCCTGGAAGGACTTCTGATCGTCGTCGTCCCCGTACGCGACCTTCACCAGCTTCATGTCCTTGTACGCGGGCTTCTTCAGCTCGTCCTTCATGAACTCGATCCAGGTGTTCTGATTGGTCGCGTTCGAAGTGGCCGACAGGACCGCGATCTCACCCTTGTTGCCCAGCTGCTCGGCGATGTTCTGGATCTGGCTGCGGCCGATCTGCTCCGAACTCGTCTGGTTCAGGAAGAGGTCGCGGCAGTCCTTGCCGGTGTCCGAGTCGTATGTGACGATCTTGATCTTCTGCTGTCTGGCCGTCTTGAGCGCGCCGCAGACCGCGTTGGGGTCGTTGGCGGCGATCAGGATGGCGTCCTGGCGCTGCTGGACGAGGGTGTTGATGTACGAGACCTGCGAGGACGCCTTGGCGTCGGACGAGCCGACTTCCTTGGCGCTGGCCCCCAGTTCCTTGGCCGCCGCGATCCCGGAGCCGTCGAGGATCGTGAAGTAGGGGTTGTTGATCTGCTTCGGAAGGAACGCGATCTTCAGCCCCTTCTTGATCGGGGCACTGGGATCGGCCTTGGCGTCGGAAGCGCCCGGCGTGGTGGCTTCGGCCGTGTCGTTCTTGGTGGTGCCCGAGCAGCCGGCGAGTACGACGGCGAGGGCGCAGACGGCGGCCGCGGCCGGGACGATGCGGGCGCGGGAGTGGAGACGCATGGCGGATGCCTTTCGGAGGACCGGAGGGTGGCACGGGGTCATTTCGCCGGTGCCGCGGCCGCGTGCCGGTGGCGGCGTTCGCCGAGCGTGGCGATGACCCTCGGGGTGAGTACGGACGCGACGAGCAGCAGTCCGGTGACGATGACCTGGATCTCGTTGGACACATCGTTGAGGGTGAGCAGGTTGTTGAGGAGGCCGATCAGCAGCACACCGGCGACCGCGCCGCCGAGGGTGCCTCTGCCTCCGTCGAAGTCGATGCCGCCGAGCAGGACCGAGGCGATGACGACCAGTTCGAGGCCGACGCCGTTGTCGGCGCGGGCGCTTCCGTAGCGCAGTGTGTAGACGATCCCGGCGAACGAGGCGACCAGGCCGGAGACCATGAAGAGGGCCAGCTTGATCCGCTTGACCCGGATGCCCGCGAAGTGGGCGGCCTCCTCCTGCGCGCCGATGGCGAACAGGGAACGCCCGAAGCCGGTGCAGTGCAGGACGACGGCGGCGACGACCGCCAGCACGGCGAACAGCGCGACAGGGTACGGGACGAACGTGCCGGGGACCGTCTCCGTGTACCTCGCCCACTTCGCGTACGCCTCGGGGAAGTCGGCGACCGCCTTGTCGCCCAGGGCGACGGAGGCCAGGCCCCGGTAGAGGGTGAGGGTGCCGATGGTGACGGCGAGCGAGGGCAGCCCGATCCGGGTGACGAGCCAGCCGTTGAGCAGCCCGCCGAGGGCACCGGCCAACAGGCAGACCGGCACGATGAGTTCGAAGGTCCAGCCCGCGTCCCACAGCGACCCGGCCAGCGCGCTGGACAGGCCGAGCATCGAGGCAACGGACAGGTCGACCTGTCCCGCGACGACGAGCAGGGTCATCGGCAGTGCGATCAGGGCGATTTCCGCCGTGTCGTCGAGTGCCGCGGAGAGGTTCGCGGTGTCGGAGAAGCCTTCGGTGGTGCCGGTTCCGGCGAGGAAGACCGCGATCAGCAGGATTCCCACGGCCGTGTCCCAGCGGAGGTACTTCGTGAGGGCGCTCATCGCCGGCTCTTCTTCCTCAGGGCGCTGGTGGTGCGCACCTGGACGACGCGGTCGGTGGTGATGGCCAGGAGCAGCAGCACGCCGGTGATGGCCTGCTGCCAGAACGAGTCCACCTTCAGGACGACCAGGGCGCTGCCGATCGTGGTGAGCAGCAGCGCGCCGAGCGCCGCGCCCCAGACGGAGCCGGTGCCGCCGGTGATGGCGACGCCCCCGACCACGACAGCACTGACGACGGTGAGTTCCCAGCCGTTGGCGGCGTCGGCGACCACCGTGCCGAAGCGGGCGAGCCAGAGAGCGCCCGCGAAGCCGGCGACCGCTCCGGAGAAGGCGTACGCGGCCAGGACGCGGCGGCGGATCGGGATACCGGCGAGCCGGGCCGCCTCCGGACTGGAGCCGATGGCGTAGAGCTCCCGGCCGCTGCGGTAGGTACGGAGGAAGTAGGCCGTGCCGGCGAGGACGACGGCGGAGATCAGTGGCAGACAGGGGACGCCCAGGACCGAGCCGCTGCCCAGCGAGAGCACCCCGTCGGGAACGTTGGCGGCGTTGATCTGCCGGCCGTGCGCCCAGGCGTGGTCGATTCCTTGGATGACGTACAGCATGCCGAGGGTGACGACGAGGGCCGGGACGCGGCCGAAGCTGACCAGTGCGCCGCTGACCAGCCCGCACACCAGGCCGAGTCCGGTTCCCAGCAGCAGCACGGTGACGGCGCTGTGGTCCGTTCCGGAGGCGAAGTGGCCGCAGGCGAAGGCGGTGAGACCCACGACGGAGCCGACCGACAGGTCGATGTTGCGGGTCACGACGACGACGGACTGGCCGACGGCGAGGAGCACCAGGATCGAGGAGTTGAGGAGCAGATCCTTGACGCCCTGGTCGTCCAGGAAGGAGGGGTTGGAGATCCAGGTGGCGATGATCAGCAGGAGGAGCGCACCGCCGATACTGAGCTCCCGGGCCCGGAACACGGTGTCGGCGAGTGACCGGGCCGAGGGGCTGCGCTGCGCCTGCGCGGTGGGCGGCTTCTCGAGCGCGGTGGTCATGCGGGGCTCTTTTCGTTGTCTCCCCGAGCCGGCGCCCGGGAGGTGCCGAGGCCGGTCGCGGCGGCCATGACCGTTTCCTCGGTGGCATCGGCCCGGGCGATCTCACCGACGAGCCGGCCTTCGCGCATGACGAGAATCCGGTCCGCCATGCCGAGTACCTCGGGCAGGTCGGAGGAGACCATCAGCACGGCGAGCCCGTCGGCGGCGAGCGAGGAGAGCAGCCGGTGGACCTCGGCCTTCGTACCGACGTCGATCCCGCGTGTGGGCTCGTCGACGATGAGGACGGCGGGGTCGGTGGCCAGCCACTTGGCGAGCACGACCTTCTGCTGGTTGCCGCCGGAGAGCACACCGACCGAGTCGGACAGCTTGTTGTACTTGAGCCGGAGCCGCACCGCCCAGTCGGCGGCGCGGGCCTGTTCCAGCGCGCGCCGCACCAGACCGCCCCTGCCGAGCCGGTCGAGTCCGGTGAGCGCGATATTGCGCTCGATAGACATCTCCATCACCAGGCCCCGCTGCCTGCGGTCCTCGGGGACCAGTGCGATCCCGGCGTCCATCGCGGCCGTGGGCGAGCCGGCGGGCAGCCGCCGTCCGGCGACCCGCACCTCTCCAGCGTCCGCCCGGTCGACGCCGAAGACCGCCTGGACGACTTCGCTGCGCCCGGCGCCGACCAGACCGGCCAGCGCGACGATCTCTCCGCGGCGTACGTCGAAGGAGACGTCGCGGAAGACGCCTTCGCGGGTGAGGCGTTGCACGGACAGGGCCGTCTCACCGACGGTGGTGTCCTGCTTGGGGTACAGCTCGCCGAGATCGCGCCCGACCATGCGCCGTATCAGGTCGTCCTCGGTCAGACCGTCCAGTGGTTCGGTGGCGATCAGGCGCCCGTCGCGCAAGGTCGTGACGCGTCGGCAGAGCTGGAAGATCTCCTCCAGGCGGTGCGAGATGAACAGGACGGCGGTGCCTTCCGCGCGCAGCGTCTCGACCACGGAGAAGAGGCGCGCCGTCTCGTTACCGGTGAGCGCGGCGGTGGGCTCGTCCATGATCAGGACGCGGGCGTCGAAGGACAGCGCTTTGGCGATCTCGACGATCTGCTGGTCGGCGATGGAGAGGCCGCGGGCGGGCCGCTCCGGGTCGAGCTCGACGCCGAGTCGGTTCATCAGGGCGGCGGTTGCTTCATGGACGGCGCGGCGGTCGATGCGGCGCAGCGCGCCGAGCGGCTGACGGCCCATGAAGATGTTCTCGGAGATCGTCAGGTCGGGGAAGAGTGTGGGCTCCTGGTAGATCACGGCGACGCCGGCGTCCCGGGCGTCGGCCGGCCCGTGGAAGCCGACCGGGGTGCCGTCGAGAAGCACCGTGCCGGAATCCGGGCGGTGCACTCCGGCGAGGATCTTGATGAGTGTCGACTTGCCCGCCCCGTTCTCCCCGGCGAGACCGTGCACTTCACCGGGGAGAAGACTCAGCGAGACGTCCTGCAGGGCCCGTACGGCACCGAAGGACTTGGAGATGTCCGTCAGCGCCAGTACGGGGGCCGGGCCCGTATCGGACTGGTTCATGGGGGACTCCTCAGCGTCTGTGGGGCCGACGGCCTCTGACGCCGTGAAAGGTTTCAGTTGAGTTTCACGGAAGCTAGACGCGCCGACCGGGCGCCGTCAATGGGTCTGCGCTCCCGAGTTCTGCCATGTCGCCGGGGCGCCAAACCTGCTGGGAATTCCGTTACTTGACCCCTTGACACCCCTCTGCGGGCTCTCTAGCTTCCCTGTGATGAATCGATTCACGGCCGTGCCTGCCGTACGGGAGTGCTGACCATGCTGAGCGGAACCAACGTCCAGGCTGTCAAGGCCGACCTCAGGGCCCAGGCCGTCGAGACGGCCTCCTGGGCGTACGCGAACTCGGGCACCCGGTTCAAGGTCTTCGCCCAGCGCGGCGTTCCCCGCACCCCGCAGGAGAAACTGGACGACGCTGCCCAGGTGCACCGCCACACCGGAGCGGCTCCCACTGTCGCCCTGCACATTCCCTGGGACAGGACCGACGACTACGCGGCCCTGGCGGCATACGCCGGGGAGCGCGGACTGCGCCTCGGCGCGATCAACGCCAATGTGTTCCAGGACGACGACTACAGGCTCGGCAGCGTGTGTCATCCCGAGGCCCGGGTCCGCCGCAAGGCCCTGGACCATCTGCTGGAGTGCGTCGACATCATGGACGCCACCGGCTCGCGCGATCTCAAACTGTGGTTCTCGGACGGCACCAACTACCCCGGCCAGGACGACATCCGCGCACGCCAGGACCGGCTCTGCGACGCGCTCGCGGCGGTGTACGAACGGCTCGGGGACGACCAGCGGATGCTCGTGGAGTACAAGCTCTTCGAGCCCGCCTTCTACACCATGGACGTACCGGACTGGGGCACGGCCTACGCGCACTGCCTCAGGCTGGGCGAGAAGGCCCAGGTCGTGGTGGACACGGGCCATCACGCGCCCGGCACCAACATCGAGTTCATCGTGGCGCTCCTGCTGCGCGAGGGGAAGCTCGGCGGCTTCGACTTCAACTCCCGCTTCTACGCGGACGACGACCTCATGGCCGGTGCCGCCGATCCCTTCCAGCTGTTCCGGATCATGTACGAGGTGATCCGCGGCGGCGGCCTCACGCCCGGCGTCGCCTTCATGCTCGACCAGTGCCACAACATCGAGGCGAAGATCCCGGCGATCATCCGCTCCGTGATGAATGTCCAGGAGGCCACGGCCAAGGCGCTGCTCGTCGACCGTGCCGCGCTGTCGGCGGCTCAACAGACCGGCGATGTCCTCGCGGCCAACGCCGTTCTGATGGACGCGTACAACACCGACGTACGCCCCCTGCTCGGTGAGGTGCGCGAGGAGCTCGGAATCGATCCCGACCCGGTCGCCGCGTACCACAGGTCAGGCTGGGGCCAGAAGATCATCGACGAGCGCGTGGGCGGCACCCAGGCCGGATGGGGAGCGTGAACGGCATGGCGGAACACCCGACGGCGGAGGCGCTGCTGGAGCGCTCGCACCGGCTCGGCGCCGACCCGCGCAACACCAACTACGCCGGGGGCAATACCTCGGCCAAGGGCACCGCCACCGACCCGGTCACCGGCACGGACGTCGAGCTGATGTGGGTCAAGGGCTCCGGCGGCGACCTCGGCACGCTTGACGCCGGCGGTCTCGCCGCCCTGCGACTGGACCGGCTGCGCGCGCTCGCGGCCGTCTACCCGGGCGTTGAGCGTGAGGACGAGATGATCGCCGCATTCGACTACTGCCTGCACGGCAAGGGCGGGGCCGCGCCCTCCATCGACACCGCGATGCACGGCCTCGTCGACGCCGCGCACGTCGACCATCTCCACCCCGACTCCGGCATCGCGCTCGCCTGCGCGGCCGACGGCCAGGCCCTCACCAAGGAGTGCTTCGGCGACCGGGTGGTGTGGGTGCCGTGGCGGCGGCCCGGCTTCCAGCTGGGGCTGGACATCGCCGCCGTGAAGAAGGCCCATCCCGAGGCGCTCGGCTGTGTGCTGGGCGGCCACGGCATCACCGCATGGGGCGCGACCTCCGAGGAGTGCGAGCGCAACTCACTGCACATCATCCGCACCGCCGAGGCGTTCCTGGCCGAGCGCGGCAGGCCCGAGCCCTTCGGCCCGGTCCTCGACGGGTACGAGCCGCTGCCGGACGCCGAGAGGCTCGCCCGCGCCGCCGCACTCGCGCCGGCGATCAGGGGCCTCGCCTCCACCGACCGGCCGCAGGTGGGCCACTTCACCGATTCCGACGAGGTCCTGGACTTCCTTTCCCGGGCCGGGCATCCGCGGCTGGCGGCGCTCGGCACCTCGTGTCCCGACCACTTCCTGCGTACGAAGATCCGGCCGCTGGTGCTCGACCTGCCGGCGGGCGCCGGGACGGCCGAGGCGATCGCCCGCCTGAAGGAGCTGCACACCTCCTATCGGGAGGAGTACGGCGCGTACTACGAGAGGCATGCCGATGCCCACTCCCCGGCCATGCGCGGCGCCGACCCGGCGATAGTCCTGGTGCCCGGCGTCGGCATGTTCTCCTTCGGCAAGGACAAGCAGACCGCGCGGGTCGCGGGGGAGTTCTACGTCAACGCGATCAACGTGATGCGTGGCTCCGAGGCCGTCTCCTCGTACGCGCCGATCGAGGAGTCCGAGAAGTTCCGCATCGAGTACTGGGAGTTGGAGGAGGCCAAACTCCGTCGGATGCCGAAGCCCAAGGCGCTCGCGACGCGCGTCGCGCTCGTCACGGGCGCGGGCTCCGGTATCGGCCGGGCCATCGCGCACCGGCTGGTCGCCGAGGGTGCCTGCGTCGTGGTCGCCGACCGCTCCGCGCAGAGCGCGGCGGTCGTCGCCGACGAGCTCGGGGGACCCGACCGCGCGGTCGCCGTAACCGTGGATGTGACGAGCGAGCAGCAGATCGCGGACGCGTTCGCCGCCGCCCAACTCGCCTTCGGCGGCGTGGACCTGGTGGTGAACAACGCCGGGATCTCCATCTCCAAGCCGCTGCTCGAAACCTCGGCGCAGGACTGGGACCTGCAGCACGACATCATGGCGCGCGGCTCCTTCCTGGTCTCGCGCGAGGCAGCGCGCACCATGACCGCCCAGGGGCTGGGGGGCGACATCGTCTACATCGCCTCCAAGAACGGTGTCTTCGCCGGCCCCAACAACATCGCGTACGGAGCCACCAAGGCCGACCAGGCCCATCAAGTGCGGCTGCTGGCAGCCGAGTTGGGTGAGCACGGAATCCGTGTCAACGGTGTGAACCCGGACGGTGTCGTACGCGGCTCGGGCATCTTCGCGGGCGGCTGGGGCGCCCAGCGGGCCGCCGTGTACGGCGTCGAGGAGGAGCGGCTCGGCGAGTTCTACGCCCAGCGCACCCTCCTCAAGCGCGAGGTGCTCCCCGAGCATGTCGCCAACGCCGTCTTCGCGCTGACCGGCGGCGATCTCTCGCACACCACCGGGCTGCACATTCCGGTGGACGCCGGTGTCGCGGCAGCCTTCCTCCGCTGAGGTGTACGTGCCCGCCACCGAGCCGCTCTACTTCGCCGCCGTCGACCTCGGCGCGTCCAGCGGGCGCGTGATGCTGGGCCGCGTCGGCCCCGGCGTACTGGAGCTGACCGAGGTCCACCGCTTCCCCAACCGCCCGGTCCGGACCGGTTCCACCCTGCGCTGGGACATCCTCGCCCTCTACCGGGGCGTACTCGACGGGCTGCGTGCCGCAGGCGTCGCGGCGGGCGGGCGGCTCGCGGGGGTCGGCATCGACAGCTGGGCTGTCGACTACGGACTGCTGGACTCCGCCGGTGAACTCCTCGGCAATCCCGTGCACTACCGGGACGAGCGGACCCGAGGGGTGGCGGAGAAGGTCGCCGCCGTCATGCCGCCGGACGAGCTGTACGCGGCGACCGGGCTGCAGTATCTGCCCTTCAACACGCTCTACCAGCTTCTCGCCGATCGGGACGGCCCCCAACTGGCCGCAGCCCGAAGCCTGTTGATGATTCCCGATCTCATCGCCTACTGGCTGACCGGACGGGCCGGGACCGAGCTGACCAATGCCTCCACGACCCAGCTCATCGATCCCCGGACCCGTGACTGGTCCTTCGCCGTCGCCGAACGGCTGGGGATCGACCTCTCCCTCTTCCCGCCGCTGCGCCGCCCCGGCGACCCGGCCGGCACGCTCCGGCCCGATGTGCTGGCCGAGACCGGACTGACGGGGCCGGTCCCGGTGATCGCGGTCGGCTCGCACGACACCGCGTCGGCAGTCGTCGGCGTACCGGCCGAGGGCGAGGGCTTCGCGTACATCGCCACCGGCACCTGGTCACTCGCCGGTCTCGAACTGGCCGCCCCGATCCTCGGGGAGGAGAGCCGACGCGCCAACTTCACCAACGAACTGGGGGTCGACGGCACCGTCCGCTATCTGCGCAACATCATGGGGCTGTGGCTGCTCCAGGAGTGCCTGCGCAGCTGGGAGGCGGAAGGCCGCCCCCAGGATCTCGCGGCTCTGCTCGACAGAGCCGCCTCGGTACGGCCGCGGCGTTCGGTCGTCGACGCGGCTGATCCCGCGTTCCTCGCTCCCGGCGACATGCCGCGTCGTATCGCTGAGGCCTGTGTGCGTACGGGGCAGCCCGCTCCCCGTACCGAGGCCGAGACCACCCGCTGTGTGCTGGACTCGCTCGCGCTGGCTCACGCCAAGGCGGTCGAAGATGCCCAGCGGCTCTCCGGACGGACGGTCTCCACCGTGCACATCGTCGGTGGGGGAGCACACAATCCGCTGCTGTGCCGGCTGACGGCCGACGCCACCGGCCTGCCGGTCGTCGCGGGACCTGCGGAGGCGGCGGCGTTCGGCAATGTGCTGGTGCAGGCGCGTGCTGCCGGTGCTGTGACCGGTGGGCTGGCCGAGCTGCGCGCGTTGCTGCGGACCGCTCATGAGCTGCGTAGATACGAGCCGGGAGCCGGCCGGCCGGGGAGCGTGGCCGGTGAATATCGCTGACGAGCGGGCCGTTATGCGGGGTGGTATCACTGAAGTAGATCCGGCCGTTCGTGTCGGTGAGGGATGTGGACCATGGACGATTACCCGCTCCTCAACCTGTTCTGGACCATGCTCTGGTTCTTCCTCTGGATCATGTGGCTGTTCCTCCTGTTCAGGGTCATCACGGATATCTTCCGTAGCCACGACCTGAACGGGTGGGCGAAGGCCGGCTGGCTGGTCCTGGCCCTGGTGGTGCCCTTCCTCGGCGTTCTGATCTATGTGATCGCCCGGGGCGACTCGATGGGCAAGCGTGACGTCAAGGAGGCCGAGGACAGAGAGCAGGCTTTCAAGGCGTATGTCCGGGAAGCCGCGGGAAGCGGCGGCGCTGGCAAGGGCGGGGTCGATGAACTCACCAGACTCGCGGACCTCAAGAGCTCCGGTGCCATCACGGACGAGGAGTTCCAGAAGGCGAAGACGAAACTCCTCGCCTGAACAGGCCTGGACAGGGTCGCCTCAGGACTCGACGGCCTTGACGTCTCCGGCTGCGATCGCGGCCAACAGGGCCGCGTAGTCGACGGCGTTCTGGTCGGCGTAGCGCAGGGCGAACTCGGACATCGCCCGCTCGAAGGTGTCGGCGCTGCCGAGATAGGAAGCGACGGCGATCCGGTCGCCGGAGCGTGCGTGGGCACGGGCGAGGGCGGCGCCGCACAGTTTCGCGTAGTCGCGGAGCACGGCCGGCGCCATGTCGTCGACATCGGCGGAGCCCTTCATGTCACGCAGTTGCCGCCAGTAGAAGTGGCGGCCGGCGGGACCTCTCACCCAACCGAGGAAGATGTCGCTCGCGGCCTGCAGCAGACGCTGTCCCACGACCACCCGGTGTCCCTGATGTGCGTATGCGCTCCTGGGGAGATGAGCCTCCAGCACGGACCTCTCGGCCTCTTTGATCTGGAGGAAGAGCGGGTCGTCGGCATCCCGTCCCTCCAGCAGGACGATGAAGCAACGGGTGCCGACGCTGCCGACACCGACGACCTTCCGGGCCACGTCGATGAAGCGGTAGCGGTCGAGCAGCATGCGCCGCTCCTCGCTGAGTGTGCTGCGGTAGTCCATGAAGATCTTGAGCAGGGCGGAGACGTCGGGTGCCCTCACCGGTTCCAGCAGCGGCGGGTCGCTGATGATCCGCCGCCGTCCCTCGACGGTCTCCGTGAGTTGGGTGAGGGCCTTGAGGCTGGTGCGGCGACGGGCGCGTGAGGGGCCCGCCTTGAGCTGCCGGCGCCGCATTTTCTGTACGAGCGGAAGCAGCTCGCGGGTGTCGAGCCGCTCGTACCAGACGTCGAGTTCACCGAACTCGGCCAGCCGTCGCATCGACAGCCGGTAGGCCTGCGCCGCGCCGAGCGCGGCCCGTCTTGCCTCGGCGTCGGACTGGCCGTTGGAGCGGGCGGCGACGGCCACGCTCGCCACGAGGCGTTTCACGTCCCATTCGAAGGGGCCGGGAAGCGTCTCGTCGAATTCGTTGAGGTCGAAGAGCAGGGAGCGCTCGGGAGAGGCGAACACGCCGAAGTTCAGCAGATGGGCGTCGCCGCAGAGTTGGACGTGGAGACCGGTGCGCGACTGGGTGGCCAGATCGGCGGCCATCACCGCGGGCGCTCCGCGCAGAAAGGCGAACGGGGAGGCGGCCATCCGCCCGTAGCGGATCGGCGCCAGCTCGGGGACGCGGCTGGCGGCCTGCCGCTCCAGGATCACGAGCGGGTCGAGTCGGTCGGCCCCCGGGATCCACAGTCCGTGCGAGGACCGCGAGGCCTGGTTGCGGGCGGCTTTCCCCCGCTGCGCCTGCTCGGACGGAGTGCCCATGTCTTCCGCCTCCCTCCGAATCCCGTGGGTACCGGTCGCCGGTGCCGTGCAGGAAGAGCCTCCCTCCGTTGCCGCCCGGCAGCCCGGCGCGCGGCGCGAACGGGTGAGCGCCGGCCTCCCGGAGCGCTCCCTCAGCCCTGACCTCTCACCGTAATGCGCGATAAAAGTCGCAAAGCTATGCTGCCCGAGGACGGCATGGCCGACTGACCGGGTCTCCCGGTCCCTCCTCCGGAGCGAGCACATGTCAGGACGGGACTGGCCAGTGATCGGACCGGCCGAGAGGCTGGCCCTCAATCGCATGGGCAGCTTCGACTGGGATCTGCAGAGCGGGATCTTCGAGCTCGACAGGGCCGGGATGGCAGTCTTCGACCTGGGGCCGGGGGAGTACGACGGCAGACCCGAGTCGCTCAGCTCCCGGGTGCCTCCCGAGGAGCGCCTGCGGCTCGACGCGGCGGTGGATCAGGCCATCGAGAGCGGCCGGTCCTCCTACGGCGCGTACTTCCAGGTCAGACGGCGCAACGGGATCCGGCAGTGGACGCACGCACGGGGGCGCATCCTGCGCGATGCGCAGGGCAACCCGTACCGAGTGGTCGGCATCGTGCGCAACGCGTCGACGGAGCTCACCGAATTCACGGTGATCAGCCCGCTGGAGGCGGGCCGGCAGCGGATGACCGCCATGGTCCAGAGCACCACGGAGGCGCTGTCGAAGGCGGTCACCGTGGACGATGTCACCGCGGTGCTGACCGGCACCAGCGGCCTGGAACGCTTCGGTGCGGACGGGCTCGCCCTGGCCCTGGTCGACGGCTCCGCACTCAAGATCATCGCAATGTCCGGCACATCGATGGAAGTCCTGGCCGACCTGAAGCTCAACCGTCTGGACGAGTCGCTGCCGCTCGCCGAGGCGGTGCTCACCCAGCAGCCGCGATTTGTGACCTCGCTGTCCGATCTCGCCGGCCGGTTTCCGAAGCTGGCGCCCTACGTCCGCCGGCTGGGGCTGGACGCGGCGGCCTTTCTGCCCCTGGTCGCCCAGGCCCGTCCCATCGGAGGCCTCGCGCTCTTCTACCGGGGCCGTACCAGCTTCCCCGCCGAGGACCGCGCCCTGTGCCTGGGGCTGGCGGGAATCGTCGCCCAGTCCCTGCAGCGAGCCATTCTCTTCGACCAGGAACGGGAGTTCGCGACCAGCCTGCAGGCCTCCATGCTGCCGCGCCACATCCCGGAGTTCGCGGGCGCGGAGATCGCGGTGCGCTACCACGCGGCGTGGAGCGGCAGGGAGGTGGGCGGTGACTGGTACGACGTCATCGCGCTGCCCCGAGGACGGGTCGGGATCGTCGTGGGCGACGTCCAGGGACACGACACCCACGCCGCCGCCATCATGGGCCAGTTGCGCATCGCTCTGCGCGCCTACGCGGCGGAGGGCCACGACCCCTCCACCGTGCTGGCACGGGCCTCGCGCTTCCTCGCCGAACTGGACACCGAACGCTTCGCCACGTGTACGTACGCCCAGGTCGACCTCGAGTCGGGAGGGGTACGGGCCGTGCGCGCGGGCCACTTGGGGCCGCTGATCCGGCATACCGACGGGCGGGTCGGCTGGCCGAACCTGCGCGGGGGACTCCCGCTCGGCCTGGCCACGGTGTTCGAGGATGAGGAGTTCCCCGAGTCCCGGCTCGACCTCGTGCCCGGCGAGTCCCTCATTCTGTGCACCGACGGCCTCGTCGAGGAACCGGGCCTCGACATCACGGCCGGGATGGACGCGCTCGCCGACGCTGTGCGCACGGGTCCCGCGGAGGGGGGAGCGCTCGCCGACCATCTGTCGGACCGGCTGTGGCAGCGGTGGGGCACCGGCGACGATGTCGCGCTCCTCGTGCTGCGGCGAGCACCCGACCCCGGGACCCATCGGGCGCCCCGGATCCACCAGTACGTCCACCAGGCCGACCCCGAGGGGCTGGCGGAGGCCCGCACCGCGCTGCGGCACGCGCTCGAGGACTGGGGTCTGGAGGCGCTGGCGGACGACGTGGAACTGGCCGCCGGGGAACTGCTGGTGAATGTGCTCCTCCACACGGAGGGCGGCGCGGTCCTCACTCTCGAAGTCCTGCCGGAACCGGTCCGTCGCGTGCGGCTGTGGGTCAAGGACCGCTCCAGCGTCCGGCCACGCCGGAGGTCGCCCGGTGAGGCGGCGACGTCCGGGCGGGGCCTGCTGATGATCGACGCGGTTGCCGCGCGCTGGGGTGTGGAGCCGAGGGGTGAGGGCAAGGCGGTCTGGTGCGAGTTCGTCCCACCCGACGCCGGCTTCGGCGGCTGACCTCGGACCGCGATGCCCTCGCCCGGCGAGCCGGGATTCACCCGAACGGATGTGGCCGGGTGGTCGCAGCACCAGGCGCCACGGACGCTCGGACTGACGTCGACGAAGGAGTCCCCATGGCCCGGACAGCGACTCCGCCCAGCGCCCCGTGCGACTCCGGCCACAGTGGCAGCGGTGGTGCATGGGCGGCGGGGGCACTGTGTACGGGCCGTCCGAAGCCGGCGGTCTGAGGACAAGGAGCCGACCGTGTCCGATCCGAAGCCCGAGCTGGTGGACCTGGCCGCGGCCGCGTACATCTACGGCTATCCGCTGGTCCATGACCTCAGCACGGTCGAGACCACCACCCGGAAGGGCTTCGGCATCGTGCCCGCCGGCCCGTTCAACGCCTTTGCGCACGCACCCCAACTCGCCGACGCGAGCGCCAAGTTCGTGTCCGTCAACAACGACACCGTCTATTCGCTCGCCCAGCTCGACCTCTCCGGCGGTCCGCTGCTCCTCCATGTTCCGGATTGTCAAGGCGCCTACTACGTCCTGCAGTTCGTGGACGCCTGGACCAACAACTTCGCCTACCTCGGACGCCGGGCGACGGGAACGGAGGAGGCCACCTGGCTGATCGCGCCGCCCGGCTGGACCGGCACCCCGCCCGAGGGCGTCCGGGTCATCGACTCGCCCACCGCGGTCGCCTCGATCGTCGGCCGCAGCGCCTGCGACGGCCCCGAGGACATGGCCCGGATCACGGCGCTCCAGCGGCAGCTCACGCTCACACAGCTGGAGCCGGGCGCCGGATCGGGGCTTCCGCAGCCCGACCCCGATGTGCCCGAACCGCTCCGCTTCTTCGAGCAACTGCGGGTCTGGATGGCCGACTTCCCGCCCGCGCCGCGCGATGCCGCGTATCAGGACCGCTTCCAGCCGCTGGGTCTGCTGGAGGAAGGGCCCTCGCCGTACGTCCAGGCCGACCCCGGCCTCGTACACGCGCTGGAAGCCGGTCTGGCACAGGGCAGGGCGCGGCTCGAGGCGGCCGCCCATCCGCCGACGGACCCCGAACACCCGCCCGGCGTCTGGGACGTGAACCTGCATCTCTTCGACTACAACGTCGACCACCTCGGCCCCGGCACCCTTGACGAGGACCGCTGGAAGATCCCCGACCGTCCCACCGCCCACCTCACCAGGGCAGTGGCCGCCCGCGTCGGCCTCTGGGGCAACCACGCGTACGAGGCGGTCCACGCGCAGACCTTCAGCGACTCGGCCGGGGCACAGCTGGTCGGCTCGACGTCGTACACCCTGCACTTCGAACAGCCGCCGCCGGTCGACGCCTTCTGGTCGGTCACGATGTACGACACCCCGGACTACCACCTGGTCGACAACCCCATCGGGCGCTACTCGATCGGCGACCGCACCCCCGGCCTCGTATACGGCGACGACGGCTCGCTCACCCTGCTGCTCCAGCACGAGCGGCCGGCCGACGCCTCGAACTGGCTGCCCGCCCCTCTCGGTGCCTTCAGGCCGGTCATCCGCCTCTACTCGCCCGGGGCGCCGGTCCTCGACGGCAGCTATCAGCTTCCGCCGATCCAGGTCACGGCGTAGGGCACCGCAGCCGTTCGCCGTGGACGGGCGCGCCCTCGACGCTGCTGCGGTCATGGACGACCCTGACGACCGTGCGCGCCTCGGTTCCGACGGTCACATCGAAGACCTGGCCGTGCCCGGCGACCGGAAGCAGCCGGGCGCCGGGGAGCGCGGCCGCGACAGTGGCCGCGTAGCGCTCCATGACCGGGTCGTAGGTGATGACGGTCGGGCCCTGGGGCCGTGGCAGGCCCGGCCGGGCCGGGGCGAACTCGACCGCGTAGCCACCTGCACGCAGTGCTCGGGCGACCTCCGGATCGGTGACCCGGAGCCGAAGGGAGGCCGGGGCGAACTCGACCGGCACGTCGTTGCTCGGCCGGATACGGGAGTCGCCGGTGATCGGCCGGTCCTCGCGCAGCGCGGCCCACAGAGCGGCGGAGCGCGCCTTGTCCCACAGCAGGGTGGAGCCCCACTGCGGTACGCGGTGGTCGAACTCCGAGATGGGCACGGTCGCGAACTCCGTCTGCCGTGCCTTGAGCCGGCCGAGCATCCAGCCCAGGCGGACCAGGTCCTGTGCGCCGGTGCCGGCGTCGGTGCGTACGGACTTCAGCAGTTTGTGGGCGGTGCGGGCCGCGGCGGCCGGGTTCTCGAGGGCTCCTTCGTCCCTGAGCCGGGACAGCATCTCGACGAGCACGCGCTGCTGACGGCGGACCCGGCCCAGATCGCCGGGCGGGGAGACATGGCGGGCGCGGACGTAGCGCAGGGTGCGGCTTCCGTCCAGGTGGTGGGTACCCGCAGCCAGCTTCAGTCCGGAACCGAGGTCGTGCAGGGCGGTGTCCGTGCACACCTTCGCCCCGCCGAGGCGGTCGACGGTGTCGGCGAAGCCGGTGAAGTCGGTTTCCAGATAGTGATCGATCCGGAGACCGGTCTCTTTCTCCACCGTCCGTACCGCCAGATCTCCACCGCCGTGCGCGAAAGCGCCATTGATTTTCCCGGAGTGCCGGGGGTGTGTGTGATCGGCGAATTCCACATAGGAGTCGCGGGGGATGGAAACCACGCTCATGCGCTGTGAGTTCTCGGCGATGTGCACGACCATCATCACGTCGGTGCAGTTGCATTCCTCGCCGCCGACGTGCAGGCGCTTCTTGTCCTCGGCGGAGATGCCGGTGCGCCGGTCGAGTCCGACGAGCAGAACGTTGGTGCCGTTCTCATGGGTTGCGGCCGGCGAGGGACCACGGGGACTGTTTGTCGCCCACATGGACCCACCTGACGCGAGCGCGGCGACCACAACAGCCGTGACAGCGAAACTGCGCACAGAGGACTCCTCCGACATCGTATCCCGGCCAATTCGATGACGGAATCACGGATTCTTGTCCGAAGTGCGTATTTCGCGGCGAGTCCGTAGCGAGGTGTCGGGCGAGAGACCGCGCGCCGGGTTCGGCGGGCGGCCCCTTCGCTCCGGTCAGCCGGTGATCAGACGGTGATGATCGCCGGGTCGCTCACGCCGGGCAGGCCGTTCTCCACATGTCCGGCGAACCTGCGCAGGAACGTACCGTCCGTGCTGGACACCACGCTCAGGTCGTACCAGCGCTTGCTGCCGCGCAGGTCCACCGTGTGGACCAGGCGTGCGCCCTTGCGCACGGTGAACGTCTTGCACCTCCCGCCGTACGCGTTGGTGAGGCTGAGACGGCAGTCGGCTCCGGTGTTCGTCATGGTCAGCTCGACGCGGCCGCTGCTCGCGACATGGCGGGCGGTCACCTCGGCGCCGGCGGTGGTGCCGGCGCCCTTGAAGGTGCGCAGGAAGCCGTTCGGGCCGAACACCGACAGGTCGTACACGCCCTTCGAGTAGGCCGTGTTCCAGGTGTCGGAGAGCGTCTTTCCCGCTTCTGTGGTGTACGTCCACGGCCCGTCCGTGCGGTTCCCCGACGTCACCGAGAAGAACGCACCCGCCTTTGCGCCGCCGCTGAACGTGAGCGTGAAGCGCCCGGTCGAGGGCGTCGCTGCCCCGTCCACCAGCGGCGCGTAGGGCAGCGGGCGAGCGGGCCGCGAACCGCGCTCCTGCTTGGGCAGCACAGGATTGACGGGCGGCTTGGGTACGTAGCTGTTGTGCCGTTCGCGGTCCGGGGGCTCGTATCCGTCCGTGTCCGGCAGCGAGGCGGGCCTGGTGTCCTTGAGGCCGAAGTCGAACGCCGAGGTCAAGTCGCCGCAGATGGCGCGGCGCCACGGCGAGATGTTCGTCTCGCCGACGCCGAAGCGGCGCTCCATGAACCGGACGATCGAGGTGTGGTCGAAGACCTCGGAGCAGACGTAGCCGCCGGTGCTCCAGGGGGAGACGACGAGCATCGGGACGCGCTGGCCGAGGCCGTAGGGCCCGGCGGCGTAGGTGGCGTTTCCGCCGAACTGGTCGAGCTTGCCGTCCGCGGTGGACAGGCCCTGCGCGGCGGAGGCCGGCGGATAGGGCGGGGTGATGTGGTCGAAGTAGCCGTCGTTCTCGTCGTATGTGATGAAGAGCGCGGTCCTGCTCCACACCTCGGGGTTGGAGGTGAGGGCGTCCAGCACCTGCGCGATGTACCAGGCGCCGTAGTTCGCGGGCCAGTTGGGGTGCTCGGAGAAGGCCTCCGGGGCGGCGATCCAGGAGATCTGGGGGAGCTTCCCGGCCTTCACATCGGCCTTGAGGAGGTCGAAGTAGCCGTCGCCGTTCTTCACGTCGGTGCCGGTGCGCGCCTTGTTGAACAGCGGATCGCCGGGCTTGGCGTTGCGGTACTTGTTGAAGTACAGCAGGGAGTTGTCGCCGTAGTTCCCGCGATAGGCGTCCTCGATCCAGCCCCAGGAGCCGCCCGCGTCCAGGCCGTCGCCGATGTCCTGGTAGATCTTCCAGGAGATCCCGGCCGACTCCAGCCGCTCGGGGTACGTCGTCCAGTCGTACCCGAGCTCGTCATTGCCGAGGACGGGGCCGCCGCCCTTGCCGTCGTTGCCGGTGTGGCCCGACCACATGTAGTAGCGGTTGGGGTCGGTGGCTCCGATGAACGAACAGTGGTAGGCGTCGCAGACGGTGAACCTGTCGGCGAGCGCGTAGTGGAACGGGATGTCCTCGCGCGTCAGATACGCCATCGTGCCCGGGGACTTGGCGGGAATCCACTGGTCGTACTTGCCGTGGTTCCAGGCCTTGTGGCCGCCCTGCCAGTCGTGGTTGAGGCCGGCGATGAACTGCATGCCGAGGTCCTCGGCGTACGGGTGGTAGGGCAGCACGTCCTTGCTGCCGTCCGACTGGTGCCAGACCGACTTGCCGCTGGGCAGCGTCACCGGGCGCGGGTCACCGAAACCGCGTACGCCTTTCAGCGCGCCGAAGTAGTGGTCGAACGAACGGTTCTCCTGCATCAGTACGACGATGTGCTCGACGTCCTGGATGGTGCCGCAGCGGCGGCTCGCCGGGATGGCGGCGGCGCGGTCGATGCTGCTCGACAGGGCCGAGAAGCCCGCGGTCGCGCCGGCTATCTGCAGGAAGCGGCGCCGATTGAGTTCAGGCATGAGTGTGGGGTCCTCTTGGAGTGTGAGGAAACAGGAGTCAGCGGAGTGTCCAAGAGGAGCGAGTGGAAGGGAAGGGGCCGTGTCGTCCGCGCGAAAGGGCGAGGTACTCGCCACGAACAGCGCGCCCGGCGGGTGCTCTTCGCGGAGGGCGAGGCGAGACCCGGGGCGAACGCACCTGCCGAAGGTCAGAGCCAGCCGTTGCGGCGGAACGCCCGGTGGATGACGAAGCAGGCGACCGCGATGACACTCAGGACGTACGCGTATCCGTACGTCCACTTCAGCTCCGGCATGTGCTCGAAGTTCATTCCGTAGACACCGCAGACCATGGTCGGCACGGCCACGATCGCCGCCCACGCGGTGATCTTGCGCATGTCCTCGTTCTGGGCGACGGTCACCTGGGCCAGGTGGGCCTGCAGGATCGAGTCGAGCAGGGCGTCGAAGGAGGCGACCTGCTCGGTCACGCGGTCCAGGTGGTCGGCGACGTCCCTGAAGTACCTGCGGATCTCCCGGTCGGCCAGGAGGCCGGGGTCGGTGGCCAGCGCCTGCAGAGGGCGGTCCAGCGGTGTCACGGCCCGCTTGAGTTCCAGCAGTTCCCGCTTGAGCTGATAGATCCGGCCGGCGTCGCCGCGGCCGGCATGCTCGGCGAAGACCGCGGTCTCCATGACGTCGATATCGTCCTGCACGGCCGCGGCGACGCCGAGATAGTCGTCGACGACGTGGTCCGCGATGGAGTGCAGGACGGCGAGGGGGCCCTTGGCCAGCTGGTCCGGAGAGGCTTCCAGCGCTTCCCGCAGCGGGCCGAGAGAGCCGTGCATGCCGTGCCGGATCGTGATCACGAAGTCGGGTCCGGCGAAGACCATGAGCTCACCGGTGTCCACGACCTCGCTGGTGGCCGTCAGCTCCGCGTGCTCGACATAGCGGACGGTCTTGAAGACCGCGAACAGCACATTGTCGTAACTCTCCACCTTCGGCCGCTGATGGGCCAGTACCGCGTCCTCCACGGCCAGCGGGTGCAGACCGAACAGCTCGGCGAGCGAGGCGAATTCCTGCTGACTCGGTTCGTGCAGGCCGATCCACACAAAGCCGCTGCGCGATTTACGGACCCGTCGGACGGCCTCGTCGGCGGGACAGTCGCCGGTCTGCCGCTTGCCGTCCTGGTAGACCACGCATTTCACCACCGAGCTGCCGAGCGGGGACCGGGCCGGGTGGCTGAGGTCCACGGTTCGGTGGTAGGCCCGGCGCACCACGCGGCGGAGCTTGCGGATCATGGGCACGGCGGCCTCCTTCGGTGGATCGGCGGCCAGTTTGCCACCGTCCGGACCGGGGTGCGTGACGGGGTGCCGGAATGCAGGTCCGTCGTACGACTCCGGCGGACCCTCAATGATGACGAACGGCGGCCCGCAGGCCGCCGCCGTCCCCTTCTCATTCGTCGGCATACACATCACCCTCCGCGTACACCCCAGGTTTTTCGGGTCGGGCCACGGGCATGCGCAATTCGCGCTCGCAGCGCATCATGCGAGACAGAGGAGGTTGTCCGATGGCGCAGCAAGCCGACGAGGGACGTGACCGCGGTCGGGACGAGACGCCGGAAGAGCGGGCGGACCGGCGCTGGGGTGACCTTCTGCAGGAATTGCGGGTCGCCCAGACCGGAGTGCAGATTCTCTTCGGATTTCTGCTGACGGTCGTTTTCCAGTCGCGATTCACCGATCTCTCCGAGACCGACCGTGACATCTATACGGCCACCGTGCTGATGGGGGCGGCGACGATGGGCGCGCTCATCGGGCCGGTGTCGTTCCACCGGCTCGTGACCGGGCAGCGCCTCAAGCCGCAGACGGTCGAGTGGGCCTCACGCCTCACCCTTCTCGGGCTGGTGCTCCTGCTGTGCACGATGGCATCGGCGCTGCTGCTCATTCTCCGGGTGGTCCTGGACGACAGCCTCGCCCTGTGGCTCGTCGTGGGGATGGTCGTCTGGTTCAGCCTCTGCTGGTTCGTACTCCCGGCCTGGACCCGCGCCACCAATCCGACCGTCAAGCAGCGCGAGTGACGGGCACAATTCATAAACCGCTGTCGATCAACTGCGCGGAGTGCCCGGAACATTGGGAGACGCGAGTGAGTTGTGCGAGGGGTGGGGCGGGTGCAAGCCCCTGTGGGCATGGCGGTACTCTGCGCGCACCGCCAGATGGGTGGCGCGGTAACCGTGGAGGATTTTGTGTCAACAATCAACAGATCGTGGCGGCGCTCGGGAGCCCTCATAGCGGTCGCGACGGCCGGCGTTTTCGGTGTCGGCCTGACCGCCGGCTCCGCACAGGCGCACACCCCGGTGTGGGACGTGACCTGCACCGAGGTCAGCATTCACCTCAAGGCCTACAGCGGCAACGCCGAGAACACCGTGAACGTCACCGTGGACGGCAAGGACCTGCTCCCCGCCGAGTCCTTCAAGCAGAGCTTCCAGAAGACGCTCGAGCTCCCCAAGCACGACAAGGAGCTGACCGTCCGTCTCATCGTGAAGGCGGGCGACGGAGACCAGTTCTCGCGCGACGAGACCAAGCAGGCGCCGGTGTGCGAGGACAACACCCCGACGCCGTCGGCCACGCCGCCGACCACCCCCCCGGCCAAGCCCACGCCGACGCCGAGCAGCACGCCGAGCGACACGCCGAGCACCGCCACCAGCTCCGCCGAGGTGCCGCCGTCGGCCGCGCCGAGCACCACTCCCGGTGACCTGGCCGAGACGGGCTCCTCCAGCTCCACGCCGCTGATCGCCGGCGCTGCCGCCGTGGTCATCGTCGCGGGCGGCGGCATCATGTGGGCCGCGCGCAAGCGTCGCAGCGTGCAGCACTGACGCCGAGCACGGACATACGAGGGGCGGGCGGGCCGTCGGGGGACGGCCCACCCGCCCTGCTGCGTTCTCAGGCCGCGGCCGGCGTGTAGTGGGCGGCCTCGTCGCCCTCGACGACGCGGCCGAGTTCGCCGTCGACACTGACCGGGACATCGCCGGCGACCGTCACCCGGTGCAGCAGACGCGGCAGGTCGCCGTAGTCGTCCTGTGCGTAGTGCGCAGCGCTTCGGGGAGATCCCGGTAGGCGGCGGCGGAGTTGGCGATCAGGGTGTTGCCGCCGTAGGGACGAGCCGGCCTGCCGGGCGCTCCAGGCCGTAGTGGTCGCGCAAGGTGTGACCGCTGTACTCGGTACGGAAAAGACCGCGTTCCTGCAGCAGCGGAATCACCTGGTCGACGAAGACCTCGAGACCGCCGGGCAGATACGGCGGCATGATGTTGAAGCCGTCCGCGGCGCCCTGCGTGAACCACTCCTCCAGCTGGTCCGCGATCTGCTCGGGCGTACCGGCGAAGACCCGGTGGCCGCGGCCGCCGCCCAGCCGTGCGATCAGCCGGCGGATGGTGAGCTTTTCGCGCCGGGCGAGGTCCGCGACCAGCGTGAAGCGGGACTTGTTGCCGTTGATGTCCTGCTCCTCGGGGAGCTCGGGCAGCGGACCGTCGAGCGGCAGATCGCTCAGATCGGTGCCGAGCATCCCGGAGAGCTGCTGCAGCCCGTACTCGGGGACCTGCAGGCCCGTCAGTTCGTCCTCGAGCGCCAGCGCCTCGGCCTCGGTACCCCCGATGATGGGGCAGATCCCCGGGAGGATCTTCAGCTGGCCGGGCGTGCGGCCGTACTTCGCCAGCCGTGACTTGAGGTCCTTGTAGAAGGTCTGGCCGTCGGCGAGGGTCTGCTGGGCGGTGAACACCGCCTCGGCGTAGCGGGCCGCGAACTCCTTGCCGTCCTCCGAAGAGCCGGCCTGCACCAGCAGCGGGTGGCCCTGCGGCGAGCGCTGCACGTTGAGCGGCCCGTCGACCCGGAAGTGCTTGCCGCGGTGCGCGATGGGACGTACCGCACCGTCCTTGGTGTAGACACCCCGCTCGCGGTCGACGACCGGAGCGTCGTCGGTCCAGCTGTCCCACAGCTCCTTGGTCACATCGAGGAACTCGGCGGCACGCTCGTAGCGCAGGGCGTGCTCCAGATGCTCCTCGCGGCCGAAGTTCCTGGCCTCGGCGACATTCCCGGAGGTGACGATGTTCCAGCCGGCGCGCCCGCCGCTGAGGTGGTCGAGCGAGGCGAACTTACGAGCCACATGGAACGGCTCGTTGAAGGTGGTGGAAACGGTGGCGATCAGACCGATGCGCTCGGTGGCGACGGCCAGCGCGGACAGCAGCGTGAGCGGCTCGAAACCGCCGACAGCGTTGTAGCGGGCATTGCCCCACAGGGCGACGCCGTCCGCGAGGAAGAGGGAGTCGAGTTTCCCGCGCTCGGCTATTCGGGCCAGCTCCTGGAAGTACGAGAGATCGGTGATCCGCTCGGGCTGGGTGTGCGGGTGACGCCAGGCGGCGTCGTGATGGCCGGCGTTCATGAGGAACGCGTTGAGATGGAACTGGCGTGGGGTGTCGGCGGACATGGGCGGTTCCTCAGTTTCCGGTCGGGGTGCGCCAGGAGGTGAAGCGGCGCTCGAGAGCCACGAGCAGCTGGTTGAAGGCCACGCCGATGGCGGAGATGGTGATGATCCCGGCGTACATCTCGGGGATGGCGAAGTTGAACTGCGAGGCGTTGACGAGATAGCCGAGCCCGGCCTTGGCGCCCACCATCTCGGCGGCGACGAGCACCAGGATGGCGACCGCGCCGGCCAGCCGGATGCCGGTGAAGACGGTCGGCACGGAGGCGGGCAGGATCACCTTCTGGAAGATCCTGGGCGCCGGCAGATCCATCGACTTGGCGAGCCTCAACAGGGTCGGATCGACGCTGCGTACGGCGCTGATGGTGTTGAGCAGGATCGGCCAGGTGCAGGCGTAGAGCACGATGGAGATCTTCGAGGTCTCGCCGATGCCGAGCAGCAGGACGAAGACCGGCAGCAGGGCGAGCGCCGCCGTGTTGCGGAAGACCTCCAGGAGCGGCCCGAGGAGATCGGCGAGCGGCCGGTACCAGCCGATCAGCAGCCCCAGCGGTACGGAGATGGCGACCGCGAGCCCGAAGCCGGCGAAGGACCGGCCGAGGCTGGCCTGCGCGTGCTTGGCCAGCTGTCCGTCCAGGAGCAACTGCCACCAGGCGACGGCGACTTCGGAGAACGGCGGCAGGAAGGTCCGGTCGACCAGGCCGAGCCGGGGTGCCGTCTCCCACACCGCGAGCAGTACCGCGATCGCGATGGTGCGGGTGACGGCGGTCAGCAGGATCCGGCCGGCACGGCGGGCGGGGGCGGGCAGTACGCGGTGCGGTGCCGCGACCGCCGGCCCGGCGTGCTGCGCCGCGCCGCTCACATCGACGGCAGTCGCGAGCGCTTTCTCGGTGGTGATGCTCATAGCGTGGCGGCCTCCCTCTCCTCTTGCTGGGCCCGGCTGACCTCGTCGCGCAGCAGGTTCCAGATCTGGTGGCGGTGGTGCGCGAACTCTGGGCTGGAGCGCGGATCGGTGTCGGAGCTGCGGTCCCCGAGGCCGATCGGCACGACCTCCTTGATCCGGCCGGGGCGGGAGGTGAGAACGGCGACCCGCTGTCCGAGGTGGACCGCCTCGTCGATGCCGTGCGTGATGAAGACGATGGTCTTTCCGGTGCGCTGCCAGATCCGCAGCAGCTCGTCCTGGAGGGACTCGCGGGTCTGCGCGTCGAGGGCGGCGAACGGCTCGTCCATCAGCAGCACATCGGGGTCGTACGCGAGACTGCGGGCGATCGCCACGCGCTGGCGCATACCGCCGGAGAGCTCGTGCGGATGCCGGTCCTCGAAGCCGGTGAGCCCGACGAGCGCCAGATACTCCCTGGCCCGCTCCGCCCGCTCGCGGCGGGGCACATGGGTGGCTTCCAGGCCGAACTCCACATTGCCCTGGGCGGTGCGCCAGGGGAGCAGGGCGTACTGCTGGAAGACGATGCCCCGGTCCAGACCGGGCCCGGTGACGGGCTTGCCGTCCAGCAGGATCTGGCCGCTGGTGGGCTCGGAGAGTCCGCCGAGGAGATCGAGCAGGGTGGACTTCCCGCAGCCGCTCGGGCCGACGACAACCACGAACTCACCGTCGGCGATGTCGAGGCCGATCCCGTCCAGCGCGGTGACGGGCCGCTGTTTTCCGCGTACGGGGAAGGTCTTGCCGACCCCTTGGAAGCTGATCTTCGCGGTCATGGGGTCAACTCGCCTTCGTGGCACGGATGTCGTTGTACTCGTTGGTGTAGAGGTCCTCGACGTGCACCTGGCCGGACTTGACGTCGCCGCGCTCGGTCAGCCAGTCGGCCCAGACCGACAGCTCCGTCTCCGCGATCCGGCCGCCGGGCGCCGAGACGCCGTAGGAGCGCCAGTACTTGAGCGCGTCCGCGCTCTCGCTGCGCTTCCGCTTGGCGACGATCTCGGTCATCCGCGCGACGACTTCCTCGCGGGACGTGGTGCGGGACCAGTCCAGGGCCTTGCCCACTCCGGTGACGAAGGTCCGTACCGTCTCCGGGTTCTGCTCGATGAAGCGGTCGGTCAGGATGTACGTACCGGCGCTGAAGGCCCCGCGCAGATCGAAGTCGCTGAAGAGCTTGCGCACGCCGCCGGTCTCCAGCGCCTTGTCGCGCAGGATGCCGCCGAGGACGGCCACGTCGATCTGGCGCTGGCGCAGGGACTGTTCGGTGTTGACGGGAGGGACGACGATCCGCTCGACCCGCTCGGCCTCCGCCCGGCTCAGCCCGTTCATCTTGAGGTAGATGTCGAGCATCGCCTCGGCGTGGGCGCCGAGGGTGTTCATCCCGGCCTTCTTGCCGATCAGGTCTCGGGGTGAGCGTATGGCGCTGTTCTCGGCCACGTAGAAGCCGCTGTAGGCGTACTTGTCGGAGCCGTAGTAGCTGATGACGGCCTTGATCGGGGCCTTGCGGGCGGCGAGCTTGACCACGGCGCCGTTGAAGGCGCCGCCGAAGTCGGTCTGGCCGGACGCGGCGGACTGGATGTCCTGCGGGCCGCTGATGGTGTTGCCCACCCAGTCGAGCTTCAGATCGCCCAGGTAGCCGAGGTCCGCGGCGAGTTCGGGCGGGGTGACCGCACCGGACGAACCCTGGTAGCGGAGCTTGTCGGTGTTCCGGCTGCTGCTGCCTGCTGCTGTGCCGCAGCCTGCGGCCGCCAGTGCGGAGATGCCGGTGAGCACAAGGAAGTTGCGTCGGGATGTGGTGTGCACGTCGGGTTCCTTCAGTGGCTGCGGGAGGCGGGCGTCGCCGCACCGTGGACGTGGGAGGGGAGTGACTCGATGAACTCGTCGACCACGTCGAACAGCCGGAGTTCGGCCTCGGGGCGCAGCTGCGCGCCGCCGCCGGGCAGCGGCTCGACATGGCTGTCGAGGAGGAAGGAGCCGGCGACGACATGCCGGGCTCCGAGCGCCGAGAGGACCGGACGCAGTGCGTAGTCGATGGTCAGTACGTGCGCCAGGCTGCCGCCCGTGGCCAGCGGCAGAACCGTCTTGCCGGCCAGGCCGGACTGCGGCAGCAGATCGAGGAAGGCCTTGAGCAGTCCGGTGTAGGAGGCCTTGTAGACAGGTGTGGCCACGATCAGTCCGTCCGCGGCGGCTATCTGTTCGGCCGCCGCGCGCAGGGCGGGGGAGTCGGACCGGCCGGACAGCAGCTCGGCGGCGGGCAGTTCACGCACCTTCAGATGGCCGGCGTCGAAGCCGGTGACGGACAGTCGCTCGACCGCGTGCTCGACCAGCAATTCGGTGCGTGAGTTCACGGAGGGGCTTCCGGAAACAGCCAGGATGGAGGTCATCAGTCATTCCGTTTCGGGGTACGCGAAGATGCCTGAAACGTCGCGCCAAAAGTGCTTCGCTTTCAGGAAAGGGTGATGAAAATCGGCAGATGAATTGTGGGAAAGGTCTGCCGATGGAATTACCGAAGGGCCCGACCGGAGGTGCTCAGCCTGCCCTGACCCCCATGAAGAGGGGGCTCGGTGCGGGAAAAGAAGTCAGCTGTGCGTGTTTCAGCGGCCGGCGGCACAGAGTGCGCTGGCGTGCCGTCGAAGATCGACGTGCAGGTGCGATACGAGAATGTCAGCTTGACTCACACCCGAGAGAATGGCAGCGATTTCCGGTCACGTCAATGCGCGCCGTAAATCGTCTCGCATGGTGAATTGTTACAGCTTTCATTCGCGAATATGGCGCGCACTGATGGGCCGTCAGGGGCGGCGTCGGACCCCTTCCGCCGCCCGGCGTCAGCCTGCCGGTGCCCGCTGTTCTCCCCAACGTTCCCACCGCCCCCTGGTGCGTTGGTTCGAGCGCCGCGATGCTGTCCGCAGACAGCCCTTACTGCGTGCTCAACCAGCCGTATTCAGGAGTAGTTGTGGACCCAGGCAGAGCAAGACGCTCCGTCGTGCTGTTCGCGACGGCGTCCGCACTGGCGGCGGGGGCGTTATCCCCCGCCGTCGCTGATTCCACCCCCGACCCCCGTCCCCGTGACCGGGCCGAAGTGCTGCGGCCCCTCGCGCCGCCGCCCGCGAGCGGCCCGGCCGGACGGCCGAGATCCGTCGCGGACGGCGACGGCATCGAGACCGCGCGCAGCTCCCGGCCGATCGCTCCGGGCATCCGGCTCACCTCGTACGACCGGCTTGAATCGGACAAGTGGCTGCGCGTCGACGCGCTCTTGGCCGACCTCGACGGCACCGGCGCACAGGCCGACTACCTCTCCTCCGGCACGGTCGCGGACCGCCGCTCCGTCTCCGAACTCGCCGCCCGGCACGACCCGGGCAAGGGTCGCCGTACGGTCGCCGCGATCAACGCGGACTTCTTCGACATCAACCAGACCGGCGCACCCCAGGGCCCCGGCATCAAGGACGGCAAGCTCACGCACTCGCCGGCCGCCGGCGCCAACCGGGCCGTCGGTATCGGACCCGAGAGTGCCGGACGCGTCCTGCAGCTGTACTTCGACGGCACGGTGACGCTCCCATCCGGTTCGCACCCGCTGAACGCGTACAACGCCGCGAATGTCCCGGCAGGCGGGATCGGCGCCTACAACGCCGCCTGGGGAACCGCCGACCGGGCCCTGACCGTCGACACGGCGACCCCCGTCGCCGAAGCGGTCGTACGGGACGGCAGGATCGTTGCCGTCGCCGACCGTCCCGGCACCGGGGCGATCGCCGCGGACACCACCGTGCTCGTCGGCCGGGAGGCCGGAGCCGGGCTGCTGGCCGCGCTGCGTCCGGGCGACCCGGTCTCGCTCGAGTACCGGCCGCGCACCGACAGCGGACCCGTTCCGCGCACCGCCGTCGGCGGCCGCGAACTCCTCGTCGTCGACGGGGTGCCGCTGAACCACGAGGGCGAGGGCAACAACACCGCCGCGCCCCGTACCGCCGTCGGCTTCTCGAAGGACGGGCGCGCGATGCAGGTCGTCACCGTCGACGGCCGGCAGGCCGACAGCGGCGGCGTCACCCTCACCGAACTCGGCCTGATGATGAAGAAGGCCGGTGCGTACAGCGCGCTCAACCTCGACGGCGGCGGCTCCTCCACACTCGTCGCCCGAGAACCGGGCAGCGACGCCCTCCAGGTCGAGAACAGCCCCTCGGACGGCAGCGAGCGGACGGTCCCCAACGGCCTCGCGCTCACCGCGCCCGACGGCAGCGGACGGCTGCGCGGCTTCTGGGTCGAGACCCGGACGCCGGCCGGCAGCGCCCCCACCGCCGACCCGGTCAAGGGCGGCCACCCCGAGCGGGTGTTCCCCGGTCTGACCCGCCGGCTCACCGCCGCCGGTTACGACGAGACGTACGGACCGGCTGCCGGGACCCCGCACTGGCGGGCCGTACGGCCCTCGACAGGACAGGTCGACGACCACGGCGTGTTCCGGGCGTGGCGCAGCGGCACCACCGAGATTCGCGCGGAACGCGCGGGCGCCCACGGCAGCACCGAACTGACCGTGCTCGACGACCTCGCCCGGATCGAGCCGACCACCCGCCGCGTCGGCCTCGCGGACGGGAGCGCCACCGGCACCTTCGGCATCCTCGGGCTCGACGCCCAGGGCAACAGCGCGCCCGTGGAGCCGGCGGACGTGAAACTGGCCTACGACCACGCGCTGTTCGACATTCGCGACGACGGCAAGGGCTCCTTCACCGTCAAGTCCCTTACGGGCAGCGGCGCCGGACAGATCACGGCGACGGTCGCCGGCGTCACCACCGGCCTCGCCGTCAGCGTGGGCCTCGCCGAACAGCCGGTCACCGCCTTCGACGACGCCGCGTCCTGGACCTTCAGCCAGGCGCGCGCGAGCGGCTCGGTCGCGGCCACGCCCGAGGGGCAGAGCGGCACCGGTCTGGAGCTCAGCTACGACTTCACGCAGTCGACCGCGACCCGGGCCGCGTACGCCAACCCGCCGCGGCAGATCGCAGTCCCCGGCCAGCCGCAGTCCTTCACGCTCTGGATCAAGGGCGACGGCAAGGGCGCCTGGCCGACGCTGCACCTCAAGGACGCCGCAGGCTCCGACCAACTGCTGCGCGGGCCGTACGTCACCTGGACCGGCTGGCGGCAGGTGACCTTCGCCGTGCCGCCGGGGGCCGCGACGCCGCTGTCGGTGTACCGCTTCTATCTGGCCGAGACCGCGGCCGCCAGGCAGTACACCGGGAGGATCGTGATCGATGGCCTCAGCGCACAGGTGCCGCCAACCGTCGTGCTGCCCGAACAGCCGCGTACGGCCGATCCGTTGATCGACCCCGCTGCCGAGACCGAGGGCAGGGACTGGCAGTTCGCGGTCGTGTCCGACGCGCAGTTCGTCGCCCGTGACCCGGACAGCGCGATCGTGGCGCAGGCGCGCCGGTCACTGCGCGAGATCAAGGCGGCGCGGCCCGACTTCCTCGTCGTCAACGGCGACCTGGTCGACGAGGGCTCGCCTGCCGACCTCGCCTTCGCGCGCCGCGTGCTCACTGAGGAGCTGGGGGACGAGCTGCCCTGGTACTACGTGCCGGGCAACCATGAGGTGATGGGCGGGAAGATCGACAACTTCGTCGCCGAATTCGGTCCGGCACAGCGGACGTTCGACCATCGCGGCACCCGGTTCCTGACCCTGGACACCTCGAGCCTGAGCCTGCGCGGCGGGGGCTTCGCCCAGATCAAGGGAGTGCGCGCCCAGCTCGACGCGGCGGCCAAGGACCCGGGCATCGGCTCGGTGATGATCGTCGAGCATGTTCCGCCGCGCGATCCCACCGTCCAGAAGGGCAGCCAGTTGAGCGACCGCAAGGAGGCGGCGCTGATCGAGCAGTGGCTCGCGGAGTTCCGCCGTACGACCGGAAAGGGCGCGGGGCTCATCGGCAGTCATGTCGGTGTCTTCCACGCCGAGCACGTGGACGGCGTGCCGTACTTGATCAACGGCAACTCGGGCAAGTCTCCGGCGGGCCCGGCGGACGAGGGCGGGTTCACCGGCTGGTCGCTGGTCGGTGTGGACGAGGTGTCGCGGGGTGAGCAGACGGTCGGCAGGCTCAGGCCGTGGGAGGGACGCCCGGACTTCGTCTCGGTGCAGACCCGAGCGCATGTCGACGGACTCGCGCTCGACGCGCCCGCCGTACTGAGCCCCGGACACGCGGCTGACGCCGGGGCGACGGTGACGCAGGGTCCGCGGCGGGTCCCGGTGACGTTCCCGCTGAGCGCGGACTGGACAGGCTCGCCGAACCTGTACATCGGCGCGCCGGAGGATGTCCGGCACCGGCACGCGGCCGCGTTCGACCCGACGACGGGCCGCCTCACGGCGCTGCGCCCCGGGACGGTCACGCTGGCGGTGACGGTGGCAGGAGTCACGCAGCGCGCGGAGATCCGCATCGCGGCGGAGGGGGTGACGGGAGCGGCGGCCTGGGCTCGCCGTGCGTGAAGCACCCGCAGCGGGCAGCCTTGGTCGTGAGCGCTGCGGAGGAGGTGGTTCTCCTTGTCGGATCCGACCGCCTCCGGGGCCAGGCCGCCTGCCTCCGGCGCCGCGCCGCCCGCATCCCGTCTGATACGAAAGCCCGACGAACAGGCACCACCGCGCACGCCGAGTACAGGAGCACCATGACCGCCGCACGCCCGAGCATTCTCTACGTCACCGATCTCGGCTACGAGGCGAAGGGCCGCCGCTACTGCGACGAGGACATCCGGCTCTCCGGATGCCTGCGCGAGGATTTCGACATCGCCCTGTGTCATCCGTTGGACGCGGCGCGCCTGATGGGCTCCTTCGACGCGGTCGTCGTACGCAACAGCGGCCCCGTGCTCCACTACCAGCGCGAGTACGACGCCTTCCGCACACTCGCCCGGCAGTCCGGCACGCGGCTCTACAACCCGCCGACGGGCCGCGCCGACATGGCGGGCAAGCAGTATCTGGTGGAGCTGAGCGCGGCCGGATTTCCGGTCATACCGACCGTGGACCACGGCGAGGATCTCGGACGGCTGCCGCGGGCCGATGAGTACGTCGTCAAACCCAAGCTCGGCGCAGACTCGATAGGGATGGAGTTCGTCGGCCGGGACCGGCTCGGGGAGCTCGGATACGGGGACGTCCTGGTGCAGCCGAGGATCCAGTTCCGCTACGAGGTGTCGTTCTACTTCGTCGACCGGGACTTCCAGTACGCCCTCTACGCCCCGCGCCCGGAGCGCCGCTGGGAACTGGAGCGGTACGAACCGGGCCCGGGGGACCTGGAGTTCGCGCAGCGGTTCGTCGACTGGAACACCCTGGACCACGGCATCCAGCGCGTCGACGCCTGCCGGGCCCCGGACGGCGAGCTGCTCCTCGTCGAGCTGGAGGATCTCAATCCGTATCTCTCGCTGGACCTTGTCGCGGAGGGCGTGCGCGCGGCCTTCGTCGCGCGGATGAAGGCCTCGCTCCGCGACTTCCTCGGCGGCTGATCCGCGGTTGATTCCCGGGGCATTCGGGGGTCTCAGCCACCGAGCCCCAGTTCGCCGTCTCCGAGCGGTGCGAAGAACCGGGCCACGTCCGCGTCCGTCACCTCCGAAAGCTCGGCCGGCGACCAGCGCGGCCTGCGGTCCCTGTCGATGACCTGCGCGCGGATGCCCTCCACCAGGTCGGGCGAGGACAGTGCCGCGCACGAGACGCGGTACTCCTGGTCCAGCACCTGCTCCAGTGCGCCCAGTTCCCGGGCCCGCCGCAGCGCGGCGAGGGTCACCTTGAGGGAAGTCGGCGACCTGGTGAGGATCGTCTCGGCCGCCTCTTTCGCCGCCGGCTCGCCACAGTCGAGGAGCCGGCCGACGATCTCCTCCACCGAGTCCGCGGCGTAGGAATCGTCGATCCACGCGCGCTGCCCGGCCAAGTCACCCTCGGGGGCGGGCTGCGCACACCGCCGTACGGCCTTCGCCACATCGAGCTCGGCGAGCGATGCGGCGAGCTCCGTCAGCCGCCGCGACGGTATGAAGTGGTCGGCGAGCCCGCACAGCAGTGCATCGCCGGCGCCCACCGCCGCGCCGGTGAGGGCGAGATGGGTGCCCAGCTCGCCGGGTGCCCGCGCCAGCAGATGTGTACCGCCGACGTCCGGCACGAAGCCGATGCCGGTCTCGGGCATGGCGAGATTCGAGCGTTCTGTGACGATCCGGACATCGCCGTGCGCGGACACTCCGACACCGCCGCCCATGACGATGCCGTCCATCAGCGCCACGTACGGCTTGGAGTAGCGGGCGATACGGGCGTTGAGGCGGTACTCGTCCCGCCAGAAGGCGGCGGACTCGCGGCCGCCCGCCCGCGCGTCGGCGTGGATGGCGCGGATGTCCCCGCCCGCGCAGAGCCCGCGCTCACCGGCTCCCGAGACGACCACGACGGAGACGGCATCGTCCCGCTCCCACGCGGCGAGGGCCGTATCGATCCGGCGGACCATCGCGTGGGTGAGTGCGTTGAGCGCCCGCGGGCGGTTGAGGGTGATGTACCCGGCGCGGCCCTCGGTGCGCAGCAGTACGGAGTCGTCGGGGGCCATCGGATGTTCCTTCCGGGGCGGATCGGGGCGGATCGGGGCGGATCGGGGCGGATCAGGGGGGTTCCTGGGTGGATCTTCTCGACCCATACTCGCTCACGTCGATGACGGGCCGAGAGGGCGGGGGAGGACTGTCCGTTCGAGCTCTTCCCGCCAGTCCGACCAGTCGGTACGTTCGGGTGAGCTGGGTACCGGCAGGCCGAAAGCCGGCCCGAGGCGACGGAGGACGCCATGTCAGAGCGTGCACCACAGATCGACGGCCACTGCGACGAACGGTTCCGGGCCGTGCGCGCCGCCTTCGAGGAGAACATCAGCGAACGCGGCGAACTGGGCGCGGCCGTAACCGTGCTGCTCGACGGGGAGCCCGTCGTCGACCTGTGGGGAGGCTGGGCCGACGAGGCACGCACCCGCACCTGGGAGCGCGAGACGCTGGTCAACGTGTGGTCGACGACCAAGGGCCCCACCGCCCTGTGCGCGCATCTGCTCGCCGACCGCGGGCTGCTCGATCTGGACGCGCCCGTCGCCGCCTACTGGCCGGAGTTCGCCGCGGCCGGCAAGGCGGCCATCCCCGTACGCCAGCTGCTCTCGCACCGCGCCGGTCTGTCCGGGCTGCGCGAACCGCACTCGCTCGAGCAGCTCTACGACTGGGAGCTCACCACTTCGCGCCTCGCGGCCACCGAGCCCTGGTGGGAGCCGGGCACCCAGTCCGGGTACCACGCGATGACGTACGGGTTCCTGGTCGGTGAGGTCGTCCGGCGTATCACCGGACAGCTCCCGGGGGACTTTCTGCAGCAGGAGGTCACAGGACCGCTCGGCATCGACTTCACCATCGGGCTGCCGGAGAAGGAGGCCGGGCGCGCCGCCGAGCTGGTGCATCCGCCGGCCGCGTCCGGCAGTGAACAGGCCGCCATCTTCGCCCAGTTGCAGCCGGCCGCTCTGGCGGCCCTGGTCAACCCCGTCGTCGGTGCGACCGAGGCCAATACGCCGGCGTGGCGCGCCGCCCAGATCCCCGCCGCCAACGGCCACGGCACGGCCCGTGCCGTCGCAGCGCTCTACGGGATCTTCGCCGGCCGCGGCGAGTTCCAAGGCCGGCGCGTGCTGTCCCCGGAGGCCGCCGAACGCGTCCGCGAAGGCCAGGGCAGCTGCCGGGACCTGGTGCTCGGCGCGGGTTTCGAGAACGAGACGGAGGTGGCGCTCGGCCTCTGGCTGAGCGGCAGGAACGGCTCGTACGGCCCCAACCCCCGCGCCTTCGGCCACGACGGCTTCGGCGGCTCCTGCGGCCTTGCCGACCCGGAGGCGGGCCTCAGTCTGGGCTACGTCATGAACCGCATGGGCCCTCATATCGCCGACGACCCGCGGAAGATGGCACTGATCGACGCGCTCTACCGGTCGGTGGGGTGACCGTCCCGCCCTGCCGGCTGCCCTCAAGGGCCGGCCGGGCCTGACTGCCCCGGGCCCTTCCAGATTCTTGCAACACGTTCTACTGTGTGCGCCGCGCATGGGACGGATCGCGAGACACCTGGAGGGGCCGTGCACCTCGAATACACGCCTGAACAGCAGCAGTTGCGAGCCGAACTGCGCACCTACTTCACCGACCTGGTGCCGGACAACGTCTACGCGCGCTACGCCGACCCGGGTGCGCAGAAGCGCTTCTACCGCGAGACGGTCCGCAGGCTCGGCACCGACGGCTGGCTCGGCGTCGGCTGGCCCAAGGAGTACGGCGGCCGCGGGCTGAGCCCCATGGAGCAGTTCATCTTCTTCGACGAGGCCGCCCAGGCCGGCGTACCGCTGCCGCTGATGGCGCTCAACACCGTCGGCCCGACGATCATGCAGTTCGGTACGGACGAGCAGAGGGCGTACTTCCTGCCGAAGATCCTCGCCGGGGAGATCGACTTCGCGATCGGATACAGCGAGCCCGACGCCGGCACCGACCTCGCCGCCCTCAAGACCCGCGCCGTACGCGAGGGCGACGAGGACACGGGTACGTACACCGTCAACGGGCAGAAGATCTGGACCACCAACGGCGACACCGCCGACTGGGTCTGGCTCGCCGTGCGCACCGACCCCGAAGCCCCGCCCCACAAGGGCATCACCATGCTGCTGGTCCCGACCTCCGACCCCGGCTACTCCTGCACCATCATCAACACCCTCGCCTCGCACGACACCACCGCCAGCTACTACGAGAACATCAAGGTGCCCGCCTCCCGCCGCGTCGGCCAGGAGAACAAGGGCTGGCGGCTGATCACCAACCAGCTCAACCACGAGCGCGTCACCCTCGCCGCCCACGGCACCATGGCCATCCGCGCGCTCCACGACGTCCAGCGCTGGGCCGCCGACACCAAGCTCGCCGACGGCCGCCGCGTCATCGACCTCGGCTGGGTGCGGGGGCGCCTCGCGCGGACCCACACCAAACTCGATGCCATGAAGCTGCTCAACTGGCAGATGGTGGGCGCCGTCCAGGAGGGCACCCTCACCCCGCAGGACGCGTCCGCAGTCAAGGTGTACGGCTCCGAGGCGCGCCGTGACGCCTACGCCTGGCTGATGGAGGTCGTCGGCGCGGCGGGCCACCTCAAGGAGGGCTCGGCCGGCGCCGTCCTGCACGGTGAGCTGGAGCGCGGCTACCGCTCAGCCGTGATCTTCACCTTCGGCGGTGGCAACAACGAGATCCAGCGCGAGATCATCTCCTGGATCGGACTGGGGATGCCGCGGGTTCGTCGCTAGGGGCGTGCGACAAAGATCTATAGTTGACACTTAAGGTGGGTAGTTGGCACCAAGATCATTACCCTCCATAGTCAGGAAATGTCTGCTCTGAACGGTCAGTAACCGATGGCCTCGTCAACCTGGATCTGCAGGGGTCGTTCTTCGTCGGAGGCTACTGCCAGGAGTGACGCGTAGCGGTCGAGGCGCTGTCGGAGAATGAGTCGCGACTGGCGAAGATCCCGGTGGTAGACGTCTGCGTAGTTGACGTAGTTGCGCGGATCGGTGCCACTTTCACGCGGAGCCTTGAGAAGCGCGCGGGTTCCAGAGTCGCTGGACGCGCGCGGCCGCGAACTCACAAGCGGATGTCTTCCGCCCCCGAGGTCGGGTTGCAGGACGCTACGGGGAACGTCATGGACGCTGCGGGCCTGCGATCTCGCGTCTGGTCGGAGCCGCTTTCGTGCCGTCGTACGTCCTGGTTGGTCCGCATGCCCGCGACCGCGCCGCGGCAGAGACCGCCGAAGGGCTGATGACCTCGCCCGCCGTGACCGCCCGCGCCCAGTGGAGCATCGTCGAAGCGGCCCGGGAAATGACCCGCCAGCAGGTCAAGCGGCTGCCCGTGGTCAACGAGGCCGGACACCTCGTCGGGATCATCAGCCGAAGCGATCTCCTTCGGGTCTTTCTGCGGCAGGACAGCGCGATCCGCGAGGAGATCACCCGAGAGGTCCTGAGGGACACACTGTCCCTCTCTTCCGAAGAGGTCCAAGTCAGTGTGGTCGACGGTGTGGTGACGCTGACCGGCAGAGTCAGGCAGCGCAGCCTCATCCCGATCGCGATGCGGCTGTGCCAGGCCGTCGGCGGCGTCGTCACCGTACACGGGGTTCTCGACTCACCCGGCGACGACGAGTTTGGGGCGGCCGAGACGGCCAACCCCGACAGTGTCGTCGGATACACCCAGCGCCATTGAAGTCATCGATCGGGGCAGCGGACCCGCCGACGTCCGTCGGTTCAGGTGCCGTCGGTGAGCCGGCGGCACGCGGCCGCGGCCTACTCGGCCGGATGTGTGGGGTGTTCACTGCTCGTGCCGTCGAGTGCGCGTAGCACCTCCGATCACGTTGTGGTCGAAGGTGATGGTCAGGTCTAGCACGGCACGGACCTCGATCCGTCTGTCCACGGAGCGGGGCCGCTCGGTCACGCCGCCGACGCCACCTGAAAGGCATCAGACTCGGCGGGGCGATCCCGACCCCGCCGCCGGCGCCGAACATCCCTACCGCTCCCCGGGCAGGGTGAGTGTGCAGGATTCCCCGGGCGCCACCGAGACCGTGCGGTCCAGCAGGGCGATGTCGATCGGTGAGCGGTCGGATTCGGTCACGGTGATCTGCAGCTCCCCTGCGCGCAGCCGGAGCCGTACGCCCCAGTGGCCCTGGTAGCGGATCGCAAAGCCGTACTCCTGTGGACTTCTTGGGCTCAGTCGTGGGGGACCACCGCAACGGGCGAGGTGGCGTGGTGGAGTACGGCATGTGCGACGGGCCCGATGTGGGCGCCGAGCGTCGAACGGCGAGTCCGGCGGCCGACAACGACCAGGGACGCGTCTCGGGAGGCGTCCACCAGGTGGTTGGCGGGTTTGCCCGATCGCGACCGCTCGACGACTTCGACGGCCGGGAACTTCTGCCGCCAGGGGCGCAGCGTCTCGGCCAGGGAGTCCGCCTCCTGGGCGGCCAGTTGGGCGTTCATCCTCGGGTCGGCGGGAAGCCCGTATGCGAAGTAGGGCGGCAAGTTCCAGCCGTGGACGACGTGCAGGGCGGTGGCGCGGCGCGCAGCCGCGTCGAAGGCGAACTCGATCACGGAGTCGTCCGGGTGCTCGGTGTCGAGGCCCAGCACAACGGGCCGGTTCGCAGTGGGACCGGGCGCGCGCTCGTCCTCGGTCTTCTCCTCTGCCCGTACGAGGACGACGGGCCGCTCCGTGTGGGCCACGGTTGCCATGCCGACGGACCCGACCATGAATCCGGCGACGCCGCTCAGGCCACGGGAGCCCAGGACCAGGAGCTCGGCGTCCCGGGCCTCGTCGGGCAGGACGGTACCGGGCCGGCCGGCGACCTGATCCGCGGTGATCTCCACATCCGGGTGACGGAGCCGCAGTTCGTCGGCCGTATCGCGGGGAATGCGCTCCGCCCAGTGCTGCATCGTTTCGCCGCCCAGGAGTGGAGCCTGAATGTAGGGCTGCGGTTCCCAGACGTTGACGAGGCGTAGCGGCAGACCGCGCAGCCGCGCTTCGCGGGCGGCCCATTCGGCGGCGGCCAGGCTCTCGTTCGAGCCGTCCAGGCCGACGGTGACGGTGCGGGACATGATGCGTACCTCCTGGGTGGCGGGCGGATCTGTCGGACGACCCGCTTCCAGCGTCGTGGGCGGGGCGGGCGTCTTGGAGGGGCCGCTGGTCCCCGGCCGGGGCCGGTCGGCCCATACCTGGGCCGTCGGCGGCCGGAGACCGGCGGCCCCCTCTCCGGAAGGTGGCGCAGGGGTCAGCGCAGCCAGCCGTTGTTGCGTACGAACGGCAGTCGCGCCCAGATCCGGCCGAGCCCCCAGGTCTCGCCCGCGGACGTCAGGGCGAGGGCGACAAGGGCGGCCGCATAGATGACGTGGTACTCCACGACGGGGTTGGTGGACATGCTCGGCGAGCCGTCGGACAGGTGCTGGGCAGGCGGCCACTCCGCGAGCCACATCAGCGCCATCATCGCCGTGCCGGCGACCGCCGCCAGGCGCAGCGCGGTACCGGTCAGCAGGGCGGCACCGATGCCGAGCAGGCCGAGCATGAACAGCCAGTCCGCCCCGGCGGCACCTGCCCAGTCGTGGAACGTGGACTCCATGGGCCCGGCGGCGACGGAGCTCAGGAAGCCCTTGGTCGGCGAGCCGCCGTCGATCCAGCCCTTGCCGGACGGGGTGGCATAGCCCCAGCCGAAGGTCTTGTCGAGGAAAGCCCACAGAAAGGCGAAGCCGGTCAGGAGGCGCAGGGCCGCGATGGCGTAGGTCGGCCGGGTCTGTGTTCCGGCGGTCGTCGCGGCCGCGGTCCTGGTCCTGCGCCAAGAGGGAAAGTGGAGTACGGGGCGCTTGTGGGGGTGCTCGTGCACAGCCATGGTGGTGATCCCTTCGGAGGATGCCGGGTCGGTGCCTGACATCGCTCACTGTCGTGGCCCGGCGGCCCGCGCCGCCGGGGGCCGAAGGGCGTTACTGCTGGGGCTGAACGGCCCTGGTTCCGGGGCTCGTTGGGGTACGGAGGCGGATCATGGGGCCGGTCGGCCCTCGCGACTGCGTCGGGGCGGCGGGATGCTGAGGGGCCGCGACGAAAGGAGTGCCATGTCCCAGCGCGCCGGTACGGGCGGCCCGAGGTGGCGCCTGATCCCCGGGGTGGCCGTACTGGTGGGATACGAGCGCTCCTGGCTGCGCGGCGACCTGCTGGCCGGGGTGACCGTGGCCGGGTATCTCGTGCCGCAGGTCATGGCGTACGCGGGCGTGGCCGGGCTACCGCCGGTCGCATGCTGTGCGGCGTCTTCCCCGGGACCGACGGCAAGTACCTCATGAGCGTTCCCATGGCCGAAGATGTGTGGGAGCGAGTCCGTGACCAGGCCGCCGCAACCGGGAAGAAACCGGAGGACTTCCTGAGCGAGGCCGTCGCGCAGGCGCTCGCCCGCGAGCGGTCCGTTCACAGGGCACGGCTGGACCGCTCGCTCGATGGACTGCTGCGCGCGTTCACTCCCGAGGAGGTCACGGCGGCTGCCGCTCGGCGGATCAGACCCTCGATCTGACCGAGCGGGGAGCCGAGGCGCCGTCGGCATGCTCCAGTGGCAATTTGCTGCCCCCTTACTCCTCGCAGGTCAGCCGGCCTCGCGCCACGGAGCACTGGCCTGGAAGCGGCTGGGCGCTCCGAGCATCTCCAGCAGATCCGCTGCCATGCGCTGGGCGGTACGGGGCCCGCCCGGGCGCTTGGTCACGGCTTCGTCAGCGAGTCCCTGACCCAGGAGCCGCACCACCTCAGCCTCTCGCCAAGGCATTGGTGGAGGGGCAGGTACGGGAACGGGATGCGCGCGGCCTGTGCTTTACCCCTCTTCAAGGCACGCGGAGAGGATGGCGCGAGGCGCACGAGATCTTCTCCGCCGGTGTTCATGCCAGCCGGACGGTGAGGAGTACCGCCGCGTCCGTCTCGGCGGTCAGGCTGTGCCGTCGGTCGGGAATCGCGACGATGTCGCCCTGGCCGAGGGGCCATGTGCGGTCGGCGGTGCGCAGTGTCACCCGGCCGGTCAGGCAGGTGAGGGTGGCGGCGTCCGGGGCCTCGTGTTCGGCGAGTTCGGAACCCGTCGCGAGCGCGATCAGGGTGACGCGGAGTCCCGGAAGGGTGACGACGGTTCGTGCTGTTCGCGCGGAGCTTCCGGAGTTCGCGGACCTGGCATCGGCGAGCAACTCCTCTCCCATGGCCGGCAGGTTGGTGACCTCACCGGCGGACAGGTGTGCCTCGGGAGGCCGGGCAGGACCGTTGTGGTGGGTGTTCATCAGGTGCGTTCCCATCCGCGCCGGGGCGTGCGGGAGCCCAGCTGCGCGTCGCGGCTGCGATAGACGATGTAGGGGCGGGTGAGGTAGCCGAGCGGTGCGGTGAGCATGTGCACCAGCCGGGTGAACGGCCAGGCGCCGAACAGCAGCAGGGCGCTGAGCGCGTGCAGGCGGAACAACAGTGGCGCACCGGCCATCAGCGCGGGGTCGGGGTGCAGGTAGAAGACCGACCGGAACCAGGGCGAGATGGTGGTGCGGTAGTCGTAGCCTCCGCCGATGATGTTGCTGACCACGGTGGCGGACAGCCCCAGCGCCAGGGTCAGGGTGAGCATGACGTACATGAGCTTGTCGTTGCGGGTGGTGGCGCTGAACACCGACCCGACCGTACGTCGGCGGTAGACGAGGATGGCGAGCCCGGCCAGGGTGGCGGCACCGGCGATGGTCCCCAGCCCGGTGGCCATGAGGTGGTAGGCGTGCTCGCTGACGCCGATGCCTTCGGTCCAGCGCTTCGGGATCACCAGTCCGCCGATGTGGCCGAGCACCACCGCCAGGACCCCGAAGTGGAACAGCGGGCTGCCGATGCGCAGCAGCCGGCTCTCGTACAGCTGGCTGGACCGGGTGGTCCAGCCGAACTTGTCGTAGCGGTAGCGCCAGACATGGCCGACGATGAACAGGGTCAGCGCGATGTACGGCAGGACGACCCACAGCACCACGTCGAGCGCGTCCGCGTCCGGGGTCATGACCTGCCTCCCGTCGGGGCGGGCATGAACTCTGGTGGTGCGAACGGCGCGAGGCCTACCTGTTCCTCGGGCGGTCCCTGGGCGGCGAGCTTGGCGACGGCCTCGCGCTCGTCACCGGCCAGCGGGGGCAGGGTCGCCGATACGGAGTCCAGGACGTCGGCCCATGCGGATCGCGCGTCGCGCAGTGCCAGGCGCAGCAGTTCCAGGCCGGCCCGGTGCTCGGTGAGGAGGCGCCGGCCTGCTTCGGGGTCGCCGGTGGCGGCGAATTCCAGGACGACGCAGAGGTGGTCGGGCAGTTCGTCGTCGGTCAGCCGTAGTCCGGCGGCGGTGTAGGCCTGCTTGAGGCGCAGCAGCGCGGCGCCGCGATTGCGGGTGTCGCCGTGGGCGTAGTACGTCAGGAAGAGGCAGTTGCGTTTGCGGTGGTCGAAGGTGGTGACGTAGTCCGCCGCCAGGTCGGTGGCGGGCGTGCGGTCGAGGTGCCCGAGGAATCGGCGCAGGGGCTCGGCGACCCGGTCGGGCAGGGTCTCGGTCACCGCTCGTACGAGCGGCACCTGTTCGAGGAGCCGCTCGTCGGGATAGCCGAGGAGCAGGGACTGGACCTGCCAGGCGGCGGGGTTGCGGGCGGTGCCTTCGCGGGTCATGGACGCGGCTCGCTCTCGTCGTCTCCGGAGGAGCTGGGGAACAGGCCCTGGGGGCGGCCGTTGCCGTCCCAGTTGAGGAGGTTGAGCCGGGTGGACTTGTCGCCGGGGGCGGCTGGGGAATCGGCTGGGGTGTCGACGGCGTCGGCTCTCTGGCGGTCGCGCTGCAGGTGGAAGTTCTCCACGGCGATCGGGGCCGGAGCGTCGCCGGACGCCTCGCCGAAGGGGCCGGAGCCTCCCATGCCGGGGCCGTCCTCGAAGTCGAGGCTGCACTCGGTGGCCAACTCCTCCAGGCTGTGCGCCTGTTCGGCGTGCGCGGGCGGGATGACGTACCTGTCCTCGTACTTGGCCAGCGCCAGGAGCCGGAACATGTCGTACATCTCTTCCTCGGTCATGCCCACCGCGGCGGGGATGCTCGCGTCGGGTTCGCGGCCGAGGTTGATGTCGCGCATATAGCTGCGCATGGCGGCCAGCCGTCGCAGCACGGCGTCGACGGGGGCCGGGTCACCGGCGGTGAACAGCTGGGCGAGGTAGTCCACGGGGATGCGCAGGGCGTCGATCGCGGCGAACAGATTGCCCCGGTCCTCGGCGTCGTAGCCGGTGTCGCGGACCACGTCCACCACCGGGGACAGCGGCGGGATGTACCAGACCATGGGCAGCGTGCGGTACTCCGGGTGCAGCGGCAGAGCGACCTTGTACGTGTTGATCAGGGCGTGGACCGGGGAGCGCCGGGCGGCCTCGATCCAGTCCCGTGGGATGCCCGACCGCTCCGCGTCGGCGGCCACCTGCGGGTCGTCGGGGTCGAGGAAGACCTGCCGCTGCGCCTCGTAGAGGTCAGTGTCGTCGGGGGTGGAGGCGGCTTCGAGGACCTGGTCGGGGTCGTAGAGGACCAGGCCGATGTAACGGAGCCGGCCGACGCAGGTCTCGGCGCAGACGGTGGGCTGGCCGACCTCGATGCGCGGGAAGCAGAAGGTGCACTTCTCGGCCTTGCCGGTGCGGTGGTTGAAGTAGATCTTCTTGTACGGGCAGCCGGACACGCACATCCGCCAGCCCCGGCAACGGTCCTGGTCGACCAGCACGATGCCGTCCTCCGAGCGCTTGTAGATCGCGCCGGAGGGACAGGAGGCGACGCAGGACGGGTTGAGGCAGTGCTCGCAGATCCGCGGCAGATAGAACATGAAGGTCTGCTCGAACTCGAACTTGACCTTCTCCGCGATCCCGGCGAGCAGTACGTCCTTGTCACCGTGGTCGGCGGAGCCGCCGAGGTTGTCGTCCCAGTTGGCCGACCAGGTGATCTTCATGTCCTTGCCGGTGATCAGGGACTTGGGCCGTGCGACCGGGGTGTGTTCCTGGAGCGGCGCGTTGGTCAGCGTCTCGTAGTCGTACGTCCAGGGCTGGTAGTAGTCGTCGAGCGAGGGCAGCGTGGGGTTGGAGAAGATGTTGATCAGCTTCTTGAACCGGCCGCCGCCCTTCAGTTTCAGATTGCCGCGCTTTTTGAGGTCCCAGCCGCCGCGCCACTTCTCCTGGTCCTCGTAGCGGCGCGGATAGCCCTGGCCGGGGCGGGTCTCGACGTTGTTGAACCACACGTACTCCACGCCGGGACGGTTGGTCCAGGCCTGTTTGCAGGTGACCGAGCAGGTGTGGCAGCCGATGCACTTGTCGAGGTTCATCACCATCGCCATCTGGGCCATGACCCGGCGGCCGGTTGGTGTGCCTGCGGGCATCAGTACGTCACCTCCTGGTCGGTGCGACGGCGGATGACGGTGACCTCGTCGCGCTGGTTGCCGGTCGGGCCGAGGTAGTTGAAGGCGTACGTCAACTGGGCGTAGCCGCCGATGAGATGGCTTGGCTTGACCAGCAGCCGGGTCAGCGAGTTGTGGACGCCGCCGCGCCGCCCGTTGGTCTCGGTGCGGGGGACGTCGATGAGCCGGTCCTGGGCGTGGTGCATGTAGACGGTGCCTTCCGGCATGCGGTGGGAGACGACCGCGCGGGCGGCGACGACGCCGTTGCGGTTGACCGCCTCGATCCAGTCGTTGTCGTGCACGCCGATCTTCGCCGCGTCCTCTTTGCTCATCCAGACGGTCGGGCCGCCCCGGGAGAGCGAGAGCATGAACAGGTTGTCCTGGTACTCGGAGTGGATGGACCACTTGTTGTGCGGGGTCAAGTAGCGCACTGTGATGCCGAGTTCGCCCTGATCGCCGACTTCGGGCTCGTCGAAGAGGGCGTGCATGTTGAGCGGCGGCCGGTAGACGGGCATCCACTCGCCGAGTTCGGCCATCCAGTCGTGGTCGATGAAGAAGTGCTGACGACCCGTCAGGGTGTGCCAGGGCTTGAGCCGTTCGACGTTGATGGTGAACGGTGAGTAGCGGCGCCCGCCGGACTCCGTCCCCGACCACTCCGGCGACGTGATGACCGGGACGGGGCCCGCCTGGGTGTCGGCGAAGGTGACCCGCTTGCCCTCGGCCTCGGCGGCCAGGTCGGCCAACTTGACGCCGGTACGGGCCTCCAGGGTGCGGAAGCCCTGGGTGGCCAGGTGCCCGTTGGTGGTTCCCGACAGGGCCAGGATCGCCTCGCAGACCTGCACGTCCCGGGCGATCGACGGGCGGCCGTCCGCGGGACCGCCGCGCACGGTGCCGTTCCTGTGCCGCAGGTACTCCAGCTCCTGCCGTACGTCGAAGGTGACGCCCTTGGTGGTGGCGCCCAGGGTGTCCAGGAGCGGGCCGAGGGCGGTCATCCGGTCGGCGACGGCCGGATAGTCGCGCTCGACCGTCACGAGCCTGGGCATGGTCCGGCCGGGGACCGGCTCGCACTCGCCTGCCTTCCAGTCCCGGACACGGCCGTGCGGGGTGGCCATCGCGTCGGGGGTGTCGTGCAGCAGCGGCGCGGCCACCACGTCCTTTTCGGTGCCGAGCCGCCCTTCGGCGAGTCGGCTGAACGCCGCCGCGATGGTGTTGAAGGCGTCCCAGTCGGTGCGGGTCTGCCACGGCGGCGGGATGGCCGGGTTGAAGGAGTTCACGAACGGGTGCATGTCCGTGGTGTTCAGGTCGTGCTTCTCGTACCAGGTCGCCGCCGGAAGCACGATGTCGGAGTAGACGGTGGTGCTCGTCATCCGGAAGTCCAGGGTGAGCAGCAGGTCGAGCTTGCCCACCGGTGCCTCGTCCCGCCACACCACGTCGCGTGGGCGGGCGTCGGGCGGCGCCTCGGTGGCGCGTACGGCGGAGTCGGTGCCGAGCAGGTGCTTGAGGAAGTACTCGTTGCCCTTGGCGGAGGAGCCGAGCAGGTTCGCCCGCCAAATGGTCAGCACCCGGGGGAAGTTCTCCGGCGCGTCCGGGTCCTCGCCCGCGAACTTCAGCCGCCCGGACTTGAGTTGGTCCACGACGTACTCCGGCACCTTCTGCCCGGCGGCTTCCGCGTCCGTCGCGAGGGTGAGTGGGTTGCGGTCGAACGTCGGGTAGGAGGGCATCCAGCCCATCCGGGCCGAGGCCGCGATGACGTCCGCGGTGCTCTTCCCGGCGAACGTACCGCCCGCGCCCGCGGCGGCGAGGGTGTCGGCGCTGAAGGGGTCGTAGCGGAACTGGTCGGTGTGCAGGTACCAGTAGGCGGTCTGGATCATCTGCCGGGCGGGCCGGTGCCAGTCGGCGGCCGTCGCGATCGCCGAGTACCCGGTGATCGGGCGGACCTTCTCCTGCCCCACGTAGTGGGCCCAGCCGCCGCCGTTCACACCCTGGCAGCCGGTCAGCGTCGTCAGGGTGAGGAAGGAGCGGTAGATGGTGTCGGAGTGGAACCAGTGGTTGGTCCCCGCCCCCATGATGATCATTGAACGGCCCCTGGATTCCTCGGCGTTGGTGGCGAACTCGCGCGCTATGCGGGCCGCCGTCTCACCGGCCACCCCGGTGATGGCCGCCTGCCAGGCCGGGGTGTAGGGCTGGTCGGGGTCGTCGTATCCGGTCGGCCAGATCCCCGGCAGCCCGTCGCGGGCCACGCCGTACTGGGCGAGCAGCAGGTCGAGCACCGTGGTCACCAGCTGCCCGGCGACCCGGCGTACGGGGACACCCCGCCGCAGCTGTCCGGCGGTCCCGTCCGGGGTGTCGAACCGGGTCAGCTCCACGGTCACGGCGGACTCACCGCCATCGCTGCCGCCGGCCGCCGTCAGCAGCGGGTCGGTGTCGCCGAGGTCGAGGTTCCACTTCCCGGCGCCGGACTTGCCGTAGCGGTGGCCGAGCGAACCGTTCGGGACGACGGGCTCGCCGGTGGCGGAGTCCAGGAGGACGGTCCTGAACTCCGCGTTCTCCGCCTCGGCCGCCGTGCCGCCCAGGTCGGCGGCGGTGAGGAACTTCCCCGGCGCGTACGTCAAGTCCGGCCCGGTGCCGCGCTGTTCGAGGGTGACGAGGAAAGGCAGGTCGGTGTAGCGCTTGACGTAGTCGGTGAAGTAACCGACCTGGCGGTCGACGAAGAACTCCTTGAGGATCACATGCCCCATCGACATCGCCAGCGCCCCGTCGGTGCCAGGCGCGGCGGGCAGCCACTCGTCGGCGAACTTGACGTTGTCGGCGTAGTCCGGGGCGACCGCGATCACCTTCTGGCCCCGGTAGCGTGCCTCCGCCATCCAGTGCGCGTCCGGGGTGCGGGTCACCGGCAGGTTCGAGCCCCACATGATCAGATAGCCGGCGTCCCACCAGTCCCCGGACTCCGGTACGTCGGTCTGGTCCCCGAAGACCTGCGGCGATGCGACCGGCAGGTCGGCGTACCAGTCGTAGAACGACAGCATCACCCCGCCCAGCAGCGAGTAGAAGCGGGCCCCCGCGGCGTGGGAGACCATCGACATCGCCGGTATCGGCGAGAACCCGGCCAGCCGGTCGGGACCGTACTCCTTGATGGTGTGCACATGGGCGGCGGCGATCATCTCGCTCGCCTCGTCCCAACTCGCCCGTACCAGACCGCCCTTGCCGCGCGCCGACTTGTAGCGCCGGGACCGCTCCGGGTCGGAGACGACGTCCGCCCACGCCAGCACCGGGTCACCGAGCCGGGCCCTGGCCTCCCGGTACATCTCCAGGAGCACCCCGCGCACATAGGGGTAGCGGACGCGGGTGGGCGAGTAGGTGTACCAGGAGAACGCGGCGCCGCGCGGGCAGCCGCGCGGCTCGTACTCGGGGCTGTCCGGGCCGACCGTGGGGTAGTCGGTCTGCTGGGACTCCCAGGTGATGATCCCGTCCTTGACGTACACCTTCCACGAACACGAGCCGGTGCAGTTCACCCCGTGGGTGGAGCGCACCACCTTGTCGTGGCTCCAGCGGTCCCGGTAGAAGTCGTCGGCTTTCCGGCCACCGATCTTGTACAGGGTGCGATGGTCGGCGGAGACCTCGGCTCGGGTGAAGAACCGGCGGGTGCCCACCAGTGCGTCCGCCAACTCACCGTCCAGGCCGGCCGGTTTGCGTGCCTGCGGGTCGGTTCCTGGGGTTCGTGGGCTCACGATGCCGCCTTCCCGGGCGTCAGCGGCCCGTCCTGCTGTGATCCGGCGTGCTGATCGATATCGGCACCGGCTTCTGTGGCGAACCCCGTTGTGGCGAAATCCGCGCTCAGCGTTCCGACGCGGGAGCGGACCGCGTCCATGGCCTCCCAGTCCTCGGTGCTCAGCCCGGCCAGGGCGGCGGGGAACACGCCGTCCTGTTCCTTGAGGATGTGGTTGCGCAGCAGATCCAGGGCGTCCAGGAGCCGCTGGGGCCAGGCGGGGTCGGCCGGGACGCCCGCGGCGGCCCCGTCGAGAACCGCCTCGACGAGCCGGTGTTCGGCCCGAAGCGCCGCCATGCCGTCGGGAAACTCCTTTGCCAGCGGCGGGAAGAGACCCTGCTCCTCCACCGCCGTGTGCGGCACGAGAACGGCGGAGACGCGGCGCGCGATCCACGCCGTCCGGGGTACGTCCGCGTCGCGGTGCGCGGTGCGGACGTACCCGATGAGATTGACGACCAGGTCGTGTTCACGGGTCAGTTCGGCGATCTGGGGTAATGCCTGGCAGCCGCAGTACTCACACATGGTGACTCGTCTCAGGCCGGGTCGATGGCCGTCGGGGTGCGGTGGGCGCCGCGGGTGACGGCCTTGCGGACGGTGGTCGCGGTGAACGCCAGGGCGGTGGCGGCGATCAGGGCGAGCAGGGCCAGCCCGAGCGCGTAGTCGCCGTAAGCGCCGTACAGGGAACCCATCAGCAGAGGTGGGACGAAGCCGCCCAGCCCGCCGGCCGCGCCGACGACGCCGGTGACGGCGCCGACCTTGCCGGCCGGGGCGAGCAGGGCGACGAGGGCGAAGGTGGCACCGCTGCCCGCGCCGAGCGCGGCGGCGATCGCCAGGAACGCGATGGTGCCCAGTGGGGCCAGCGGCGGGGCGAAGGACTGGACGGCCGCGCTCACCGTGACCACGGCGAGCGCCACGGCCAGTACGCGGGTGGGGCCCAGCCGGTCGGAGAGCCAGCCGCCGACCGGTCGCATCACCACCGCCAGGAGGACGAACCCGGCCATCCGGTTGGCCGCGTCGGCCTGCGCCAGGCCGTACCCGGACTTGAGGTAGGTGGGCAGATAGACGGAGAAGGCGACATATCCGCCGAACGCGACCGCGTACAGCGCCGATGCCTGCCAGGTGACACCGAGCCTGACGGTGGCGGCGAGCCGGCCCGTCATGGTCCCGGGCGGTACGGTCCTGCCCGGAGCGTCGCGCAGCAGGAACGCGGCCAGCGCCGCATAGCCGGCCAGCACGATCGCGGTCACCACGAACGGGGTGGCCAGACTGTGCGTCTTGACCAGGTTCACCGTGGTCAGGGCGCTGATGGCGGTGCCGCCCATCCCGGCACCGAAGACACCGATCGCGAGCCCCCGGCGCTCGGGCGGGAACCAGGCGCTCACGAATGGCACCCCCACCGCGAACGCGGTGCCGCCGATACCGAGAAAGAACCCGCCCACCAGCAGCTGGTTCAGGGAGGAATGTCCGGCCAGCCCCAGGTACAGGACGGGGACGATGGTGGCCGCGGAGACCAGCGGGAACATCACCCGGCCGCCGAACCGGTCCGCCAGCGCACCCACCGGTATGCGGCCCAGCGAGCCCACCACCACCGGCACGGCGACCAGCAACGCCTGCTGGAACGCGCTCAGTTGCAGGCTGTCCTTGAACCGCGGGCCGAGCGGGCTCAGCAGCGCCCAGGCCCAGAAGTTCACCGCGAACCCGACCGTGGCAAGCGCCAGCATCAGCCACCGCCGGCCGGCCGACGGCGGCGCCTGCGCGTCCGTGGCAGGGCCGGGGGACCGGGGCGAGCCGATGGCTTCCTCCGGGTTGTCCGCCGGGCTGCCCGTCGGCGACCTGCCTGCTGAGGACTTGTCTGTCGGGATCTCCGGCTTCGCGGGGCGGGGCATCGTAGGCATGCTTTCCTCGGCTCCTCAAAAGTGCCGTCGCACGGTCGCGTCCCGTGTCTCGTGGCCGTGGTGGCCCGACCACGCCGTCCCCGCAAGAATCGCCAGGGGCCAGCTCCCACGGCAGGGGCCGTTGGTCCTCATCTCCCGAGCCGACTGGGGTACATGTGCCGGGCGGTGTTCGGGTCCGTTGGAGCGCGTCGGCGCGGACAGGGGCGCCATCGTGAGACCTCTCATCGCGCGGTACAGGGGTCCGGGGGCAGCCGATCCCGGCCGCTGCCGGCGATGGTCGCGGTGACGATCCGCCGCAGCTGGGAGAGCGGGGCGCTGCGCAGCGAGCACGGCTGCATGACGGGAGACAGAACGGAACCGGTGGCCGCAGGGGAGGCACCGGGCGGCCGAAAAGGGCGCCACCGATGCATCCGTGTCAACTGGCAGTATGCCGCCGAGGTCCAGGGCGTCCGGCCTCAGCCTAGCCCCATCCCGTGGGCAAGGGACTGCGGTGCGCTTCGGGAAATGAGGACCTGCGGTGCGTCGGCCACGTTGGCCCCGATCCCGCACTGTGCTTGTGGATGTCCCCTGGATTTGGTGCGGCGGACGGCGCGGGATCCCTCCAGCCGCGAAGAGGGCAGTCCATGAGCTGAGGCAGGCGCACGGGATTCCTCAACTATGGGAGGACTGCCGAACTGGGGCCGGCAGTGCGGACGTTCGTCGGCCTCAACGGCACCCGGTCAGTCTCCGTCGACGGTCAAACGGGGTCCATCGGCCCCTTGTACGGGCCGATGGGCTCTGCTCCGGTGTGCGGTGTGTGTGCGACCGTCGCTGCGGGTTACTCGTACCGCCGTGATCGGAGAGCGGGGTCGGCCATGGGCATGAAGGTGAGGTGGTGGCGTTGGCGGCGCAATCCGCTCAGGCGCCGCTCGGATGCCGTCGAGGCATGGGTCGTCCTGGTGACGTCCGTGGTGATGGCGGTGGGCATGCCCCTGGCCGGAGCCCTGAGTTCGGTGCGTGTCGGAAGCGTGCTGCTCCAGCAGCGCCAGGAGTGGCACCGTACCTCCGCCGTGCTGACCGAGGACGCCGGCGATCCGGGTCCCGGCACGTACGCCCGTACCTGGGCGGTTGTGCGGTGGACGGCGTCCGGCGACTCGGTCCGTACGGCGGGGGTACGGGTCGCGGCGGGCAGCAGGGCGGGCGCCAGGACTGTGATCTGGACGGACGGGCAGGGCCGGCTCGTCAGCGCGCCGCTCACCCCTGGGCAGGCCGTCGCACTGTCCGCCTTCGCCGGGATGCTGGCCGCGAGCGGTGTCGCCCTGTCGCTGCTGGCCGGCCGCCGGGCCGTACGGACGGTGCTGGACTGGCACCGTGCGGGGCTGTGGGAGCGGGCGTGGGCCCTCACCGGTCCCCGGTGGAGCGGAAGCACGCCTGACAACGCACCGGGCCCCGGGCAGGAAGGGCCAGCGGTTCCACCGCCGTGACGGCGGACACGAGTTGGTGACGCGTGCCAGGACCGGCACGCACCCCGCGAATGCCGGGTGCGTGCCCCGAGACCGCGCACCACCGGCGGCCACCGCATCGAACCCGGAGAGAACCATGACAGCTCAGCCTGCGCCTGCGCCCGGCATCGCGCACCCGGCGGGTCTCACCGAGGACCAGGCCGCCCGGCGGCTGGCGGAACGTGGTCCCAATGAGCTGGGCGCGCAGCGCCGGATACCGCTGCGGTCGCGGATTGGCGCGCAACTGCGCGATCCGATGATCGTAATCCTGCTGGCGGCGGTGGTGCTCACCGTGGCGACCGGGGACCATGCGGACGCGGTGGTCATCGCCCTGGTGATCGTGGCGAACACCGCCGTGGGGGTGGCCCAGGAGGTACGCGCGGACAACGCCGTCGCCGCGCTGTCCGCCATGACCGCCCCGACAGCCCGGGTGCTGCGCGGCGGCACCGAGCGCGAGGTGGCGTCCGCGGCCGTCGTTCCGGGCGACGCGCTGGTGCTCGGCGAGGGCGACATCGTCCCTGCCGACGCGGCGCTGGCCGAGTCGTCCGCGCTGCTGGTCGACGAGTCGGCGCTGACCGGGGAGTCGGTGCCGGTGGACAAGGACGCGCGGGCCGACGACCCGGACGCCGCACGGCTCCAGGCGGGCACCGTCGTGGTGCGGGGCCGGGCCGTCGCCACCGTCACCGCGACCGGGCCGCACAGTGCTCTCGGCCGCATCGCCGCCCTGCTGCACTCCCACCCGGAACCCACACCGCTGCAACGCCGACTGGCAGGTCTCGGCCGGGTGCTGGCCCTGGTGGCGGTGGGCCTGTGCCTGATCGTCTTCGCGCTGGGCCTCGCCCGCGGCCAGTCGCCGCAGATCATGGCGGTCATCGCGGTCAGCCTCGCCGTGGCCGCCGTACCGGAGTCGCTGCCCGCTGTGGTCACTCTCGGCCTGGCGCTCGGTGCCCGGCGGATGGCCGCCCGCCACGCGCTGGTACGGCGGCTGTCCGCGGTGGAGACCCTCGGCTCGGTCACCATGCTGGCCACCGACAAGACCGGCACTCTCACCGAGGGCCGGATGGTCGTGGAACGGGTCTGGACCGCCGGGGGCACGGCCGGCACCACGGCCGCGCTCACCGGTAGCGGGTACGGGCCCGCGGGAGAGGTCCTGGTCGCGGGTGGGCCCCCGGACCCGGACACGCTGCGTGCCGTACAGGACCTGCTCACGGCGGCGGCGCTGTGCAACGACGCCTCCCTGCGGCCACCTGAGAACAGTACGAAGGGCGCTGACGGCACCGACGGCACCGACGGCTGGACCGCACTCGGGGATCCCACCGAGGCCGCGCTGCTCGCCGCCGCGGTCAAGGCCGGCCGCGGCCGCGACGAACTGCTGCCCGCGCACCCGCGTATCGGCGAGGTGCCGTTCGACAGTCTCCGTAAGCGTATGACCACGCTGCACCGCGCCCCCTCCGGCCAGGTGGAGGTCTGTCTCAAGGGCGCGCCGGAGGCGGTGCTCGACGGCGCGACCCTGGACGAGAGCCCCGACCTGCTGGAACGTGCCCGCAAGGAGGCCGCCGCGCTCGCTGCCGAGGGCTTCCGCGTCCTGGCGGTGGCGTCGGCCCTGCGCGCGGACCTCCCGGCCCGGTACGAGGACGCCGAGACCGGGCTGCGGCTGCTGGGCCTGGTGGCCATCAGCGACCCGCCCAAGGAGGCGGCCGAGGCGACCATCACGGCCTGCCGGCTGGCCGGCATCACCCCGGTGCTGATCACCGGCGATCATCCGGCCACCGCCCGCGCCATCGCGACCAGGGTCGGCATCCTCGGCCCCGGCAACGGCGTTTCCGGCGACACCGCCTCCGACGAGGTGGTCACCGGCCGGAAGCTGGCCGCCGGGGAGGTTCCGGACCTCACCCGGGTCCGGGTGTTCGCCCGCACCACTCCTCAGCAGAAGCTGGACATCGTCCAGGCATGGCGCGCCGGCGGAGCCGTCACCGCCATGACCGGTGACGGCGTCAACGACGGCCCGGCGCTGCGGCAGGCCGACATCGGCGTGGCCATGGGCCGCCGGGGGACCGAAGTCGCCCGGCAGGCCGCCGACCTGGTGCTCGCCGACGACGAACTGTCCACCGTGGTCACGGCGGTGGAGGAGGGCCGCAGGGTCTACGACAACATCCGCCGCTTCCTGCTCTACGCCCTGGCCGGTGGCGTCGCGGAGATCCTCGTCATGCTGCTCGGCCCGCTGTTCGGCCTCGCCCTGCCCCTGCGGGCCGGCCAGATCCTGTGGATCAACCTCCTCACCCACGGTCTGACGGGCGTCGCCATGGGCGCCGAGCCGGTCTCCCGGCACGCCATGCGTCGCCCGCCGCGCCCGCCCGGGCAGCATGTGCTCGGCGGTGGGCTGTGGCAGCGGATACTGCGCCTCGGCACGGTGGTCACCGGCACGAGCCTCGCCGCCGGGCTGTGGGTCCGCCACACCGGGCAGCCCTGGCAGACCACGCTGTTTCTCGCGTTGCTGGCCGCCCAGCTCGGCGTTGTACTGGGGCTGCGGGAGCGGTTGCTCACCCGTGAGAACCCCTTCCTGCCCTGGGCGGTGCTGGCCGCGGTAGGGCTGGGAGGCGCGGCGCTGTACGTGCCGTTCCTGCGGGCCGTCCTGGAGACCTCGCCGCCGTCCTGGCCCGGTCTTGTGGCTGCTCTCGCCGCGGGGCTGACCGGATTCGGCACCGCCCGCGCGGAGAGCCGGTCCACCCGGGCCGTCGGGCGCCCGGACGGGGCCCGGACCGTGACCGTCCCCACCCCAGGACCGACGAGTGACGAGTGACGAGTGACAAGGCGAAAGGAAGTGATCGGCCATGCTGGAACCGACGAGGAACGCCGGAGACATCGGACGGCGGGTGGCAGCGCGGCGCGAGGAACTGGGGCTCACCAGGGAGCAGGTGGCCGAGCGGGCGGGCACGACTCCGGATTACCTGCGGTACGTGGAGGAGCGGCCGACCGCGTCCCCGGGCACGGGCTTCCTGATTCGGCTGGCCGGCGCGCTGGAGACCACCGTGGCCTAACTGCGCGGCAGCGATGTCGACTTGCCGCCCGGCATCGGGCGGGCGGCCTACCACCCCGAGCTGACGGAACTGGACCCCGGGGAGTGCTGGGCCCGGCTGTCCACACACGGCGTCGGACGCGTCTCGGTGTCCACGCCCGACGGCCCGGCCATCGTCCCGGTCAACTACACGGTCGTGGACGGCGCGGTCGCCTTCAGCACCGCGCGCGGCGCCACACCGGCCCTGGCCGCCGGAGCCGAGGCCGCCTTCGAGGTGGACCACATCGACGAGGCGCTGAGCGAGGGCTGGAGCGTCCTGGTCGTCGGCCGTGCCGAATGGGTCACCGACCCCGCCGCCACCCGTCACCTCGTCGGCGCGGCCCGCTCCGCACCGTGGGCGGGCGGTGACCGCGAACTGTGGGTCCGCATCACCCCGGAGCGGGTCACCGGACGCCGGATACAGGTCCTTTGAGGATTTTGACGGTCCTTGCCGACCAATGTCGATCCGTGACGTTTTTGCCGGTCAGAAGCGGTAGGCCGAGTCGGCATCCCTTCGTCCTTGTCGGTCTGTTCCTGTCCTTGCGTCCCGAACGCGCCCCGAACGGGACCCGGTTGGACGGACTCAGGGATCGTGAAGGCCGATCCCGCCAACTCGGGAAAGGATCTCGAACCAACCCGCAGCGGATCCCCCTTCCCACGCACAGAGGCTCCACCCGCCAACGCTCACGCCTCCTGCCCGACGCGGCACAGTCACCACGTGCGGGCAGTCGCGCGCATCCTTACCAGGGCAACAGAGCACCTGGTCCTCGCTGGTCTCCGGCGTGTCCTCGTTCGGCAGGTGCAATGTCGTTGACCGCGATGTTCACCTCGACGACTTCCAGGCCCGTCATCCGTTCCACCGCAGCGATCACGTTCACACGGACCTCTGCGGCGACCTCGGTGATGCTCACCTCGTATTCCAGACGACCTGGAGGTCGACGGCGGTCCGCTTCTCGCCGACCTCGACTTTGACGCCGCGCCCCGCGCTCGCGTGCCCGCCGGGGACACCGGTCGCGCGGCGCCCACAGTGCGAGTGAATCCGCCGCCCAGTGCGTTGATTCCGGGGACTTCCCGTGCGGCGATCCCGGCGATCTTCTCCACCACCCCGTCCGCGATGGCCGTCGGGCCGCGGGTCTCCGGCGGTTCCCCAGGTCCGGGCCGTGCGGCCTGCGGAGTTGAACTGTTCGGCTCCGCCGTGCGAAACCACCTCCTCAGGTGGTGCACGGACCGCGGACCGTCGTACCCGGGCTGCCGTCGGTCACCGTATTTCGCGCTGGCTGCCCAAGTACCGCGCAGGACACCGGACATACCCGCGCGGCATCATGTCCAGGCGTTGCCCGGGTACGAGAAGCGGACGGCTTCGGACCGTCCGTCGGACCGGGTCGAGGACTATGCTGCGGTACGGACGTCCCAGACCCCGGCGGTTTGTCGTTGCTCGACACAGATGGCTGCGGGGAGCGGGCTCTTCGTCCGTCACCCGGCGCATCCCTGGAGGGAACCGGGTGGGTCCGCTGTCCTGTCGCACAGGCTGCCGGGCCAGCCGTTGCTTCGCCTCCGCCGAACGCACGCCCCTGCCGGCAGCGCGCCATGGGCGCCGGGATTCCCGGCGTCACCACGTCCGTTGCCGGATGGTCTTCTGAACTGAGGCGTCATGCCCCTCCCGCAGCTCACTGTCTACCGCCATGACCGAAGGAAACGGGCACTGATCACCCTGGCCGGTGAGATCGACCTGGAATCGGCCTCTCTGGTACGCACGGCACTGGCGCGGTGCCTGAGCGACGGCATCCGCACCATCGACATCGACCTCAGCCCTGTCACCTTCTGCGACTGCAGCGGCCTCAACGTCTTCCTCCACGCCGCGCAGAGGACCACCGAGGCCGGCGGGACCCTGCGACTGCATCACCCGCCACCGACACTGAGCCTGATCCTCGACCTCACCGGCTCCGGGTTCCTGCTCCTCGATGTTCCGTTCGGGCATTTGTCACCTCCTCTCGGGGGTGTCCCGGCCGCGACCGCCCAAACCCCGCGGAACCGGACTGTTCCGCTTGCCTCTGTGCTCTCGGGTGATGCGCGGTGACGGCCCGGTCGGCGTGGGGGCAGCCGCGAAAGCCCCGTGGCAGCGCGTCGTCCACCATGGACACGGTCCGGCTACGTCGGGCGAACCGCCGGCAGGCACAGGACCCGAGCGGGAAGCTGACGGATCTGTACATGGACTCCCGCGAGACGTCACCTCCTGAGGCGTACCGCCGTCCCAGCCGCCGGCACTTTCTGGACCGTCTCACCGCCGATATCCGGCGGCCGGGCTTCGCCATGGTGATCGCTGAGACGGACGGCCCCGTGGGATGCGCTTCCGGCTTCCCGGTGCGCGGCGACGGCTTCTGGTGGCTCGGGTTCGACGGGGCACCGCCGCGCGGCATCGAGCAACTCACCGCGTCCAGCGGAGTCCTCGCGATCACCGATATCCCGGTCCGCCCGCACCCACAGGATGCGCATGTGGCCCGCCGATCGCAGGAGCGGCTGCCGGCCGACCAGCAGGCGTCGCTCGGCGTCGCCACCCTGGTGGGCCGGGCCGACCACCCCGCCCTCACTTCGCTCCGTTCCTGGGGATGGCCGGACGTGGGAGAGGTCCGGAAGCCGGTCACCGCCACACTGCTCCGGGTGCTGGTCCTTCCCGTCTGCGAACGAACCGCGCCGAGGCTGGAGGGACTTGTGCACGATGCCTGGACGCGGTGGCCAGGATGACGTCCGACAGCCGGTCGGCCCGGATCCAGATGCTGGTCGCCGAGGAGGCGGCGCGACGCGGTGCCCGGGTCGGTGTGGTGGACGTGTGCACCGCTGCCGTGGCCGCGCTCCCGGTCGGCGGGGCCGGGCTGTCGGCGATGTCCCGCACCGCGCCCAGTCATCCGCTGTGCGGCACCGACAGCATCAGCGAACAGCTGGAGGAGCTGCAGCTCACCCTCGGCGAGGGACCCTGCGTGGATGCCTTCCGGCACGGCTCGGCCGTCCTGATACCCGATCTACTGGCCAGTGAGATACAGGACCGCTGGGTCGTGTTCGCGGATGCGGCCCTGGAGGCCGGGGCACGCGCCGTCTTCGCGCTCCCCCTGCAGATCGGGGCGATCAGCCCCGGAGTTCTGGACCTGTACGCCGACGTGCCGACCGTGCTGGACGCCGGGGAGCTGGCCGATGCGCTGGCGTTCGCCGATCTCGCGACGCTGCTCCTGCTCGACGCGCGGATCGACGAGACGAACGCGCCGGTCGACGGAGCACGGGAAGACCGAGGCTTCGAGGACCTGGGCGGATACCGGGCGGAGATCGACCAGGCCGCCGGCATCCTCACCGTCCAGCTCGGTGTTGGCATCGACGAAGCCTTCGTACGGATGCGCGCCCACGCCTACCTGCGGGGACGCCGGCTCACCGAGGTGGCCGCCGACGTGGTGGCCCACCGGCTCCGTTTCTCTCCGGACGCGGAACCCAGACGGACCGACGAGGAAACCTGACGCACCGGTGCCATCGGATGAACGTGCTGTGCTTCCCGCCGCATTCCGGCCGGACTAGTCTCAATCGAGGGTGCCCACGATGAATCAGCAGCTTCTGGCCAAGACCTTCGTCGAGCTGGCGGACAACCTGGTCGCCGACTTCGACCTGATCGACTTCCTGCGCCTGCTCACCGACCGCTGCGTCGGCATGCTCGGCGCGAGCGCCGCCGGGGTGCTGCTCGCCGACCGCGACGGCGAACTGCGCGTCATGGCCGCCTCCGACGAACAGGTACGCCTGCTGGAACTCTTCCAGCTCCAGAACGACGAGGGCCCCTGCCTGGAGTGCTTCCGCACCGGCACACCCGTGATCGTCCCCGACCTGAGTGCGGAGACCGTGCGCTGGCCCCGCTTCGCGGTAGCGGTCCAGCGCAGTGGTTTCACGGCCGTCCAGGCGCTGCCCATGCGCCTGCGGGACGAGGTCGTCGGCGCCCTGAACCTCTTCCACTCCACGCCCGGCCCCTTCGACCCGGCAGACATACTCGTCGCCCAGGCCCTGGCCGACGTCGCCACCATCAGCCTCCTGCAACAACGCTCCGCCCAACTCGGCACGATCCTCAACGAACAGCTGCAGACCGCGCTGAACAGCCGCGTACTGATCGAACAGGCCAAAGGCAAACTCGCCGAACGCCAGGGCGTCGACATGGAACAGGCCTTCACCGCCCTGCGTGGCTACGCCCGTTCCCACAACCGGCGCCTGTCCGATGTGGCCCGCGCCTTCATCGACGACTCCGAACCCTTCCCCGGACTGGGGTCCTGACCCACTCCGCGCCACCGACCGCCGCCCCCGCGCCGGGATTCGCGCCACGTACGGCCGCCGCCGCACTGCGGCGGCGGCCGTACGTGGCGCGAGGATGGGAGGCCCCCTCCACCGTGTCCTCGCTCGCGCGCTGTCCTCCGCGGCGGCGGGACTGGTGAGAACACCCCGTCTGGAAATGCCGGGAGGACGGAGGCTGGAGCCGCGCACTGCGGCGATGCGGCTCCGGCCGGGCCTGGTTTCCGACTCGGGGGCTGGGAGCCTGGATGGGAAGACCTGCTGGTACCTGACACGGCCGCAGTCCCGTCTTCCCCGCGTGAAGCCTAGAGCAGATGCCGGTGAAGGGGAACAGCGCCGTTCGCGGGCGCCGCCCATGCACCCGTCCGGCGTGTCGTCGTAGCCGTGGGGGCGTGCGCTTCGTGAACTCTGCGTGCGTACGTACGGCATGGGCACGTGTCTCCCCGATCGGTGGCATCACTCACCGTGGGAGCCGGCAGACCGCAGCGCACAGAGGAGCAGCGACAGCTGCTCGCACGGGCGTGCCTTCGGTCCGAAGCACACCGGACGGCTTCCCCAACAGCCCGCGTTCAAACAGGGTTTCCGCCGTCCGACCGCGGCTGTCCGCGGATGGTCCGGCCGACGCGCTCACCGTTCGTCCATCGGCACCCCAGTGTCCCCGTGCCCCCAACGGGCCCCGCCGGGGCTCCGATCCGGGGCTATGCTGCTGTACAGACGTCCTGGACCCCGGCGCCGCACTGCCCATCGGCCACGATGGCACTCCCGCACATCTGCCGGTCTCCTGAACCGAGGCGCCCCATGCGCACCCCGCGGCAACCACCCGAACCCGAAGGCTCAGAGCGTCTCGACCTGGACACGGTGCGGCTGCGCCGACTGAACCGCTGGCAGGCCGAGGGCCTGCGGGAGGACCTGGCGGATCTGTACGTGGAGTCCTCCGCCGCCGAGCCGGGTGAGGAGTTCCACGACCGGCAGAAGTTCCTGCACCGTCTGGCGGACAACGTGAAACTACCGGGATTCGACATGCTGGTCGCCGAGGCGCAGGCCCTGACCGGCTGTGTCGTCGGAATCTCCGTGCCGCGCGACGGCTCCTGGTGGTACGGGTTCGAAGGTCCACTGCCACAGAACCTGGAACAACTGACCGCGTCCGGGCATGTCTTCGCGATCCTCGAAACAGTCGTCCATCCGCACCGGTACGCCCACGGACTGGCCCGCCGGCTCCAGGAGCGCCTGCTCACTGACCACCATGCCTCGCTCGGCGTCACCCTGGTGGAGCACTCCGACCGTCCGGTGGGTGCCGCCCTGGAGGCGTGGGGCTGGCAGGACGCGGGGCGGATCCGGCGCCCGCCCGAACCGACAGCCCTGCGGCTCATGGTTCTTCCCCTCGGGGAACGCACGGCGGATCATCCGGACGGCCTCGCTCACAACGCCCGTACCCAGCGGCCCGAATAGCCGTCCGCACCGGCCGGAAACGGCGGGTGCGCAGGTGTGGAGGAGCCTGTGGAGCTGTCGCCGGAGCAGGAGACGCGGCGGATCGCTGCGGTGCGGCGGCACGACATCCCGGACACTCCGCCCGCCGGCGCCTTCGACCGGACAGCCGCCTCACCGACACGGCGTGCGCTCGAACGGGATTCGGCCATGGTGCGGTGGACGGGCATCAGCCCCGGCGTACTCGATCTGTACTCCAGCAGTTCGGTCGAGCTGGACGCGGACGAGGTGGCCGACGCGATGGCCTTCGCCGACACCGCCGCGCTGCTTCTGCTCGATGCCCGGATCACTGAGACGGGTGTTCCGTCCGACACCGGCGCGTCCGACACCGATCGGACGGACGCCGCGCCCTTCGACGACCTGGGCGGTTACCGCGCCGAGATCGACCAGGCCACCGGCATCCTCATGGTCCAGCTCGGCGTCGGCTTCGAGGAAGCCTTCGTCCGGCTGCGCGCCCACGCGTACGCCCGGGGGACACGGATCTCGGTGGTCGCCGCCGACGTGGTCGCCCATCGGCTCCGCCTCCCCCCGGGCACGACTCCGTCCGACATGCAACCGCCGGATGCGCGACCTCTCGACGACGAGCCCTGATGCTCCCACCCCACACACAGAGGTGTGCACGATGAAGGAACAGCTGATGGCCCGGACGTTCGTCGAGCTGGCGGACAGTCTCGTCGCCGACTTCGACCTCATGGACTTCCTCCGCCTGCTCACCGACCGCTGCGTCGACCTGCTCGACGCGAGCGCGGCGGGCGTCCTGCTCGCCGACCGTGACGGCGTGCTGCGCGTCATGGCCGCCTCCGACGAAAGGGTGCGCCTCCTGGAACTCTTCCAGCTCCAGAACCACGAAGGCCCCTGCCTGGACTGCTTCCACACCGGAATCGCGATCTCCGTTCACGACCTGCGCGACGAGGCCGCCCGCTGGCCCCTGTTCACCGCCCAAGCCCGGCGGAGCGGCTTCACCGCCGTCCAGGCGCTGCCCATGCGCCTGCGCGACGAGGTCGTCGGCGCCCTCAACCTCTTCCACACCACCCCGGCGCCCATCAGTCCCGCAGCAACCCCCTTCGCCCAGGCCCTCGCCGACGTCGCCACCATCAGCCTGCTGCAACAGCGCACCAGCGAGCGCAGCACGCTCCTCAACGAGCAGTTGCAGACAGCCCTCAGCAGCCGCGTCCTGATCGAACAGGCCAAGGGAAAACTCGCCGAACGCCACCACACGGACATGGAACAGGCGTTCACCACCCTGCGGGTCTACGCCCGCTCCCACAACCGCCGGCTCTCGGACGTCGCCCGCGCCTTCATCGACGAAACCGAATTCCTCCCCGGCCTCAGCACCCGAAAGTCCTGAAGTCCCGAACAGCCCTCTTCAAGAAGGGTTCGTCATGCCACTCCGTCCCCCTCCCGAGGCTTCCCTCTACGCGCTCGACACCCCCGACGGTCTCAACCGCCTCGACGAGGAAGAACTGAGCGCGCTGGACGCCCACTGGCGGGCGGCGAAGTACCTGGCCGTCGGGCGGATCTGCATCGCCCGGCTGCTGCCTGCGGAGGAACACCCGCACAGCAAGCCCGACAGCGAGTGCGACGCGCTGTTCACCCCTGACAAACCCGTCGTCTTCGCGTACCACGGCTGTCCGTGGCTGATCCACCGGCTTGCCTACCACCGAGCCAACCACCCGCATCTGCACGTGCGCGGCTACAAGGAGGAGGGCACCACCACGACCCCGTTCGACATGATCGTACGCAACGACCTCGACCTGTACCGGCTGGTCATGGACGTCATCGACCGGGTGCCCGGTCCCGCGGTCCGCGCGGCGGCGCTGCGGCGGCAGCGGATGGTCGACGTCCGTCACCGCCATCACGACTGGATCCGCGCCCATGGGGCGGACCTTCCCGAGGTGGCCGAATGGACCTGGAGTCAGTGACCACCCGGGTGGCAGAGCTGCGGGTGGGGGACGCCGCCGCCGAGGACGCGAAGGCCGTGCTGGCCGCGCTCGCGAGCAGTCCCGAAGGTCTGTCCGGGGGCGAGAGGGGTGAGGCGGCCGAGCGGCTCACGGCCGTCGGGCCGAACGCCGTACGCACGCACCACGTCCGCGTCCTGGCGGTCCTCGGGCGGCAGCTGCGCAGCGCCCTGCTGATCCTGCTGGCGGTGACGGCCGGGGTCTCGTACTTCTTCGGCGAGCGGACTGGCGCGGTCATCATCGCGGGGATTCTGGTGCTGAGCGTGGCGCTGGGTTTCGTCAACGAGTACCGGGCGGAGAAGGCGGCACAGGCCCTGCACTCGCGGGTGCGGCACACGGCCGTCGTGGTCCGTGACGGCGCGGCCACCGAGGTCGATGTGACCGAGCTGGTGCCGGGCGATGTCGTACGTCTGACGCTGGGGCAGGTGGTGCCCGCGGACCTGCGCCTGCTGGCGTGCACCGCGTTCGCCTGCGACGAGAGCGTCCTCACCGGGGAGTCCGCCCCCGCCGACAAAGCCCCGGAGCCGGTCGCCGCAGGGGCGGCACTGGCCGAGCTGACCTCCTGCGCGCTGATGGGGACGGTGGTGCACGGGGGCAGCGCGACCGGAGTGGTCGTCGCCACCGGGGGCCGTGCCGAGTTCGGGCGGATCGCGCTGGGGCTGGGAGAGCGGCAGCCGGAGACCGAATTCCAGGCGGGACTGCGCCGCTTCTCCATGCTGCTCCTCAAGGTCGCCGCCGCCCTCACCACGGGGATCTCCGCGCCGACGCGCGAGCCGCGCATCCGCCGGTACGCCACCGCACCCTCCGGCACCGCATCCAACGCCGGGCCGGCCGCTTCAGCCACCCCGGACCGCTGTGACCTGGTAAGACACTGTCACCAGAGCCATCGGCGGTACAGCACCGAGACGATCCGCGTCACGTCCGGCGGCCGGGAACGGTCAGCCGCTCAGCGACGGCCCAGCAGGCCGGTGTCCTCGGCTCCCTCGCGAGTATGTCCCTGTCCCCGCGTCCTGTCGGCGTCCCGAATTCACCGTTCCCTTCATCGGACTGGTCGCCCGCGGTGGCTCACGCCAACACCGGACCGATGCATCCGAGCAGGCCAGCGGAGCGCCAAGTGCCACAGACCGGCCCGGACCCGAACTCGCGAGCCGCGGATCCAGTCCGTCGGCCCAGGGCGGAGTGAGTGTGAGCGGCGGGGCTGCCTGGGTCAGTCGTGCGGGACGACCGCGACCGGGGCCGCGGCGTGGTGCATCACCGCGTGGGCGACCGGGCCGAGGTGCGTGCCGATCGCCGAATCGCGGTTGCGGCGGCCGATGACCAGCAGGCCAGCGGCGGCAGCGGCCTCCACCAGGTGGTGGGCGGCCCCGCCGATCACGGACTTCTCGGTCACCTCGACTCCGGGGAACTTCTCCCGCCACGGGCGCAGCGCGTCGGTCAGTCCGCCCGCCTCCTGTGCGGCCAGTTCGCCGCCCAGGCCCAAAGTGACGGCGCCGGAGGTGTAGCCGAAGCCGGTGTCCAGGCCGTAGTGGGCCGGCGGGGTCCAGCCCTGAATGACACGCAGGGCCGACGCGCGACGGGCGGCGGCATCGAAGGCGAACTCGATCAGCGCGTCGGCGGGCCGCCGCAGGTCCAGGCCGAGTACGACCTTGCCGTACGGGGGCTCCGCAGGGCGAGGGCCGGAGGCGTCCGGCTCCTCGGCCCGCACCAGGACCACCGGGTTGGTGGCGTGGGCCACCACCGAGAGCGCCACCGAGCCGACGAGGAAACCGCCGATGCCGCTCAGCCCCCGCGACCCGATGACCAGCAGTTCGGCGTCGTCCGCGGCCGCCAGCAGCACCGGGACCGGCTGCCCGTCGACCTGATCGGCGCTGACCCGCAGGCCGGGGTAGCGGCGACGCAGATCCTCCTCGGCCTCGCGCGGCACGCGCTCCGCCCAGTGGCGTTGCAGGTCCGGCCCGGTCGGCGGAGCGTAGGCGGTGGGGTAGTCGTACGACTGCAGTTCCCACGCGTGTACGAGGCGGCAGGGCAGATCACGGAGCAGGGACTCACGGGCCGCCCAGTTGGCTGCGGCCAGGCTTTCGCGCGAGCCGTCCAGGCCTACGGTGATGATGCGGGACATGATGCCAACTTCCTTGGAGAGCGGGTGTGTTGCCTGGCGCACGGTCAGCGGCGAGGGAGGTCGACCTGCCGGGTCCGGCCGGGAGCGACCGTGATGTCGTGGCCGGCGACGACGACCCGGATGGGCGTCCCGCCAGAGGCGGGGACGCTGATGCGCAGGTGTCCGGCGCGCATACTCAGGCCGACGCCCTGGTGGCCCCGGTAGCGGATGGAGAACCTGTACTCGGACAGCTCGGGGAGTGGTACCGGGTCGAGCCACAGGGCGTCATCACGGGTTTCGAGGCCGGTGAGGCCGCGCTGTACAAGGTCGAGGGTGCCGGCGCAGGCGCCCAGGTGGATGCCCTCGGCGGTGGTACCGCCCTGGAGGTCGGCGATGTCGCCGGTGAGGGCCTCCGAGACGTACTTCCAGGCCTCGGCGGGGCGGGTGCGGGCCAGTACCCAGCCGTGGACCAGGCCGCTGAGGGTGGAGCCATGGCTGGTGCGGGCGAGGTAGTGGTCGACGGTGGTACGCCAGGTGTCGCCGTCGAGGGTGTGCCCGAGGCGGGCCAGAAGCGCCGAGAGTTCGGCGGGCGAGAAGAGGTAGCCGAGCATCAGTACATCGGCCTGTTTGGACGCCTGGTAGCGGTTGACGCTGTCGCCCTCGGCCTCCAGGATCCGGTCGAGACGCCGGATGTCGCCGTAGCGGGTGCGGTAGCCGTCCCAGTCCAGCTCGGCGAGGTCACCGTAGCCGTCGAACTGGCTGATAACGCCCCGGTGGAGGGGGACTCGCAGCCGGCGGGAGACATCCTCCCAGTGCCCCAGTTCCGCCGGTTCCAGCCCGATGCGCTCGAACAACTCCTGACGGCGCGGCGCGGGCAGCCCGGTGGCGAGGTCCAGGGCACGGCACAGCACCCAGGCCGCGGTGACGTTGGTGTACGCGTTGTCGTCGAGGCCGGGTCCGGCGGCGCCGGGATACGCGTCGTGGTACTCGTCGGGGCCGACCACGCCGCGGATCCGGTACCGCTCGTACGCCGGATCCCACACCGCGCTGTCTGCCCAGAAGCGGGCGATCTGCAGCAGCATCTCCGCGCCCGCCCCGTGCAGGAACCCGGTGTCCCCGGTGGCCTGGCAGTACTGCCAGACGTTGTAGGCCACCGCCGATCCGACATGGTGCTGGAGTCGCGAGTTGTCGGGTGACCAGCGGCCGGAGCGGGGGTTCAGGTGCAGCGTCTGGGTCTCCTCGCGGCCGTCGCTGCCGCTCTGCCACGGGTACATGGCCCCGGACCGACCGGCTTCGGCCGCCGCATGGACCGCCTGGCCCAGCCGCCGGTGGCGGTAGGACAGCAGTGCCCGGGAGACCTCCGGGAGGTGGAGGTTCAGATAGGGCAGGACGAAGAGTTCGTCCCAGAAGACATGGCCCCGGTAGGCCTCGCCGTGCAGTCCCCGGGCCGGTACGCCCGCGTCGAGCTCGGCGGTGTGCGGCGACAGGGTCTGCAGCACATGGAAAAGGTGCAGCCGCAGGATCCTTCCGGCCTCGCCGGGCACGTCCAACTCCGTTCTCCGCCACAGCTGTTCCCATGCGACGTGGTGGGAGGCGAGCAGTCCTGCGAAGTCGGTCGCCCGCTCCACGCGGTCGTTCGCGGCGGACCGGGGATCGCCGGTCGCCGGGTCGCGTGAGGTGTGCAGGGCCACCGTCTTCTCCACCGCGACGGGCCGGCCGGGCCCGATCGGCAGCGTCAGCAGGTGCACGGCTCGACGCTCCCCGGGCAGGAGCCGCACGGCCGCCGGGCCGGCGGATACGGCCCGGGTGCGGGCGGCCATCGCGATGCGGATGCCGGAGGCGGAGGTGCGGCAGTTCAGCCATACGGTGTCGGGTCCGGTCGCCCCGGTGTGCCAGTCGGTGAGGTGGTGGCCGTTCAGATCGCGGTAGCGGTCCACACCCGAGTTGGTGACGTCACCGTCGATCGCGGACTCCACCTCCAGGGTGCCCGTCCAGCCCCGCGCCGTGAACTCGGTGCGCAGGGCCGCCAGATGGGGGTCGCCCATGTGCACCAGGCGGTACTGCTCGACGGCCAGTTCGCGGCCCTGCGCGTCCCGCAGCCGCATCCGGCGGGTGAGTGTGCCCCGGCGCAGGTCCAGGGTCTGCCGGTACTCCAGCAGCGAGCCGTCGTCCGGCGAGAACCACGGACCGGGCGGAGCCTCGCCGCCGCCGAGGCAACGGAAGTGCAGCGGCAGCCAGTTGGGGAGGTTGACGATGTCCTCGTTCTCGACCTGGCGTTCGGCGACGGTCGAGGTCAGCCGGTTGTAGCAGCCCGCGGCGTAGGTGCCGGGGTAGTGCGCCGGGCCCGCGGTGGTCTCGGGGGCGGCGCCCCGGGTGGCGAAGGAGCCGTTGCCCAGCGTGCACAGTGCCTCGCGCAGCCGCTCGTCCGCCGGGTCGTAGCCCTCGTAGCTCAGGGTCCAGTCGTCCGGCATCGTTACGCCTCCGTGGCGGTCAGTAACTCGGCGAGGTCTGCGACCACCAGGTCGGCCCCGTGCTCGCTCAGGTCGTCGGCACTGGTCGGCCCGGCGGTCCGGTCCACCCCGACCACCAGGCCGAAGCCGCCGCGTCGGCCGGCTTCGACACCGGCCAGCGCGTCCTCGACGACGGCCGCCTCCCCGGCCGGTACGTCCAGCCGCCGGGCCGCCTCCAGGAAGATCGCCGGGTCGGGCTTGCCCGGCAGCCCGAGGCGGGCCGCCTCGTTGCCGTCCACCACGGCCTCGAACAGGTCCCGGACTCCCGCACCCGTCAGCAGTTCCGGCGCGTGCCGGGAAGCCGAGATCGCGGCGCACGGCACGCCCCCGGCGCGCAGCGCGTGCAGCAGTCGTACGGTGCCGGGCCAGGCGGGGATGGAACCCGCTGCCAGCCGTCGTGCGAACAGTTGCTCCTTGCGGGCGGCGACGGCCTGCACGGTTCTGGTGCCGGGCGGGTCGGCGGGGGTGCCGGCCGGCAGCCGCAGCCCGCGAGCGGTGAGGAAGGCGGCGGCGCCGTCCAGCCGGGCCCTGCCGTCGACGTAGCGGCGGTAGTCCTCCACCGGGTCGAACGGGCGGTGCTGACCCGCCGCCTCCAGGCAGGCGTCGAAGGCCTCCTGCCAGGCGGCGGCGTGCAGCCGGGCCGAGTCGGTGATCACCCCGTCGGTGTCGAACACCACGGCCCGAATCGCCCGCAGGCGAGGTACCAGGGCCTGACCGGCGATGGTGGTCACAGCCGGGCGGCGACGTATTCGGTGAGGTCGAGCAGTCGGTTGCTGTAGCCCCACTCGTTGTCGTACCAGCCGAAGACCTTCACCAGGTCGCCGTGGGCCTGGGTGAGGGGGGCGTCGATGATGCAGGAGGCGGGGTCGCCGATGATGTCGCGGGAGACGATGGGAGCGGTGTTCACGCGCAGGATGCCGTGCAGCGGTCCCTCGGCGGCTTCGGTGAAGGCGGTGTTGATCTCTTCGGTGGTGACCTCCTGCCGCAGTACCAGGGTGAGGTCGGTCAGGGAGCCGTCCGGGACGGGCACGCGGACGGCGATGCCGTCCAGGGCGCCGTCGAGTGCGGGGATGACCAGGCCGACGGCGCGGGCGGCGCCGGTGCTGGTCGGGATGATGCTCACAGCGGCCGACCGGGCGCGGCGCAGGTCCTTGTGGGGGCTGTCGAGCAGGGCCTGGTCGTTGGTGTAGCCGTGGATGGTGGTCATCAAGCCCTTGACGATGCCGAATTGCTCGTGCAGGACGTGCACCATCGGTACGACGCAGTTGGTGGTGCAGGAGGCGCCCGAGACGATGTGGTGCCGGTCCGGGTCGTAGCCGGCCTGGTTGACGCCCATCACCACGGTGGCGTCGACGTCCTTGCCGGGCGAGGAGATCAGCACCTTGCGGGCACCGGCCTTCAGGTGCAGGGCCGCGTCGTCGCGGGTACGGAAATGGCCGGTGGACTCGATGAGGATCTCCACCCCGAGCTTGCCCCAGGCCAGGACGGCCGGGTCGCGTTGGGCGGTGAAGGCGATGCGCTGCCCGTCGACGGTGATCGAATGCTCGTCGTGGCCGACGGCCCGGCCGAGTGGCCCATAGGTGGAGTCGTACTCCAGCAGGTGGGCCAGGGCCGCGGCGGGGGCGATGTCGTTGACGGCCACCACCTCGACCTCCGCGGCCCCCCGTCCCGCCCGGGCCAGGACGCTCCGCAGGTAGTTGCGGCCGATACGGCCGAAGCCGTTGATACCTACACGTACGGTCATGGCGGTGCCTCTGCTTGCCGTTGAGGAGGGGAGGGGATGGGTCCGGGGGACCCGGTTATCGGTCCCCCGGGTGTACGGGCCGGGCTCAGCGGAGCCAGGTGTGGTCGCGGACGACGGGGAGTCGGGCCCAGGTCCTGCCGAGTCCCCAGGTGGTGCCGGCCGAGGCGACCGCGAGGGCGATCAGGACGGCCGCGTACAGGACGTGGTAGTCGATGAGCGGGTTGGTGGACATGCTCGGCGAGCCGTCGGCCAGGTGCTTGGCCGGCGGCCACTCGGCGATCCACATGAACGCCATCAGGGCGGTCCCGGCGACCGCGGCGAGCCGCAGCGCGATGCCGCTGACCAGGGCGAGGCCGACGCCGAGCAGACCGAGCATGAACAGCCAGTTCGCCCAGCCCGCTCCGGCCCAGGAGTGGAAGGTGGATTCCATGGGTCCGGCGGCGACGCCGCTGAGGAAGCCCTTGGTGGGTGAGCCGCCGTCGGTCCAGCCCTTGCCGGATGCGGTGGCGTAGCCCCAGCCGAAGGTCTTGTCGAGGAAGGCCCACAGGAAGATGAACCCGGTCACGATCCGCAGCCCCGCGAAGACCTGGGCGCGGGTCGCCGTGGCCGTCGTGTCGATCGTGGTCTCTCCGGCCCTCTGGGCCGTCCCGGCCCGGCGTCGCGACGGGAGGTGGAACCCCGTGTGCCGGCCGGGAGTTTCGTGTACTGCCATGATGTTCATCCCTGTCTGGGGCTCTGGTAGGCGTAGCGCGATAGCTGTCCGCGTGCCGTCGTCGTCCTGCGTTCAATGTCCTGCCCCGGGCCAGTCGGACCACAGGGGCCCACAGGTACCGTCACAGGGGCCGAACGTCCCCGCCCCGCTCCGGAGGCCGCGGGTGCCGGACCGGGTCCTGCCGTCGCCTGCCCGTTTCGGGCGGACTCACCGCCGGGGGCGGGAGGTTGGGGCCGTTCGGCCCCTGCCGTGGGCGGGGACACCGGGCGATGCTGGATACACCGCAGGGCGGCTCGTCGCGTCAAGGTCACACCGGACCACACCGACAGCCCTGCGGACGGACCCGGGCCAATTCCCCTGCTCCGCCGACGTACTCCGGGACCTCGCGCGGGAACGACGCGGTCCTCATTCTGAGGAGCAGCACCATGGAAGTCCTGATCTTCCTTCTGGTCAGCGTGATCCTTTTGGCCCTGGTGGCACTCGCAATGGCCGTCAAGGTCGTCAAGCAGTACGAGCAAGGGGTGCTGTTCAGGTTCGGCCGGCTCGTCGGATCACGGGAACCGGGGCTGCGGGTCATCGTCCCGGTCGTGGAAGTCCTGCACCGGGTGTCGCTGCGGATCGTGACGATGCCGATCCAGTCCCAGGGCATCATCACCCGGGACAACGTGAGCGTCGATGTGTCGGCGGTCGCCTACTTCCGGGTCGTGGACGCGGTGAAATCGGTCATCGCGATCGAGAACGTCAACGCGGCGATCAACCAGATCGCCCAGACCACCCTGCGCAAGGTCGTCGGCCAGCACACCCTCGACGAGACGCTCTCGGAGACCGACCGCATCAACCTCGGCATCCGCGAGATCCTCGACGTCACGACCGCCGAATGGGGTGTGGAGGTCACCCTGGTCGAGCTCAAGGACATCCAGCTCCCCGACAGCATGAAGCGGGCAATGGCCCGCCAGGCCGAGGCCGAGCGCGAGAAGCGCGCCAAAATCATCAACGCCGAGGGCGAGTCACTGGCCGCCGCAGCGCTCGGCGACGCCTCGGACATCATGATGAACCACCCGCTCGCACTCCAACTCCGCAACCTCCAGAGCCTGGTGGAGATCGGCGTGGACAAGAACACCACCGTCGTCTTCCCCGCCCCCCTCATGAGCACCATCGGTGAACTCGGCTCCTTCCTCGCCCGCGAAACAGCAGCGGCCGCCACCCCCACCGCGCCGCGGTCCGCCGGCGACACCAGGACCGACCCCGCCCCGGTACTGAACGGGGCAACCAAGACCGTCTGATCAACCGCGTCGCCATGGCGGTGACCTGCCAGGACCTGTCCTGGCAGGTCACCGCCATGGCGACGCGGGACGGTGGTCCCCTTGTGCCTGGTCCGAATGGGGCTACGCTGGCGACTAGACGTCCTGGACCCCGGCGCTTACTGCCAGTTGACACGGATGCACCCGGGCGGCTTCCTGCGCGGTCGCCCGATGCTTCCCCCGCGGCCGCCGGCCCGATACCCGAACTCTCCCGCCGTACGGCCGCATTCAGAGACACACGGCACCGCGCCCGGAGTCCATGACCGTGTCCTGGGGCATCAGGAAGGACCGTTGCTCCAGTCTTCCCCTCGCGAAGACACGCACGTCCTGCCCCGCACCACGGCGCCGTGCCGACCTCTTCCGGACGGAGGCACAATGCCCACCTCTCAGATGCTGACAGCGCATCGGCACGGCGCTGATGGCCGGGTCCTGATCACCGGGGCAGGCGAACCCGGCAACGATCCGGTGCCACGTACGGGACCTCCCCAGAGGCTTCGGCCAGTGCACCCGGGCTCCGAGCCCGGCTCCCGGAGCCCACGGTGGTGACCACACCGACCGGGACCCGAACCGCCGACGCGGAACCCCACAACCCCCAGGTCGAACGGCTCCTCGCACGCCGACGCTCGGTCGTTGCCTGGTGTGACCGTCACCTGATGGCCATCCACGCCCTGTCCACCCTCATGACGGACGACCCGGGCATTGTCGAGGCGGCCCTGTCCGAGGTGTTCGCCGACCCCGTCGACCCTCCCGCGGCCTTCGGCAAGGAGGAGAGCCCCAGCTTCGCTGTCCCTGCTCGTCACCGAGCACCCCCACGGCCTGCTCCCGCACACCTGCCCGCGGCCAGAGACCGCTGTCCCGACAGCGCCTCCTCCCCGCTCGACCGCATCGAGCTGGCTCTCCACCTCATCGGTGACCGCTCCTGCGACACCGTCTCCCGAACACTCGGCCTCCCCGAGCGCTCCATCGCCGCCCGCCTGAGTTCGGGGCTGTGGGTGCTGTTCACCCCCTGCGACGGCGATACCAGCTACTCGCCGCATGGCCGGCTCTCTTCCGGGTGCCGTTAGGTCTCCCACGTGAACAGAAGCAAGGAAAACCTCATATGAGGACCCGGGTGAACGACGCAGCGTCCGGCACACCTCCGGTGCCGCAGGCCCCGGTCGAGGCCGCCCCGCTGCGCCGCCTCGACCTGGACGAACTGGCCCGTGTGCGGTTCCCTCCCCGGCGCCCGAGCGGATTCTGGAGACCGAGACCGTCCACGAACTGCTGAACAGCGGCACGCTCGTCATCTGCGCGGGCGGGGGAGGCGTCCCCGTCACCGCCGACCGTGTCCTGTGCACTGCCCGGCCCTCCCCGCAGGCCGCCGCGCGTCACGAGGATCGAAGCGGAGACATTCCAGTGCGAGGCAAGGGAGAACCGGCGATGACAGCGACAGTGACGGCCGGAACGCGGCCGCCCGAGGCATGGCGTGGCTTCGCCGGGACACGGTGGCGCGAGCGTATCGACGTACGAGACTTCATCCAGGCCAACTACACGCCGTACGAGGGCGATTCTGCCTTCCTGGCAGGTCCGACGGGCCGCACCCGAGCCGTGTGGGAGAAGGTCAGTGCCCTGTTCCCGGAGGAGCGGCGCAGGGGCATCCTCGACGTCGACACCGCGACCCCGTCGACGATCACCTCGCACGCGCCCGGATACATCGACCGCGAGCGGGAGTTGATCGTCGGCCTGCAGACCAATGCCCCGCTGAAGCGCGCGATCATGCCGAACGGCGGCCTGCGGATGGTCGAGAACAGCCTGAAGGCGTACGGCTATGAACCCGACCCCTTCGTGTCCCGCGTCTTCGGGACCTATCGCAAGACCCACAACGACGGCGTCTTCGACGCGTACACCCCCGAGATGCGGGCCGCCCGCAAGGCCGGGATCATCACCGGACTGCCCGACGCCTACGGCCGCGGCCGGATCATCGGCGACTACCGGCGCGTCGCGCTGTACGGCACCGCCTTCCTCGCGCACGCCAAGCGCGCCGAGCGCGCTCTCCTCGACGCCGGGCCGTCGACGGCGGACACCATCCGGGACCGTGAGGAACTCGCCGAGCAGATGCGGGCGTTGGGCGAGCTGACGCGGATGGCGGCCACCTACGGCTGCGACGTCTCCCGCCCGGCCGCCACCGCGCACGAGGCCGTGCAGTGGCTCTACCTCGGCTACCTCGCCGCCGTGAAGGAGCAGAACGGCGCCGCGATGTCGCTGGGCCGCACGTCCACCTTCCTGGACGTCTACCTCCAGCGGGACCTGGACGACGGAGTCCTTGACGAGTCCCGTGCCCAGGAGCTGATCGACGACTTCGTGATCAAACTGCGGATCGTACGGTTCCTGCGCACCCCCGAGTACGACGCGCTGTTCTCCGGCGACCCGACCTGGGTGACGGAGTCCATCGGCGGCCTCGGTTCGGACGGCCGCCCGCTGGTCACCCGCACCTCCTTCCGCTTCCTCCAGACCCTCTACAACCTCGGCCCCGCGCCCGAACCCAACCTGACCGTGCTGTGGTCACCCCGACTGCCACCGGGCTTCAAGGAGTTCTGCGCCCAGGTGTCGATCGACACCAGCGCCGTCCAGTACGAGTCCGACGAGCTGACGCGCCCGCACACCGGGGACGACACGGCGATCGCGTGCTGTGTGTCGGCGATGGCGGTCGGGAAGCAGATGCAGTTCTTCGGGGCCCGGGTCAATCTCGCCAAGGCGCTGCTGTACGCGGTCAACGGCGGCCGGGACGAGCTGAGCGGCGAGCAGATCGCGCCCGGGACGCCCGCGCTGACCGGCGAGTACCTGGAGTACGGGGAGTTGTCGGCGGCGTACGACCGGATGCTGGACTGGCTGGCGGCGACGTACGTCAACACGCTCAACGTCATCCACTTCATGCACGACAAGTATGCCTACGAGCGCGTCGAGATGGCGCTGCACGACCACCCGGTGCACCGCTTCATGGCCTGCGGGATCGCGGGTCTGTCGGTCGCAGCCGACAGCCTGTCCGCGGTCAGGTACGCGCGGGTGAAGGTGATCCGCGACGACACTGGGCTGGCCGTGGACTTCGAGACCGAGGGCGACTGGCCGGCGTACGGGAACAACGACGACCGGGTGGATGCCATCGCGGTCGGGCTGGTCGAGTCCTTCATGGCCAAGGTGCGCGAGCACCCCACCTACCGGGACGCCGAGCACACCCAGTCGGTGCTGACGATCACCTCCAACGTCGTCTACGGCAAGCACACCGGCAACACCCCCGACGGCCGCCGCACCGGACAGCCCTTCGCGCCCGGCGCCAACCCCATGAACGGCCGCGACCGGCACGGGGTGGCCGCTTCCGCGCTCTCGGTCGCCAAGCTCCCCTACGAGCAGGCACGCGACGGCATCTCACTGACCACGACGATCACTCCGGAAGGCTTGGGGCACGCGCCGTCCGAGCGCGCGGGCCATCTGGTCGGCATCCTCGACGCGTACACGGCCTCCGGCGGCTTCCACATGAACGTCAACGTCCTGGACCGGGCCACGCTTCAGGACGCGATGGAACACCCGGACAAATACCTGGAGTTGACCATCCGGGTCTCCGGCTACGCCGTCAACTTCGTCCGGCTGACCCGCGAGCAGCAGCTCGACGTGATCAGCCGTACCTTCCACGGATCGCTGTGAGCACCGTGGAGGCCATCACGATGGGGCGGATTCACTCCTGGGACCTGTCGACCGGTGTGGACGGTCCCGGCACCCGGTTCGTCCTCTTCGTCAGTGGCTGCTCGCTGCGCTGCCTGTACTGCGCCAACCCCGACACCTGGCACCTGCGGGACGGGAGGGAGGTCACCGTCGACGAGGTGATGGCGGAGATCGAGAAGTACCGGGACTTCATCACCACGGCAGGCGGCGGGGTGACCATCACGGGCGGCGAGCCGCTGCTCCAGCCCGCCTTCACCGGCGCGATCCTGCGCCGCTGCAAGGAGGCGGGACTGCACACGGCCGTGGACACCTCCGGCCTCCTCGGCGCCCGCGCCACCGACGAACTGCTCGCCGACACCGACCTGGTGCTCCTGGACATCAAGTCCTTCGACATCCGTGCGTACCGGAAGCTGACCGGCGGAGAGCTCGCGCCCACTCTCAACTTCGCCACCCGGCTCGACCGGCTCGGTGTCCCGATGTGGATCCGGTACGTCCTGGTGCCGGGCTGGACCGACGACTGCCAGGCCGTTGCCGGACTCGCACGCTTCGTCGCCGGCCTCGGCAGTGTCGGCCGAGTGGACGTTCTGCCGTTCCACAAGCTGAGCGCCGCGAAGTACGAAGCCCTCGGGATCCCCTTCCCGCTGCGCGACAACCCGGCTCCCGAACCGGCACTGACCGAGCGGGTGCGCGAACAGTTCAGGGAACAGGGGCTCACGGCCTACTGAAGCCGGGGCCACTGGCGACCGGCGCGCATGGAGAGCGGTAGTGCCGGGCCCGACGGAGAAGTCCGAGGTGGCGGCAGGTCTGCTCCACTGGAGCACGAGGGCGATCGGCGTCCGCGAGCAGGGGCCACCGGGCCGCCGTGGGGCCCTTCGGCCCCATGGCGTGCGCCGGCCGGGACGGCCAGGGAGCGCCGGTTCGAACCCTCGGCTCGCAAGCCGTGGCGAACGCGCGACACAACGGCGCCTCACCCCGTTGCCGGTTCCTGGCCCGGGATTCGACCGAGCGCTGAGGACCGAGGGCGTGGTCAGTCGTGCGGGACCACCGCGACCGGGGCGGCGACATGGTGCAGGACCGCGTGTGTCACCGGTCCGATGTGATTCCCGAACGGTGTACGACGGTTGCGCCGGCCGATGACGACAAGTGCGGCGTTCCGGGAGGCGTCCACCAGGTGGGAGCCCGCCGTGCCGATCAGGGCCTGCTCGTTCACCTCGACGCCGGGGAACTTCGACCGCCACGGCCGCAGTGCGTCGGCCAGCCTGCGCCGCACCTGCGTGCCCAGTTCCGCGTTGGGCTCGATATCGAAGGCCTCGCCGTAGCCGTAGGAGGAGGGCGGTGGCTTCCAGCCGTGGACTACGCGCAGGTTCGCCGCACGGCGGGAAGCCGCGTGGAACGCGAACCCGATCACGGAGTTGTCGGAGTTCTCCAGCCCGAGCCCGAGCACGACATCGCCCGTCATATGATCGTTCTCGGCGCCTTCACCGGCTCGGACGAGGACGACCGGCCGCTCGGTCCGGGCCACGACCCAGAGCCCGACGGAGTCGGCCAGGAAACCGGTCACTCCGCTCAGGCCCCGGGATCCGAGCACCAGGAGATCGGCGTCTCTGGAGGCAGCCAGCAGGGCCGTGACGGGCCGCTCCGCGCTCTGTTCGGCGCTGACGCGCAGACCGGGATGGCGTTCGGCAAGCCGGGCCGCGGTCTCGCGCGGCAGGCGTTCGGCCCAGTCGCGCCGCGGGTCGTTCAGGCGCGACGGTGTGGGGGTGCCCGTCAGTGGCGCGTACGTGCGGGGCTGCCACCGCCCGGCGTGCACGAGGCGCAGGGGCGTGTCGCGGAGCTGCGCTTCGCGGGCGGCCCAGTCGACCGCGGCGAGGCTCTCGGGTGAGCCGTCCAGGCCGACGGTGATGTTGCGGAGCATGTGGAGACCTCTTTCAGGGACGCGCTTCAGTCTCCGGCCCGGGAGCGGGTGTCAGGAGGGGCCGCTGGTCCCCGGCAGGGCCCGAAGGTCCTTCTCCGGGAGCCCGTTCAGTCGGCTCGGATCCCGCCGTCGCCCGCAGGCGGTCGGTGGGTTTCGCGCAATCGCGTCTATACGTTCCTGGAGGGGACGACCACGACCGGGCAATGGGCGTGGATCAGCAAGGCGTGGGTGACCGGGCTCAGTTGCCGGCCGAGCCGGTGGGGTCCGCGGCGGGCGCTGACGACCACGACCGCAGCGTCACAAGTCGCCTTCAGCAGCGCGGGCGCCGGGCCGGTCCGGACCGTACGGGTCCCTCCCTCGGCATGGGGGTACCACTGCCTTGGCCCGGCCACCGCAAGGCGGGGCACGGCTTGTTCGGTTCGAACCTGCCGGGTGTCATGGTCCTCCACCTGATGAGAGTGCACCAGGGACGGGAGTTCGGGCGCCAGGTAACGACGGGGCCGGGCGTTCAGCACCCGCAGCCGGGCTCCGCGGCGTGCCGCCTCCGCGAAGGCGAACACGGCGGCATCCGCATCGCTGTCGCTCTCCAGCCCGAGCAACACCTCGCCACGACTTGAGGGCCGACGGTCCCCTAGTACGACGAGCAGCGGGCCGTGCGTGTGCGCGGCCAGCCGCAGACTCACCGAGCCCAACAGCAGTCCGGCCATGCTGCCGAGCCCGCGGGTGCCGACCACGGTGAGCTCGGCGTCGCGGCCGTGACGCAGCGGCGCCTGGACAGGTCCGCCCTCGACGGCACAGGCCGTGACCGGAGGCCGGGGTGGCGGTCACGCACCCGAGCGGCTGCAGACGCCAGTACCGGACCGGCCTCCTCGAGGTCGGGCACGGCGTACACGATGTCCAGCACGGCGCCGCGCAGTGCGGCCTCTTCGCAGGCCCGGTCCAGCGCCCGTACGGCGACGAGTGAACCGTCCACGCCTACTGTCACATGACGGGTGGTCATGTCTGTCCCTCCCCTTGGCTGGTGCTGTCTAGGTGGCGGCCGACGCGCCGTCGGCCCGGTTCGCGAGGGCGGCTCGGCCCGCCTCCAGGCGGGCGGCCGGGACGCGGAACGGCGAGCAGGAGACGTAGTCGAGGCCGGTGTCGTGGAAGAAGTGGATGGAGTCCGGGTCGCCGCCGTGTTCTCCGCAGACGCCGGTCTTCAGGCCGGGCTTCGTGGCGCGGCCCTCCTCGACGGCGATGCGGACCAGGCGGCCGACGCCGTCGCGGTCGAGGGTCTCGAAGGGGGAGGCGGCGAAAATGCCCTGGGCCAGGTAGGCGGGGAAGAAGGACGCTTCGGCATCGTCACGGGACAGGCCCCAGGCGGTCTGGGTCAGGTCGTTGGTGCCGAAGGAGAAGAAGTCGGCGGCCTCGGCGATACGGCCGGCGGTCAGCGCCGCACGGGGCAGTTCGATCATCGTGCCGATGGGGCAGTCGACCGTGAGCCCGGAGGCGTCCGACACCTCGGCCAGCACGCGTTGCGCCGTCTCCCGAACAATCCGCAGTTCCTCGACCGCGCCGACCAGCGGAACCATGATCTCGGCCTGGGGGTCTCCTCCCACCCGCAGCCGTTCCACGACGGCCTCGGCGATCGCCCGTACCTGCATCTCGACCAGACCCGGGACAACGAGTCCCAGGCGCACGCCGCGCAGCCCCAGCATGGGGTTGCTCTCGTGCATCCGCTCGACGGCGGCCAGCAGGCGCCGGTCGTGGGTGGTGGGGTGGGTGGCGACGCGCACGGCGAGTTCGGTGCGGTCGGGCAGGAACTCGTGCAGCGGCGGGTCGATGAGGCGGATCGTCACCGGCAGCCCGTCCATGGCGGCCAGGATTGCGGTGAAGTCGTCCCGCTGGAGTGGCAGGAGGGCGTCCAGGGCCGCGCACCGCCCGGTCTCGTCCTCGGCCAGGATCATCGCCTCGACCAGGCTCCGCCGCTCACCGAGAAACATGTGCTCGGTGCGGCACAGGCCGATGCCATCGGCTCCGTAGCGGCGGGCGCGGGCCGCGTCCTCGGGGGTGTCGGCGTTGGCGCGCACTCCTAATCGCCGTACGGAGTCGGCGTGTTCGAGGGTGCGGGCCACGGCGTCGGTCAGCACGCCGTCCCGCTCGCCGGTGTCCAGGAAGCGGCCGACCGGGGAGTCCGCGAGCGGCAGCGCGCCGAGGTGGACGGTGCCCGCCGTGCCGTCCACGGAGATCACCGTGCCTTCGGCGAGTACGGCCTGGTCGGGTGCCGTGAGCGTCCGTGCCCCGACGTCCACCGTCAGCTCCTCGGCCCCGCACACGCAGACCTTGCCCATGCCACGTGCCACGACGGCCGCGTGGCTCGTCTTGCCCCCGCGGCTGGTCAGCACGGCCTCGGCGGCGACCATCCCTGGCAGATCGTCGGGGGTGGTCTCACGGCGTACGAGGATCACCTTGTCCCCCGTCGCGGCACGGCGTACGGCCTCCGCCGAGTCAAAGACGATCGCGCCGACGGCCGCGCCGGGAGAGGCGGGGACGCCGTGCGCCAGTGGCCTGGTATCCGCGTGTGCTTCGAAGCGGGGGAACATCAGCCGGGCGAGCTGCGCCCCGCCGACGCGGGCCAGCGCCTCGTCATCGCCGATCATCCTCTCGTCGACGAGCGCCTCGGCGATGCGGAACGCGGCCTCGGCGGTGCGCTTGCCGACCCGGGTCTGGAGCATCCAGAGCGTGCCGCGCTCGACGGTGAACTCGATGTCGCACAGGTCGCGGTACTGGTGCTCAAGGGTTCCCATGTGATCGACGAGTTGCCGGTACGAGGTCGGGTCGAGGCGGTCCAGTTCGGCGAGCGGTACGGCGTTGCGGATGCCGGCGACGACGTCCTCGCCCTGGGCATCGGGCAGGTAGTCGCCGTAGACGCCGCGGGCGCCGGTCGCCGGGTCGCGGGTGAAGGCGACGCCGGTGCCGCTGCCTCTGGACGTCGCGGTCGGGCCGAGGTTGCCGAAGACCATGACCTGGATGTTGACGGCGGTGCCCAGGTCGTCGGGGATGTGCTCGCGGCTGCGGTAGAGGCGGGCGCGCTCACTGTTCCAGGAACGGAAGACCGCCCGGATCGCGCGGTACAGCTGCTCGCCCGGGTCCTGCGGGAACTCCTCACCGGTCGCGTCCCGGATCACCTGCTTGAAGTCCTCGACGAGCTGGGCGGGGTCGTCGGTGGGTTCGTGCCGGTCGAACAGCCCCGGAGCGATGCCGAGGACGGTACGACCGTACATCTGGAGGAGCCGGCGGTAGGAGTCCCACGCGAAGCGCTCGCTGTCGGCGGCCTTGGCGAGCCCCAGGACGGACTCGTCGCCGAGGCCGATGTCGAGGATCGTCTCCATCATCCCGGGCATCGAGAACTTGCTGCCCGAGCGCACCGACAGCAGCAGGGGGTTGTCCCGCCCGCCCAGCTCGCGGCCGATTCGGTGCTCCAGCTCGGCCAGTGCGTGGGCGACCTGGGCGCCCAGCCCCTCGGGTTCCGCGCCGGTGGCAAGGTACTCCCGGCAGGCGCGGGTGGTGACGGTGAAGCCAGGGGGGACGGGCAGTCCCAGCCGGGTCATCTCCGCGAGGTTCGCCCCCTTGCCGCCGAGCACGTCCGCCATGTCACGGCCGCCCTCGGCGAATGCGTACACGTACCTGGTCATCTCTCTCACCCTCCGGGTTTGTTCAGGCGTGCGGGACGACGGCGACGGGGCAGGGCGCGTGATGCAGCGCCGCGTGTGCGACGGGGCCGAGGTGGGTGCCGAGACGGGATTCGCGGATCCGGCGTCCCACCACGACGAGGGCCGCGCCGGCCGAGGCGCTGATCAGCTCGTCGGCCGCACGTCCTTCGGTGACGCTCTCGGTGACGGCGACCTCGGGGAACTTCTCGCACCAGGGGCGCAGCGCGGCGACCACGGCGTGCTCCCGCTCCGCCCGTAGCTCCGGGCCGCTCACCGGGACGGTCCTGTCCGCCGCCGTGAATTCCGGCGGACGGCTGAAGGCGTGGATCACGCGCAGCGAGGAGCCCCGGCGCCCGGCGGCGTCGAAGGCGAACTCGATCAGCTCGTCACAGGGCCGGCCGGTGTCGAGACCGAGCACGACATCGCGGTACGGGATCCCGGGTATCTCCTCCGGGGAGATGCCGTCCGGTGCCGAGAAGTGCTCATCGGCGGTGCTCCCGCACACCCTCACCAACACCACGGGACCCAGTGCCCTGGCGACGACCCGCTGCGACACCGACCCCATCAGGAACCCCGCGACGCCGCCGAGCCCACGGGAGCCGAGGACCAGCAACTCGGCCTGCTCGGCCGCCTTGAGAAGGGCTGAGACCGGCGAGTCCGCCAGCGCCTGGCCGATGACCCGCAGACCTGGGTGCGCGGCGCGCATGCTGTCCGCCACCCGTTCCGGCAGGTCCTCGGCCAGGGCCCGTTCGGACATGTCCGCGGGCACGGACGGGGCCGGACGCGGATGCCACTCCCAGGCATGCACCAGGCACAGCGCGGCGCCCCGGCGCGTGGCTTCCCGGGCCGCCCAGTGCGCGGCTGCCAGGCTTTCGGGAGAACCGTCGATCCCCGCGGTGACATGTCGAAGCATGATCCGTACCTCCAGCGTCGCTGCCCGTGGGTTCCTCTTCTCCCACCGAGCCTGGTACTGGGGCGAGCACTGGCGCAGAGGCCGGGCAGGCCCTTCCGAGGGGCCCTTCGGCCCTGATGCCGTCCCGCCGTGCACGGGCGGCCTCCCGCACCTCGCGGCACGAGCACGGGCCATGCCTGATCGCTCTGGCCGATGCCATGCGGCCCGGCCTGGGGGCCGGGTGGCCCATGGCGGAGGAGAGGAGATGGGAAGAGATTGGAGTCGGCAGGGTCGCGCGCCAGGAAGAGGCAGGACCATGAACGCTTCCCCTACACCCACATCCACCATGCTGCGGGCGTTGCCCGCCGATCACCGCGAGCGGCTGATGCGCCTCGCCCGCGAGGTGTCGTTCCCGCAGGGCACCCGCCTCTTCAATGAGGGCGGGCGAGCCGACCGGTTCTGGATCATCCGTACCGGCACGATCGCCCTCGACATGCACGTGCCCGGCCGCCAAGCAGCCGTCATCGAGACACTCGGGCACAACGAACTCGTCGGCTGGTCCTGGCTGTTCGGACCGCACGCCTGGTAACTGGGCGCCGAGACGACGAGCCCGGTGCGCGCGTACGAGTTCGACGCCGAGGCGGTACGGGCCATGTGTCGGGCCGATCCCGTGCTGGGAATGGCAGTGACCCAGTGGGTGGGAGACGTCGTCGCCCGCCGGCTGCGGTCGGCGAGGACCCGCTTGCTGGACGTGTACGCGCCCGACGGCAGCGGCGGCGCACGCTGACCCGACCACGACGGAATCGTCGGAACCGACCAAGGAGTCACCGTGCACGGCACCCCGCACATCGTGAGCGACGTGATGACCCACACCGTCGCCTCCATCGGCCGCAGGGCCGACTTCAAGGAGATCGTGCAGTTGATGGAAGAGTGGAATGTCAGTGCCCTTCCCGTTCTGGAGGGCGAGGGTCGGGTGGTCGGCGTCGTCTCCGAGGCCGACCTGCTGTACAAGGAGGAGTTCCGCGACGCCGACCCCGACGGCTACACACAGTTGCGGCGTTTCTCCGATCTCGCCAAGGCCGGCGCCGTGACCGCCGAGGAGCTGATGACGTCGCCGGCCCTGACCGTCCACGCGAACGCGACCCTCGCGCAGGCCGCCCGCACCATGGCGCACGCCAAGGTCAAGCGGCTCCCCGTCGTCGACTGGAAGGCGTCGTCAGCCGCGGTGATCTCCTGAAGGTGTTCCTGCGGGACGATGAGGAAGTCGCCGAGGAGGTCCGCAGGGAAGTCGTGTCATATCTGTTCCCCGCGTCGTCCTCGTCTGTCCGTGTGCAGGTGAAGGAGGGGGTCGTCACACTCGCCGGGCGCGTCAGGGACACCTCTCTGGTGCCCGTGGCCGCACGCCTGGTGCGGGCCGTCGAGGGTGTGGTGGACGTCGAGTGCGAGCTCGCGGGCCCGGCTCGCCGCCCGGAGCAGTGACCGGCAGCCGAACCGGGGGGCCATCGCCGGGTTGGCCCGGTCGGCCCTGGTGCGTGCGGTTCGGACGGGTGACGATCGTCATCACAGTCGGCATGTGGTCCGTGGTCCACCAGCGAACGAGGGGTCGTTATGGCCGAGGCACGTACCTTCACGGAACAGAACCCGATCCGGGTCTTCCTGCTGGACGACCACGAGGTCGTACGACGCGGTCTCACCGACCTGCTGGACTCCGAGCCGGACATCTCGGTGGTCGGCGACGCGGACAGCGTCGAGCACGCGCTGGTGCGCGGGCCGGCGCTGCGCCCGGACGTGGCCGTCCTCGACGTACGCCTGCCGGACGGTGACGGGATCAGTGTCTGCCGTGAGCTGCGCAGCCGGATGCCGGAGCTGGCCTGTCTGATGCTGACGTCCTTCGACGAGGAGGAAGCGCTGCTCGACGCGATCATGGCAGGGGCGGCGGGCTATGTGCTCAAACAGATCAGGGGGTCCGACCTGGTCGCGGCGGTCCGCACGGTCGCTTCCGGCCAGTCGATGCTGGATCCGACGACGACCGCCCGCCTGATGCGCTCCCTGCGGGCGGACCCCACCGAGGGACCGGCACCCGCACCCGAACTCGCCGGCCTGTCACCCCGCGAGCGGGACATCCTCGCGCTGATCGGGGACGGGCTCACCAACCGTGAGATCGGCAAGAAGCTCTACCTGTCCGAGAAGACGGTGAAGAACCACATCTCCCGGCTGCTGGCCAAGCTCGGCGTCCAGCGCCGCGTCCAGGCGGCGGTCCTGGCCAGCCATCTCGAACAGCCCGCCTCCCCCGACCGCTCGACGCGATGAGTCCGCCCTGCCCCGCCTCGCCGTTCGGGCCGGCGGGGCCGCGGCCTTCGGCGGTCAGCCTTCGTCCGCGGCACCGTCCGCACTCACCGGAACCCGCCACACCAGCCGCGTTCCGCCGCCCTCCGGCCGTTCGCCGAGTGCAAGAGTTCCGCCGAGGGTGACGGCCCGCTCCTCAAGGTTCTTCAGCCCGCTGCGTCCGACGCCACCTGGCACCCCGCAGCCGTCGTCCGTCACCGTGAGCGTCAACTCGCCCCTGGCGCACTGAAGCCGGACGTCCACCGCCTGTGCTCCGGAGTGCCGGGCCGCGTTGCTGAGCGCCTCGCCGAGCACCGCGACCGCATGGTCGGCGATGTCGCCGGGGACACCCGTCTCGACGAGCCCCTCGATGCGCAGCGCGGGCGGGAATCCGAGTGACGTGGCCGAGGCACTCACCGCCTCGGCCACCCGGCCGCGCAAGCCCTCGCTCTCCCGCCCGACCCCGCTGTGGGTGCGCAGTCCGAAGATCGTGGACCGAATGATCTTGATGGTGTCGTCGAGGTCGTCGACGGTCCGGGTCAGGCGCTCCATACCCTCGGGGTGCTCCATGAAGCGCTGTGTGCTCTGCAGGGTCATGCCGGCCGCGAAGAGCCGCTGGATGGCGAGGTCATGGAGGTCGCGGGCGATGCGGTCACGGTCCTGGAGCAGCGTGAGCTGTTCCGCGTCCCGCCGCCGTTCGGCCAGCTCCAGGGCCAGTGCCGCCTGGTCGGCGAACCCGAGCAGCGGCCCGGTGTCCACGTCGCCGAACGGCGTACCGGCCGGCACGCGTCCCAGCAACAGCACGCCCCGCGTCTTGCCGCCGGCGCCGAGCGGCACTGCGACCACGGGTCCGAGCCCGGCCCACTGGGCCTCGTCCTCGCCCGTGCGTGCGTCGTGCTCGATGTCGGCGCTGACCACCGGCGCCGCCGCGCCGAGTGCCGCTCCGACGAAACCGTCGCGCGCGGACAACACCAGACCGCTGCGCTCCTCTCGGCCCAGGCCGACCGCCAGGGCCGGCCGCAGTGTCTCCTCGCCCGGTACGTGCTCCGCGATCAGCCCCATGTCGGCGGAGACGATCTTCCGGGCCTCGTCGACGATCAGTTCCAGAACGTCCGCGCTCGGCGCACCGGTCAGGAGCATGCTGGTGACCTTGCCGCTGGCCCGCTGCCAGCGTTCGCGCAGCATGGTCTCCTCGTACAGCCGTGCGTTCTCGATGGCCACTCCGGCGGCCACCGCCAGCGTCGACAGGACGGACTCGTCCTCCACGTCGAATTCCCTGGCGCTGCGTTTCTCGGTGAGGTAGAGGTTCCCGAAGACCTCGTCGCGCACCCGGATCGGTACGCCGAGGAAGGAGTGCATCGGCGGGTGGTGCGCCGGGAAGCCGTACGACGCCGAATGCTCCGACAGCTCCGGCAGCCGCAGTGGTGACGGGTGCCGGATCAGCTCTCCGAGGAGCCCGTGCCCGCTGGGCAGCGCCCCGATCTCCGACCGCTCCTCTTCGCCGATACCGACGGTCAGGAACTCGGACAGCTTCTGGTCACCGCCGATCACGCCCAGCGCCCCGTACTCGGCGTCCACCAGCACCACCGCGGCCTCGACGATGCTGCGCAGCACCTGCGGCAGGTCGAGCTCCCGTCCGACGGAGAGGACGGCCTCCAGCAGGCTGTGCAGGCGGTCCCGCGTGCCCCGTACGGCGTCGATGCGCACCTGCAGCTCGCCCAGCAGCTCATCGAGCCGCAGCTTGGGCACATGCTCCTCAAAACCGCCGCGTCGATCCCCATCCCCACTCATGACTTCCTCCGACCGACACAGCAGACAAGGCGGCTCGAACCAGTTCCCCTGCCTTCACCGTACTGTCCGGGGGTCTCGGCCTCGCCGTCAAGCGGGCCGAAGACAGGTCGGCATCCCGGCGGCGCGGACCGCTCCTTCAAGCACAACGCCGGCTCCAGAACGGCCCCGTCGCTCCCCACACCCGCTCCCGCTCCCACACGCCCGCCCGACGGCGTTGGGCCACGGTCCGCACCCCCATCCACACGCCCGCCACGCATCCGCGACCGCCGTGGCTGCCCCCTGCCGGACGACCGTGGCGCTGCCCGCGGCTGCACCGGCCACCACCCTGACCGCGCTGATCCGTCCCCGCCCGCAGGGGCCGGTCCCGCGCACGGTCACGAGGTGTCCCGACCGGACCCAGCCTCTCGACGGACCGGCCCGCAGGGCGTCGTACTCGGCGGAGCCGACGAACACAGCGCCCAGGGGCGCACTCACCGACAGGACGGCGGAGAGGGACGGGAGGAGGCCCGCATGGTTCAGCTCCCTTGTGACACGCCCGCGAGTTCACTGCCGATCCGAGTGGCCCATGCCTCGATCGCCGTGAAGTCGCGGAAGTCTCCGCCCTTGCCGGAGGAGACGATCTTCCGGGCGATGAATCCCTTCGCTCCCTCTTCGAGGCAGCCGCCGAAGGTGACGTGTTCCCTGGCGTCGAGCCGGATCATGGCCCGCTTCAATCCGGGAACGGGCGGGATGTTCCGCTCCGAGGCCGAGGGGTCGAGCGGGCCGCTGCTGAACATCCACAGTGGGTGTCCGGCCAGTGCGCGGCTGTGGTGGCGGACGAAGCGGCGGGCGTGCTTCTGCCAGCGCCCGGCGTACACGCCGCCTCCGACCACCACGGCCTCGTAGGATGCCACGCTCGCCACGGACTGGGCGGGCAGTACGTCGACCGTCAGCCCGGCCTTGCGCAGGACCTTGGCCACGGCCTCGGCGATCTGCGCGGTCGATCCGTTCGTCGTTCCGTAGGCGACCAACACACTGCTGGGCATGGCGGTCCGCCTCCTCTCATAGGTTGTGCAGCTCAGAGTTTGCGCAGCCAGTCGTCGGCGACGCCGTGCAGCGCCTGCTCGTTCGGCTGGAGGTGTGAGTCGTCCAGACGGTGGGTGAGCCTGTCGACCACCGCGACGACGCCGTCGATGCGGTTGGTCATGGCGAGGGCGATCTCCGCCTCGCTCCTGCGCTCCACGTGGCCCGCGAGCGTCACGACTCCTTCGTCCACACCGACCTCGACGCTCGACGGCGCCAGCCACAGCGAGTGGACCAGCACCTCGTCGATCACCTCGCGGCGGATCTCGTTGTCGGGCCGCAGGAAGACCTGGAGCAGGTCACGGCGGGTGACGATGCCGACGACCCGGTCCTCCTCGTCCACCACCGGCAGCCGCTCCACACGGTTCTGTGCCATGGCCCGGGCGGCCTCGGCAATGGTGTTGTCGGCGTACACCGTGACCGGCGGCACGGACATCAGCTCTCCGGCGGTACGGGCATGTGCCTTCGCGGCCTGCCTGCGAGCGCGGCGGGTCAGCTCGGCGAGCCGGAAGCGGCGCTTCGGCCCGTAGGGGGCGGGCGTCTCGGCCTGCCGGACCATCAGGTCGGTTTCGGAGATCACCCCGATGACCTTCTCGTCCTCGTCGACCACCGGCAGTCCGCTGATGCGGTGCTCGGCGAGGAGTCGTGCCACCTCCTTGAACGGGGAGCCGAACACGGCACGGACGACCTCGGTGGTCATCACGGTGCCGACCTTGTTGTGCTTCATGTCTGTTCCTCCTCAGCGCAGTTGGCGCAGGTAGGGGTCCTGAGCCGTGCGTGGCAGCAGGCGGACTCGTGCGTCGAGCACCGTGACCGCGTCAGGCGTCGTGAGGACGGGGTTGAAGTCGGCCTCGGCGAGTTGCGGAAGGTCGACCGCCATACGGGACAGGCGCAGCAGCAGTTGTTCCAGACCCTGGAGGTCGACGGGGCCGCTGCCGTGCGCGCCGAACAGGAGCGGTGCGCAGCGCGGCGCGGTGATCAGGTCGTGGACGTCGTGGTCGGTGAGCGGGGCGAGGCGGGCGGCCTGGTCGGCCAGGACCTCGGTGGCGGTGCCGCCGAGTCCGAACAGCACGAGCGGGCCGAAGACCTCGTCCTGGACGACTCCCGCGAACAGTTCGGTGCCGCGTGCGGCCAGCGGCTGGACGACCACCCCGGTCATCAGGCCGGCGAAACGTGTCTCGAAGTCCCGGTAGGCGGACCGGACTTGGGCGTCTCCTTCGAGATCGAGGTGCACGGCGTGCTGTTCGCTCTTGTGGAGCTGGCCGGGCCAGTGGGCCTTTATGACCACCCGCCCGTCGGGGCCGCGCAGCCGTTCGGCCGCGATGACGGCGTCGTTCTCCGTCTGCGCCCAGGACCACGGGAGCTGGGGAATGCCGTAGCAGGTGAGGAGTTCGGCGCAGGTGCGCGGGTCGAGCCAGCCGCCGTCCGGGTGGGCGGCGAGATAGGTCTCGGCGACCGTGCGGGCCCGGGCCGTGTCGACCTCCGCGAGCTCCGGCACGGTGCCCACGGGTCGGCTCAGCCAGGCAGCACGGCGGGAGGCGTGCGCCAACGCCCGCGCCGCCGAGCCCGGTTCGGCGTACGACGGGATGGCGCCGCCGTCCCGCGTCGGCAGGAGCCGGACCGGCAGGTCCTGCTCCAGGCGTACGACGGCGACCGGAAGGGCGTGGCGTGCGGGGCCGCTGGTGAGGGCCCGCACGAGGTCGTCGCCGGTCGCGGCCGCGACGGCCGTGGGGACGAGGGCCAGCAGGACGGCGTCGATACCCGGGTGCCGCATGATCCGGTCCACGCAGTCCCCGAGCTGCTCCTCCGTGACGGCGGTGGTGACGTCGACGGGGTTGCCGACGGTGGAACCGTCGGGCAGTACGGCAGACAGGCTTTCGACCACCGAGGGTGTGAGCGGCGGAAGCGACAGCCCCGCTTCCGCGCAGGCGTCCGCGGCCAGGACACCCGCGCCGCCCGCGTTGGTGACGATGGCCACGCGGCTGCCCGTCGGCAGCGGCTGGGAGTGCAGCAGGGCGGCGGTTTCGAGGAGTTCACCCACCGAGCGGGTGGCGGTGATGCCGGCCTGGGTGAACAGCGCCTGCCGGGTCATGGTCGGGGTCGCGGCGGCCGCGGTGTGCGAGGCGGCGGCGCGACGGCCGGCGTCGGTGCGGCCGGCGTCGACCGTCAGCACGGGCATACGGCGGGTCACGCGCCGGGCGGTACGGGAGAACGCCCGCGGGTTGCCGAAGGACTCCAGGTGCAGCAGGGCGAGTTCGGTGCGGCCGTCGCTCTCCCACCACTGGAGCATGTCGTTGCCGCTGACGTCGTACTTGTCGCCGAGCGAGGCGAAGGACGAGACACCGATGCCGAGCCGGGACAGCCCGTCGAGGAGGGCGATGCCGACGCCGCCGGACTGCACGGCGACGCCTGCCGTGCCGGGGCGCGGATGGTCCGCCGCGAAGGTGGCGTCGAGGGAGAGTGCCGGGTCGGTGTTGGTGATGCCGAGGCAGTTGGGTCCGACGAGCCGCATGCCGTACGTGCGGCAGGCGGCCATGAGGGCTTCCGCCTGCCGGCTGTCGAGGCCGGCCGAGACGACGAGCAGTGCCCGTACTCCGGCCTTGCCGCACTCCTCCGCGGTGGCAGGGAGGGCTGCCGCGGGCACCGCGAGGACCGCGAGATCCGGGACCTTGGGCAGCGCGCTGACCGAGGGGTGGGACGGCACGCCGAGGATCGAGGTGGCACGGGGGTTCACCGCGAAGAGCCGCCGGGTGAAGCCGCCCGCGTGCAGATGGTGCAGGAGGGCCCGCCCCACCGATCCGGGCCTGCGCCCGGCGCCCACCACGGCGATCGCGTTCGGCCGCAGCAGCGGCTCCAGGCTGGCCACGTCGGCGGCCCGGCCGCGGGCCTCGACGGCGGAGAGATAGCCGTCGTCCTCGTCCTCGTTCAGCTCGATGGCGCAGCGCACCTCCGGACCCTCGAAACGGCGTGCGGTGCGCAGGCCCAGGTCGGCGAAGAGCCGAAGCACTTCGTGGTTCTCCGAGAGCGCGTCCGCCGTGAACGTGGTGATGCCGTCCGCACGGGCGGCGGAGACCAGGTGCTCGACGAGGAGCGTGCCGACGCCCCGGTGGTGCAGCCTGTCGGCCACGGCGATGGAGATCTCGGCCGTTGCCGCTTCGTCGCCGACCTCGTACTCGGCCAGGCCGATCACCTGCCCCTGCGACTCGGCCATCAGTGCCCGGTATCCGGGGCGCGGTGGCGTACAGGCCCGGTCGGCGGCCATCGCTGCGGAACGCCGGCTCGCCGCGAAGAACCGCAGCCGCAGATTCTCCGCGGACATCTCCTCGTAGAGCCCCTGCAGTTGCTCGTGATCGTCCGGCCGCACAGGACGTATGCACACGGTGGTGCCGTCCGAGAGCAGGGCATGGACCGTGGGTCGGCTGAGCGTGTCATACGTCATCGTGGGTCTCCTCCAAAGCCTTCTGACACTTCGAGCATCCAGCGGATCTGGCAGTGATCCCATGGGCTCTCCGGGGGTGCTTTGGGGGCCGATCGGCCCTAGGTGTTCTGTCCGGGGAGGTTGTGGACGGGTGATGCAGGTCTCGGCTGAGAGATCTTGAAATGGGTGAGGGCCTTCTGGCCTGGTGTGGATTGCGACATCTGCACCGGCGACAGGAAGGCCCTCGTGCCCCACCGTAATGCACCCCTGACCGAGACCGGCCGGCTGCGGCTGGCCCGCTGCGTCGTTGACGACGGCTGGACCTTTCGCCGGGCGGCCGAACGCTTCCGGTCTCCCCGACCACAGCCCAGCGGTGGGCCGACCGCTACCGGCTTTTCGGCGAGGCGGGCATGGCCGACCGTTCAAGCCGCCCGCAGCGCAGTCCGCGACGCACCCCGACCCGCACCGAACGCCGGATCATCAAGGTCCGCATCCTGCGCCGGTGGGGCCCGGCCCGGATCGCCGGCCTGCTCGGTCTGGTCCCTTCGACCGTGCACCGTGTACTGACCCGCTACCGCCTGGCCCGCCTGACCCATCTGGACCGGGCCACCGGCCGGCCGATACGCCGCTACGAACGCGACCGGCCGGGCGAGCTGGTGCACGTGGACATCAAGAAGCTCGGCAACATCCCCGACGGCGGCGGGCACAAGGTGCTGGGCCGTCAGGCGGCCGCAAGAAGCGTTCCGGGGCCGGCTACAGCTACATCCACACCGCCGTCGACGACCACTCCCGCCTCGCCTACAGCGAGATCCTCGGCGACGAGAAGAAGGAGACCGCCACCGCCTTCTGGACCCGGGCCCAGGCGTTCTTCACCTCGTGCGGGATCACCGTCGAGCGGGTGCTGACCGACAACGGCTCCTGCTACAAGTCCGGCCTCTGGCACGAAACGCTCGCGGCGGCCGGGATCACCCACAAGCGAACCCGGCCCTACCGGCCGCAGACCAATGGCAAGGTCGAACGCCTCAACCGCACCCTGCTCGACGAATGGGCCTACGCCCGCCCCTACCGCTCAGAGCAGCAACGACGCGACGCCTTCCCGAAATGGCTGCACACCTACAATCACCACCGCGGACACACCGCGCTCGCAGGCAAACCACCCGCCAGCCGCGTCCCCAACCTCACAGGGCAATACACCTAGGGCGTGGTCCCGAACGCGCGACGGGCCCACGCCGGCACCCGGCGGACATCGAGGGTGCGGGCGTGGGCCCGGGCGGGGTGACGGTGACGCAGGTGTACGGGGCGGCGTCCTCAGTCGTCGGCCACCAGTGCCGTGAGGTCCAGGAGCCGGTTGGTGTAGCCCCACTCGTTGTCGTACCAGCCGAAGACCTTGACCAGATTGCCGTTCGCCTGTGTCAGGGCCGGGTCGAAGATGCAGGACGCGGCGTCGCCGATGACGTCGCGGGAGACGATGGGCGCCTTCGCCACGCGGAGGATGCCGTTCAACGGGCCCTGAGCGGCCTCGGCGAAGGCCGTGTTGACTTCGTCCACCGTCGCCTCGCGCCGCAGCACCACCGCGAGGTCCGTGAGCGAGCCGTCCTCGACGGGCACGCGGACCGCGATGCCGTCCAGGGCGCCCGCCAGTTCCGGCAGCACCAGGCCGACGGCGCGGGCGGCTCCCGTGCTGGTCGGGATGATGCTGAGCGCCGCGGAGCGGGCCCGGCGCAGGTCCTTGTGCGGGCCGTCCAGCAGGGACTGGTCGTTGGTGTAGCCGTGGATGGTGGTCATCATTCCGCGGTCGATGCCGAAGGTCTCGTGGAGCACCTTGACCATCGGAGCGACGCAGTTGGTGGTGCAGGAGGCCGCCGACACGATCCGGTCACTGTGGCGGTCGTACGTGCCGTCGTTGACGCCCATGACGATGGTGGCGTCCGCGTTCTTGCCGGGCGCGGAGAGCAGCACTGTGTGGGCGCCGCTCTTCAGGTGCAGTGCGGCGGAGTCGCGATCACGGAAGTGCCCGGTGGACTCGATGACGATGCCGGCGCCGCAGTCGCCCCACTGGAGGGCTGCCGGGTCGCGTTCGGCGGTGACGGCGATGCGATGGCCGTCGACGGTGATCGAACTGTCGTCGTGGGTGACCTCGCGTCCGATGCGGCCGAACGTCGAGTCGTATTCCAGCAGATGGGCCAGCGTGGCAGGCGGGGCGATGTCGTTGACGGCGACCACCTCGACGTACTGGGTGCCCGCCTCCGCCCGGTCGAGGGCCGCGCGGAGGTAGGTGCGGCCGATGCGGCCGAAGCCGTTGATGCCGACGCGTACGGTCATGGCGTTGAACTCCTTTGCGGGGCAGGGGTGTTCAGGCCGTCCAGGTCCAGTCGGTGACCTCGGGCAGGTCTATGCCGTGCTCGCGGATCCAGGCGTGGTGGCGGGTGCGGGCGTCGGCCATCTCCTGGCGTACGGCGGCGGCGCGGACGCCGAGGCCGGGCACCCGGTCGATGACGTCCATGACCAGCCGGTAGCGGTCCATGTCGTTGCGGACGACCATGTCGAACGGGGTGGTCGTGGTGCCCATCTCCTTGTAGCCGCGGACGTGCAGTTGGGCGTGGCCCGTGCGGCGGTAGGAGAGGCGGTGGATCAGCCAGGGGTAGCCGTGGTAGGCGAAGATCACCGGCTTGTCCGTCGTGAACAGGCCGTCGTACTCGAAGTCGCCCATTCCGTGCGGGTGTTCCTCGCTCGGCAGCAGCCGGGCCAGGTCGACGACGTTGACGACCCGGACGGCGAGTTCCGGCAGATGGCGCCGCAGCAGATCGGACGCGGCCAGGATCTCCAGGGTCGGTACGTCTCCCGCGCAGGCCAGCACCACGACGGGCTCGCCTCCGTTCTCGCTGCCCGCCCAGTCCCAGATCCCGGCACCGCGGGCGCAGTGGGCGCGGGCCTCGTCCATGGACAGCCAGTCGAAACAGGGCTGCTTGCCCGCCACGATCACGTTGACGTAGTCACGGCTGCGCAGGACGTGATCCGCCACCGACAGCAGGGTGTTGGCGTCCGGCGGCAGATAGACCCGTACGACCTCGGGGCTCTTGCTGAGGACGTGGTCGATGAACCCGGGGTCCTGGTGCGAGAAGCCGTTGTGGTCCTGACGCCAGACATGCGACGTCAGAAGGTAGTTGAGGGAGGCGATCGGGGCCCGCCACGCCAACTGCCTCGATGTCTTCAGCCACTTGATGTGCTGGTTGACCATCGAGTCGACGATGTGGACGAACGCCTCGTAGCAGGAGAACAGCCCGTGCCTGCCGGTGAGCAGATAGCCCTCCAGCCAGCCCTGGCAGAGGTGTTCGGAGAGGATCTCCATGACCCGGCCGTGCCGGTCCAAGTGCTCGTCCACCTGGAGGGTCTGGGCCTGCCAGGCTTTGCCGCTGGCGTTGAAGACGGCGCCGAGCCGGTTGGACGCGGTCTCGTCCGGGCCCACCAGACGGAAGTCACGCCGTTCCGACGTGTCCCGCATGACCTGTTCGAGGAGGTCGCCGAGGACCCGGGTGGGCTGGTGCAGGGTGGCGCCCGGCTTGTCGACGGGGACGGCGAAACGGTCGAGGGAGGGCATCGGCAGGTCACGTACGAGCAGGCCGCTGTTGGCGTGCGGGGTGGCGCCCAGCCGGCGGGTCCCCTCGGGGACACAGGCGAGGACGTCGGCGGTGGGCCGCCCGTCGGCGCCGAACAGCTCCTCGGGACGGTACGAGCGCAGCCAGGTCTCCAGCTGCCGCAGGTGCTCAGGGTTTTCGCGTACGGCGGACAGCGGGACCTGGTGCGCGCGCCAGGTGCCCTCGACCGGGACTCCGTCGACCTCGGCGGGGCCCGTCCAGCCCTTCGGTGTACGCAGCACGATCATGGGCCAGCGCACGCGCTCGGTCCTGCCGTCCTCGCGGGCCGCGCGCTGCATCACGGCGATGCGGTCCAGTGCCTGGTCGAAGGCGTCGGCCATGGCGCGGTGGACCTGGTGCGGGTCGTCGCTGGTGACGTGGATCGGTTCGTGGCCGTAGCCGCGCAGCAGCTCGTCGAGTTCGGACTCCGGGAGGCGGGAGAGGACGGTCGGGTTGGCGATCTTGTAGCCGTTGAGGTGCAGGATCGGCAGGACCGCGCCGTCGTGCACCGGGTCGAGGAACTTGTTGGAGTGCCAGGACGCGGCCAGTGGCCCGGTCTCCGCCTCGCCGTCGCCGATCACGCAGGCGACCAGCAGGTCCGGGTTGTCGAAGGCGGCGCCGTACGCGTGCGCGAGCGAGTAGCCCAGCTCGCCGCCCTCGTGGATCGAGCCGGGTGTCTCCGGCGCGACATGGCTGGGCACGCCGCCGGGGAAGGAGAACTGCCGGAAGAGCCGGTCCATGCCCGCCGCGTCCCGCGGGACGTCCGGGTAGGTCTGACTGTAGCTGCCTTCCAGCCAGGAGTTCGCGAGCACCGCCGGCCCGCCGTGGCCGGGACCCCATACGCACAGCGCGTCGAGCCCGCGAGCCTTGATCACCCGGTTGAGGTGCGTGTACACGAGGTTGAGGCCCGGGGAAGTGCCCCAGTGGCCGAGCAGCCGCGGCTTGATGTGGGCGGCGGTGAGGGGTTCGGTGAGGAGCGGGTTGGCCATCAGATAGATCTGGCCGACGGCAAGGTAGTTGGCGGCCCGCCAGTGGGCGTCCAGGGTGCGCAGTTCCTCGTCGGTCAGCACGGTGCTGTTCGGGTGTTCGACCTTGGGCATGGTGACTCCGCAAGTCATCGAGGCGAGTCGGACTTCAGGGAAGGGCGCGAACCGAGGGCGCCCGCTCGTCGTGGTGTTCGAAGGGCGCCACGTTCAAACGCGTCTCGGAGCACGTGAACCCGCGCGTTGCGCACACGGTGGCGCTCTGAGCCGGTCATGCCCGCTGGGGTACGACGGCCACCGGGCAGGCGGAGTGGTGCAGGACCGCGTGGGCGACCCTGCCGAGCTGGAGCCCGAAGTGGCCGTGGCGCCGCCGGGCGCCGACGACGAGCAGGCCGGCGTCGGCCGAGGCGTCGAGCAGCACCTTGCGGGCGGGGCCTTCGGCGGTACGGCGGTGCAGTTCCACACCCTCGGGGGCTTCCCGCAGCGCCGCGTCCAGGGTCTGAACGGCCCGCTCCTCGTGCAGCCGGGCGGGTTCGCCGGCCATCAGAGGGTGGTCGGTGGTCTCGTACCCGGGGCACCGCCAGGCGCGTACGGCCTCCAGGGGCACTCGGCGTTCCGCCGCCTCCTGGAAGGCGAAGCGCACGGCCGCCGAGTTCTCCGGCTCCTCGCCGACCCCCAACACGACGGGCCCGCGCATCGCGGAGTTCGCCTGGTTGTCGTGGCTGCCGCGCAGCACGATCACCGGGCAGTCGGCGCGGGCGGCGACCGCGAGGCTGACCGAGCCGAGCAGCAGCTCGGCGATGCCGCCGCGGCCGCGCGAGCCCAGGACCAGCGCCGAAGCGGTACGGCCCTCGCGCAGCAGAGCGGGCACCGGCTCTTCGGGCAGTACCTCGGTGGAGATCTTCACGTCCACCTCGCGGCGGTGGGCGCGCTTCGCGGCGGCCTCGACGATGGTGTCGGCCAGCACCTGCTCCGAGGACCTGCCAAGCCCCGTGGCGAGGGCGGGACCCTCGTAGCGCTCCCACAGCGAGGCGTACACCAGCCGCAGCGGCACCCCGCGCAGGGCGGCCTCATCGGCCGCCCAGTCCACGGCGCGCAGACTCGGCTCGGAACCGTCGACGCCCACGACCAGGGGGAGTTCCATCGTCCTCACCTTCCCGCAGCCATGTCGAAGACGATCCGCGCCTTGATCTCGCCGCGCAGCACGTCGTCGATGGACTCATTGACGCTCGCGAGCGGCCGTGTCTCGTAGATGACCCTGGTGCGGCCTGCCGCGTGGAGCTGGAAGACCTCGGCCAGGTCCTGCCGGGTACCCACGATGGAGCCGATCACCGAGGTGCCGTTCAGCACGGTGTCGAAGATCGGGACCTGGATCGTGCCGTGCGCAGGCAGGGCCACCATCACGAGCTTCCCGCCGCGCCGCAGCCCGGCGTACGCCGCCGAGAACGCCGCCTCGTTCACCGCCAGCGCGATGGCGGCATGCGCACCGCCGTAGCGCTGGAGCACCTCTCCCGGGTCCTGCTTGCGGGCGTCGATGACGAGGTCGGCGCCGAGTCCCGCGGCGAGTTCGAGCTTCTCGTCCGTGACGTCGATCGCCGCCACCTGCGCCCGGCGATCTTCGCGTACTGCACCGCCAGGTGGCCCAGTCCTCCGACACCGGAGATGGCTACGAGCTGGGTCGGCTGGACGTCGGCGACCTTGAGGGCCTTGTACGTGGTGACGCCGGCGCAGGTCAGCGGGGCGGCCTCCAGGGCGCTGATGCCGTCGGGCACCGGCTGGGCGAAGTCGGCCCAGGCCAGCATCTTCTCCGCGTACCCGCCGTCGCACCCGTATCCGGTGTTGATCTGCTGCTCGCACAGCGTCTCCCAGCCGGACAGGCAGTACTCGCATCGCCCGCACGTCCTGCCCAGCCAGGGCACGGCAACGCGCTGCCCCAGTGCGAGGTGCGTGACGCCGTCGCCGAGGGCCTCGACGAGGCCGACGCCCTCGTGGCCGGGGACGAACGGCGGGCTCGGCCTGACCGGCCAGTCTCCGCGGGCGGCGTGGATGTCGGTGTGGCACAGCCCGGAGGCCTCGACCCGGATACGGACCTGTCCGGGGCCGGGCTCGGGATCGGGGCGCTCCTCGATGACCAGGGGCTCGCCGAAGGCTCGTACGACTGCTGCCTTCATGGTTTCTCTCCTCCTCGGGGCAGGTCAGCCGTGTGCGACGACGGCGACGGGGGCGGTGGCGTGGTGCAGTACGGCGTGCGTGATCGGGCCGATGCGGGCGCCGAGCGGGCTGCGGCGGATTCGGCGGCCGACGACGACCAGGGAGGCCTCGCGGGAGGCGTCGACCAGGTGAATGGCGGCCGTTCCGTACCGGGACTCCTCGACGACCTCGACGGCGGGGAACTTCTGCCGCCACGGGCGCAGGACCTCGGTGAGGGTGGCGGCTTCCTGCCGGGCCAGCTCGGTGTGGAGTTCGAGGTCGGAGGAGAGGCCGTAGGCGTAGTAGGGCGGCGGGTTCCAGCCGTGGACGACCCGCAGGGAGGTGGCGCGGCGGTCGGCCGCGTCGAAGGCGAACTCGACGAGCGAGGGGTCCGGGTCGTCGGTGTCCAGGCCCAGGACCACGGGCCGGTAGGGGGCCGCGGCGGACGGGATGCCCGTCCGGTCCATCAGGTGCTCGTCGGCGGCCTGCTCCCCGGCGCGGACGAGGACCACGGGCCGCTCGGCGTGCGCCACGACGGCGAGGCCGACCGAGCCCACCAGGAACCCGCCGACCCCGCTCAGGCCGCGCGAGCCCAGGACGAGCAGCACGGCGTCATCGGCGATGCGTGACAGGACCTCGCCTGGCCGGCCGGAGACCTGCTCCGCGGTGATCTCGATGCCGGGGTGCCGCAGCCTCAGTCCCTCTGCGGACTCATGGCGGGTGCTCCCATGCTGCTGGGGCTCGGCGCCGAGGAGCGGGGCCTGCGCCATCGGCGTGGGAACCGGCTCCCAGACGTTGACGAGCTTCAGCGGCAGGCCGCGCAGCTTGGCCTCCCTGGCCGCCCATTCTGCGGCGGCGCGGCTCTCGGGCGAGCCGTCGAGGCCCACGGTGATGGTGCGGGGCATGGTCTCCACCTCCTGGATCGGGATCGCACGATCCGATTCCAGACTGGTGTCGATCGAGTTCGTGGTGCAGGGGCCGCAGGTCCCTGGCAGGGGCCGATCGGCCCCTGCCAGGGACCTGCGGCGGTCAGCGCAGCCAGCCGTTCGGTGAGGACGAACGGCAGCTTGCCCAGAGGCTGCCGACGCCCCAGGTGCCGTCGGCGGAGGCCAGGGACGGGGCGATCAGGGCGACGGCGTAGATGAGGTGGTAGTCGGCGAACGGGTCCACGGACATGCTCAGCGAGCCGTCGGAGAGGCGCTGGACGGGCGGCCACTCGGCGATCCACTTCAGCGCCGTCATCGCGGTGCCCGTGGGGGCGGCGAGCCGCAGCCCCACCTGGGCGCTGGGAAACGATCTTGATGTGCGCGGGAAGCGATCTTCGGCGCCTCGGCATTTGGCCTGACCAGCGCATTTCGTCGGTGCCCCATGGAACGTGGCCCTTGCCTCGGGAGACCTGTACTGGGAGCTGCTGGCCAGGGGCGACCGAGGCCAGTTGACAGCTGGCCACGATCTGACGGCGACGTGAATCCCGAGGGGCTGACGGTGAGAGTGCTCCACCGAGTACGGAGATCTGTGCACCAGGCCCCCGAGCCGCGCGCCTACGATCAGTGGGTGCTCACGGGACGAGGGTAGATCCCTGCGATTGGTCACAGGTGAGGGCGAGGCGGCTGGCGTATTGGTCGAGCCGGTGAAGAAGCTGGCCCACTGCGCCTTTACGGCCGGCGGCGGTGCGCATCCGGTTCACGGCTGCAACCAGGTGCGCGGTGTTCTGCCCCGACCGACGCAGTGCACTAAGGGCGGGGCTGTGGAGGTAGTCGCCCTGAGTGACCTTGGCCCAGACAAGTGCCGCGGCGGCGGGAGGGCGGGGCGACGTGGGTTCGCACCCGAACTGACTCAATCCCTCGCACAGCGTGATCCAGTCGGCATCGGGCATTCGCCACGAGGCAAGCGCGTGACGTCGCTCGGCGTAATTGATCCGGAGAGTATGGGAGTCCAGTGCGCAGGCGACTTGATCGACCGCTTGATCAAATGCCTCCCACGACTCGGTGGGTGCAAGTACACGCTTGAGGATCTTGAGGGAATGCTGCGCGGTATTCCAGGGTGTTCCTAGGGTTTCAGCGCATTCAGGCCAGGTGCCGCCTGCGGCCATCTCGACGAGTTTGAGTGACGCGGCCCGGCGCAGGTGGCGCATATTCCAGACTGTGATTGGTCCCACACGCTCCACGAGGCCGGTGAAGTGGGTGTCGAACCATGTGGAAGGCATCAGAGCGGGGACGTGCTCGGCGCTGAAGCGACACTCACGCGAGGGCGCCCGGAGTTTGGAGTGCCGATGTCCGCCTGCTTGGTAGAAGCCGTTGACCTTCCGGGCTAGGGCACGAGCGAGAACCGGCGAGAACTCCATCCGGCGGAAGGCAGCAGCCATGTTCGTGGGGATACGTTCGAAGGCGGCGCGGGACAGTGATTGGACCCGGTCCCGCAGTTCGGCGTCGTCTCTAGGGTCATGGCCGAGGAGCTCATCGGCGGCCAGGAGGAGGGCTGCACACTCGGCGGGATCGTCCGGCGCGGACCACGGGCTGGACGAGCGCGTGCCTGGGCCGACGGGTTGATCAAGCTGGTTGACGATCACATTGGCGTGGCTGTCGATGAGGGAGGACAGAGCCGCAGAGCGGACCAGGTTGGACCCTAAGGGCCAGCTGAACTTGACTAGTTGAACGGCTGCGATCAGATCGAGGAAGAAGTATCGATCACTTGCCCCGCACTCCGACCTCGGCGGCGAGGCTTCTGGCAACAGGTGCTGATCGATTCGACGTTGCAGGACGAGTAATCGATCCATGTCATCGGGGTTCATTACCGGAGAGTCCTCCGATGGTTGATCCAGCCGTGCTCCGCAGGAGCGGTTGATGCGAGCCGAAGCCGGTCGAGTGCCCAGCATCGGATGGCGGCACTGTGCTGGATGGAGCCCGTCGGCTGCACGTTGCATGAGCAGGCCAACGCGTTCGGTTCCCGGCGGACGGTTGGGGGGATTGCGGCACTGCGGACAGGTGCCGGACAGCAGGGCGGAGTGCTGGGGGCAAGCGAAGACCACCGGCAGGTGCCATCGCAACCGCCACGCGCCGCCGAGTGTGCTCTGTACGAGGCTGCCGTCGCCGGCCAGGCATCGGGGGCAGAATCGACTGGATAGGTTGATGGCCCATCGCCGCCGCGCAGCCGCGTGGTTGCGGCCTTGGTCCAGGCGAGTTGTGACCAGTGGCGTGTACGTGGTGGCGAGCCCTGAGCCGACGAGTGTCAGTGCTTGCGCCTCTGCCAGGGACAGTCGCGTGGTGCGGGCGAGAGTAGTGGCGAGCTGTGGCGGCAGGGCGAGCAGGTACTCGGCGGGCAGCCGGTGTTGCAGGCTGCTGAGTCCGCACAGGACACCGATTCGGGCAGGGGATCGGTCCAAACGGTAGGCGAGCCGCAGCAGGAATCCGGGCAGTGACTCCTCCGGCAGCGGTGCCAGGCTCCGGGCCAGCACTCGGTGCTCCACGGCGGTCAACCAACTGAACTCTCGGCCGGTCCATCGTCGTCGAAGACGGTGTTACGTCCCTTCTTCCGCGGCTTCTTGGGCTTGGGCACGGCAGGAATCTCAGGCTGTTCGCCTGACTCTGCGTCCAGGTCGGGCAGGTCGTCCGGGGTGACAGCGAACTGGTTGAACAGGTCTTTCGCCAGCCGTTCGCTGCCGTCCTTGATGGCGATGCGGCAGCCGCGCTGGATGAGCTTCTCCAGGACGCCGACGACGCCCTTGGTACGGCTGAACAGGTACTCGGGCATGTCGCCGTCCGTGAGCATGCCCTCGGTGTCGTGGAGCAGGCGCAGGTTCTTCTCCAGGCCGCGCAGGTGGTTGGTCCAGGCGGCGATCTGCTTGTCAGTGTCGTAGCGGAACGGATCGAGATCGACCAACTCGAAGCGGCGCTCGTGCTGGCTTGCCGCATGTGCGTTGGGGCTGCGGCCCCGGTCCGTGAGCGGCGGGAAGATCCAGTTGCCCGTCTTCGCGTCCCGGCGCCCCTCGCGTAATAGCCCCGAGGTGGGAATGCCGACGCCGACGAGGATGAGCGTGACAGGCATGCTCATCATCTCGCGGATGAGGTCGAGGACGTCCTGGTCGGCTTCGCGATGGAGCTTGAGGCGGGTGATGTCGTCGATCACGAGCGCTTTCGTAGCGTGTTCGATGATCGAGGTCTTGACGGTACGGACCAGGTCCTCGAGGCGCATGCCCTTGTAGTCCTCACCGTAGAAGTCGAGGATGCGCTGGCAGGTGGAGATGGGCGTGGCCTTCACTGGACAACGCACGTAGGCGACGGGCGCGACCAAGTCGCGGGTGCCGGGCATCGCGTCGGGGTTCAACTGGTTGTGGAGGGCCAGCCATTCCTCCTCGAAGCGTGCGAGTGCCGCGCAGACGGTTTCGGTCTTGCCCTGGGCGCCGTTCCCGTTGACCATGACGCCGGCGCGGGTCCCTGCTTTGTGGCTGAAGGCGCCGTCCTCGACGCGAGCCCGTACGGCTGCGGCGACCGCTTCGCTCATCGGGGTGGCCTGAAGAGGCAGGCTGCTGTGGGTGGCGAGCCGGTGCAGATCATGGACACGCCGCTGGCGAGGTGTCTTGCGTGCGTATTCCTCTTCGGTGAGCGCGGGAGCGGGCACGAAGTCGTGCCGGGTCCGGCCCCAACACTGCCAGCCCTCGCACGTGGTGCGGTCGATCGGAGGACCGGGCAGAAAGGACGGCGTGCTGCTCTCCCCGCTCACAGGTCGATCTCTCCCTCGGCCACGGCGGCCGTGTCGTCGATGTCGTTCTCGTCGAGGTCGTCGTCTGGAAGGACCATCAGGCTTGAGGCGCGCAGCTGTTCATCGAGTCCTGGTGGTGCTGTGGGGCGTTCGGGAACCACGGCTTCCCTGCGCCGGCGGCGCTCGTGGTCCAGTGCGTTCTGCCCTTGCGTGGCGCGATCGCACCATCGCAGGGGTACGACGTTGCCGTCGGCGCCAGTTGTCGTGGCCACAGGAAGCCGGGGTGCGTGAACCGCCAAGGCTGAGGCGGGGCGGTCGGCAGCTGCGGCACCGGCCTGGGCCACCTCGCGGGCGTGCGCCGTGCGTTCGGCCTTGGACAGCTGCGTCGGCCACCGCTCTACGGGGATGTTGTTGCCGATCACCTCCAGGAGCAGCGGCAGCAGCTCCTTGTCCGACTTCGGTGATATCCCCCGCCTGCGGACCTCCCGCATGACCTCACGAATCCGGGCATCGCTGAAGGCGGGGACCTCGCCCTCGTCCGGCAGACCGGTCCAGCGCAGGGTATGCCACTCGTGGGTGCGCGGGTCCTGAAAGAAAACGAAGCAGGGGTCGCGCGGGTCGCGATGGAAAACGTACTTGTTCTTGGCACAGCCGCCACGCCGCGAGACCTCGCCCCGGTAAGGGCCCAGGGCCTCCTCATCGTCGTACGTTTTTGATCTTCACTCCGCGTTTGCCATGGATCATGACCCGGTGCGTGGGTAGCAGTTGGTAGTACAGCTCGGCCGACGGGATCCTCAGCGAGAAGCCACCCTGGGCCATGGCTGCGGCGAACAGGCTGTTCGGGCTGTGGTCGCCGCCGGGATCCCAACTCGGCGCGTACGAGTCGAAGCGTCGGTTCTGCCACACCTTGACGATCCAGGTGGCGATCAGATGCTCCATTTCCGCCACCGTCAGGCAGGCATCGGCCTCCGGGTCCACGCCGCGGTCCGCAGTGTCCACGCCCTGGTAGCCGGGCAGGATGGCGAACAACAGCGACTGGATGCCGCCGAAGGCTCGTTCCACGGCCTGCTTGTCGGTCGGGCGCAGTACGCGGCTGGGCTTGATGTTCGCCTTGATCACTCGCTGGACTTCGACCAGATGGTGATTGCGGTAGACGGCCCCGTGGTCCGTGGTGACCGTCTCCGGCGCGAGGAACGGCAGACCGGCGACCTCGTGCCCGGCGAAATCCGCGACCACCGTGGTCGGGATGCCGGGGTAGGCCCACTCCATGTCCTTGCCCCAGTCCGGGCGCATGGGCAGCGGCATCATCACATCGCGAAGCACCATCGCCACGTCGATCGAAGCGTCCGAGACCAGACTGAGCCGGAACGCCACGATCGAGTGGGTGTACACATCCAGGGCCATCGTCAGGTGGACGGAGACTGGATCGCCGAACACGTTCTCCAGCACCTTCACCGGCAGCACCGTTGTGTCCAGGGCCACCACCTGCCCGGGGCGGTGCACCACAACGTGTCGGCCCGTCGTATTCTTCTGCGCGGCCGCAGCCGAGCGGGCGTAGCGGGCGCGGGCGCCGGTAGAGCCGAACCACTCCTGCCAGATGGTGCGTAGTGTGTCGTAGCCGGGGATGCGCTCGCACTCCTCGGGTCCGAAGACCTCACGTACATACTGGTGGATCAGGCGTTCGCGGGCCTTCGCGCTGATCTTCGCGCGATGGAGTGTCTCCTCGCGCACCGCGTACAGTGCTTCGCGGACCGCGGGCGTGACCCGGTGCCCGGTTGCCTCCCGCAACCACCTGTCGTCGGCCAGGCCCACTGGCCCGAAGCGTCTGCGGCCCATGTCCCATCGCACCAGCGTACGCAGACTCACGCGATGCAGCTCCAACTCCTTGGCGCGCTCGGGGTCCTCGGCCGCGGCCCGGCGCAGCTCCTCTACCTTCGCCAGGCGGCGCTGCGTCATCGTGGTGGTGTCGGTGTCGTACTGCGGACGGGGTTCGTGCGGTAGCGCCGCGAACGGATCACCGCTGCGGAAACCGGTCTCCACCTCGCGGATGTGGTCCAGGCGCCGCATCACGTGCCTGCGCTTGATCTGGAGAAGATCCTCCATCGCCTTCGACTGGCGTCCGCGGCTCGCGGCCGGAAGATCCGTCCGTGTCCGTGTGGACGGCCGGCAGTCCGGCCGATGTATCAGCTCGCTCAGCGACGTCGTCCACGCCGAGCCCTCGTCCCCAATCAGAGTCACCCGGCCCAGGTGCGGCAGGCACGACTCAACCCGCCACTCGTTCCCGCCGACAATCAACTCTGTGCCCGGTGAAAGCTCCCAGACGGTCGCCGTCACCTCTCCCGCCCCCATCGACGCCCGCGCTCCGCCAACCGGACCAGGCTCCAATCTCCGTAGGGACCGGACAGATCCACGCCCATGTAGCGGTGCCACATCAGGTGAGAAGCGTGGGCACGCGCAATCGCCGGGTACCTGCATTGCCCGACCAAGTCACCAAAGGGCATTGGCTCATGCGCGACCGCCTCGATCAACTGCCCCTGAGTACCCAGCACGTCAGGAAGGTCGCGGCGCTCCGCCGAGAGGGCATCCACCGTCCCGAGTGCGTACCGTCGCCATCCCGTCACCACGCTGTAGTTCCAGCCGGCGGCCAGAGCGACCTCTGCGGTAGCCGCGAACTTCAGAGCGTCTGCTGAACGGATGCGATCTGCCGGGCGCACGTCCACGAGATACGGACCCGAATCCGTGAGCAGCAAGTAGTCCGGTGTGTGCTCGACACGCCGGCCGCCAGCACGCAAGCGCAGCCTGAACGGCTGGGATAGAGCCTCCACCAGGCCAGCGGCAAAGTCTGTCACCAGCAGCAGGCGCTCCTCCTCAAAGCTCTCAAAACCGTGATGCCGGTCCGTCGTCACCAGATACTCCAGCCCCGGCCGGTGGTACTGGTCCGTGCGCCACGTGAAGCGACGCACGGGAGTACATTGAGACACGTCCACCTCGGCGAGATCCCGCACTGCGTGGACCACCGAAGTGCGGCCGACCTTCCACGTGGTAGTCCAACGCGCTGGCCACTGCTCACCGAGGTCCAACTGCTGTGAATACGCGGTGAATCCGGTGGATGCGACCGCCAAGTCGTCCAACCCGCACACGTCGGACCACGTTGCTTCGTGGGACGCCACGCGTGCTGTCTCATGCACCCAACCCCGGCTTACATCCTTCGAGTACACGGCTTCGCCCCCTCATCACTCGGCCGCGTCCGTATAGCGCGCGACGACGATATGGCGATCACCTTCTGTAAGGCGGTCGCTTTTGCGAGAGTCCCTCGTACGAGTGGCGGGATGCTGGGAGGTGTTGCGCCTGGTGTATGGACAGTTTGACTGGGCCGATGCCAAGGAATCCAGGATCGCTTTGGGCGGCGGGTTCCTCCCTGTTCGTCTCAGTAGTCCTCGGAGGAGCGCCACGACGACACGACGACTTCCGCGTAGCCTCGCGCCGCTGGTCGAAGAGTCCCTGCCCGGCTTCCTGTTGCGCATGGCCTACCGCTTGGGCGTATCTCCCGGTCGGATTGCCGATCTGTGCGGACTGAGTGATAGCCACGGCAGACTTCCGTACGCCTACCTGCGCGCCCTTCCTGACGAACTGGTGAGACAGTTGGCCCACGCGGCGCGCCTGACCACAGAGGAGGCGGAGGCCTTGACCTTGCGACGGTTCGCCGGTGCCTATCCGCCTCTGGGCAGACTGCGCGCGGACACGCCCCGGATCGGAGCAAGCGCGTCGGCCAACTGGGCCGTGAGGGCCTCCAGTCGCTACTGCCCAGAGTGCCTTCGGGGGGACGGCGGCCCTGTCGAGAACGCCTTTGGCGGTCCGTGGCGACGGCCTTGGCACCTGCCGATCGTTTTCGCCTGCTCCCGGCACCACCGTCTCCTCGAGCACGAGTGTCCCGAGTGCGAGCGTCCTCTCAACGCTGCCGTGAGTAGGCGTCCTGGTCTGATCAAGAACCCACGTCTCGTCGGTCTGCACCCGTCGCAGTGTCGCAACAGATCGCCAGCCGAGGAACGGCATGGCAGCAACCCGCGGAGTGCCAGCATCGCCTGCGGTGCACGGCTCGATGAGAACTTGGGCAGCGCCGGAAGGGAGCTGCCACCTGGGGACCTTGCCCGGCTCCTGTCGCTGCAGCAACGCCTCATTGAGCACCTAGTGCCTACATCACCGGAATCCGATGACGCCAGCCCCATGGGCAGCTCCTTTTTCCCGGATCTGATCACGACCACGCATCTGATCAAGCTGACCTGGCCTCTGGGCGAAGCCTACGTTCCCTCGACCCCGTTGGCCGATCTCATCGACAGACAAGCGGCACGCGTTGCGGCACTGGTCGAAGCCAGACGTGAGGGGCGGGCCGACGCCAAACTGATTGGCACCCGCACAGCGCCGGGCGACGCCGCGCAGTGCGGTGCTCTGCTCCTGGCCGCCGACGCACTTCTCGGGGACCGTGACCTGGCCTCCCTTCGGGGCCGGATCAATCCTTTGACGCGCGAGGCTTACCGGCGATCCAAGGGATACGCCAGCTTGATCTTCAGGCACGGTGACATCTCAACCACTCTCTCCCGCGCCACCGCTCGCCGGATCTATGGCCTCCAGACCCGCCGACGACTGCGCCTCACGGCCCCTGGTCACCGATTCCGATTGGAGGAAGTTCCGGCGTTCGTGCCTCGCGCGTGGTTCGACGCCCACATCGCCCCTCTCGCCGCTCGCCTGCCGAGCCGTGGTCAGAACACTGTCCGCTTCTTGCGTCGCGCCGCGTCACTCGGGCTCGCCCAGTTGACCTCCGGCGCTAAATGGCCCGAGTGCGCCGTCGCCATGGGGCTGCCAGAGGGCTGCGCCCGGTACGCCTTGCACGTTCTGGGCCGCCAGCTTGACGAAGCCCATTTGTGGCCAGCCTTTGAGGAAGCCGTCGAGCAGATCGCCCGAGATCTCGACCAGCAGATGAACAGCGTCGACTACGCCAACCGACGGCAAATGATGGCAACGTGGCCGCTGCCCGTGGACGACTGGCTCGCGCTCTCCGTGGACCTTCCCAAGCTTGGCCGAATGCGTGCCAAGGCTGACCCGGCCATCGGCTCCATCCTCGTGTGGAGCGAGGTCACCCAAGGGGAACACCTGCACAGTCCCGATGTGGCCGAGCTACGCGAGCAGGGCGGAAATGCGCGGATGCTCGCTCGGCGCGCCGGCGAGTACTATGCGGCGACGCTTCGAGGCTCACGGTTACGGCTGCGCCAACGGCTCCGCCTCTACGCTAATCGGCTGGCCGCCGCGTGTGATCAACATCGTGTACTGCGCGTGCCGGTGAACGAAATCGTCGGTATGGAGGCCGACACGGAGGCTGCCTCTGGGGAGCTCGGCTGACCATTGTGCCTCAATCACCTGAACGTCGAGCCGCCACCGGTCCGGGTCACGGGGTCCACCGCCAGCCCAGGCTGGCGCGGATCGAGGGTCCTCGGCGGGGCGGTAAGTAAGCCAGCCCGTGCGGCAGTGTCGCAAGTCCTATCTCGGGGGTAGCAGACGGCGGCAGTCAGCGCAGAAGACCTTGTACTTGTTCGTGGCCATCGTCGTGATTGCGCTGGTCCACCGCCAGGGCTTGCCGGGCAAATCTTGGGCGCGGTGACGGCGTACTTGAGAACACACACCGCCGTGTCGATCACAGTCCGCTCGGCCGATGGCTGTACCAAAGTGCCAAGTAGAGTTCTGAGTTTGGGTCTGATGTGCTGAACCGTAGTTGGCATCACTGCAGGTCAGGGGCGTCAGTTAGTGTCAACTAGGAGTCTTGGTCACAGGGCGCGTATCGAGAGTGTTCTCGGAGCGGTTGTCAGGCCGCTTCGCTACGGTGCAGCCATGGCGAATTTCGTACTGGTTGCAGGCGCGCGGCTCGGATCGTGGGCGTGGGACGAGGTGGTGCCGTATCTGCGTGCGGCTGGCCATGGCGCCCATCCGTTGACGCTGTCCGGTCTTGCCGACAAGCAGGGTCGCCAACGCCCGGCGTGTTGCCGGTGCCCACCTTCGTGGGGGTCCCTACCGGCCGGTGGCGTGGGAAGCGTCCTCGGCGGACGCGGTGTCCCGGACGCAGGCACCGAGCCCACGGCTTTGCTACAGCGAGACCGATTCGGTCGGCCGCTCCTCGTGGTCTCGATCCGCGACGGTCAGCTTGCACCGGCCGTCCTCGCAGGTGTGCTGCAGGCGGCCCCGCGAGATGGTCTGTATCAGGCCGATGGTCCAGCACATCGGGCAGCCGCGCAGTGCCAGTACGCCGACCGGCAGGAGCAGCAGGCTGACCGGGCCGGCGGTCGGGATGAACGCGACCGAGCCGATCAGGCTGCTGAAGCCGATCACGCCCCGGACCAGGTGGCGGGGCAGGGACGAACTCGCGAAGTCAGGGCCGTCGGCTTTGGTTGTCGTCATGGGTATCTCCAGGCGTAGGTTCGGGTGTGGCACGGAGGGACTGCTGAACCGCAGTGCGGGCGCGGTGCAGACGCGATTTCATCGCGGCGGTACTGAGGCCGAGCGCCTCGGCGACCATTCGTCCGCTGTAGCCCTGGATGTCCCGCATGATCAGCACGCGGCGCTGCTCGGCCGGCAGTGCGGCGATGGCGGCCGCCACCTTGCCCGCCTCGATGCGCTGCAGAACCACTTCCTCGGCCGAGCGCACGGCGGCATCCGGCAGGGGTGCGTGGGCCCGCATCGTCCGCGCGCGCCGCAGGCACTCGTTGCGGACGATGCGAAACATCCACGACGTCAGCGCGCCGGACGCCCGTAGCATCCCGATCTTGCGATAGAGGATGATCAAGGCTTCCTGTGCCGCGTCCTCGGCATCCTCAGGAGTGGCGCAGAGCGAGCGGGCGAATCGCTGCACGTTCGGGTGCGAACCCGACACCAACGCGGTGATCGAATCGGCGTCGCCGCGCTGGGCGGCGACGATCAGCTGTTCACCGGGCCAGGACGAGTCAGCCACGGGCTTGCTTTCGCTTGCGCATGGCGAAGTAGCTACACGTGCAGAGCAGCACGGCTCCGGCGGCGATGGCGATACCTATGATCATGTAGACCTCCTGATCCCGTCCCGACGTTTGTCGGCACATGTATAGGAGGTGCGGGCCCGCCGAAAGGATTCGGCCTGCGCCCGGAAAAGTTGATCGCGCCGTGCAACATCAGCTTCAGCACAGGGGCAGGGCTCCGTCGTTACCTCGCGATCGGTGCGGATTGATCGTGAGCCCGAGGGGCGTCGGCGGCCGGGCCATGTCCCGGCCGTGGCGGCGCAGGCCTTCGGCGATGTTTCCGCAGCCCGTCATCCGCAGAGTGCCGATCGCGAGGTTGCGCAGGGAGGCCATCGCCCGCGGCGCGCTGCCGGTCCGTACCCGTGAGGCATCCTCCCCGAACGTCACATCCCGCACATAGTGCTCTCGATTCTCAATAGCCCATTGCCCGCGCACGCGTTCGGCCAGCTCAGCAGCTGTTGCCTGGTGAACCGTCAGACTGGTGAGGGCGTAGACGCGTTCGGCTCTTCCCGTCATGTCGCTGATCCTGCCCACCACTACGGGAGGCTTCATGGCATCCCTTGCACCGCCCTCCCCGGAAGGCGACCACAACCGCGCCGGCGATTCCCGTGTGTACTCGACCGGTCGTCTCATCGGACGATCGGCAGAACTGGCGATCATCGACGGGCTCTTCGGCGCAGCCGTCACGCGGGGTACCGCGCTGATGCTGACCGGAGAGGCCGGGGTGGGCAAAAGCGCGCTGCTGGACGCTGCGGCGCTGCGCGCGTCCGAGACCGGTTTCCGGGTTCTGCGTGTCGTCGGCTCGCAGTTCGAGGAAAGTGTCAGCTTCTCGGCACTGAACCAGATATTGCAGCCGCTGGCCGGAGAGATTCCAGCGCTGCCCGCCCGGCAGGCCGAAACGCTCCAGGCGGCCGGAGGGCTGTCCGAAGGGCAGCCGACCGAGCTGCTCACCGTCGCGGACGCCGTGCATGTCCTGCTGTCGAAGGCCGCGGCCAAGAGCGGTCCTCTTGCTCTGATCATCGATGAAGTGGCGTGGTTGGACCGGCCCAGCGCCGTGGTTCTGGGAACCGTCGCCCGCTACATCCGCACTGGTTCCATCGCCCTGCTGGCGGCGTCCCGGACCGGCGACGAGTCGTTCCTGAGCAGCACCGGGATAGCTACGTACGAGGTTCATCCCCTGGACGACGAATCGGCGAACGAGTTGGTGACCGAGCGGTTCCCCGCCATGGCGGCCAGGGTCCGCCGACGTCTTGTCGCCGAGGCCCGGGGAAACCCCCTGGCGCTGCTGGAGCTGCCCGTCCCGCTCAACGACGCACAGCAGACGGAGCGAGGAACGCTGCCGGCCGTGCTGCCGTTGACCGAGCGGCTCAAGAGGATCTTTTCCGTCCGGGTCGGCGCGCTCCCGGACGCCACACGGAAACTGCTCCTGCTCGCCGTCCTGGACGGCTCGGGTGATCTGCACATCCTTCAGCAGGCCATGGGCGGCCCCGACGGCCTGGCCGGGCTGTGTTCTGCCGAGAGGGCCGGACTCGTGCAGGTCGACACTGCCACCGGCCGTCTGGTCTTCCGGCACCCTCTCACCCGTTCCGCGGTCATGGATCTGTCGACCAGCGCCGAGCGCCGTTGGGGACATCTGGCGCTGGCCGAGGAACTCCCGGAAGGATCCGAACACCGGGCCCGGCACCTCGCCGACGCCGCCGTGGGCCCCGACGACCAGGTGGCCGCCCTTCTGCACGAGGTGGCCTACAGCACCCTGCGCCGCGGTGACGCCGTCGGCGCCATCACCACTCTGCTGCGCGCCTCGGAGCTGAGCAGCACGGGGACGGCCAAGGGACGAAGGCTGGCCGAGGCGGCCTGCCTGGGCGCCAACATCACCGGTGATCTCCGCAACGTACGCGCTCTGCTGGACAATGCCGGCCACGCCGATCCGGTCGGCACCGATTCCCTGGCGGCCGCCGCCGCGGCGGCCAGTCATCTCCTCAACGGCGAAGGCGACGTGGACACCGCTCACCGACTTCTCGTCGGCGCCATCGACAACCACGACCTGCCCGACGGGGCGGACGACACCATCCTCCGCGAAGCACTGCACACCCTGGCCCTGGTGTGTTTCTTCGGCGGAAGGCCAGACCTGTGGCACTCCTTCGACAGGGCCGTGACGCGACGTCCGCTGCGCTCCTCGGATCCCCTGCTGCCGGTGATCCGGGGCACCTTCGGCGATCCGGCCCACGCGGCACTGTCCGTGCTGGACGGTCTCGACGAGCTCATCTCCGATCTCCACCGGGAGACCGACCCCACACGCATCATTCGGACCGCCGTCTCCGCCGCCTATGTCGACCGCCTGCCGGGCTGCCGCAGCGCGTTGCGGCGCGTCGTCGACGACGGCCGAAACGGCGGCGCCATCACGTCGGCGATCGAGGCGCTCTTCCTCCTGGGGAACGACGCCTACACCAGTGGACAGTGGGGCGACCTCCTGGAGACCACTGACGAGGGTCTCGGGTGGTGCGCGACATACAACTACCGCGTGCTGGCATGCTCAGGCCAGTTCCTTCAGGGGCTGCTGGCTGCCGCACAAGGTGACAACACCACCGCGCGAAAAGTCGCGGACCGCCTCATCTCCGTGGGAGGCGTAGACGCGGAGCGTACCCAGCCCTCGGGGGTTCCCCCACGTGCTGAGCGCGGCGTCCAGGTGTTCGCGGGCTGCGACGCCTCCGGCGACGTAGACAAGCGCCTTGACGTTGGGGTTGTCGGCCGCGGCGTTGGTGATCACCGCGCCGCCGTAGGAGTGCCCGGCGAGGATGATCGGACCCTTGATGGACTTGAGGACGCTGGCCAGGTAAGGCGCGTCGGCCGGCAGTCCACGCAGCGGGTTGGCGGGCGCCACGACCGGGTAGCCGTCCCTCTGCAGCTGCTTGATCACGCCGTTCCAGCTCGCCGACGCATCGGCGAAGCCACCGTGCACGAGCACCACTGTCGGCTTGGCGGCGTCCGTCTGGTCGGACGCCGACGTCGCTGACGCGGTCGATGCCAGCAGGGCTGCCGCTGCGGCTCCGGCAGTGCCCGCCGCGACTATTCCGTAACGTACAACGTTTTTGCGCATGTTCTCGGCTCTCTGTCTTTCTGGTGGTGGGGTTACGCCCGGTGGGCGGCGGCCTGCTTGATCAGCTCGGCCACGGCTTCCGGCTGGGAGACGTAGATGGCGTGGCTTCCGGCGGCCTCGGTCACGGTGGCTCCGGCTCGCTCGGCCATCGCGCGCTGAGCCGGCGGCGGGATCATGCGGTCGTCGGTCGCGACGAGGTACCAGCTCTGCTTGGCACGCCAGGCGGCCTCCGTGACCTTCCCGTTGAGTGCCCCCACGCCCCAGGGCACCTGCGAGTCGGCCATGAACCGGGCTTCTTCGGGCGCCACATCGCCCGCGAACGACGCGGCGAACTTCTCGCGGTCGAGGAACAGAAAGCCGTCCTGGGGCGGCAGGATCGGCGGAACGGGCGCGTCGGGAACCGGGTCGGCGATCAGGGTGGCGACCGACTCGTCCTTGTCCGGTGCGAAGGCCGCGATGTAGACGAGCGCGGCCACACCCTCGTGCCGTCCGGCCTCGGTGATCACGGCCCCGCCGTAGGAGTGGCCGACGAGCACGGCCGGCCCGTCCTGGGCATCGAGGACCTGGTGAGTGACCGCCACGTCGCCTTCGAGCGAGTGGGTCGGGTTCTGTACGACGCTGACGTTGAAGCCGTCGCGGGTGAGGAGGCGGTGGACCGGTTGCCAGCCGGAACCGTCGACGAATCCGCCATGCACAAGAACGATGTTCTTGACGGCACTCATGTGATTGCTCCTTGTTTGTCGGAAGCCTTCCGGGCAGCTACAAGCTAGGTCGGACCGTCCGTTCCGGCTTCGACCAAATGACCTAGTTGTGCGACGAGCGAGGCCGACGGAAGGTCAGCCGTGCTTCGCGCCGCGGCCGTCACGAAACGCGTCACCGCCTGCGAGAAGGCCTCCGGCTCCTCGAGGTGACCGAAGTGCCCGCTGTTCTCCAGGATCAGCAGTTCCGATCCGGGGATCAGCCGGTGCAGTTCCTCGGCCCATCGCACCCCGCAGATGACGTCGTGGCGGCCGACTACGACGAGGGTCGGCACGGTGAGCGAGCCGAGGTCCTCACGGTCGTCGATGACGTGCGGGGAGAGGTTCTCGTCCAGCCCGGAGATGTGGGTGGCCCGCACGGAGGCACGCAAGGGTGCGAACTCCTCCTGGCGGCCCCAGTAGTCGGCGAAGTACGAGGGGATCAGCCCCCTGACGACGACTGTCATCCGTGCGTCGTCGGAGATGGTGGGGATGGCCTGGAAAGCCGTCAGGACCTCGGGGAGTTCGGGATGGTCGGCGTGCCGCGCCGCGAACAACTGCACCAGGCGCATGGCCTCGGCGGCGTGTTCGGGACCGGTCAGCGGCGCGCTGTCGTAGAGGATCACCCCGGCGACGCGCTCGGGGTGGTGCAGCGTGTGGTACTGGGCGACGAAGCCGCCGTGCGAGTGACCCAGAAGGTGAACCTCGGGGACGCCGAGGTGCTCGATCAGCGCCCCGAGGAACCGGCTGTAGCGGGGCCTGGTGTAGCCGTGGGGGTGGGAGGGCAGGCGGCCGGAGGCGCCGCTGCCGATCGGCTCCGGGTACACAATCGTCAGGTGCCTCTCCAGCGCGGGCATGCGCAGGTACTCCCAGACGATGCCCGGTCCGCCGGAATGCGCGACGCACACCGGTCCCGTGCCGTGGACGTGATAGCGCTGCACGACTCCGTCGATCTCGACGGTGTGCGTTCCGGCGGCCAGAGGATCGGTCGCAGAGGTGGTCATGGGGTCTCCGTATCCGGCAGGTGTCGATGACACCGGCAGGACGCCGGAGAGAGGACGAAGTTCGACCCGGACTACGTGACGCCCGTCACATTGGGGTGAGTTGCTGGATGGCCTGCACCGGCCTGGGGTGCAGGAGACGCAGCCGGTGCGGACGACCGGCGTCGTCCAGGGTCATCAGCCAGGCCACCGAGGGCGGGCAGTGGCCGGGGTTGTCGGCGGGGTTGAGGAGTTCCATCTCCCAGACGACAAGGGACCGGCCGGCCACGGCATGAACCAGGCGCTGCCGTACACCGGCCTCGAGGTCACCGTCCATGCCGCGCACGAGGACGCTCCTGCCACCCACTGGGTCGTTCCCCCTGAGCAGGGCGATCTCGGGCGACCAGCGCTCCGTCATCAGCGCGCCGAAGCGTCCGCTCTCGGCGGCGGCCAGTGTCTCGCGTGCCTCGACACGGCTGGCGCGGATGCGCTGCGCGGTGTCGCCGTGCGGGGCGTCCGCCGTGGCGGCGAGGGCTGTCGCGAGCTTGGCCCGTCCCTGGTTGAGCCGGCTGCGGACCGTGCCGACCGGGACCCCGCAGGCGTCGGCTATCCGCTCGTAGGACGTGACGCCGGTGCTGAAGTGACGCAGCACCAGGGGCAGGCGCAGTGCGGGGGACAGCCCTTCTATGGCCTCCCAGATCCAGTTCCGCATCGTGTGGTGCTCCAGCCACTGCTCCGGACCGGCGTCCGTGGAGGGCACGTGCAGACCGTCGATCGGCTGGGAGGGAACGGAGCTGCGCAACAGTGAACGGCTGGCGTTGCGCACGATCATCCGCAGCCATGCGCCCACGGCCGCCGGGTCGCGGACGTCGCCCACGCGGCGGAGCGCGGTCACTGCAGCGTCCTGGACCATGTCGTCGACGTCGGGCCCCGGCCCCAGAATGCTCAGCGCCACCGCGCGCATACCTGCCCGGTGCCGTTCCAGCAGCAGACCCAGGGCAGCGGTCTCACCCGCCTGCGCGGCACGCGTGAGCACCGCGTCCTCGATGCGCCCGGCTTCGCCTGCATTCCAGCTCATGGGGTTCCTCTTCCGGCGTCTCCCGTCGTGCGTGTGACCGTACTGCGCGCGACCCGGTGGCGTCACGGCCTGCCAGGGAAGCGGTGTCGCCCGGGCTTCGTACCGGCAACGCGCCTTGCCATCGGTGTCCTGCGCGCCGCCGGGATGCTGCAACATCGCAGCCGCCCTGCGCCGAAACACCCGCGACGCCCTACGCCCACGGGCCAGGGCTGATGCGTTCTCAGTCGGCGAGATGAGCTGATCGCCTGCGTACGCGCCGCCGTGGTCGGTTCGGCCGGTACGGCAACGAGAGACGCGACCCCTGATGATCAGGGATCTCGAAGCCTGATCACGAACAGGCCGATCGCCTCGGGCCCTCGGACGAGGAGGCCGAGGCGGAGATGCGGCGCCTGCTTGGCATCGTTCCGATGGGGCGTCAGGCTTGGCCTCGTACTGCCGGCGACTGGGCTTGCGGCGACGCTACGGGCGCCGACTGTGCGGGGCTCCCTGCCGCGCTCTGTCACCGGTGAGCGTCTTGGTGGTCCACTGCCGTCCTCGCTGCCGGCCCAGGTTGACGCGGCCGTCGGTGGGAAGGGGCCGTCACCTGTGGCAGGGCAAGAACCTGGTCGACGCGTACGAGCAGCCTGCCGCAGTGCTGTGTGACGCCGACTGTCTCGCCACCCTGCCCGCCCGTGAACGAACCGAAGTATGTGCTCCAACGTTGTCTTATGGCGCTCAGGTTCCGAACGGACGTCGCGGTGGTTCAAGTGCGTGCTGTGTCGGTTTTCCTAAGCTTCGACGGCAGAAGGAACACCCGGGCTGTTCCTGGACGGGTACACACCAAAGACGAGAAACTCGTGAACCAAGAGAATTCCGGCCGCGTGGCCGTCATCGCAGGTACCGGCGCCGACATGGACATCCCCAACGGGGTGATCGGCAGTGTGCGGATCGCAGGCCCGCCGGATCAAGGTGATCGTTTGCCATCGGGTCACCTCGGTGTCCGTCGGCACCAGCAACGCCCACACCAGCAGGGGCGCGTGGCGGGCCTCCATCCGGACAGCCATGCTCCACTGGAGCCCGCTCGCTGCTGATCAGCCGGTTCCACGCCTTCTGCGCGCCGAGCCCGGACGCGGCTGGGCGACCCACAGGGCTGACGCGAAGACAACCATCCTCACTTTTAGACCCCTTTAGTACATAAGCATAATCAGCTCCTTGATCGTCGAGGAGCTGATTTTCTGAAATTCGGTGGTCGGACAAGGCTGCCGTGGAAAGCGGAGACATGATGGGCAAGAGTCCTTATGACTATGTCGTGGTGGGAGCGGGGACAGCGGGATGCGTGATTGCCTCCCGGCTTTCGGAACGCCCCGGCGTGCGGGTGTTGCTGCTGGAGGCCGGAGCCCGGGACGCAACCGAGACGATGGCATCTCCTTGGGGCTTCCTGGGGTTTGACCCGTCATCCCTCTGGCTGGGCGCCTCGACCGTGCAGGCCGGTACAGGCAGGGCCGCTGACGTGCTGCGCGGCAAGGCGCTCGGCGGATCGTCGAGTATCAACGGCCTCTACCACCTGCGGGGGCACCGCTCCGGTTACGACGAATGGCCCGGCCTCGGTGCTCCAGGCTGGGGTTTCGACGATCTGCTGCCCTATTTCCGCCGCAGCGAGAGCACTCGCAGCCGTAATGCCTCCGTGCGGGGCACGGACGGGCCGGTCGCGGTCGCCCCGGTCCCGGAACCCCATCCCCTGGCCACGGCGGGCGTCGACGCCGCGGTGGAGGCTGGGTTCGCACGCGCCGATGACATCGGCAGCGGGCTGGAGACCGGGTTCGGGTGGAGTGACATGAATCTGCCCGGCGGCGCCCGCCAGAGCGCGGCCGACGCCTACATCCGTCCGTTCCTCGACCGGCCGAACCTGGACGTCGTCACGGACGCGACCGTGCAGCGGCTGCGCACCACCGCGGGCCGCTGCACCGGCGTCGAGTACACCATCGGTGGGGAGCACCTGTCCGTCGACAGCGCCGAGGTGGTACTGACCGCGGGAGCCATCGGTTCCGCACACCTCCTGATGCTGTCAGGGATCGGCCCGGCACAACACCTTGAGGAACACGGTATCGACGTCGTCGCCGACCTGCCGGGAGTGGGCTCCCATCTGCAGGACCATCCGATGGCGGGCGTGGTGTACGAGGCCATCCAGCCAGTACCGTTCGTTCCTGCCAACCCGCCGGCCGAAATGATGGGCCTGCTGTACAGCGACCCCGCCGCGGCCCGGCCGGACCTTCAGGTCTACATCGTCGCCGCACCGCTCCCGTCGGCATGGGGCCAGCCGCCGGCCAACGGCTACTCCATCGCTTTCTCCGCGATGTCTCCGCACAGCAGCGGCACCGTGCGCCTGGCGGACGCCAATCCCGGCAGCGCTCCCGTCGTCGACCCCGGCTACCTGAGCGACTACCGTGACCTGGAGATCATGCGCAAGGGCCTGGCCCTGGCACGCCGCATCGGGGAGGCCGACGCGTTCGCCGACTGGCGCAAGCAGGAAGCGGTGCCGGGCTCCGGGACGAGCGGCGAATCCGTGGACGAGTTCATCCGCAAGGCCACCGGCCCCTACTTCCACTTCACCGGCACCTGCCGCATGGGAGCCGACGCCGATGCCGTCGTCGACCCTGCGAACCTTCGCGTGCACGGAATAGCCGGACTGCGGGTCGCCGATGCCTCGGTGATGCCGTCCATCCCCTCGGCCAACACCAACGCGACCGTCTACGCCATCGCCGAACGGGCCGCCGAACTGATCGACTGAGTCCTCTTCAGCGCCCACGGCGCTTCCACAACGCGCTCATCCCCGACGCCTGGACCGCCGGCAGCTGGCCGGAGTCTTCGACCAGTTGCCGGCATCCTGCTTGCCGAACTCAAGGCGGCCGGCGAGCTCGACGGGTCCAGGCCCTGTGTGGACGGCTGCCACATACGCGCGAAAGTGGGGGGAGCTGACGCCGGTCCGTCGTCGGTCGGCCAGCGGAAGGCGGCCAGCAAACACCACCCAATGCTGAGCCACGGGGCGGTGGATCACCTCTCAGCTCGCCGGGAACCGCCGAGGTCCTGAAACGACCGAGGGCCCCGCGGGCAGCGCCGGCGAGGTCACCCAGACCCGCGCCCTCATCGACAACATCCCGCCGCGGTCAAATGCCCAGGCCGCCCACAGCGCCGCCCTGCCTTGCTTGGGACACGCGTAGGCGGCATCCGCTGAACTGCGGTCGTACCTTTGGTCACGCGCTTTCGGCCGGCCCGTGGCCCGGCGGGTGCCGGTTCGGCGAGAGCGAGGCTGCTCCCGTCGAGCGGGCGTACTCGGTGGGAGTCTGACCGTAGTGCTTCTTGAAGGTCCGGGTGAAGTGGCTGCTGTCCGCGAACTGCCAGTGTGCGGCGAGTTCCGAGATACTCAGGCGACCTGACGGCGCGGTGAGGGCGAGCCGGGCCTCTTGCAGTCGCCGGTGGCGGATGTAGGTGGCCACCTGCTCTCCCACCGCGGCGAATGCCCGGTGCAGCGTACGGACAGAGACGTTGAGCTCACGCGCAAGCATCGCAGGTGAAAGTTCGGGATCAGCGAGCCGGCGGTCCGCGAGGTCCTTAGCTGCCTGGGTGAGCGCGGGAGCCAGCCGGGGTTCTACGTCGTCGAACCGGCCCTTCGTCACCGCCTTGGCCAGCTCGATCAGGGCGGCGTGGGCGGCTTCCACACCGGCCGGTCCGAGGTCGGCCACAGTTATGTGGATCATGTCCGTGAGGGCCGTCAGCAGGCGTATCTCGGCCGAGTCCGCCGGCCCGGTGATGACCCGGTTCCCGAGCAGGGGTTTGAGCTCGCCGGGGGGCAGGACGAAGAACTTCGCCGTGAGGTGCGCCGATGTCTCGAAGGCCGACAGGCGACCGACGTGCCGGACGAGGAACTGCCCGGCCGATACGGTCTGCTCGCCGCAATCCGGCGGGCCGCCCAGAGTCCACGCGCCGCGCTGCACTACGTACATCGCCACCAGATCCTGATCGCCGCCCGGGACGTCCGCGGTCCGGGTTGCCGACGCGGCGTGAAGATCGGCGATCGCCGCGCCCTGCACCTTGGCCACGTGGCCCTTGACCCGGAAGTCACCGATCGTGTCCGGGCTGAAGGCTGGCAGTTGGAAGACATCGTCGCCGATCTGCGTCTCCCACCCGCGCCGGAAGGCGTCGAGTCCCCGCGGTGCGGCGCCCGGGGCGGTCGAGTCCACTGATAACACCCCGCGCGCGCCGTCGGCCTCCGCTCCCGTACTGTTCATTACTCTCCGATCCTCACATTCATTGCTTCAACGCGGTGCTCGTGTTCCGTACGGGCGTCGCCGTGGTTCATGTGGGCGCTGTGCCAATCTTCCTACAGGCGGCCTGCATGGCAGCGGTCGAGGGGCAGAGCTGATGCGTTCTGATTCGGCGAGATGAGCTGATCGCCTGCGTACGCGCCGCCGTGGTCGGTTCGCCCAGTTCGGCAACGAGAGACGCGACCCCTGATGATCAAGCTTCTCGAAGTCTTTGATCACGAACAGGGGTCGCGTTCGCGTGCCATCCTCCCTAATCGGTGTCCTGCAACGCCACTGCGCGGACACCGATTCCACCTGCCCGGAACCGTCACAGCTCACCTGCCTGGCGGACGTGTTGGGCCGGATACCCGATCCCCGCCGGGTCCGGGGCCGCCGCTACCGCCTGGGCTCCCTGCTCGCGCTGTGCATGGTCGCCGTCCTCGGCGGAGCCACGTCCCTGGCGGCCATCGCCCGCTTCGCCGCCGATACCGACTCCGACCTGCGCGAACAACTCGGACTGACCTCCAACACGCCGAACGCCTCCACGCTGGGACGACTTCTGGCCCGCTTGGACGGCGACGCCCTGGACGACGCCGTGGGCGCCTGGCTCGCCCGGTACGCCGCCGACCCGGTCGACGAACCCGGCGACACCCTGGTTGGTCTGGCCGTCGACGGCAAGACCGTGCGAGGATCCCGCACCGACGGCGCAGCCGTCCACCTGCTCGCCGCCGCACTCCACGCCTGCCAGACCGTGATCGCCCAGCGCCAGATCGCCGCGAAGAGCAACGAAATACCCGCCTTCGCCCCACTGCTGAACCGGATCGCCTTGCGCGGCCTCGTCGTCACCGCCGATGCCGTGCACACCCTGCGCGCCCACGCCGAACACGTCATCACCGCCGGCGGCCACTACCTCTTGGTCGTGAAGGGCAACCAGAAGAAGCTGCGCAAGCAGCTGCGCCGCCTGCCCTGGAAGCAGATTCCGCTGCAGGCCCGCACCGCCGGGGCCGGGCACGGCCGCCGTGAGATCCGCCGTCTGAAGGTCTGCACCGTCCGTCCCGGCCTGCTCTTCCCGCACGATGTCCAGGCCATGCAGATCAAGCGCCGCCGCACCCACCACAAGACCGGCAAGGTCGAGACGAAGACCGTCTACGCGATTACCAGCCTCCCGCCCGAACAGGCCAGCCCGCCACAACCCGCCGAACTCGCGGAGAACCACTGGTCGGTTGAGGCCTTGCACCACATCCGAGACGTCACCTACGACGAGGACGCCTCACGAATACGCACCGGCGCCACACCCCGCGCCATGGCCACCCCTGCGCAACCTTGCCATCGGACTCATGCGACAAGCAGGCTGGACCAACATCGCCGCCGCAGCCGATCACTACCGGTCACGCCCCCAGCACGCGGCCGCCATGCTCCGGCTCACAGCCTGAGAACGCATCGCCCCTGGCCCACGGGCCTTACTCGGCATCGCGAGCACATGACTACGAACCAGACATCACGACTTCACGCCGAAGCCCTGACTTGGCGTGACTTGGCGACGCCGGCCCGTTCTGCGATATCGTTGAAGGAATCTCTGTGCCCCCCGGTCCTTCCGCGAGCAGTTCGACCGCAGCGGCCAGAATTCGATTCCGTCGCTCGAGGTTCTGCCGCTCACAGCGCGCATCGTGACCCGTCGACTTTCGACGAGTGCTATCGAGCCGAATGTCCGCAATCGAAATAGGATGTTCACAGCCCGACCTGCGACAACAAGATCGGGGAGGTGCCTGGCGTTGCCACGAACGCGCGCGGAGCCACACGCTGGTTGATCGAGTTCGGTAGGCGGTCCGCCGCACGATTGTCGTCGTGAGGGAGATCAGTTCCCATGGACCTCAACACCATCACCGAAGTCATCCGGCGACCGTCCGATCGGCCCGGCGTGAACTGGCGCGAAGGCGACGCCTGGCTCGCAGGTGGAACGTGGCTGTTCTCCTCGGAGCAGCCAAGCCTGCGCCGCCTGATCGACCTGACAGCGTTGCGTTGGGATCCCCTCGTCCCGAGCGACGCGGGCCTCGAAATCGGCGCAACGTGCACCGTCCGCGACCTGTATGCCGTTGCGCTGCCAGGTGATTGGATCGCGGGTACCCTTTTCGTGAAGAGCTGCGAGGCGTTCTTGTCCTCGTTCAAAGTCTGGAACTCGGCGACCGTCGGCGGCAATATCTGCATGTCTTTGCCTGCCGGCCCAATGATCACGCTGACGGTCGCACTCGAGGCACAGTATGAGCTGTGGGCTCCTGACGGGTCCGCGCGCACCGTCGATGCCCTCGACTTCGTGACCGGCGACAATCGGAACATTCTTACTCCCGGGGAAATCTTGCGCCGCATCGACATTTCGGCGCGTGCCCTGAGGAAACGCACCGCGCACCGCCGCTTCACGCTGACCCGCCTCGGCCGTTCGACGGTATTTCTCATCGGTACTCAAACGCCAGGAATGAGCGACCTGCTGCTCACCGTCACAGCCGGCACCACACGGCCCGTGCGCCTTGCCTTCGACACCATGCCCGATGCGCGGACCCTGCAGCAGAGCATCGACGTCATCCCCGCCGGCGTCTGGTTCGCCGATCCCAACGGGACCCCTGACCACCGTCGCCACCTGACGAAGCACTTCGCCGAAGAGATTCGTCGCGAACTCATGGATGGGGGCCCGACATGACCTACATCGTGAACGGCAAGAGCTTCGACGAAGAACCGGACCCCGGCCAGTGCTTGCGCACTTTCCTCCGCTCACTCGGCCACTACGGCGTCAAGAAGGGGTGCGACGCGGGCGATTGCGGCGCATGCACGGTGTGGTTGGACAGCGATCCGGTCCACAGTTGCATCACCCCTGCGTTCCGCGCGGACGGTCGTGAGGTGACCACGATCGAAGGCATCGGTTCACCCGGCAGCCTGCATCCGATGCAGCGACGGTTCCGCGACGCCCCGGGGTTCCAATGCGGTTTCTGCACCGCAGGGATGATCATGACCGCGACGACATTCACCGAGGCCCAGAAAGAGGACCTGCCACAGGCATTGAAGGGCAACCTCTGCCGCTGCACCGGCTATCGAGAGATCGAGGATGCCGTGAAGGGCGTCGCCGGCGTGGAGACAGCCGCGCCAGGAAAGGCCGTCGGGACGAGCGTCAGTGCGCCGGCAGCCAACGACGTGGTAACCGGTCGCGCCGAGTTCACGATGGACACCCACCTCGAAGGCATGCTGCACCTCAAGGTGCTGCACTCACCACATGCGCACGCCCGGATCGTCTCGATCGACAAGACCGCCGCACTCGCAGTTCCCGGCGTGCATCGGGTCTACACCTGGGAAGATGTGCCGCGCAAGCGTTTCACCACGGCGATCCACACCGACCATCTTGTCGATCCGGACGACACCTTCATCCTCGACAACACGGTCCGCTTCGTCGGCCAACGCGTCGTCGCGGTCCTGGCCGACACGGTCGGGGCGGCGGAAGAGGGCTGCCGACGGGTCGTCGTCGAATACGAGGTACTGCCGGCAGTGTTCGAACCCGAAGAGGCAATGGCCGAGGGGGCGCCACAGCTGCACGGCGCCGAGCACGATCCGTTCGCCCGCGATCCCGTCCACAACATCCTGGTCGAGATCCATTCACACATCGGTGATGTCGACGCGGGGTTCACCGAAGCCGACGTGATCCACGAAGGCACGTACTTCTCACCGCGAGTGCAACACGCGCACCTCGAGACGCACGGCTCGATCGCCTGGATGGAAAACGGTCGCCTGAACGTCCGCACCAGTTCGCAGTCGCCGTCGATCGCAAAAGTCAAACTCGCCTATCTGTTCGCGCTGCGCCCGGACCAACTCCGCGTGTTCTGCAAACGCGTTGGCGGGGGATTCGGCGGCAAACAGGAAGTGATCTCGGAGGATCTGGTCGCGCTCGCCACCCTGGACACCGGCCTGCCCGTCTGCTTCGAGTACACCCGCGAGGAGGAATTCACCACGGCTTCGCCACGGCATCCGATGGCGTTGACGGTCAAGCTCGGCGCGAAGGCGGACGGAACGCTCACGGCGTTCCAGGTCCGCAATGTGTCGAACACGGGTGCTTACGGCAACCACGGCGGCGAAACGCTGTATGCGGGCGGTGCCGCCGTCATGATCTACCGCTGCCCCAACAAGAAGTACGACGCGTTCTCCGTCTACACGAACACCGTTCCGAGCGGGGCACTGCGCGGTTACGGGATGACGCAACCGGCGTTCGCCGTGGAATCGGCGATGGACGAACTGGCACGCGCCTTGCACATCGATCCGCTCGCACTGCGAAGACGCAACATCGTGCGACCGGGTGATCGGCTCATCGCCATGCACGACGGCCCCGACGACGTAGTGTTCACCGAGGACGGCCTCGCGAAGTGCATCGATCTCGTGGCCGGCGCCATGGCCCGTACAGCCGATGAGCCGTCCCCCGGCCCCGGGTGGCTGGTCGGTGCCGGCGTCGCGAGTTCCTTGCACGAGACCGCGCCCCCGACCGAACACATCTCCGAGGCCTGGGTCACGCTCGGCGACGACCTCGTGTACGAGTTGGCCGTCGGAACGGTCGAATTCGGCGAGGGTACGTCGACCGCGCATGTCCAGATCGCGGCCAACCAGCTGGGCACGACGCCGTCGCGGATTCGCCTGGTGCAGTCCGACACCGACCGCACGGGATTTGACACCGGCGCCTTTGCGAGTGCGGGCCTTTTCGTGTCGGGCAACGCGGTGCTCCGAGCGGCCAATGCCGTGCGCGACCGCATCCTGGAGTTCGCCGCCGCGCACACGGGTGTTCATCTCGTGATGTGCTCGATGGACGACGGGGATGTCGTCTGCGGCGACCAGCGCGTGTCGCTGGCCGAGCTCGTCGCACTGGCCCGAGCGCGTGGAATTCGGTTCACCGCCGCCCGCAAGGCCTACGGCTCGCCCCGAAGCGTCGTCTCCAATACGCAGGGGTTCCGTATCGCCGTCCATCGGGTGACGGGCGAGATCCGTATCCTTTACAGCGTCCAGGCGACCGATGCCGGCGTGGTCATCAACCCCGCGCAAGTCCGGGGACAGGTAGAAGGCGGCGTCGCCCAGGGAATCGGCTTCACGTTGACCGAGAACTTCCACGTCGACGCGAACGGTGTCATGGTCAACCCGAACTTCCGCAACTACCGCATCCCCACCTACGCCGATACCCCCCGCACCGATGTGCTCCTGGTGGACTCGTCGGATTCCGTTGGCCCCATGCGGTCGAAGGGGATGGCGGAATGCTGTATCAACCCGGTGGCCCCCGCGTTGGCGAATGCGCTTCACGACGCCACGGGTGTCCGCTACCGTGCGCTGCCCCTGACTCCAGAACGAATCTACGGCCGGCTCAACGAAAAGCAGTCGGCACCGACGACGGCCTGAGCAAATGGACACCGAAAAGCTCGAAGGAAACGCGGCGACGGCAATCATCGGCCAGAGGATTCGGCGCGGGCTGGAACGGGAGTACGAAACGTGGCAGGAGAACGTCAACGCCGCTGCCGCCGACTATCCCGGGTTCCTGGGTGCCGAGAACTCCCCGCCGACGTCCCTGCAACCCGACTGGGTCGTCATATACCGATTCGACTCGATAGCCCATCTGCAAGCATGGATCAACAGCGCCACCAGGCAGGGTCTTCTCGATACTGGCAGAAAATACTTCGACGGCCCCGCAACCCAGCAGGTGGTCAGCGGCGGAACACAGCCAAAGGATCCGCTCGTGACCGTTGTGGTTACTCACCGCGTCCACCCGAACCACGTTGACGACTTTCTCGACTGGCAGCGCCACATGAGCCAGGAGGAAAGCAACTTCGAAGGTTTTCGCGGAACCGAGCTCTTCCGCCCGATCGAGGGACTTCAGGACGAATGGACCACGCTGTACCGATTCGACAACGCCGAGCACCTCGATGCCTGGCTGGCGTCGACCAAGCGGCAGGAAGTTCTCACTGAAGGTGAGAAGTTCAACGACTTCAAACTGCGCACCATCGACAACTCGTTCGGCAGCTGGTTCGCCTTCGAAGAGAACGGCAAGGAAGCGCCGCCCCCCTCGGAGACCAAAACCGCCATCGCGGTCTGGGTTGGCTTGTACCCGACCGTTGTGCTGCTGACGCTCGCCCTGTCGCCGCTGGAGATGCCGCTCTGGCTCGGGCTGCTTGTGGGCAACCTGTTTTCGAGCTTCATCATGAGCTTCTTCACGATGCCCTACTACGTGAACCGGCTGCTCAAGCGGTGGCTGCGGCCGTCACCGGGCGAACCGGCGGCGAAGTCCAACCTCGTCGGCCTCGGCATCGTCGCCGCGGTGACCGTGTTCTGGGGCGTCGTCTTCTACGTCGTGACGACCCAGATCTGGACGCTGCCCTGACCTGGGGATCTCGTCCCGCTCCTGCCCGCGCTCGTCGCGTGCGCGGGCGACGAGCGGGACTACGCCGTGCCCACGTCGCTGTGCGGAACTCCCGTCGACAGCGAGCTGCTCGAGCCGCTGCTGCCGCTCGGCAAGGAGCTCGGCCAGACCGGCGCGGCCGTGGCGGCGAGCACGCGGCGGACGGCGGGAAGGTCGCCTACTGGGATCAGGGGGCCGCGACGGTCGTCCCCTGCCGGAGCGAGAAGTGGAGGGCGCAGACGTTCTCCGTGGTCGTGGAGAGCGTCTACCGGGACGGACGCAAGGGCGACATCGACGCCCTCAAGGCATTCGTCGAGTCCTACGGGAAGGCTGTCGCCGAACGGCTGCCCTGCGCCTGAGGCCGGCTCGACGACGCTTTGGCCGTGCACTCACAGGCAGTCGACATTTTTCAGGAGACGGTGTGGACTGTGGTTCTGCCGACCGAGGCATGTTCTCAACCGCGCGCTCGAGGACGCTCGCATCACAAGATCCGAGGAGTACGCCATGACCAACCCTTCGATCGGTCAAACCGGTGGGGCAGACATCACGCTCGGGCTGGACACGTTCGGTGATGTGACGAACGACGCCGAAGGCAAGCCGCTCTCGCACGGTCAGACCATCCGCCATCTGGTCGAGGAAGGCGTCCTTGCCGACCGGGTCGGCCTGGACCACTTCGGCATCGGTGAGCACCACACCGACACGATGCCGCTCTCGGCTGCCGACGTCGTGCTCGCGGCCATCGCGGCGCGCACATCGCACATCCGCCTCGGTTCGGCGGTGACAGTGATCAGCTCCGACGATCCCGTCCGTGTCTTCCAGCGGTACGCCACTCTCGACGCCGTTTCCGGAGGTCGCGCCGAGGTGATCCTCGGCAGGGGGTCGAGCACCGAATCCTTCCCGATCTTCGGCTATGACCTGAGCGACTACGAGGAACTGTTCGAGGAGAAGCTCAGCCTGTTCGCCGAGCTTCTCCAGGAGAAGCCCGTCACCTGGTCCGGCAACACCCGCGCGTCCCTCGACGGTCTCTCCATCTATCCGCACAGCGAGTCGGGATCGATCCCGACCTGGGTCGGCGTCGGCGGCAGCCCCGAGTCGGTCATCCGGACCGCCCGGTACGGGTTCTCGCTGATGCTCGCGATCATCGGGGCGAGACGGCCCGCTTCGCGCCGTTCTCACAGCTGTTCCAGCAGGCGCTGGAGAAGTTCGGACAGCCTCAGCGGCCCGTCGGCGTCCATGCGCCCGGGCATGTCGCCGCCACCGACGAGCAGGCGGTGGAGGAGTTCCTGCCCGCCTTCGAAGCCACCATTCGAAGCGTGTCCAGGCAGCGCGGTTTCCGCACCCCGACCCGTGAGAGCCTCATGCGTGATGTCGGCGCGGGCGGCGCGCTGCACATCGGATCCCCCGAAACCGTGGCCCGCAAGATCACGGTGACGCTCAGGGACCTCGACGCGACCCGTTTCGATCTGAAGTACGGGATGAACGGAATGTCCCACAGTGCGCTCATGACCAACATCGAGCTGTTCGGCACCAAAGTGGCACCGCTGGTCCGCGAGATGATGGGCTCCTGACGCCCGTTGCGACGAACGCGGCGGTCTCAGACCGCCGGACACCCGTGCCGGTCGGGGATTGGGCCGGATGACATGCGGCGCAAGGAGTCCCACGTGCCAGGTATGAGCGACGCGGCCCCGGATCCCGGGCTTTTCGGACCCGACTCCGTCACCTGGCAGATGCACGGCGACCCGATGATGTGGGTCGCCGGGGTGCGCGCCCTCTACCTCCAGGCGCTGCACCCCCGTGCCGTGCGCGGCGTCATACAGAACAGCGACTTCAGGAAGGATGCCTGGGGCCGGCTGCTGCGTACGGCCAACTTCGTCGGCACCATCAGTTACGGCACCACCGAGGCCGCCGAGAAGGCGGGCGCCCGGGTCCGCCGCATTCACACCCACCTCAAGGCGACCGACCCCGCGACGGGGGAGCGGTACGGCGTCGACGAGCCGGAGCTGCTGCTGTGGGTGCACTGCGCCGAGGTCGGCTCGTATCTTGACGTCGCACGCCGCTCCGGCTTCCCGCTCAGCGACGCCCAGGCCGACCGCTATCTCGCCGAACAGCGCGAGGCAGCCCGCCTGGTCGGCCTCGAGCCGGCCGATGTGCCCGCCACCACCGCGCAGCTCGCCGCGTATTTCGACCGGGTACGCCCCGAGCTCGCCGCCGGGCCCGAGGCTCGCGAGGTCGACGACTTCCTGCAACGGCCCCCGGTGGCCACCCTGCTTCTCCCGGCGCGCGAACTGCTCTGGCGGCGCGTGGCCGCCCTCGCGTACAACGCACTGCCCCCTTACGCCCATGAGCTGTACGGCAGAGCTGCCCCCGCGCCCGGACGCGTCACGCATCAGCTCATCGCCACCGGTAGACTGCTGCGCTGCATTCCCTCTCGTCTGCGCTGGCAACTCCCGCCAGGTCACATCTTGAAAGCGATGGCGCGACTCGGCCCCGGCACGCGCCCGGCCCCGTACAAACTCCGCAGACAGGAGGCCATACTGGACGGGCCGGGGAGGGCGTAGCGAAGCGACGGGGGCGACGGCACGGGATGGCGGAATCCAGGCTGATCCAAGGCCGGTACCGGCTGCTCGAACTCATCGGGCGCGGCGGCATGGGCGAGGTGTGGCGCGCCCACGACGAGTCGCTCGGGCGGCGGGTCGCGGTCAAGTGCCTCAAGCCGATGGGAGCCCAGCACGACCAGTCCTTCACCCGGGTACTGCGGGAGCGCTTTCGGCGCGAGGCGCGGGTGGCCGCCGCGCTCCAGCACCGCGGGGTGACCGTCGTCCACGACTTCGGCGAGTACGAGGGCGTGCTGTACCTGGTCATGGAGCTGCTGGAAGGCCGCAACCTCAGCCAGCTGCTCGAGGAGAACAAGCAGCACCCCCTGCCGGTGGCCGACGTCGTCGACATCGCCGAGCAGGTCGCCGACGCCCTCGCCTACACCCATGAACAGGGCATCGTCCACCGGGACCTGAAGCCCGCCAACATCATGCGGCTCACCGACGGCGCGGTGAAGATCTGCGACTTCGGCATCGCCCGCCTCGCCGCCGACATCGGCTTCACCTCCAAGCTCACCGGCACCGGCATCGCCATGGGCACCCCGCACTACATGTCGCCCGAGCAGATCAGCGGGGACCATGTCGACCACCGCAGCGACCTCTACTCGCTGGGCTGTGTGCTGTACGAGATCGCCACCGGCGTTCCGCCCTTCGACCACGACGACGCCTGGGCGGTGCTCGTCGGACACCGCGACACGGTGCCGGAGCCGCCCCGCACCCTCCGCGCCGAGATCCCGGAGTTCTTCCAGCGGATCGTTCTCGACCTGCTCGCCAAGACCCCCGAGGACCGGCCCGCCGACGCCAAGGACCTCCGCCGCCGGATGGGCGCCGCGCACCAGGGCCGGGCGCACACGGTCCTGCCGGGGCCGCGCCCCGAGCAGCCGCCGTCGCGGGAGCCGCGGCTGCCCTCCTGGACCCGGGGTATGACCACCGGCCAGAAGGCGACCGGCACTTCGATCGCGCGGCCCGCCCTGCCCGACCACACCGCGGGTCTGACCAGTGAGTGGACGACGAACACCGATCCGCGCGGCGGCCCCCTCGTACCGGCCCAGTCCCGGCCCGAGCGGCCCACCCCGCCGCCGGAGCTGCTCGCCGTCCTCACCAGCCGGCACAACGCCGGTCTCAGCCTCGGCCGGCTCGGCCGCTGGGAGGAGGCCGGAGAGGTGCACCGCGCGGTCGCCGTCGAGCGGGAGCACGTCCTCGGCCCCGACCATCCCGACACCCTCGCCAGCCGCTACGAGGTCGGCTTCACGCTGAGCAGGACCGGGCGTGCGGCGGACGCGCTGCGGGAGTTCGGCAAGGTCGTGGACGGGCGCGAGCGGACCATGGGCGCCGACCACCCGGAGACGCTGGCCGCCCGGCAGGAGATGGCGTACGTACTCGGCCAGCTCGGCCGGCACTTCGAGGCCCACCAGGTGTACGCGTCGGTCCTCGACTCGCGCGAGCGGACCATGGGGCACGAGCACCCCGACACACTGCGCTGCCGCCACAACCTCGCCTTCAACCTCAGCAGGCTGGGCCGGCTGGAGGACTCGTACCAGATGGCGTACGAGGTCGCCGCCGCGCGCGCCCGCGTGCTCGGCGCGGGCCACCCCGACACCCTGGTCACGCGGTACGAAGTGGCGTACGCGCTCGGCCAGTTGGGACGCTGGATGGAGGCCCTGCAGACCTATCGCGAGGTGGCCGTCGCGCGCGCCCAGGCGCTGGGAGCCGACCACCCCGACACGCTGGCCGCCCGCTACGAGGTCGGCATCAGCCTCGGGCGGCTGGGCCGCAGCGCGGAGGCCCTGGAGCTCTACCGCGACCTCGTCGACGACCGCACCCGGGTGCACGGGCCCGCCGACCCCGAGACCCTGCGCGCCCGCCACGGTCTCGGCGTGAACCTCGGGCGGCTCGCCCGCTGGGAGGAAGCCCTCGTCGAGTCGCGCGACGTGTGCGCGCTGCGTGAGCGGGTCCTCGGATCCGAGCACCCCGACACCCTCATCAGCCGCCGCGAAGTGGCCGTGGGGCTCGGCTGGCTGGGCCGCTGGGCGGACGCCCTCGCGGTCTACGGACAGGTCGCGCAGGCCCGGGAGCGCGTGCTGGGCTCCGACCACCCCGACGCGCTGGCCAGCCGCAACGACGAGGCGCACTGCCTGGAGCAGCTGGGCCGCCACGCCGAGGCGGTCGAGCTGTACCGGCGGGTGGCGGCCCTGCGGCAGCAGCGCGGCGCACAGGGGCGCTAAGCGGCCCCGGGGAAGTCCGGGCGGCGTCGCGGGCGGATGGCTGTCGCCTGGCTGCGTTGTCGTCAGTCGCCGACGCTCCGCGTGGAGTCCTTCCTCCGCCTTGCCAGACTCGGCCCTCGACCCTCCCCCGTAGCCCTTCGGGCACGGGGGAGGGCGGAGGGCCGAGTCTGGCAAGGCGGAGGAACCCTCCCCCGTAGCCCTTCGGGCACGGGGGTGCCCCCACCCTTCACCCACCCGGACTTCCCCGACACCGCTTAGGCCCACAGGGCTGCCGGCGATCCCGGCGCGCGGGGCCACCGATGATCCCGGGGCCATGACCGGTTAGGGTCCCGCCATGCCCGCACACACCTCGTACGACGTCGTGATCGTCGGCGGCGGCCACAACGGCCTGGTCGCCGCCGCCTACCTCGCCCGCGCCGGACGCTCCGTCCTCGTCCTGGAGCGCCGCGGAAACACCGGAGGAGCGGCCGTCTCCACCCGCCCCTTCGCCGGCGTCGACGCCCGGCTCTCCCGTTACTCCTATCTGGTCTCGCTGCTGCCGGACAAGATCGTGCGCGAGCTGGGCCTGAACTTCGCCGTACGCAAACGCACCGTTTCCTCCTACACCCCGAAGGGGGCCGGCGGCCTGCTCGTGGGCGGCGACCGTACGCGCGAGTCGTTCGCGGAACTCACTGGCGGCGAGCGGGAGTTCGCGGCCTGGCAGGAGTTCTACGGGATGACCCACCAGGTCGCCGAGCGGGTGTTCCCGACCCTCACCGAGCCGCTGCCCACCCGCGAGTCGCTGCGTGCGCGCATCGACGACGAGACGGCGTGGCGGACGCTCTTCGAGGAGCCCATCGGCGTCGCGATCGAAAAGCGGTTCGCCGACGATCTCGTGCGGGGAGTGGTGCTGACCGATGCTCTGATCGGCACCTTCGCGGACGCCCACGACCCGTCGCTGTCGCAGAACCGCTGCTTCCTCTATCACGTGATCGGCGGCGGCACGGGGGACTGGGACGTGCCGGTGGGCGGCATGGGGGCGCTGACCGACGCGCTGGCGGGCGCGGCCACGGCCGCGGGCGCCGAGATCGCCGTGCTGCACGAGGTGACCCGCATTGAGACCGACGGCGCGCGGGCCGAGGTCACCTTCCGCTCGCAGGGCAAGGAGGGCAAGGAGGGCAAGGAGGGCACGGTCGCGGCCGGTCAGGTGCTGGTGAACGCCTCGCCGCAAGAGCTGGCCACGCTCCTCGGTGATGAGCCGCCCGTCGCTGCCGAGGGCGCGCAGCTCAAGGTCAATATGCTGCTGCGCCGGCTGCCGCGGCTGCGGGACCGCAGCGTCGATGCGCGCGACGCGTTTTCCGGCACCTTCCACGTCTCGGAGGGGTACGGCCAGCTGGCGACCGCGTACCAGGAGGCGGCCGGTGGACGGCTGCCGAGTGCGCCGCCGTCCGAGATCTACTGCCACTCCCTGACCGACCCGTCGATCCTCGGCCTCGAGCTGGCGGCCGAGGGCTACCAGACCCTGACCCTGTTCGGGCTGCACACCCCGGCCCGCCTCTTCGCAGCCGACAACGACGGGGCGCGCGCCCAGCTGCTCCAAGCCACCCTTGCCGAGCTCGACGCCCACCTGGACGAGCCGATCGCCGACTGCCTGGCGCTCGACGAGAACGGCGAGCCCTGTATCGAGGCGAAGACCCCGCTCGACCTGGAGCGGGAACTGCGGCTGCCCGGCGGCCATATCTTCCACCGCGATCTGGCCTTCCCCTACGCGTCGGAGTCCACCGGGCGCTGGGGTGTCGAGACGGCGCACGCCAATGTGCTGCTGTGCGGGGCGGGCGCTGTGCGCGGCGGCGGGGTCAGCGGTGTGCCGGGCCACAACGCCGCGATGGCGGCGCTGGGCCGGTGACACGCCACTGACAAGGCCCGTCAGCCCCGGGGCGGGCACGGTCGGTCCCCGGGGGAGCGGGCGCGACAGTCCTGGGGGCGGGCGCGGTCAGTCCCGGGACGCCGTCCAGCCGTTCACCTCGATCTGGGCGGCGTCCACGGGCCTGGCCTCGTCGAAGACCGCAAGACCTCGGTCCTCGACCCGCAGCGCGTCCACGTACACCCCACGGCCGACATACAGCTGATCGGTCGCGTACCGCCAGCGCAGCCGCACCTTGCCGCCGCGCCACGCCGACAGATCCGCGGTCAGCCGGTGCCAGACACGCCCGGACCAGCCGGTCACCGAGCCTGTCGGATGCGGCAGTGGCTCGGCCCCCTTCCGTACCGTCGTGAACGGCACCGCCCGCCAGGTCGACCCGTCGTCCGCCGACGCCTCCAGGAACAGCGCGTCCGAGCCGGGCTCCGTATCCCACCACAGCGAGCAGCACAGGCGCGCCCGCTGTGAGGTGAGGGCGAGCGCGGGCAGGGTGAGGGTGGCGGCCGTGGCCCCGGCCATGCCGGCGAACCAGGCGGCGCGGCCGTGCTGCGGGCGTACGGCGACCGCGCGGGCCATGTTGTTCGCGGCGGCGACCCGCGGGGCGCTGCCCGAGCGCCAACTGCGCACCGGGTGCACGGAGTTACCCAGCACAATGAGGAACGAGTCGGTGCTCGGGTCGAGGACCAGGCTGGTGCCGGTGAAACCGGTGTGGCCCGCGGTGCGCGGAGTGGCCATCGCGCCCATGTACCAGTGCTGGTAGAGCTCGAAACCGAGACCGTGCTCATCGCCGGGGAAGGCGGTGTTGAAGTCGGTGAACATCAACTCCACGGACGCCGCGCGCAGTATGCGCGAGTGGCCGTAGACACCGCCGTTGAGGAGGGTGCGGGCGAGGATCGCGAGATCCCAGGCGCAGGAGAAGACGCCGGCGTGGCCCGCGACGCCGCCGGAGCCGTACGCGTTCTCGTCGTGCACCTCGCCCCAGACGAGGCCGCGGTCGAGGCCCGACCAGGGCAGCCGGGCGTCCTCGGTGGCGGCGATCTTCGGCTTCCAGGAGGCGGGCGGGTTGTAGCGAGTGCGGTGCATCCCGAGCGGAGCGGTGATCTCGTTGTGGAGCAGTACATCCAGAGGGTGACCGGTGATCTCCTCGAGGATCAGCTGCAGCGAGATCAGATTGAGGTCGGAGTAGAGGTACTTGGTGCCGACAGGACTGGCCGGGGCCTCGTTCCACAGCAGCCGCAGCTTCCCCTCCCGCGTCGGCTCCTTGAACAGCGGAATCCACGCGCGGAATCCCGAGGTGTGGGTGAGCAGCTGGCGGACGGTGATGTCCTGCTTGCCCGCGCCGCCGAAGTCCGGGAGATACGAGGCGACCGTGGCCTCCAGCTCCAGAGCGCCCCGCTCGATCTGCTGCACGGCGAGAATCGAGGTGAACAGCTTCGAGACGGACGCCAGATCGAAGACGGTGTCCTCGGCCATAGAGATCTGCCCGTCGGCCGGGAACTCCACAGCCGTGCCGGTCTTCTCGTCGTACGCCGAGTAGCGCACGGCCTTGCCGATGGGCCGGTGCAGCGCCACGGTGCCGCCGCGCCCCGCGAGCAGCACGGCTCCCGCGTACCAGGGGTACGTGGGGGACGGATCGAGGAACCTCTCCGCGTCGGTGACGAGCCGGTCGAGATGGCCGGGGATCAGGCCGGCTTGCTCGGCGGAACCGCGCCGCAGGGTCGGCCGCCCAGATCCTGCCCCCGACCCTGAACCGCCTGCGGGCCGGCCACCCGCCCCGGACGACGCCGCCTCCGCGAAGGGAATCGGTGCCAGCGCGACCGCCCCGCCCAGTGCCAGTACTCCGCCGCCCAGCATCCGCCGGCTGATCCCTCTCCCCGCTGCGTCCTCAGTCATACGGAACCCTCTCCTGAAAGTATCTTTCGGGATCTGTAAAGGCAGTGAAACTTTCTTGCGGAGCCCGGGTGCTGTCAACCACCCAAAGAATCTGACACAGCATCAGAAAATCTCTTCCCTCGTCCGCCGGGCTGCGGCATCCTGCCGCTCATGGAGACGGAGCTGAGCAGGAAACTGGGGATCGAGCACGCCATCTTCGGCTTCACGCCGTTCCCCGCGGTGGCCGCCGCCATCAGCCGGGCCGGCGGTTTCGGCGTACTCGGCGCGGTCCGCTACACCGCGCCCGACGACCTCAAACGCGACCTCGACTGGATGCAGGAGCACACCGACGGCAAGCCCTACGGCCTCGATGTCGTCATGCCCGCCAAGAAGGTCGAGGGCGTGACCGAGGCGGAAGTGGAGGCGATGATCCCCGAAGGGCACCGGCAGTTCGTCAGGGACACCCTCGCCGAGCACGGCGTCCCCGAACTCGCCGAGGGCGAGGCCTCCGGCTGGCGCATCACCGGCTGGATGGAACAGGTCGCCCGTAACCAGCTCGACGTCGCCTTCGACTACCCGATCAAGCTGCTCGCCAACGCCCTCGGCTCCCCGCCCGCCGATGTCGTCCAACGCGCCCACGACCACGGCGTCCTGGTCGCGGCTCTGGCCGGCAGTGCCAAGCACGCCCGACGGCACGCCGAGGCGGGCATCGACATCGTCGTGGCCCAGGGGTACGAAGCGGGCGGCCACACCGGCGAGATCGCGTCCATGGTGCTCGTCCCCGAAGTCGTCGAGGCCGTGCACCCCCTTCCCGTACTCGCGGCGGGCGGCATCGGCAGCGGCGAACAGATCGCCGCCGGGCTCTCGCTCGGCGCCCAGGGCGCCTGGCTCGGCTCCCTCTGGCTCACCACCACGGAGGCCGACCTCCACTCCCGCGCGCTGACCGCCAAACTCCTCGCGGCAGGCTCCGGCGACACCGTCCGCTCCCGCGCTCTGACCGGCAAGCCCGCCCGCCAGCTGCGCACCGAGTGGACCGACGCCTGGGACGACCCGAGCGGCCCCGGCACGCTCCCCATGCCGCTGCAGGGCCTGCTCGTCGCCGATGCCGTCTCCCGTATCCAGAAGTACGAAGTGGCCCCGCTGCTCGGCACACCCGTGGGCCAGATCGTCGGCCGGATGAACTCCGAGCGCACCGTCCAGCAGGTCTTCGACGAGCTGACCAGCGGATTCGAGCGCGCCGTCGACCGCGTCATCCGCATCGCCGGACGGAGCCGGTCTTGACGGAGCCGGTCTTGAAGGAGCCGGTCATGAAGGAGCCAGCGATGAAGGAGTCAGCCATGAAGGGGCCCGAACCGACCGAACCGACCGAACGGGCCAACGGCTTCTGGGCGCAGGCGACCGCCGACCCGGACCGTACGATCCTGATCGCACCGGACGGCGAGGCATGGACCGCCGGGCGGCTGCACGCCACCGTCAACCAGCTCGTCCACGGACTGCGCGCGGCGGGTCTTGAGAAGGGCGACGCCTTCGCCGTCGTCCTCCCCAACGGCGTCGAGCTCTTCGCCGCGTATCTCGCCGCCTCTCAGGCCGGGCTCTATCTGGTCCCCGTCAACCACCACCTCGTCGGCCCCGAGATCGCCTGGATCGTCTCCGACTCCGGGGCCAAGGTGCTCATCGCGCACGAGCGGTTCGCGGGCGCCGCGACGGCCGCCGCGGACGAGGCGAAACTGCCCGCGAGCCACCGCTATGCCGTGGGCGGGATCGACGGCTTCCGCCCGTACGCCCAACTCCTCGACGGACAGCGCGCGTTCGTGCCGGAGGAACGCGCACTGGGCTGGGTCATGAACTACACCTCGGGCACCACGGGCCGGCCGCGCGGCATCCGCCGTCCGTTGTCGGGAAAGCTCCCCGAGGAGACGTACCTCGGCGGCTTCCTCGCCATCTTCGGCATCAAGCCCTTCGACGACAATGTGCACCTCGTCTGCTCGCCGCTCTACCACACCGCCGTGCTCCAATTCGCGGGCGCCGCCCTGCACATCGGCCATCAGCTCGTCCTGATGGACAAGTGGACACCCGAGGAGATGCTGCGCCTCATCGACGCGCACCGGTGCACCCATACACACATGGTGCCGACGCAGTTCCACCGGCTGCTCGCGCTGCCCGAGGAGGTGAGGGCGCGGTACGACGTGAGCTCCATGCGGCACGCCATCCATGGCGCTGCCCCCTGCCCCGACCACGTCAAGCGGGCGATGATCGACTGGTGGGGGAGCTGCGTCGAGGAGTACTACGCGGCCAGCGAGGGCGGTGGTGCGTTCGCGACGGCCGAGGACTGGCTGAAGAAACCCGGCACCGTCGGCAAGGCCTGGCCCATCAGTGAACTGGCCGTGTTCGACGACGACGGCAACAGGCTCCCGCCCGGCGAACTCGGCACCGTCTACATGAAGATGAGCACCGGCGGCTTCAGTTACCACAAGGACGAGGCCAAGACGCGGAAGAACCGCATCGGCGACTTCTTCACCGTCGGTGACCTCGGCATCCTCGACGAGGACGGCTACCTCTTCCTCCGCGACCGCAAGATCGACATGATCATCTCGGGCGGCGTCAACATCTACCCCGCCGAGATCGAGTCGGCCCTGCTCACCCATCCCGCCGTCGCGGACGCCGCCGCTTTCGGGATCCCGCACGCCGACTGGGGCGAGGAGGTCAAGGCGGTCGTCGAGGTGGCCGATGGCCGGCAGCCGGGCGAGGCCCTGGCGGCCGACATCCTCGCCCACTGCGAGCGCCAACTGGCCGCCTACAAACGCCCCAGGACGGTGGACTTCATCGACGTCATGCCGCGCGACCCGAACGGCAAGCTCTACAAGCGGCGGCTGCGCGCCCCGTACTGGGAGGGCCACGAGCGGGCCATGTGAGTTCCGGGCACCTGACCGTGGTGCCCGGACGAGCCACTCTCCTTCAGGGCGGCGTGCACATGGCGCTGTTCGCCGCCTTCGTGTTCCTCTCGTTCAGCCCGTGACCCTTCAGCCCCGGCCCCGTCAGTTCCTGACCCGCACCACCTTGAGCGCGGGCGAGCGCAGGATGTCCCTCTCGCAGAACCGTGACGTCACCCAGCGCTCGCCCGAGAACAGCTCGGTCTGGTCGCTGAAGTAGGGCGATGCGGGGTTCGACGACTGGGAGTACGTGAGCAGGGTGCGCGCCACCGGGCAGCGCCCGCCGTCCCAGCCGACGGCCTGGATGTGGCTCGAACCTGTCACTACCTCGGTGTAGCCGCCGCCCGCCGGATTCCACACCGGCTCGATCTTGTTCCAGACGCCGAGCCCCTCCGTGCCGCCCGGCACCGGGATGCGCTTCCCGTTCCGTACGACGAACTGGTGCTCGCCGAGCGGCGCGTCCAGCGGAATGCCCGCCGTACGCAGCTCTGCGACGGCCGCGGTGAGAGCTTTCGCGAAACCGGGCGACGTGGTGTTGAGCGTGTTCGGCGTACGCACCGGGTCGGCCGCCGAGAACGGCACCTTCCACAACTCCGCCGCCGGCACCGTCGCCGTGAGCCCCCGCCAGAACCGGTCGAAGAGCAGCGCGCCCCTGCTGCCGGTGTTCATGGTCCGGTCCCACGTCGCCAGTACGCCGCAGGCCCGGGCGAGATCGGGGCTCTTGTCGGGCAGCGCCGAACACGCCTTCGCCGTGTCGGCCGCGGCCAGATCCCCGGCGGGCGCGCGGTTCGCGAACTGTTGCTTCTGCAGATCGGCCACCGTCAGCCGGCCCTTCTCCGCCATCGAGGCCACATCCTCGATACCGCCGCGGGTGCGCAGCGAACTGGGTGTGCCGAGGGAGCCGAAGACCCGCTCGTAGCCGGTCAGCGGCAGGTCGGCATTGGTCAGCCAGGCGCTGTCGTTGGAGTTCTGCGCGTACGGAGCGCCCTTCAGCGTCGGCATCTTCGAGGGGCCGAAGATGCCCGGCTGCACGGCGTCCTCGTCGGAGCCCAGCGCGCAGTCACCGCGCGAACCGTCCAGCACCGCCACACCCGACGCCGGGTAGGTCACCTTGCCGAGCGGGGTGGAGCAGCGCTGCGCCAGCTCGTCCGTGATCCGCGGCAGCACCTGTGACTGCGAGAAGAGCGTGTGCCCCTTGGAGTCGGCGGCGATCGTGTTCACCCACGGCAGGCCCTGAGTGCGCTTCAGTGCCTTGAGCATGTCGTCCCTTGAGCGCGCCTTGCCGAAGGCCAGCGCGGTGTCGGAGCCGCGCAGATTGCTGGCGTTGGGGTCGTTCAGCGCGTACGCCGTCGTGGCCGACCACGGCAGCGGCAGCGTCGGACTGAGCGCGGTGACGACGGGTCCGTACCGCGTCCACCACTGCGTACGGGTCACGGGCGCACCGTCCTTGACCGGGACGGTGACGGTCCGCTTCGTCATCCGCTCCGGCTTCCCGTCCACCAGGTACGTGGTCGGGTCGGCCGGATCGAGGGCCAGCTGGTGCAGATTCAGCGTGACGCCGGTGGCGACGGTGTGGCTCCACGCCACCTTGTCGTTGAAGCCGATGTTGACCACGGCGGTGCCGAGCAGCGAGCTGCCCGAGACATTCAGCTCGCCGGGGATGGTCTGCTGCGACTGCCAGAAGCGGCGGCCGCCCTGCCACGGATAGTGCGGATTGCCGATCAGCAGTCCCCGCCCGTTGGCGGTCGTCTTCCCGCTGAACGCGACGGCGTTGGAGCCCATGTCGGCGTTCTCGGCGGCGAACAACTCCCGTGCGGCTTTCGCCGTCCGCTCCGCGTCCGGGGGAGCGACCGGGGTCGTGCCCGGCGGCCGTGCCGCCGTGATGCCTTCGATGCCGCGCCCCTGGCCGCCGAGTACCGAGACGGCGAAGCCGCGCCTGGCCACGTCCAGAGTGGTCACGGGCCCCACCCAGCCGGCGTTCTTGCAGGCCGGATCGGTGATGCGATTCTGCTTCAGCCAGGCGTTGTAGCCCGCCGCCCAGCCCCGCATCAGCTCCTTGGCCTGCTTGCCTGCGCCTGCCGGAGCGGGAGTGGCGAGCAGCTTCTCGACGGTGCCGGCGTCTCGTACCCCGCGGAAGTACAGATCGCTTGAGAGGTTCTTCGTCGCCGAGGAGAGCGAGCCGTCCGGGGCCGCGTCGGGGCCGAAGTAGCGGGAGCGTTCACCGCGTACCGTGACGAAGCCGTCGGCGAGCGTGCACACCTGGTCGGCGGCCTGCGCCCAGCCGGTGCCGAAGCCGAGGTTCGCGTAGTCCTTGGCCACGATGTGCGGGATGCCGTGCTCGGTGTAGCGGATGACGGCGGACAGACCGCCGCCGGAAGGGTGCCGGTCATGCCGCTCATGCCGGTCACCGGAGTCGGCGGCCGCGGCCGGCGGCAGCGTGGCCGCGGCGGTCACCAGGGCGATGCCGGTGAGCGTGAGCCGTCTCAGGCGGGTTCTCGGGCGGGTGCGGAAGAGCAACGTGCCTCCCAACGGGACTGCGGTGATTGCGGGTTGGTCCATGCATTCAGCCATGGCGATCCGTGTCAACATCCCGTTCGGTATCCGTGGGCTCGACCGACGCGGGCGCCGCTGGGATCGGCGGCATGACAGAGCACGAGGGCCGGATGGACTCCTCGCCGTCCGGTATCGGCAGGTTCGGATATTCGTCCGTGCGGAACAGGGCCGTCAGGCGTTGTCAGTGGACAAGGACACACACCGGAACCCGCGCCGGACTGTCGCCCGGGTGAGTCGGCCCGGGGCGGCGGGCTACTCCCAGAGGCGGAGCCGGGTGCGGGCAGCGATGACGATCCAGGCGCGGGTATGAGCATGCGCCTCCTTGCGCAGACCAAGTCAGGCGCTGTGCGCGATTCCCTTCATCGGCGGGCCGGTACCTGACACGATGTCGGTCTGGGGTATGGCTGGTTGGGGGGATTCATGGCGTCTGACGATGGTGGTGTGCCTGAGCGGCAGGAGGTGCCGGGTGCCGGTGAGCAGGGCGCGCGAAGATCCGCCGGGCAGAGTCGCTGAAGCGTCGCGGTCGTTGACGGGGGTGAGCTAGTGCGGCCATTCTCCGCCGGTGCACTCGAACTCTTGACCATCGCCGGTGAGCTCGCGCGTAGCCGCAATGCGGCGGTGTGTTCGTCGAAGGATCTGGCTATCGCTGTGGTGGTCTACCGCAAGCTGCTGGTGAACCGCGAGTTCGAGCCGGTGCAGCAGCCGAGTCTGTCCCCGGAAATGCTGGGTTTCGACACTTCGGTGGAGCGGCTGGTAATGGGGAACGGAGAACTCGAGGTGGCAGAACTGGTCGCCCTGGCGGCTTCAGAGAATCCGGATCTGGCGGAATATCTCGAGTGAGGAAACTTCGGGGGCGGGTGCCGTTCTTCTCCTTGTGGGTCTTGTGGTCTGTGGGCGGGAGGGAGGCACTCGGTCACCCGGGATCTGGAGGATGGGCTTGGGCTTCCTCGCCCAGGAGTTGCGGGGGCCCGTGCGGGTGAGGCGCTTGGTCATCACGGTGATCAGTGCCCAGTTCGGATGGGCTTCGCTGTGCTGAGAAAGACGTTCGTAGTCGTGGACACTGCGGCGGGCGTTCATCACCCAGCCCAGTGTCCGCTCGACCTTCCAGCGGCAGGGAAGGACGACGAATCCTTTGTCGCCATTGGGTCGGGAGACGGTCCGCAGGGTGAGCCAGAGACGGTCTTCGGCCCAGGTCACGAGCTGGCCGGTATCGGCGGAGTCGGCCCAGACCTGGGTCGCTGGATCGAGGCCGTCACCGCCGTCGTCGTCGCGCGAGGCGACGTCACGGAAGCCGAACTCATCGACCACGCACGGGAGAAGCTCGCCCACTTCAAGGCCCCCGAAAAGGTCCTGTTCGTGGACGAGCTGCCGCGCAACGCCACTGGCAAGATCCTCAAGCGCGAGCCCCGGGACCGCTTCACTTCGGCCTGAGGTCCACGACCCGCTTGAGTTTGCCCACCGACCGCTCCAGCGTCTCGGGGTCTACCACCTCGACCGCGACCGACACCCCGACGCCGTCCTTCACGGCCGCCGCGATCGCCTGTGCGGCGGCCGCCCGCTGCTCGGGCGTCGCCTCCGCCCGCGCCTCGGCCCGTACCGTCAGCGCGTCCAGACGGCCCTCGCGGGTCAGCCGCAGCTGGAAGTGCGGCGCGACATGCGGCGTACGGAGCACGATCTCCTCGATCTGGGTCGGGAAGAGGTTCACCCCGCGCAGGATCACCATGTCGTCGCTGCGTCCGGTGACCTTCTCCATGCGCCGGAAGACCCGGGCCGTGCCCGGCAGCAGCCTCGTCAAGTCCCGTGTCCGGTAACGGATCACGGGCATGGCCTCCTTGGTGAGCGAGGTGAACACCAGCTCACCCGGCTCGCCGTCCGGCAGCACCTCGCCGGTGAACGGATCGACGACTTCCGGATAAAAATGGTCCTCCCAGATGTGCAGGCCGTCCTTGGTCTCCACAAACTCCTGCGCCACGCCCGGGCCCATCACCTCCGACAGCCCGTATATGTCGACGGCGTCGATCGCGAACCGCTCCTCGATCTCACGCCGCATCTCCTCCGTCCACGGCTCCGCCCCGAAGATGCCGACCTGGAGAGAGGTCGTACGGGGATCGACGCCCTGGCGCTCGAACTCGTCGAGCAGGGTGAGCATGTACGAGGGGGTCACCATGATGACCTCGGGACGGAAGTCCTGGATCAGCTGCACCTGGCGGGCGGTCATGCCGCCGGAGGCCGGGATGACCGTACAGCCGAGCCGCTCCGCGCCGTAGTGCGCGCCGAGGCCGCCGGTGAACAGCCCGTATCCGTACGCCACATGGACCTTGTGCCCTGGGCGGCCGCCCGCCGCGCGGATCGAGCGGGCCACCACGTCCGCCCAGGTGTCGAGGTCGCGCTGGGTGTAGCCGACGACGGTGGGACGGCCCGTGGTCCCGCTGGAGGCATGGATCCGTCGCACCTGGGACTGCTCCACCGCGAACATCCCGAACGGGTAGTTGTCCCGCAGATCGGTCTTGGCGGTGAAGGGGAAGCGGGCGAGATCGGCGAGCGTGCGGCAGTCGTCGGGACGCAGCCCCGCTTTGTCGAAGGCCGTCCGATAGAAGCCGACGTTCTCGTACGCATGGCGCAGGATCGCCCGCAGCCGTTCGAGCTGCAGCGCCTCGAGCTCCTCGCGACTGAGCCGTTCCGCCGCGTCCAGCAGGTCCGTCATTCGGATTACTCCCGTCCCAAACCGGACGACCGATCATTCGGTCGTGCTGTTTCGAGATCAGTTATCCAGCCCGCACCGCCGGGCGTCAAGGCATCGGCCAGGTCCTTCTCGGCTGCCGGGACGCGGCGGCGACCGGCTTGTGAGGCCGTGCTCCGAGCGTAGAGCGAGCTCGTCGTGCAGCCGGGTGGCGGGCACTTCCCCCGGCTCGACGATCCGGAGTGGTGCGTACGGGCGGTTGCCGCGTCCTGTCGCGGTGAGCCGTGCCCGAGTGGGGATGATGCGGGATAGAAGTTGATCCCGCAATCAACCGCTTGAGAAGTGGAGACCGCGATGCCCCAGCCCGAGGGAGCCGAGCTCGACGCCGTACTCGCCCGCAGGGAAGAGCTGCGCCGGCGCTATCTGCGCCCGCCCCCCGACCGGCCTCCGACCACGGCGCGCGGTATCCACCATGTGGCCTTCATCTGCCGCGACGTCGAGGAGACCATCCGCTTCTACCAGGAGTTCCTGGGCTTCCCGCTGGTCGAGATCGTGGAGAACCGCGACTACCGCGGCTCCACCCACTTCTTCTTCGACATCGGCCACGGCAATCTGCTGGGCTTCTTCGACTTCCCCGGCCATGACCACCCGCCCATCACCGAGACGATCGGCGGGGTGCAGCATCTCGCCCTGTCGGTCGACGCGGCGCAGTACGACGCGGCCCGCAAGGCGCTGGACGAGACAGGTGTCGAATACCTCGGCCCGGACCGGGGAGTCGGGGACAGTCTGTACATCCGCGACCCCAACGGCGTGCCGCTGGAGCTGTACCGGGAGCAGCTCGGCATCTTCAACGGCGAGCGCATCCTCGGTCCGGCCGACGGCGAGGCCTGCTGATCGCCTCGGCAGCACACGTACGGCACGAGCGGCAGCTCGGCCCGCTCCGCACGGCAGCTCGACGCGCTCCGCAGGGCGGCGCCGGCCTGCTCGCCGCAGTCCGTCCGCGCGGCCTGAACGGCCGCCCGCGGGCCGTCACTGCGCGGCCGACTCCACGGCCACCGTCCGCGCCCAGCGGTAGTCCGCCTTGCCGCTCGGCGAGCGCTGGATCTCCTGCGCGATCACCAGCTGCCGGGGGATCTTGTAACCCGCGAGCCGGGTGCGGCAGTGCGACTGGATGTCGTCCAGCGAAGGGGTGAGCGCACCCGCGCGCAGCTGCACCACAGCCGCCACATGGTTGCCCCACCTGCTGTCCGGCACCCCGGCGACCAGCGCGTCGTACACATCCGGATGGGATTTGAGCGCCTGCTCGACCTCCTCCGGATACACCTTCTCGCCACCGGTGTTGATGCACTGCGAGCCACGGCCGAGGACGGTGACGATGCCCTCCTCGTCCACCGTCGCCATGTCGCCGAGCAGTACCCACCGCTCGTCGCCGCGCTGGAAGAAGGTCTCGGCGGTCTTCCTCGGGTCGTTGTAGTAGCCGAGGGGGACGTGTCCGCGCTGGGCGATGCGGCCCGGCTCGCCGGGCTTCACCGGTTCGTACGTGGCCGGGTCGACCACCGCCGTACGGGCGTTGACCCGCAGCCTGAATCCCTTCTCCGGCCCGGAGTCGTCGGTCGCGGTGCCGTTGAAGCCGGACTCCGACGAGCCGAAGTTGTTCAGCAGCATCACATTCGGCACCAGCGCGGCGAACTGCGCGCGCACCGTCTCGGACATGATCGCGCCCGAGCTGGAGACGCTGAACATCGAGGAGCAGTCGGTGCCCTTGAGCGGCCCGGACAGCGCGTCGATCAGCGGCCGCAGCATCGCGTCGCCGACCAGCGACACGCTGGTGACCTTCTCCTTCTCGATCGTACGGAGCACCTCTTCCGGCACGAACTTGCGGTGGATGACGATCCGCTGGCCGAAGTTGAAGCCGATGAACGCGGTGAGGGTGGAGGTGCCGTGCATCAGCGGGGGAGTCGGGAAGAAGGTGATGCCTTCGCCGCCCGCGGCCACCCGCTGGGCGAGTTCTTCGGGCGAGGAGACCGGCTCGCCGGTCGGCGCGCCGCCTCCGAGCCCGGAGAAGAACAGATCCTCCTGGCGCCACATCACCCCCTTGGGCATACCGGTGGTGCCGCCCGTGTAGATGATGAACTGGTCGTCGGCCGAGCGCGCCGCGAAGCCCCGTTCCGGGGATGCGGCCGCCTCGGCGTCCGTGAAGGGGACAGCGGACAGTGGGGGCGCGTCGTCCGGGGGAGTCCCCACCCGCACCAGATGCCTGAGCTTCTGGGTCTGCGGCAGCGCGGCCGCGACCCGCTCCGTGAACTCCGCGTCGAAGACGAGCGCGGCGAGATCGGCGTCCCGGTAGAGGTAGACGAGCTCCTCTTCCACATACCGGTAGTTGACGTTGACCGGCACGACGCGGGCTTTGAGGCAGCCGAGGACGGTCTGCAGATACTCGATGCCGTTGTAGAGGTGCAGGCCGAGGTGCTCGCCCGGCCCGATGCCGGCGTCGATCAGATGGTGCGCGACACGGTTGGCGGCCGCGTCGAGTTCCGCGTAGCCGAGTCTGCGCTCCGCGCCCGTACCGGGATGGTCGATGTACACAAGCGCTTCGCGGTCCGGGACCACATCGACGACCGATTCGAACAGGTCGGCAAGGTTGTACTCCACCGTTCCTCCTGACGCCCGGCGACATCCCGGCGAACTCCGGCTCGGCCGTCATTACAGCGCCGGTGGGCACAACTGGGAAGAGGTGCCGCAGAAGAAATCTGACTGACTGTCAGAAAGCTATTGAACTGAACCCCCGCCTACTGCAACCTGTTCTAGGTCTTGAGACGGGAGGCCCGCACATGGAACAACGTGGTGGTACCGAACACCTCACTGTGCAGCGCGAAGGCGCCACGCTGGTGCTCACCTTGAACAGGCCCGAGGCGAAGAACGCGCTCTCGCTGCCGATGCTGGTCGGGCTGTACGACGGCTGGCTGGAGGCGGACGAGGACGACGCGATCCGCTCCATTGTGCTCACGGGGGCAGGCGGCTCCTTCTGCGCCGGCATGGACCTGAAGGCCCTCGCGGGCAAGGGGATGGAAGGAGAGCAGTACCGGGACCGGATGAAGGCCGACCCCGACCTCCACTGGAAGGCGATGCTGCGCCACCACCGCCCGCGGAAACCGGTGATCACCGCCGTCGAGGGCCACTGCGTCGCCGGCGGGACCGAGATCCTCCAGGGCACGGACATCCGGGTCGCGGGCGAGAGCGCCACGTTCGGACTCTTCGAGGTCAAGCGCGGGCTCTTCCCGATCGGCGGCTCGACGGTACGGCTGCAGCGCCAGATCCCGCGGACACACGCCCTGGAAATGCTGCTCACGGGCCGCCCGTACAGCGCATCGGAGGCGCAGGGGATCGGGCTCATCGGCCATGTCGTCCCGGACGGCACCGCGCTGGAGAAGGCCCTCGCCATCGCCGAGCAGATCAACGCGTGCGGCCCGCTGGCCGTCGAGGCGGTGAAGGCGTCGGTGTACGAGACGGCGGAGATGACGGAGACGGAGGGGCTGGCGGCTGAGCTGAAGCGGGGGTGGCCGGTCTTCGACACGGCGGATGCGAAGGAGGGGGCGAGGGCCTTCGCGGAGAAGAGGGCGCCGGTGTATCGCCGGGCCTGAGCTTCCCGTACCGGGGGCGCTGCCCCCGGACCCCCGCGCCTCAATCGCCGGCGGGGCTTGAGGTTTGCGGTCCGGGCACCCCGCACCCGCACCCACCCCAGAAGAAAGGGCCCCCATGTCAGCAACCCCGTCCCCAGACCTCCTCCGCGCACCGCTCGTCGTCGAGTTCCCCTTCACCCGCTCCCTCGGCCCCGTCCAGTCCGCCTTCCTCACCGGACTGCGCGAGCGCACCGTCCTCGGTGTTCGGACCAGCGACGGCAAGATCCTCGTCCCGCCCGTCGAGTACGACCCCGTCACCGCCGAGGAGATCCGCGATCTGGTCGAGGTCGGCGCCACCGGGACCGTCACCACCTGGGCCTGGAACCCCGACCCGCGCCGCGACCAGCCGCTCACGACGCCCTTCGCGTGGGTGCTGGTGCGGCTCGACGGAGCCGACACCTCGCTGCTCCACGTCCTCGACGCCCCGGGCCCCGAATCCGTACGCAGCGCAATGCGCGTCCGCATCCGCTGGGCAGAGGAACGCACCGGCGCCATCACCGACATCGCCTGCTTCGAGCCGCACGAGAGCGAGCCGACCGCCCACGTCACAGGACACAGCGGAGAGTTCGATGACGCGGTGACCGGCATCGTCACCCCCGCCCGGCTGGACTACACCTACTCGCCCGGCCGTGCGCAGACCGGCTTCATCAACGCCCTCGCCGGCCGCAGGACCGTCGGCGAGCGCTGCCCGTCGTGCCGGAAGGTGTACGTCCCGCCCCGCGGCGCCTGCCCCACCTGCGGCGTCGCCACCGCCGAACAGGTCGAGGTCGGACCGCGCGGCACAGTGACCACGTACTGCATCGTCAACATCAAAGCCCGGGGTCTCGACATCGACGTGCCGTATGTCTACGCGCACATCGCCCTCGACGGCGCGGACCTCGCCCTGCACGGCCGCATCGGCGGCATCCCGTACGACCAGGTACGGATGGGTCTGCGCGTCGAGCCGGTGTGGACCGAAGGAAGCCGCCACCCCGACCACTACCGGCCCACGGGCGAGCCGGACGCCGACTACGACCTGTACAAGGAGCTGCTCTGATGCGATACGCCAGGGACGTGGCCATCGTCGCCTTCGCGCAGACGGACACTCTGCGGCGCTCCGACGAGCTCTCCGAGGTCGAGATGGTGATGCCGGTCCTGCACGACGTACTGCGGCAGACCGGACTGCGGAGCAGCGACATCGGCTTCACCTGCTCCGGATCCACCGACTACCTCGCGGGCCGTGCCTTCTCCTTCACCATGGCCCTCGACGGTGTGGGCGCCTGGCCGCCGATCTCCGAGTCGCATGTGGAGATGGACGGCGCCTGGGCGCTGTACGAGGCCTGGGTGAAGATCCTCACCGGCGAGGCCGACACCGCACTCGTCTACGCCTACGGCAAGTCCTCGCCCGGCGAGGTGCGCGATGTGCTGACCCGCCAGCTCGATCCGTACTACGTCGCTCCGCTCTGGCCCGACTCGGTCGCGCTCGCCGCGCTCCAGGCGCAGGCGCTGATCGACGCGGGCGGGACCGACGAGCCGGCGCTGGCCGCCGTCGCGGCCCGCAGTCGCACCGACGCGTCCGACAACCCGCACGCTCAACTGAAGGGTTCGATCCCGTCGGGCGAGTACATCGTGCGGCCGCTGCGGAGGGGCGACTGCCCGCCCGTCGGCGACGGCGCGGCCGCCGTGATCCTCGCCGCCGGGGACCGCGCCCGCGACCTGTGCGAGCGCCCCGCCTGGATCCGCGGCATGGACCACCGCATAGAGCCGCACAGCCTCGGCGTCCGTGACCTCACCGACTCGCCCTCCACCCGGCTCGCCGCCGGGCGCGCCGGAGCCTTCGAGGCGCCGCTCGACACCGCTGAACTGCACGCCCCCTTCAGCTCCCAGGAAGTCGTCCTGCGGCGATCCCTCAACCTCAACGACAGCGTGAGGGTCAACCCGTCCGGCGGAGCGCTCGCCGCCAACCCCGTCATGGCCGCGGGCCTCATCCGCCTCGGCGAGGCCGCCGCCCGCATCCACCGCGGCGAGTCCGACCGGGCGCTCGCCCACGCCACCTCCGGCCCCTGCCTCCAGCAGAACCTGGTCGCCGTACTCGAGGGAGAGTCATGAGCAAGGCTGCGAGCGCGAAAGAGTGCGTGGCCGTCGTCGGCATCGGCCAGACCAAGCATGTCGCCTCCCGCCGGGACGTCTCCATCGCCGGTCTCGTACGCGAAGCGGCGCAGCGGGCCCTGGAGGACGCGCAGCTGACCTGGGCGGACATCGACGCCGTCGTGATCGGCAAAGCCCCCGACTTCTTCGAGGGCCTGATGATGCCCGAGCTGTATCTCGCCGACGCGCTCGGCGCGGTCGGCAAGCCGATGCTGCGCGTCCACACCGCCGGCTCGGTCGGCGGCTCCACCGCGCTCGTCGCCTCCAACCTGGTGGCCTCCCGCGTGCACCGCACCGTGCTCACCCTCGCCTTCGAGAAGCAGTCCGAGTCCAACGCCATGTGGGGACTGTCGCTGCCGATCCCGTTCCAGCAGCCGCTGCTGGCGGGTGCGGGCGGCTTCTTCGCCCCGCATGTACGCGCGTACATGCGCCGCACCGGCGCGCCCGACACGGTCGGCTCGCTGGTCGCGTACAAGGACCGCCGCAACGCGCTGAAGAATCCGTACGCGCACCTTCACGAGCACGACATCACGCTGGAGAAGGTCCAGGCGTCCCCGATGCTCTGGGACCCGATCCGCTACTCCGAGACCTGCCCGTCCTCCGACGGCGCGTGCGCGATGATCCTCACCGACCGTGCGGGCGCGGCCCGTTCACCGCAGCCGCCCGCGTGGATGCACGGCGGCGCGATGCGCAGCGAGCCCACCATGTTCGCGGGCAAGGACTTCGTCTCCCCGCAGGCCGGCAAGGACTGCGCGGCCGACGTCTACCGGCAGGCCCAGATCGCCGACCCGCGCCGTGAGATCGACGCCGTCGAGATGTACGTCCCGTTCTCCTGGTACGAACCGATGTGGCTGGAGAACCTGGGATTCGCCGCCGAGGGGGAGGGCTGGAAGCTCACCGAGTCCGGCGTCACCGAACTCGACGGCGATCTGCCCGTCAATCCGTCGGGCGGGGTGCTGTCCACCAACCCCATCGGGGCCTCCGGCATGATCCGCTTCGCCGAAGCGGCGTTGCAGGTGCGCGGCCAGGCGGGCGAACACCAGGTGGAGGGAGCCCGCAAGGCACTGGGCCATGCCTACGGCGGCGGTGCGCAGTTCTTCTCCATGTGGCTGGTCGGTGCCGAACCGCCCACCACCTGATCCGTCCTCCGCACGGTGGCACGCCGCGGACCGGCCCTGGTCCTTCTTCCGTGGCCTGTCCGTGACCGGAGACGATCGCTAGTCTGAGGCCCGGACGACGAACCGGGAGGAGCAGGGACGTGGCCGAGAGCCTGACCACCACGCAGATGTTTTCGGGCTGGGACAAGCCGGAACTCGACCTCAGCAACGCTGACTGGCAGTCGAGCAGTCAGGGAACGGGAGACGTCCAGATCGCCTTTGTGGAGGGTTTCATCGCGATGCGCAACGGCGGCAAGCCCGAGAGCCCGTCGCTGATCTTCAGCCCGGCCGAGTGGCGTGCCTTCGTCCTGAACGCCCGCGACGGGGAGTTCGACCTCACCTGACGGTCTCGGCGGCGCGACGGAGAGGGGGTCGCGGGGTCCGAACGGCCGGGCTTTGAACACGTCGAGGCGGATTCGCGTATCACTCTGCGCACCCCTGAACCCGTGGTGCGCAGCGTTCCCACGAGAATTCCGTTCCGAGACCGTGAGGATCAGCCCATGAACGACCCCACCATTCCTCCTCTCCAAGCCCTTCCGGACGGCGAGGCCGAACTCCGGCTGGTGCTCCGTCTGCAGTGGGAGGACATCGCGGCGCTGGGGCAGGAGGCCGGGCGCCTCGCCGCTCAGATGCGGCGCCCGGTGAGTCTGGACGAGGCCGCCAGCCATCGGCTGCGTACGCGAGCCGCCGCGACCCACGCGAGGCCCGCGGCCGCGCCTCAGCACGGCGCACCGACCTCCGTGTCGTCCCTGACCGCCCGCACGCCCGGTGAACACGCCCGCCAGGCCATAGAGAAGATCAACGGGACCGTCGCCGGCGGGCACGAAACGACACAGACGTCAGCCTGACGAATCATTACGAATAACCCCTGAGCCGAACAGGTCCGCGTGCGGCCCGGCGGGCGTACTCTGAGGTGCCTCGAGGACGTATGTCCCGGTGCCGCCTCAGCACGCCGGGCGTACGCCCCGGCCGTGGGGGTGCACCATGACGCGACGCGCCGGCAGAAACAGACGTCGGCTCCTCGAACGCGAAGCCGAACTGGCCGCCGCGGACGAAGCGTTGTGCGAACTGGCCGGACTCAACCCGGACGACAGCGAACCCGCCGAGCGCCCGCGCGGCGCCCTGCTCGCCTTCGCCGGGCCCGCGGGCCTCGGCAAGACGACCCTGCTGGCAGAAGTCCGCCGGCGCGCGGCCGCCAAGGGCTGCACCGTGCTCTCCGCGCGCGGCGGCGACCAGGAACAGCGCGTCGCCTTCCACGTCGCCCGCCAGCTCATCCAGCCGCAGCTCGCGGGCTCCTCGGACGCCGCACTCCGTCTGCAGCTGGGGAGTTGGTACGCCATCGTCGGCCCAGCACTCGGCCTGTGCACCGCCGAGGCGGGCGCACCGCCCGACCCGCAGGGCCTGCGCGACGGCCTCGACTGGGTCCTCACCCATCTCGCCGTCCAGCGCGCCCCGCTCGTCCTGGTCCTCGACGACGCGCACTGGGCCGATCCGGAATCGCTGAGCTGGCTCGCCGCCTTCGCGCCCCGGGCCGAAGAGCTCCCGATGCTGCTCGTCGTCGCCTACCGGCCCGATGAACTCCCGGACCACGCCCAGCAGTTCCGCGGGCTGCCCGGCCGGGCCGGACACCGCCCCATCGACCTCGAACCCCTCACGGCCCCGGCCGTCGGCCGGCTCGTACGGGAACAGCTCGGCGACCACGCCGACGACGCGTTCTGCCGCGAATGCTGGGCCGTCACCGCGGGCAACCCCTTCGAGGCGATCGAACTCACCGCCAAGGTCCGCGACCGGGGACTCGAGCCCAACGAGGCCGGCGCGCATCTCCTGCGCGACCTCGCCGCCGCCGTCAAGGGCAGCGGACTCGTCGCCCGCCTGGAGCGCCTTGGCAGCTCCACCGTCCGCCTCGCCTGGGCCGGCGCCGTCCTCGGCACCGAGATCCCGCCCGCGCTCGCCGCGAGCGTCGCGGGCCTCGGCGCCGAAGAGGCCGCCGATGCCGCCGACCGGCTGCGCGACGCCCGCATTCTCACCGGCTCGGACACCCTCGAATTCGTCCACCCGCTGATCGCCACCGCCGTCTACCGCGCCATCCCCGACGCCGTACGCGTGGCCCTGCACGGACAGGCCGCCTGGTCCGTCGTGGACGCCGGACTCGGCTCCACGGCCGCCGCCCGCCACCTCATGGAGACCCACCCCGAGGGCGACCCCTGGGTCGTCCAGCATCTGCGCGCGGCCGCCCGCGAGACCCTGCGCGCCGGAGCCCCCGACGCCGCCCGCCGCCATCTCGCCCGTGCCCTGCGCGAACCCCCGGCCTGCGAGGACCGGGCCGCAGTCCTCTTCGAACTGGGCTGCGCCTCCCTCCTCACCGAGCCCGCCACCACCGTCAACCATCTGCGCGCTGCCCTCGAGGAGCCGATCGCCGACCCCGCCCTGCGCCAGGGCATCGTCTACCGCCTCTCCCAGGTGCTCGCCCACAGCGACCGGCTCGGCGAGGCCTCCGACACCCTCGCCCGCGAGGCGCGCCTCACCACCGACCCGCGCACCCGGCTGCGGATGCAGGCCGAGAAGTTCATGTGGGACGCCTTCCGTGCCGACGAGCCCGACTCGCCGGCCCGCTCCCGGCGCCTGGCCCGGCTCGCCGACCGGCTGACCGGGCGTGACCTCACCGAGCGCTACATCATCGGGCTGCGCGCCTGGGACGCCACACTGCGCGCCGAACCGGCCGCCGTCGCCCTGAGCCATGCCGAACGCGCCCTCGAAGGCGGGCTCGGCTGGGCCGCCGAGGACCGCGGTTTCGAAGTACCCGTCCTGGTCGCGCTCACCTTCCTGTACGCGGACCGGCCCGGCCGCGCCGAGGAGCTGTTCGCCGCGGGTACCGCGGAGTTCGAGCGCCAGGGCTGGCGCGGCGCCCATCTCTCGTTCGCGTACACGCTCCTCGCCTACATCCGCTTCCGGCGCGGACGTCTGGCGGAGGCGGAGGACTTTGTACGGGCCGGGCTGCGCCTTGCCGAACGCGTCGGGCCGCGAACGCCCGTCGAGTGGTACGCCCTCGGTACCCTCGTCGAGGTCCTGCTCGCCCGGGGGCGCCTGGACGAGGCGGTGCAGGTCGCCCTGGACCACGATTTCGGAGAGCCGTTCCCCGCGGCCGTGACCTTCCCCGACTCCCAGACCGTGTACGGGGAGCTGCTGCTGGCCCGCGGCCGTCCCAAGGAGGCGGCCGTGGAACTGGCGGCGGCGGGCCGGCGGCTCGACCCGCGCGGAATGCGCAATCCCGCCTGGTGTCCCTGGCAGCTGCATCTCGCGCTCGCCGAGGCACACGACGCCCCCGATCGGGCCCGGGAGATCGCACTCGATGCCGTGCACCGCGCCCGCAGGTACGCCACCGCATCGGCGATCGGCCAGGCACTGCGTGTCGCCGCAGAGGTCTCCGGCGGCACCGAGCGCACCGGTTTCCTCGAGGAAGCCGTGTACCACCTGGAGCGCTCACCCGCCGGGTACGAGCTGGCCCGCGCCGTCGTCGACCTGGGCACTCACCTGCGCCGCACCGGCCGTCCGCAGGAGGCCGCCGAGCATCTGTACCGCGGTCTCGAGGCGGCCGGGCAGTGCGGCGCGGACGGGCTCGTGGACAGCGCCCGCGACGAGCTCGCCGCCGCGGGGCTCCGCCCGAGGCGGCTCCGCGCCATCGAGACGGACGCCCTCACCGCCCGGGAGCGGACCGCCGCCGTCCTGACCGCCCAGGGGCGCGACGCGGCCATGGTCGCCACCGCCCTCCACCTCGACGAACAGGCCGTGACCAGGCTGCTCTCCGCCGTCTACCGCAAGGTGGGCACCGACAGAGCGGGATTGGCAGAGGCCCTCGGGGACGGCCTCACGGACACCCTGGAGGCTCCTCATGGAAGGTGACAGACGGCGGCCAAGAGGGTCCGGGCCCCCGCTCGGCCGAGCCCGCCCGGACACGTACCATGGCGGTATGTCCTTCCTCCGCCGCCGCAGCGCCGCCACCCCCGCGGGCCCGGACTTCGATGTCCTGGCCATGGACCCGGGCGACTGGCCCGGCAATCTCGGTGCCGGTCTGCTGCCCGCCCCCGACGGCAGCTGCCAGGGCGTCTTCCTGCGGTACGACCTGTTCGGCGGCCGCGGCCCCGCGATGATCATCGGCAATCTGCCGGAGGGCTCACCGGCCCGCGACCTCGAAGAGGGCGAGATCCCCTTCGAGGTGGCACAGCTGCTCCTCGCGCTGGAGAACGACGAGCCCGTCGACGTGGTGGACGTCGAGGACATGCCGGTGATGCAGGGCGACAACCTGCTGATCGTGCGTCGTCTCAAGCTCTCCGAAAGCCGTATCTCCTGCGTCCAGTTCGACCGCAGCGACAAGGTCCTGGTCACCATCGCCAGTTGGGACCGGCCGATCACGGACGATCTGTACGCGCTGCTCAAGCCGCTTCCCGCGGAGTTGTTCCAGCAGGGCTGAGCCCCACCCGGCGTAACGGCCCGCTGCGGCGTGCGCACGGCGGGCCGCACGGGTCAGTTCAATTCACCACGGCCACCCCGGCCGGAGACGACCTGGCGAGCCGGCTGATGATGCGGGACGCCGATGTGCCGAGCCCCGTGGGACCGCCCAGGTGCCACGAGGTGTCCTTCCGCAGATCCTCGTCCCTGTAGCGGCGCACTTTCCGGTGCCAGTTCAGAATGCCGGCGATCCAGTCCTCCAGCTCCCGCACATATGCGTCGAGCGCCGCCCTGCCCGCCTCGTTCAGCGCGAAGTCCTCGTACAGCACGGGGACTTCGTGCTCCTTGACATGCAGGAACTGACGCATCCGCCCGCGCATCAGGTCGTCGATGATCGCGACCGCGGTGGGGTAGTCGCAATCGAAGAAGGACTGCACGACCAGTACTGCGTTGTGCACCTCACCCTCGACCTCGACCTCCTTCTGGTAGGAGAAGAGGTCGTTGATGAGCACCGCGTAGTCCGACGCGGAGCTCTCCAGACTGCGTACCGTCCCGCTCCGGAAGATCTCCGGCGGCAGCCCGCGCGCGTGCCGCAGCCGGCACAGCTGCATGGTGAGGTCGGAGCCGAAGGTCAGCCGCCGCATCTCGATGTAGTCGACCGGGTCGGGGATGCGGTGCTGCGCCTGGTTGTGCAGCTCCCACAGCCAGCTTTCGAGCATGTCGTCCAGTGCCTTGCGCAGCGACGCCCGCGCCTCGGCACCCATCGGCCCCGCGGTGCGCGCCCACAGATCGGCCAGCCCCCGCTCCATCGGACTCACGGCCACCGCCGGGCCGGCGGCCGGTTCGTCGACGGGCATGCAGTCCATCAGCCGGTCGGTGCAGACCTTCGCGCCGACGAGGTTGCGCGGACGGCCGAAGACGAGCGGGTAGTAGTCGTCGCCGTACGTCCCCCAGGTCAGCCACTCCGCGCTGAGTTCCAGCTCCTCGAGACTGGCGTCGGGGTCCAGGCCTGCCGAGCACAGGGCGAAGTCGAAGCCTTCGAGCTGCTGTCTGTCCCAGATGTCGTCCAGCAGTCCCATCCGGTCCGTCCACTCGACGGACCTCCTCTTGGCGTCCTGGTGGTGCGGGCTCAGGGTCAGCGGGAAGGGCATGTCGAACTCCGGCAGCAGCGAAGGCCCGACCTGCCGCGGCACATGGGTGAGACTGCGCAGCCGCGCGGTTGCCGGGCGGCCGAACAGCGTCTTGATATCGAGCGCCGAGGTGCCGAGGACACCGCCGAACAGCGATTGCCCGGTGTCCACTTCCTCGTTCATATAGCGGCTGGAGCGCATGTGCCACTCATGGCCGCCGGACTGCCAGTCCTGAAGTCCCTTGGTGTACGCGGCCACTGCGGCACACTCCGCCGGGTTCAGTCCCTTCTCCAGGCAGAGCGCGGGGACTTCGGTGAGCGCGGTGTTCTCGAACTGCTGGACCCGGGAGGTCAGCAGATCGTTGACGGCTTCGGCCGCCTCCTGAGTCGTACAGCCCAGGAAGGTCTCAAGGACCAGCACACCATTGCTGAGCTCACCCTCGTCCTCGACCTCCCGCTGGTAGGAGAAGAGGTCGTTGCGCAGATGCACCGCGTCGGCAAAGGCGTCGGTGAGCACCCGCAGCGGGCGTGAACCGGCCACCGATTCGGGCACCTCGGCGCCCGCCGCGTATTCCACCAGCCCTGCCGACCAGGGCGCGCCGCCCACCTTGCGGCGCATCTCGATGTACTCGACGGGGTTGGCGATCCGCCCCTCGTTGATATTGGTCAGCTCCCAGAGGGATTCGTTCAGGAGGTTCTTCGTGGCCTCGGCGAACCGGACCCGCCACTCGCCGGACATGCTGGGCACGGTGCGCGCCCACAGATCGGCGAGACCGGCCTCCACCGCGTTGGTGGGCTCCGGCGTGCCCGCCGAGAGATCCATCGGCATGAAGTCCGGCAGCCGGTCCAGATACGCCTTGCCGCCCGCACGGTCCTGGCTCCGCTTGAAGATCTCCAGGAAGTGGTCGTCGAAGAAGAAGACCCACACATACCAGTCGGTGACGAGGGAGAGGGCGTCGGCGTCGCAGTCGGGATGGGTGTACGAGCACAGCAGGGCGTAGTCGTGCGCCTCGAGATCGCTCTCCTCCCAGATGCCGGACCCCTCCAGCATCCCCATCCGGCGCGCCCACTCTCTGGTGTGCCGCCGCGCCTCCTCGACATGCGGATTGAGCCGCGCCGGATACGGGACATAGAAATCCGGCAGTACGAAGGGCTGTGCCATGTGCGCCAGGGCCTTTCGGTGAGCACCCGCGCGCGAGAGCGCGGACCGGTCGTGGACGGGCCAGCCCTACCCGTCGCCCGTACGGCTCACGCTCCACGGCAATTAGTCGCACAAGCCCACAAAGTATGGGCGGTGCGCCACCGGACCCCACGAACGGTGGCGCACCGCGGCTACGGCAGTACGCGCACGTCGGACGCCTTCACAAAGGCGACCCGGTGCCCGAACTGGATCTCGTAGTACGCCTCGTTGCCGCGCACCACCCGGTGACCGGAGGTGTCGAACGTCGTCGCGTACAGGTATTCGCCCGGGACCCGGTCGCCCACCACATACCGCTGGCCTGCGAGCAGCTTGTACGGCAGCGGCGAGATCGCCTGTACCGGGACGCCCGCGGGGTACGCGGCGGCCTCCGGGTAGGCCCGCCCGTACACCGGAATCTCCGAGGCCCCCGCCTTGGGCGTCAGCACCCGGCCCCTGGCGGGCACCGCCGTCGGCTGCTTGCGCGGGTTGAGGAACCAGGCCTGCTGACCCAGGTACCAGATGGCCGTCCAGTCGCCCTGACGGTCGGCGACCGCGTACTGCTGGCCCGTCGAGGCCCGCGCACCCGTGTCGTTGACGCCGGTGGTGGAGTCCTGGCCGCCGGGGCGCAGACCGATGTCCTTGACCAGCGGGGCATCCTCGGCGGGCGCGGTGTGCAGCCGGACCGCGCCCGAGCCGTGCGGCGCACACGCTTCACCCGCCTTCGCGCAGCCCGTGTACACCGGCTGGTTCCTCACGTAGTCCGGACGGATCGTCACCACATCGCTGCGCGGTCCCGCGGTCGGCGTGAACGGGCGGCCGAGCAGCTGGAAGTAGTGCGCCCAGTCCCAGTACGGGCCCGGGTCGGTGTGCATCCCGGCGATCGTCGCCTTGGTCGTGCCCGGCACATTGTCATGGCCGAGGATGTGCTGTCGGTCCAGCGGAACGTCGTACCGCTGCGACAGGTACCTCACCAGCCGGGCGGACGTGCGGTACATCGCCTCCGTGTACCAGGCGTCCGGCGAGACCAGGAATCCCTCGTGCTCCAGGCCCACCGACTTGGCGTTCACGTACCAGTTCCCGGCGTGCCAGGCGACGTCCTTGAGCGGGACGTGCTGCGCGATGTGCCCGTCGGAGGAGCGCAGGGTGTACTGCCAGGAGACGTACGCCGGGTCCTGCACCAGCTTGAGGGTGGTGTCCCAGGAGCCCTCGGTGTCATGGATGACGATGAACTTCACTGTCTGGGAGACGGGCCGGTCCGCCAGGTCGTGATTGCCGTAGTCGCCCTCGCCGAACTCCTCGTACGGCGCCGGGATCCACTCGCAGGCCACCGTCCGAGGGCACTCGGTCTTCTTCGCGTCCGCCGTACGCAGACCGAGCCGGGCCACCTGCGCCGGGTCGGGCGACGCCCCCGGGTCCGCCGCGAGTGCGACGCGCTGCCCGCTGTCCGTGGTGCGGCTCTCGCCCGAGCGGATCACGTCGAAGACATCGTTGGCGTACGTCGTCGCGGTCGCCGTGTCGTCCGCGCCGGAGAAGTGCGCCACCGCGCCGTACCAGTCGGCCGCGTTCCGGCTCAGCGGCCGGCCGAGCTTCTTCTGCGCGTCGGCGAGGAGAGCCGCACCGCCGCGAACGTTGGCGGCCGCATTGTCGCGCAGCTGCTCGGCGGAAATGCCGGACAGGGCGGCCGCGCGGTCCAACGTCCTCAGCCGGGCCGGGAGTTCGGATGCCTTGGGCAGCGCAGCCTCGGTGATCTCCAGCGCCGCACGCGCGTCGTCGCCGCGAGGGTCCTCCGTGCCGTGCGAATGGTGCGGTGCCTCGGCGAGCGCGGACCTGGCGTCGGTCAGATGCATGGGTCCGTAGCCGCCGGTGACGCTCGCCGCGCCGCCGTGTGCGTCCCAGCGGGACTGCAGATAGGAGACGCCGAGCAGCACACTCTGCGGCACGCCGTACTGGGCGGCCGCCGCGGCGAAGCCGTGCTGCAGCGCGCCGGACGTGGGTTGCTCCGCGGTTGCGGACGGGCCGGCCGAGACGAGTGGCAGCAGCAGGGCGGCGGCCGCCACCGCGCCCCCTGCCCGCAGCAGGCGCCCGCGGGCGCTTCTCGGTCGTGCGGGGGCGGATGCTTGCACGGCAGCCTCCAGGGACGGGTGGTGCGCGACGGTGCCTGCGGGGTCGGACACGAGTACAGGGGTATCGGCTCCCGGACGATCCGTCAATCATGCTCAGCCACAAGGATTTCGCACGTCAGCGCGGGTGTCGCGGTCTTTCGCGGCGGCGGGCGCGGGGCCTGCGGCGCGTCAGTGGCATGGACCAATGTCCTTATAGGGAAGGCGAGTTCGGCCGTCCCGGTATTCGGTCAGGAATCGCTCAGGAGACCGCGCCACCGGGGCACAACAGCGCGCTGCGCGCCCAGTGTGTCGGCACTGGGCGCGCAGCGCGCTTCCCCCTCTGTGTGGTCGGTCAGCGAGTGCCGACCGCGGCGCGCACGGCCCGCCGTGCCAGCGCGCAGTCATCGTGCAGCCGCCGCAGCAGCAGCCGCTGTTCCTCGCCGGCCGACAGTCCACCGGACTGCGCCTGGCCGGCGCCCGCGGGTGCCGCCTCTCGCATCGTCCGCTGCACAGCCGTCTCGTACGTACGGATCTCCCGGGTCAGCACCAGCATCAGATTCACCAGGAACGCGTCCCGCGCCGCCGGTCCCGTCTGCTGCGCCAGCTGGCTGATCTGACGGCGCGCCACCGGCGCGTCCCCCAGCACCGCCCACAGTGTCGCCAGGTCGTACCCGGGCAGATACCAGCCCGCGTGCTCCCAGTCGACCAGCACAGGCCCCGTCGGCGACAGCAGGATGTTGGAGAGCAGCGCGTCGCCGTGACAGAACTGGCCCATGCCCTGCCTGCCTCCCGCATACGCCAGCCCGTGCAGCAGCTTCTGCAGGTCGCCGAGGTCACGGTCGGTGAAGAGGCCCAGCTCGTGATAACGCGAGATGCGGGAGGCGTAGTCGAGGGGGGCGTCGAACATCCCGGCCGGCGGCCGCCAGGAATTGAGTCGCGCGATCGCGCCGAGGGCGGCCCGTACATCGGCACGGGGCGGAGCCTCGGCCGGGTGCCGTGCAAGGGCCGCCGCCCGGCCCGGCATCCGCTCGATCACCAGTGTGCAGTTGTCGGGATCCGCGGCGACCAGCCGCGGGACCCGCACTGGTGGGCGGTGCCGGACGAAGGCGCGATAGGCAGCTATTTCATGACGGAACCGCTCGGTCCACGCGGGCGAGTGGTCCAGTAAGCACTTGGCGACCGCCGTGGTACGCCCTGTGGTGCCGACGAGCAGTACGGAACGTCCGCTGCGGCGCAGTACCTGAACCGGATTGAACTCCGGACAGATCCGGTGCACCGACGCGATAGCCATTCGCAGCTGCGCGCCCTGAGGGCCGGACAAGTCGATTCTCCCGCTGAGGGGTTGGCTGACCGCCCCCGCCGGCCGTCGAGCCCGGCCGGCGTGGGTGGGGTCGAGATACGGTCCTGTGCCGGCCGGCACAACGGGGGAGCGCTGCGGCCGGTGCGGAGCGGACACGGAGGACGATGCTGTGTACATGGGAGATACAGATCCCTTCGTGTGCCGACAAGTTACGTACGCGGCCCCGCCCCGGCAGCCGATCGGCACCCTGGGGAATGCCTCCGGCTGCCGGGCCGAGGTGGCGCGTTCCTACGTCACACCCCGCCGCGGGTGGCAGACCATCTGGCGCACCCTGGCGAAGCCTGGCGAATAGTCGCCACCCATCTGACAGGGGGTTACTGTCAACTCAGCCGAGAACCTGGGGGCTTGAAGTGACCGGAGAACCCAACACCCGCCTCTGCGACCTGTTCGGCCTGGCCGGCTGGTCCAAGGGGGAACTCGCAAGACTCGTGAACCGGCAGGCGGCGGCCATGGGCCACCCCCAGCTGGCGACCGACACCTCGCGGGTACGGCGGTGGATCGACATGGGGGAGTCCCCCCGCGATCCGGTGCCCCGCGTGCTGGCAGCTCTGTTCACCGAGCGACTCGGTCGTGTCGTGACCATCGAGGACCTCGGGTTCGTACGTATCGGGCGAGCGGGTAGGCGGCGGGACGTCCAGGGAAGTGACAACAACCCTGACGGCCTTCCGTGGGCGCCCGAACGGACGGCAGCGGTCCTCACCGAATTCACGGGAATGGACCTCATGCTCAACCGACGCGGCCTGGTGGGCGCGGGCGCCGCGCTCGCCGCAGGCTCCGCACTCAGCAGCGCCATGCACGACTGGCTGCACACCGACCCCGCACTCGTCCAGGACGCCCCACGTATCGACAGTCCCCTGCACGCCGACCCCGCTGGGTTCGACCGCTATGAGGCCGCCCCCATCGGGTCGCAGGAGATCGAGGCACTCGAGCGTTCCGTCGAAGTGTTCCGCGCCTGGGACGCCGCCCGCGGCGGCGGCCTCCAGCGCAAGGCAGTTGTGGGGCAGCTCAACGAAGTGGGCGGCATGCTCGCCTACCGGCACCCCGACCATCTCCAGCGTCGCCTGTGGGGCGTCGCCGCCAACCTCGCCGTGCTCGCCGGCTGGATGTCACACGACGTCGGCCTCGAACCCACCGCCCAGAAGTACTTCGTCATCGCCGCTCACGCGGCACGCGAGGGCGGCGACCGCCCGCGCGCCGGTGAAGCGCTCTCCAGGGCTGCCCGCCAGATGGTCCACCTGGGCCGTCCCGACGACGCCCTTGACCTGATGAAGCTGGCCAAGTCCGGCTCGGGTGAACAGACCCTGCCGCGCACCCGGGCGATGCTGCACACCATCGAAGCATGGGCACAGGCATCCATGGGACGCGGCCAGGCCATGCGCCGCACCCTCGGCGAGGCCGAGGACCTGTTCGTGTCCGACAAGGGCGATGTACCTGCGCCGAGTTGGATGCAGATGTTCAACGAGGCGGATCTGCACGGCATGGAAGCCCTGGCCTACCGCACCCTCGCCGAACACGACGCGACAGCGGCGAACACCGCGCAGGGTCACGCCAAACAGGCGCTGGACCTGCGGGAGGGCGGCCGCCAGCGCTCCAAGATCTTCGACTACATCTCACTGGCCTCGGCATGCTTCATCGCCGACGACCCCGAACAGGCTGACCGCTACGCCCGCCTGGCACTCGTCTCGATGGGGGAGACCTCCTCGCACCGGACGTGGGACAGGCTGCGGGAGATGTACCGACTGACCGGGCACTATGCGGGCTACGCGAAGATCCAGGATCTGCGCGAGGAAATCCAGCTGGCCCTGCCCAGCAGCCCGACGAAGACGTCGAGGAGCGCCGAGATCTAGGAACCACCGAACAGTTCCCACCGGTTCTGCTCAGAGGCTTCTGGCTCAGTGGGGTTCTTCTACCGGCTTTCCTCAGAAGACGAGTTCACCAAGCGGCGGACGGCGTGCTACGCGCCGATCCTCGCGACCATCACACAGCCGTCGTCCTCGCGGTTGTCCTCACCGAATTCCTCGACGACCATACGCACGCACTCGTGCGCGTCGCGGGCTTCTGCGAACCTCGGTGCCAGCGCGAGCAGCCGGTCCGTGTCGCACTCCTCGGCTGCGCTCGTGCGCGTCAGTCCGTCGGTGTGCAGCACCAGCAGATCGCCGGGGAGGAGTTTCAGTTCGGCCTGCTCGTAGGCCGCGCCGGACGTCGCTCCGAGGAGCACCCCGTCCGGCGGCGTCAGGGCGCGCCCCGTCCCGTTGCGGAACAGCAGCGGGGCGGGGTGTCCTGCTTGCGCCCAGGAGAGGGTCCGGGAGGCAGGGTCGTAGCGGCAGCAGACCGCGCTGCCCAGGGCGGGCTGGACCGACGTTTCCAGCAGGTGGTTGAGATGCGTCATCAGCGGTCCGGGCCGGATACCGGCCACGGCCATACCGCGCAGGGCGCCCAGCAGCATCGCCATCGTCGAGGTCGCGGTCACGCCGTGCCCGGTGAGGTCTCCGACGCTCAACAGCGACTCACCGCCCGGCAGTTGGAGCGCGTCGTACCAGTCGCCGCCGATCAGTGCGCTGTTGGAGGACGGCAGATAGTGCGCGGAGACGTCCAGGGCCGCGGGTCCTTCGAGCGGGAACTGCAGCGATCCGCGCCAGGGCGGGAGCACGGCTTCCTGCAGCTCGACCGCGAGCCTGCGCTCGGTCTGGGCGAAGTGCTGCCGGCGCTGCAGCGAGTCACGGCTCTCGCGTACGGCCCGCTGGCTGCGGCGCAGCTCGCTGACGTCCCGGAGCACCGCCCACATGGATGCGGTGGATCCGTCGGCGTCGAGGACGGGCTCCCCCATCATGTGCACCGTACGGACCCTGCCGTCGGCCCGGACCATGCGGAATTCGCCGTCGATGGGCCGGCCGTCGACGAGGCAGTCCGTCACCAGGGAGGTGAGCAGTGCCTGGTCCTCCGCGAACACCATGGACGGCAGTTCGTCCAGGGACATCGGCCCGTTCTGCGGAGGGCGGCCGAGGATCTGATAGAGCTCGTCGGACCAGTTCACCTCGTCGGTGAGGAGATTCCACTCCGCGCTGCCGACCCGGCTGAGGAGCGAACCGGAGCGCTGGGCGTGGTCCGCCTCGTAATCGGCGAGATCGTCCTCGAAAGCCTCGACGGCATCTTGCGGTAGCCCGTCCTTGAGCTGACCCAGGTGCGAGCCGAGGTCGTCCAGATGGTGGACCGCAAGGTCGCACAGGGCCCGCTGCCACCGGCCCTGCGGATCGTCCTCGGTCACTTCCGAGTCCCGGCGCACGGCGTCGACGCCACCGCGCAGCCGGCGCGTCTGAGTGATCAGCGCATCGACGGTGCCGCGCTCGGGCGGCTGCGGGGCGGGACGGTCCGCGAAGAGATGGGACGGCATGTCGTACTCCGATACAGGCGCGGCCACTGCCAGGTCCGAATAGTGGACCGGTTACGACTGTTGCACAGGGAGCAAGGGCCCGTAAGGGATTCGGCAACACTCGATCCGGTGGTGCCTCTGGTATATGCCTCCGGCTGCCTGTCGCCTTGATTGTCAGGTGTGGGCCGATGAGTTCTGGGCATTGGTTCGGTCATAACCGGTGGAGAGTGCATGCGGCAAGTGCGTCGCAGGCCAAAGGAGTTGGAGGTGCGCCATGCGTTCGAATCGGCCCCCGTGTCCGTCCGCCGCGAGCCTCGATCGGGCCGCCGCGCACACCTTTGTACCGCTGCCCGAGCAAGGCTGGAGTCCGTTGTGCAACGCTGCCATCCTCTTCGAGGACATGGGTGAGCTTCTGCCCGACGGCCGGGCAGAGTCTCCTCTGCCCTCGACCGGACAGCGCGCATGCGCTGCGGCTTGAGAGGGTGAGGGTGATGGCCAAGGCTCCTCAGATCCGAATCCGCAGGCCCGTACGGCAGAAGCCCGCCCGCGACCTCGACCTGCGGACCCCGTCGGGACGGGTGCTTCCGTTCTGAGGGGGCGCCCGCCGCCGATCCGTCGCTGTCCGAGGTCAGGCGCTCTCAGGCGCGAGCGAGCGCGGCCGCTCCGAAGGAGACATCGAAGCGGTCGCACCAGATCGTGACGCTGGTGAACTGCTTCAGATCGAGGTCCTCCGGCAGGGCGTAGTTCTGGTCCCCCTTGTTTCCCTTGAGCTTGCCCAGGCTGAGGTACTTGCCGTCGTCGAAGACGCGCCAGCCCGCAACGCCCTCCTTCACCGCGGCATCGGTGATCCACACCCGCAGATCGGGTCCGTTGCTGGTATCGAGGTCCTCCAGCCGGAGGGCGCGCGTCCCGTCGGCCAGCTGCAGGACCCTTACCGAGCCACTCGTGTTGTGTTCATGGCTGATCAGCTCGCCGGTGGCAAGGGTCCGGGGCGCCGAACCGGCCGGCTGCGCCGCCGGGTCCCCGGCACCCGTGCCGGCTGCCGCCGTGGGGACCGCGTCCTTTACGGTCTCGTCCATCCACAGCTTCCACGGCTGGAACCAGTACAGCCCCACGCCGGCCACTGCCAGCCCGACGGCCAGCACCGTCACGCCCCACGGCCTGCCCAACCACGTCCGTACGCGCCCCACCGTCGTCTCCTCACATCCGCCGATCCCCACGCGACCGGTCCCGGCCTCAATTGAACGGGATCGCGGGCCGATTGGCGTGCCGAGCCTGATGACGAAACTCTTACGTCGAGCAGACCGGTCAGACGGTGCCGAGCCCGCCTGCCCGAGCCTGCCTGCCGAGGCGACCGCCGAAATCGGCCGGCCGGGGCCATTGTCAGTGGTGGGCGGCAGTATGAGAGCCATGACGACGACACCTGCCGCTCATGCCGCTGCCGCCATCCTCGACGACGCAGCCGCGTACGCCGAAGCGGTCGCGACCGCCACCAAGGCCGCTGCCGCGTACTACGCGACGGGCGAGAGCACCCTGGACGACGACGCGTACGACCGCCTGGTGCGCGGTATCGCCGCGTACGAACAGGCGCACCCCGACGAGATGTCGGCCGACTCGCCGACCGGGCAGGTCGCCGGCGGAGCAGCGGTCGGCGATGTGCCCCACACGGTGCCGATGCTGTCGCTGGACAACGTCTTCTCCGCCGAGCAGCTGCTGGCCTGGACCGCTTCCGTGGAGCGCCGGATCGGCCGGCCGGTCGGGCAGTGGAGCGTCGAGGCGAAGCTGGACGGCCTGGCGATAGCAGCGCGCTACGAGGACGGCCGCCTCGCCCGGCTGATCACCCGCGGCGACGGCAGTGCGGGCGAGGACGTGTCGCACGCGATCGGTACCGTCATCGGCCTGCCGGACCGGCTCGCGGAGCCGGTCACGCTCGAGGTGCGCGGCGAAGTGCTCATGACCACCGCGCAGTTCGAGCAGGCCAACACGGTCCGCACCGAGCACGGCGGGGTCCCGTTCGCCAACCCGCGCAACGGCGCGGCCGGTACGTTGCGGGCCAAGGACCGCGAGTACACGGTGGAGATGACGTTCTTCGGCTACGGAGCGCTGCCGCTGCCCGCGTCCGGCGCCGAACTCGCCGAGCGGATCAGGGAGTGGCCGCACAGCGAGCTCATGTCCTACGTCGCCGGGCTGGGCGTACACACCGCCGAGACCACCCCGGTCGCGCCCCGCACGCTGACGGCGGTCGCCGAGGTCCAGGCCCGTATCGAAGAGATCGCCGCCCTGCGCCCCGAGCTGCCCTTCGGCATCGACGGCATCGTCATCAAGGCGGACCGCGCCGCCGACCAGGCCGCGGCCGGCTCCGGTTCGCGGGCGCCGCGGTGGGCGATCGCGTACAAGCTGCCCGCGGTGGAGAAGGTCACGACCCTGCTCGGCGTCGAGTGGAATGTGGGACGCACCGGCATCATCGCGCCCCGAGCCGTCCTGGAGCCGGTGGAGATCGACGGATCGACCGTCACCTTCGCCACCCTCCACAACCCGGCCGACATCACCCGCCGCGACCTGCGCATCGGTGACCAGGTGATGGTCTACAAGGCGGGCGACGTCATCCCCCGTATCGAGGCGCCCGTCGCCCATCTGCGGACCGGCGACGAGCAGGTGATCGTCTTCCCCGAGGTGTGTCCGCAGTGCGGCTCCGGCATCGACACCTCCGAGCAGCGCTGGCGGTGTGTGCGGGGACGCAACTGCCGGCTGGTGGCCTCCGTCTCGTACGCCGCCGGACGCGACCAGCTCGACATCGAGGGACTCGGTGCCACCCGCGTGGTCCAGCTCGTCGACGCGGGGCTCGTCGCCGACTTCGCCGATCTGTTCACGCTCACCCGGGACCGGCTGCTGGACCTGGACCGGATGGGGGAGACCAGCACCGACAATCTCCTCGCGGCCATCGACGGGGCGAAGGCCCGGCCGCTGTCCAGGGTGTTCTGCGCGCTGGGCGTGCGCGGCACGGGCCGCTCCATGTCCCGCCGTATCGCACGTCACTTCGCGACCATGGAGCACATACGGGCCGCCGACGCGGATGCCTTGCAGCAGGTCGAGGGCATAGGTGTCGAAAAGGCCAGAATGGTGGTCGCCGAGCTCGCCGAACTGGCTCCGCTCATCGACCGGCTCACTGCCGCGGGCGTCAACATGACCGAGCCTGGCGCGACTCCGCCCGTCGAGCCAGGAGACGCCGCAGCCCGGGACGGCGAAGGCGGACAAGACGAACACGCGGCAGACGGAGGCCCGCTGGACGGTATGACCGTCGTGGTCACCGGCGCCATGACCGGAGCCCTGGAGAAGCTCTCGCGCAACCAGATGAACGAACTCGTCGAGCGGGCCGGCGGCAAGTCCTCCTCCAGCGTCTCCAAGCGCACGTCACTGCTTGTCGCCGGTGAAAACGCGGGATCCAAGCGGGAGAAGGCCGAGCAACTGGGCACCCGGGTCGTAGGCCCCGACGAGTTCGCCGAGCTGGTTGCCGACTTCCTCGACCGGACCGGCTGACGGCCTGGACGCCCACCCGCGGAGCCTCATCGCGTCGCGGACGTGGCCGTGCGCCTTCGAGCCACAGATCGCCCAGAAGCGGCAGCGGCGCCTGACCGGCGTCGACGAACTGGCGCTCTCGCCGTCCGCGAAGGGCCTCACCCGGACAGAGCTGTCAGCAGGTCGACACTCCCCCGACACTCGCCCAACGGGCTGGATTCGGACTCGACCGGGCATGAAGCCCCACCACCGATGTACAAGATCACGTTACAGGTCGAATGTCTCGGAAACGGCAACACCACGTTCGACCTGCCCGACTACCGCGGATACCTGTTGCGCGGCGTGGACGACTACACCGGGCGCGACCCTGACGCGGGCAGCCGGACCGCGGCGAACCAGGGGGGAGCCGCCGGCGACAAGGCCGGTTCGGTGCAGAACCACGCCGCCGCCCTGCCTGCGACCACATTGTTCACGCTGGGCAGCCCCGGCCCCCACAGCCACTCGGTTTCCGGCGTCCCCACCGACAGTTCGTCCACCGCCGTGGCCGGCTCGCACAGGTCCATCTGGAACCGCGACAGCGTGGACACCGACTCCGCCGGAGACCATCACCACAGCCTCTCAGGCGGCGACACCGAGACCCGCCCGGTGAACGCGTACGTCAACTTCCTCATCCGCTGCCAGGCCTGACTCACCGGGACGAGCACGTTTCTTGGTTCGGATGGCGGGCTGACGGCCCGCTCGTGTGCCTGCTCGCAGGCTCGCTCAGCCGCTGCGCCCCAGTGCGTCGCGGCTGAGAAAGGCCAGCCGGGCCCGCTTCTCCGGCTTGTCGATCTCGGGTCCGAGCACGAAACCCGCCCGGACAAGGCGCTCGATGGCCTTGCTGTTGCGGGCGTCCGGCTCGACCACGACCCGCTTCCACCGCGGATCCGCCAGCACATAGCTGAGGAACACGGTGAGGAGGCCGCCGGTGAAGCCGCGCTCCGCACTGCCTTCGGCGGGACTGATCAGCAGATGGACCCCGTAGTCGCCGGGCTGTACCTCGTAGCACTCGCCGACCGGGTCGGCGTCCGGTTCGTAACTCTGGAAGAGCGCGACCGGCACGCCGTCCCGCTGCACCAGAAAGGCGTGGTGGGTGGTGAGCGAGTCCAGATACTCGTAGATCTCCAGGACCTGATCACGGCTGTGGCCGCTCATGCCCCAGAACCGGGCCCGTTCCCCGGTGACCCAGCCGTGGATCAGATCGACGTCGGCGGCAGGGTCCACCGGGACGATGCGGACGGTCCCGAAGCCCTCGACGTGCTGCTCGTGCACGGCCTCGCGGGGGCGGGTGGCGGATTCAGAAGTCACTTGTCTCCTCGGTCAGTTGAGTCCAGTCGGTGATCACGGGAACGAGTTCCCCGCGCAGCCACAGCGGCAGCTGGTCCCGGTGGTGGGCATCGCCGGGCACCCCCGACGCCCCGAACGGAACCACCCAGCGGCTGTCCTCCCGCCGTGCGAGGTCCCACACATAGCGGGCCGCCGGTCCCCGCGAGCTGCGGTCGGTGATGCCCGGAACGCTCGATGTGGACAGCACACAGTCGTGGTCACCGGACAGCCCCGGCCAGACCTCGTGCGTCGGGTCGGGCAGCGCCTGCCACGGTGCGAGCCGGTGCGTCTCACCCCACGCCGTGGGCGTACGGCCCTCGGCGGCCACCTCCTCGACGGCGGCCCGCACCAGCTCCGGCCGGTCGATCCCGGGCAGGGCGCCGGTCGTCAGCAGCGTCTCGAGCGCGAACGCGACCCGCGGGACGAGCGCCAGCCAGGGCAGGAACATCTCCGGGTACCCTGAGGGCTCGGCAGGCCGTGCCAACGCCTCCAGTGCCGGATCGGCGGCCAGTCGGTGCACCACCGCCGAGCGCAGATCGGCGTACGCCGCCGCGTCCGTACTCCCGGCGTCCATCCGGCAGTCCCAGCCCAGCAGCCGCCCCCGCAGCTCCGATGCCGCCTCGCTCAGTCCGTCCAAGCCGCCCAGCAGCTCCAACAGGGGCCGGGAGGACGCCAGTTGGGTGTCCATGTGTACGGCGGCCATGTCCTTGGCCGACCGGGCGCCCGGCTCGTCCAGCAGGCGGCGTATGCGGTCGGCGCGGTGCGGTGGCGCGAACTCGACACCGAGGGGTTCGGCCAGTCCGCGCTGGTTCGCCATCACCGCGACGCCGTCGACCGCCTCGCGCGGCAGCGGCGAGTACCAGCCGCACCATTCGTGTCCCGGCTCCCAGGCCGGTACGACACGCAGCCGGTTGTCCTGATGCCGCAGCGGCACCCGGCCCGCGACACGGTGCAGCAGACCGCCCTCGGTGTCCGCGGCCTGTACGACATTGACGGGCTCGGCCCATCCGTCGAACGCCCGGTCCACGTCGGCGACGGTCCGGGCGCGCAGCAGCGCGGGCAGGGAGCCGAAGCCGAGGTCCCCGCTCACTCGTGGGGGAATGCGGAGGCTGATCGCCGCCGTCTCGTCCGGGCCGCCGATCACGACGGGCCCGCGCTCGGTCTCGATCACCTCGATCTCGACGGGGTCGGCGCCCGCGACCTCGATGGTCTCGGTATGTACGGAGGTGAGCCGCCAGCCCTCCGTGCCGAGCGCTTCCACTTCCGTGCCGCGTCGTCGGAGCCGCTCGGCGTAGAGGTCCTGGTAGTCGGCCATGGCGTTGGTGATCGCCCAGGCCACCGACCCGGTGTGCCCGAAATGCGGGGTCCCCGGGATGCCCGGCACGGCCAGCCCGACCACGTCGAACTCCGGGCAGGACAGATGGATCTGCTGGTAGATCCCCGGGTCCTCGATGAAACGGTGCGGGTCGCCCGCGATGAGCGCAGCCCCGGTGACGGTCCGCTCGCCGGTGACGAGCCAGCCGTTGCTCCCCGAGGTGCCGGGCCCATCGGTGGCGAACAGCTCGATCGCCTCGTCACCGAGGGTGCGGGCGACCTCCTCGCGCCACAGCTTGGTGGGGAAGCCCGCGAAGAGGATGTGCGTGCCGAGCCAGATCCCCAGCGGTGTCCACGGCTCCCATCGCCCGGGAGCCAGTCCCGCGACAGCGAATTCCGGGGCCCGTCGCGCCCCGTCGGCAAGGCCTGCGTTGACCCCGTCGACGTACTTCGTGATCCAGGAGGCGGTGTTCTTGTCGAGGCCGCGGAAGCAGCGCCGGGCGGTGTCGTCCAGCCGGGCCTGCCGGGCGAAACGGTCCCAGCCGACGGCGTCCACGCCGAGAAAGGCGGCCGTGGTGCCCTGTGACCGGTGCCGGTCGACCTCGATCTGCCAGGCCCGGTCCACGGCGGCGTTGCGCCCCTGGGCGAAGGCGAGTTCGCCGGCGCTGTCCGCCCGCAGATGCGGGATCCCCCAGGCGTCCCGGTAGATCTTTGTGCTCACTCTGCTCCTCGACTTCTTTAGGTTAGGCTGGCCTAACTTAAGCGACGGTTGCCCGGGAAACAATCCCGGGCCTGTGGGGAGGAGTGCGTGGTGGGTCACGGCTGGGAGGGCGTCGTCCTCAAACTGATGCGCGGCAAGGACTTCGAGTTCACCGTGACGGGGTCCGAGGAGGTCACCAAGGACTTCCGGCGGGTGCACTTCACCGACGGCGGCATGCTCGCGCTGACCGGCGTGCACCCCACCATGTGGGTCCGCGTGTGGTTCGAGAACGGCGGCAAGCCGCATCAGCGGGCGTACACCCTCGTCGATCCCGACCCTGCCGCCGGGACCTTCAGCCTGGAGTTCGCCCTGCACGAGGGCTGCGCGAGCGACTGGGCGCGCAAGGCGCAGCCTGGCGACATGATCGAGGCGACGCTTCAGGGCACCGGGTTCGCCGCGCCCGACCCGCTGCCGACGCGGCTCTTCGTCATCGGCGACCCGGCCTCGCTCCCGGCGATCAACTCACTGCTCGACGCGCTCCCGGAGGTGCCGGCGACTATCTGGTTCGAAACGACGCACGCGTCGGACCACGACCTGCCGCTCCGTCTGGACGCGGCCCACCACGACCTGCGCAGCGTCCCTCGCCGCGACGCCGGAGCCCACCTGGTCGACGAGGTGAAGACCGCCCTGCCGTCCCTGCTCGACGGCGCGGCCGACGCGTACATCTGGATCGCCTGCGATACGACGACGACCCGGGCGCTGACCGCGTACGTACGCAAGGACCTGGCGATCCCCAAGGATCGTGTGAACGCCCTGGGTTACTGGCGCACAGCGGCCTGAGGTCGGCGAGGCGGTTGGCACGTACCCTGGCGCGGTGACGACCGCCGACCTGCTGCAGCGTGCGCTGCACCACACCGACGACCCGCCGCTGCGCCCGCTGCCGGAGCAGGTGGCCGACCTCCTCCGGCGCCTGGACGCCCCGCCGCGCCTCGCGGCGCATCTCCGCGCCGTTCACGATGTCGCGCACCAACTCGCCGACTGGACGGAGCGGCGGAACCCGGCGCTGTCCTTCGACCGGGAGGCCGTTCTCTTCGGGGCTGCAACGCACGATGTGGGCAAGACCATGTACGTCGCCGAACTCACCGGCCCCGGCTCGGAGCACGAGGAAGCAGGGCGCCGGCTCCTGCTCGCCGAAGGGTTCGCCCCCCACCTCGCCCGGTTCGCAGGCACCCACGCGAGGTGGACCGACCCCGAAATCGGGATCGAGGATCTGCTGGTGAGCCTCGCGGACAAGATCTGGAAGAACAAGCGCGTCCAGGAACTGGAGGATCTGCTGGTGGCGCGGCTGGCCGGGGCGAGCGGCGGGGCGGCCTGGGAGGAGTTCCTGGAGCTCGACGAGGAGCTGGCGCGCGTCGGTGAGGGCGCCGACGGGCGACTGGCCTTCCAGGCTTCGTACCCCGTGCACGGCTGAAGCCGAAGCCCGAAGCCCGAAGCCCGACGCCCGAAGTCCACGCCACAGCGTTGAAGGGCCGGCCTCAGGATCCGTTGTGCGGTGTGACTTCCGGATTCGCCGCCGACGGGCCGTTGAGCAGCGGCTGCGCGATGCCCCGCAGGTGCAGGTCGAAGAAGGCCCCGACGTAGTCGCGGTGATCTCTCCCGCGTGCCGCCCGGGCAGCGGCTCGGAGGAGTCGTTCAGTCCCAACTGCGCTCCGAGCACCGGGAGATCGACTATGACAAGGCGGTCGTCCGTGCCGCGGTGAGCAGCCCACCGTACGCGTCGCAGACGTGCCGGACGACGGGCCGTCTACCGTGGTGGCATGACCCCGAACAGCCGGCCGGCCGGCGCCGAAGAGGTGCGGATCAGGCGGGCGACGGCCCGGGATGCGAAACGGCTCACGAAGCTGATGCGTCGCTCCCGTGCGTACGAAGGTCCTTACGCGCCGATGATCGCCGGATACCGGGTGGGCCCCGACTACATCGAGACCCACCGGGTCTTCCTGGCCCTCGGCGAGGACGAAAGACTGCTCGGTTTCTACGCCCTCGTCCTGTCCCCACCCGAACTCGACCTGATGTTCGTCGCCGACGCCGCGCAGGGACTCGGCATCGGCCGCCGCATGATCGAGCACCTGCTGGGCGAGGCGCGCGATGCCGGGCTGGCAGCCGTCCGTATCGTCGCGCACCCGCCTGCCGAGGGCTTCTACCTCAGCGTCGGGGCGAAACGGATCGGCACCGTGAGCGCGAATCCGCCCGCGGTGATGTGGGACCGGCCCGAGATGGTCCTCCCGATCGGTTGACGCCGCCCGCCCGCGCCATCCACCCCACGTGAGCCGTCAGGGGCAGCGTCAGTCGAGCGCGTGGACGAGCTGAGACGTGAGCTCGTACCGGGCCCCGACGATGGCGAGTTCCCCGGCGGCAACCTTGGCGGCGAGGTCGGGCTCCGCGGCGAGGCGTCGGCGGACGAGTCCGGCATTGCGGTTGACGGTCGAGTCGACACGGGCGTCGCCGTGCTGGCTGTAGTCTATCGCCGGACGTATCTGATCGGCCAAGTACTGGATGTGCGCGGGCAGTTGTTCGCCCGATTCATCGGCGTGAACCGCCGCGGCGACCGCGCCGCAGGACTGGTGCCCGAGAACCAGTATCAGGGGTATCTCCAGCTCCAGGACGCCGTACGCGATGCTCCCGAGGACGGCTTCGTCCAGCACCTCGCCTGCCGAGCGTACGGTCAGCAGGTCGCCGAGCCCCTGGTCGAAGACCAGCTCCGGCGGTACGCGCGAGTCGATGCACCCCAGGATCACGGCGAAGGGGTGCTGGCCGGACACCAGGGCGTTCCGCACGGACCGTGACTCGTGCGGGTGTTGCTGATGGAAGGTGCGCCAGCGCCGGTTGCCCGCGGCCAGCTCGTCCAGTGCCTGCCAGGGAGTGGACGGCCGGGGACCGGAGCTCGTCGCAGGGGGCGCGGCTGACGCCGGAATCGTCCCGAGCGCAAGGCCACCGGTGGCTGCCGCGCTGCTCGCGACTGCTGCCCGTAGAAACGTACGACGTCCTGTACCGGTTCGCAGATGATCATCTCGCCTCAGCTTCACCGGGGAAACGTATCTCCCGCCGACGACACGGCGTTGATGTTTGGCCATTGTTTACAGATCGTTGAACAGACCCGGACGGTCTCACCAACAGCCTTCGCCGAGAACGAGGTTGGCACTCGCTCTTTCAGGGGATCACGGCCTGTCGCCACCTCGTTTCGGGGCCGAGGTGGCCACGATGCCAGCATGATCAACAACAGTCGTAGCACCGCACGGAACCGTCGGACGGTGGTGATTGCTCTGGGGCTCGCGCTGCTCACCGCGCCGGCAGCAGCAGCCGCCGACACCGGCGCGCCACCCGCACCAACAACCGCACCCGCACCAGCACCCGCACCAGGTCCCGCCACCGAGCACCGCGTGTCCGCATTCCTGGACAGCATCCGCGACCGGCCGCAGGACCTGGCCGCGTTCTTCCGCCAACTGCCCAAGGGCGGAGACCTGCACAGCCATCTCGCCGGAGCGGCATCGACCGAGCTGCTGATGGACCTGGCCGTGACGGACGGTCTCTGCATCGAGAACGGCACCCAGCGCGCCCTCGCGCCGCCATGCCCGGCGAACAGCCGGCCCGCCGCCGACCTGCGCACCGATGCCGAGTTCCGGCAGCAGGTCCTGCGCGCCTGGTCGATGCAGGACTTCACACCGGGAGAGGAGTCAGGACACGACCACTTCTTCGCGACCTTCGGCAAGTTCGGCGAGGCGTCCTGGCGGCATCCGGGGAAGCTGATGGCCGAGGTGGCGAACACCGTGGCCCGGCAGAACCAGTTCTACCAAGAGCTGATGATCACCCCGAACAGCCCGGGGGCCAACGCGCTCGCCGACCGTGTCGGCTACGACGCGAACCTGCCCCGGATGCGTCAGAAGCTGCTCGCCGACGGCGCCATGGACCAGGTCGTGCGCCAGGCGCGGACCGATGCCGACCAGGGCCTCGCCGAGTTCCGGGCCACCGCCCGCTGCGACAGCGCCAAGCCGGACCCGGGCTGCGCGGTGCCGTTCCGGTTCATCTCGCAGGTCTCGCGGAACAGCGCTCCCGAGCGGGTCTTCACGCAGATGGTCGTGGCCATGGAGCTCGCCGAACGTGACCCCCGGTTCGTCGCGGTGAACCTGGTGCAGCCCGAGGACGGGGCTGTATCGCTGCGGGACTACAGCCTGCACATGCGGATGCTGGGCCATCTGCACCGCGTCTACCCCCGGGCGCACATCACCCTGCACGCCGGTGAACTCGCCCCCGGCCTGGTCAAGCCCGAGGACCTGCGCTTCCACATCGCCGAGGCGGTGAACGTCGCGCACGCCGAGCGCATCGGACACGGCGTCGACATCCGGCACGAGGACGGAGCGGACGGACTGCTGCGGTCCATGGCCGAGCGGCGGGTCGCCGTGGAGGTCCCGCTCAGCAGCAACGACCAGATCCTCGGCGTCTCGGGCCCCGAACACCCCTTCCCGCTCTACCGGCAGCGTGGTGTCCCGGTCGTGCTCGCCACCGATGACGCGGGTGTCTCCCGCATCACCATCAGCGACGAGTACCGGCGCGCGGCCACGACGTACGACCTGTCCTACCGGGAACTGAAGGACCTGGCCCGCGCCTCGCTCGAGTACGCCTTCCTGCCGGGCCGCAGCCTGTGGCGCACGCCGGACGGCTACCGTCCGGTGCTCGAGTGCCTCGCCGAACGGCCAGGCAAGCGTGAACCGGGCCGTCTCTGTGCGGCGTTCCTCGCGGCCAATGAGAAGGCAGTGGTGGAATGGCGGCAGGAGGCCGCGTTCACAGCCTTCGAGCAACGGGTACTCGCGTCCGCCCGGGGCCAGGCGCGGTCATAGGGCGTGTTTGAGAAGTCCCGGCTGCCCCGCGGCGCCTGGCACGCGCACTCGCGATGTTGTCGGAGCCGCCCAAGTACGTCCAGTACGAGGGCGATCCTCCGCCTTGCGATTGCACGCACCAGACGCCGCAGGGCCCGCCCTGCGGGCGGACGGCGCTACTTCTCAAACACGCCCTGGCACGGCTCAGACAGTGAACGGCCGCTGCTGAAGGAAGTCGTCGCCCGGCCGGCCCGCCACGTAGAAGTTCGGGCTCTGCGTGGCGGGCATGCGCTGGAGGATGTCGCGGTGGAACGCGCGATAGCCGCCGCGGAACGCCCCGCTGCCCCAGACGTCCAGCAGAGCCCCGGTGAACGCGCCGTTGACCGGGCCGTCGGAGGAGAGCTGGTTGTCCTGGCAGCCGGAGACGAGGAGCGCGCTCACGTCCCCCTCGCCGCCGTCCTGCGCGGCGATTCCCCGCTGGATCTCCTGGAAGAATTCCTTGTCCCGCTGGTAGATCTCCGCCTGCTTGGCGACCGGCATGAGCCGTGAGGTGTTCTCGATCTCGTTCGGGTCGCGGGTCTGGAAGTGCTCCTGCATGGCCTCGGAGCTGAGGACGTCCCGTACTTCGATGCCGCTTCCGCTGTGGCAGGAGTCCAGGAAGGCCAGGATCCGCACGCCCTCGGCGAAGCGCCCGAACTCTCTGTGCAGCTCGTCGTCGAGGAACTCACGGTCGAAGAGGACCAGGGTCTCGTCGAAGTCGTCCGGTTCGTTGTCCGAGCCCTTGGCGTTCGGCACCTGCCCGCCGTGGCCCGAGTAGCTGAAGAGCAGGATGTCGCCGCTCTTCAGCTTCTTGGCCGCCTTGCGCAGCTCTGCGGTGATGTTCTCTACGGTGCCGTCGGGGGTGAGCAGGGTCGTGTCGCCGAACCCGGCCTCGCGCGCCAGCTGAGCCATGTCGTTGGCGTCCTGCTCACAGGCGACGAGCTCGCCGTCCCAGCCGCCGTACTTCGCCGGGTCGACCTTGTTGAGTCCGATGTGCAGGGAAAGGCCGGTGGCCATGGGTGTCTCCTCGCGCGTGGGCTGCGGGCATCGCCGGGATGTGTTCCGTGGCCGGCGGGCGTACGAACCCGGCGGCGGCCCCTACCGCCTGAACGGTCCTCCTCGAGGTGACGAATGGCGGTCATCTCGCCCCGACCCAATACTGACAGTGACCGGCGCCCGACCGTCGCGGGAGGCACGATGCAACCCAGGGTCATTTACGTCCACGGCAATGGGAACAAGGTCCGCTCGGAACTGCTCAAATCTCAATGGGACAACGCGCTGTTCGGCCGGGACATGGCAGAGGCCTCGCGCATGGCGTACTGGGCTCCGCTCCGGTACGAGACGCCCTTGCCCGATTTCCGGCCCGACCCCCTGGACGGCGGGCCGGACGGAATCGAGGAGATGCCGCCACCCGCGGCCTTCGGCGCGCCTGAGGAGTTCGTCGCGGAAACCCTCGGCGAAGCCCGCGCGGACGGCGGTGGCGTCCCGCCCGAGGGCGTTCCCGGCACCGGTGAGCGGCCGGACGCCGCTCTGGGCGACTGGCTGCGTGACATGACCTATCTCGCGGACACCCTCGCCGAGACCGAGGAGGCCGGGGAGCAGGGGCCCGGAACCGAACCCCTGCCCGAGGCGCTCCCGCTGCCCGCGGCGGCTCGGAAAGCGGTGTTCCGTACGCTCGTCAAGCACACGTTCAGGGACGTCTACGCCTATTTCTTCGGCGGGATGGGACAGGCGATTCGCGACGTGGTCGAGGAGGCGCTGGACTCTCTGGACGGGGCCCCGGTCGTGGTCGTCGGCCACAGTCTCGGGTCCATCGTCGCCTACGAGGTGCTGACCGAGCAGAAGCGGGAGGTCGAGCTCTTCGTCACCGTCGGATCGCCGCTGGCGATCACCGAGGTGCAGGACAACCTCCAGCTGCGGCCCGCGGTGCCGGCCGGCGTGCTGGCCTGGCGCAACGCCTCGGACCTCCGGGATCTGGTGGCACTCGACCACACACTCAGACCCGAGTACGCGCCACCGGACCGGGTCACCGACCTGCTCGTGACCAACGACAGCAAGAACCACCACGGCATCACCGAGTATCTGGGAAATTCGCAGGTCAGAGATTCGGTCCAGCGGATGTTCAACCGTCTTGCGTGAGTGCAAACTGGGTGGAAGCATGACAAGTAGGAGTCAGTCCGTCTCATGCTCCCCAGGGACTGCCGGGTAGGTGCGGAATGCCGTTGGCGGAAACGGAATGGGATCTCGTCACCATGTGGGTACGGGAGTACCTCCTCGACACCACCGACCCCCACAACCAGCTTTCCCATAGCGGATTCTCCTCGGAATTCATCGGCGCGCTGCCCCTGACGGCGGTCAGCGCCGAGAACGCCCGCGCGCTGGTGCGGGCCTCACGCAAGGACATCCAGCGGCAGCTGGAACTCATCGAGGCCGTCGCCGCGATCGACAGACTGGCCGTACTGCCGGAAGTCGCGAAGGCCCTTGAATTCCGGGACCGGCTCCGCGAGGACGGCCGCACCCACGCCTCGAAGGACAACTTCCGCACCTGCGTCCTCAAGAACGGCACCGAGGTCTTCATCGACCGCCAGAGCCTGCGGGAAACGCTCCGCGGCTTTGTCGAGGACCCCGAAAAGTCCGTGCTGCTGGTCGACGGCGACCCGGACAGCGGCAGGTCGTACACCTACAACCTCATTCGCCACATCGGCCAGCACAGCGGATTCCGCCCGGCGAGAGTGACCCTGTCGCGTACGTCCACCGCCGACAAAGTCGTCCGGCGGCTGGCCGAATTCGTCGCCGACCCCCGCGCGGGCATCTCGCCGCTGAACCCCACGGAGCTGAATGACCCGCTGCCCTCGCTCGACGACGCCGTGCACCGGGTGGTCGGGCGCGCGACAGCCGCCGAGGACACCTACTGGCTGGTCCTCGACGAATGCGACAGGCTCGACCCCAGCTCCGATGTGTGGGACTTCATCGGACAACTCGCGCTCGCCATCTACGAACACGCCGCTGTACGGGGCGACCAGGCACCCCGTCTGGTGCTGCTCGGCTACGGGCCCGCGATGCGCCAACTGCCGTACGACCTGCGGGGAAGCCTGAGCCGGGACACGGCCCGCGTCGCCGAACGGGCCGATCTGCGCAACTTCTTCGACCAGTACTTCCACGAATCCCCTCCCGGCTTCCTCGGTGCGGGGCAGTCCGGCGACGCCTCGATCGCCGAGCTCGTCGACACGGCCGTCGACGAGGTACTGAGGGCCGCGCAGACCGATGGCAACGGCGGCGAGAGCTACATGCGGAAGATCTGCACGGCGGCGGAGGGGGCGATCCGTGTCTACCGATCCCTCTGAGGCGCGGGAGATCTTCACCGCGCGGCTGCGGGAGGAGCTGCGGGCCGGCGAAGACCACCCGGAGACCGTCTCGGACCCCCGCCGGGCCTATCGGGAAGCGGGTGCCCTGCTCACCCGCTTCGATCCGATGCTGCTCCGGCTGCCCGGTGAGGAGCGTGCGACCGGCGGAGCGGTCCTGGAGCTGCTGGACGACTGCACGACCATGGGGATGCGGGAGAGAGCGGCATGGACGCTCAAGTCCGATGTGCGGGAAGGGGCGTTGCGCGGGCTGGCCGGTCCCGGCGCCGCCCGGCTGGCTCTGGAGTGCAACGCCGGGCAGTTCCCGGCGGAGCCCAGCCCTGAGCACATCTGCCTTTCCTACCTGTCCGGCAGCCCGCCGCGGTGGGCGGACCGGACCGCCGACGAGCTGGGCGACATCCTCCAGTCGGTGCTGTGGCTCTCGCTCGTGCCGGGCATGAACGGACTGCCGGACGCCGGGGAACTCCAGCACACCCTGGACCGGGCCAGACTTTTCCAGCCCCTCGAACGCCTCGTACGGGGAGCGTTTCAGGGACGCACCCATGAACTCGACGAACTGCGCGGCTATGTGGGCATGCCCGTCGAGTCCGCCTCAGCCCGCCTGAAGCAGGCCGGGCGCCGCCTCAGTACGGGCACGCACCACGCGCCAGTACCCCCACTGGTGATCCACGGGCCCGGTGGCATGGGCAAGAGCACGCTGCTCGCCAAATTCCTCCTCGACAGCAGCCACGATCACACCCCCGAATTCCCCTTCGCCTACATCGACTTCGAGCGGCCCACGCTCTCGATCCACGAACCGGTCACCCTCATCGCCGAATCGGCCCGGCAGCTCGCCATCCAGTACCCGCCGTGCCGTACCGAGCTGGACGCGCTCGCCGAGGAGTGCCAGCAGGCGGCGCGCAGCCAGCGCGAGGGCCAGGAGCGGGTGACCCAGCTGCACCAGCTCGCCACCACCCGGACTGTCCTGGGGCGCCGTTCCTCGCAGGAGTTCCAGCTGCTCGCAACCGAGCGCGAGACCGATCTCATCCGGCGGGTCGCCGAAGTGCTGGTCCGGGCGGTGGCGGCGGCCGGTCAGGACCACCCGCCGTTCGTGCTGGTGATCGATTCGTTCGAGGAGGCGCAGTACCGCGGATCACCGGTGATGGGCAGGATGTGGGCGATCTGCATGGCGCTCCAATACGTGTACCCGCGGCTGCGGGTCGTCGTCTCCGGGCGCGCTCCCGTCGACCATCCGGCGAAGACCATGACGTCGCTGGACATCGAACTCCACGAGCTCGATCCGCAGGCGGCCGTCGGCCTTCTGCTGTCCTGCGGCGTCACGGATCCCGACATGGCGGGGGCGCTCGCGGACAGGGTCGGCGGCCACCCGCTCAGCCTGAAACTCGCCGCACGGGCCGCCACCCTCGCCGGCGGCGAGGCCGACCGCATGGGCGATCTCATCCGCAGCCTGCCCGCCCGGCGCCACCACTTCTTCCGCCGCGTCGACCAGATGCTCGTCCAGGGCATCCTGTACGACCGCATCCTCAACCACCTCGCCAACGAGGACGTACGCCGCCTCGCCCATCCCGGACTGGTGCTCCGCGTCATCACTCCCGAGATCATCAAGGATGTCCTCGCCGAATCCTGCGGTCTGCGGGTGGAGACCCTCGACGACGCGCGCCTCCTCTTCGACGAGCTCTCCCGCCTCGACCTGGTGGAGCCGGCCGGACCCGAGGCCGTGCGGCACCGCGCCGACGTACGCGCCATCATGCTGCGGCTGCCGGGGAGCGACCGCACCGACGTGATGCGTACCGTCGAGCGGCGCGCGGTCGAGTACTACGCCGGGCGGGGCGGGCTGGAGGCGCGCGCCGAGGAGATCTACCACCGGCTGCGGCTCAACGAGAACCCGCGCTCGGTGCAGGAGCGCTGGCTGCCCGGGGTCGAGCGGTTCCTGGTCGGGGCGCAGCAGGAGATGAGCCCCAGGGCCGCGGCCCTGCTCGGCGCCAATCTCGGCGGAGGGGCTGCCGACCAGGTCATGGCGGGCGCCGACCAGGAGGACTGGGAGCGGCTCGCCGCCCGCGAGGTCGAGGACATGCTCGCGCAGGGCTTCACCGAAGCGGCGTTCGACCGGCTCGGGGAGCGCCGGCCCTGGGCTCCGTGCAGCCCTCTGCACTCCCTGCTGGCCGAGACGTTGAACCGGCTCGGGCGAGGGGAGGAGGCCCGCACAGCGGTGTCGGAAGCCACCGGCCGCGCGGAGGGCGCGGGATGCGCCGAGCGGCAGCTGGAACTGCTGCTGCTCTCTGCCCGGCTCGCGGAGGAGGCCGGAAATCTGGAGAGTGCCGGGCGCGAGCTGCGCCTGGCCGAGGACGTCGCGGTCGGGCTCGGGCAGGATCTCGAAGCGATGGGCGCGCTGCTGGCGCGTGCCCGGCTGGTCGCCGGAGCCGACGTCCCGGATCCCGAGGTCGACAGCCAACTCGCCCTGCGGCTGCGGTTGTTGCCCGATGCCGTCCTCGTCGACCAGCCCGTTCTCGTACGCGCCGTCGCGTCGCAGATCTACGCACAGGATCCCGAGGTGCTCGACCACGCGCTGGACGTCGTGGGGCTGCCGGCCGACGACGAGGCGCTGGACATCCTCGGCGAGGCGATGCGCCGTGCGGTCGCACACCGGCCGGGGCTGCTCGGCGCCCTGATGGAGATCCTGGACGAGGCTGCCGGACCGGCCCGGCAGCAGGCGGGAGCCGCGCCCTCCAGCATCACCGGGATCCTGCGCCTGGCCCGCGACCGCGGCACCCTCGACGAACTCGCCCGGCGGCTGCTGACCGTCACCGACGAGAGCGGTGAGATCGCGGCCGGGGTGGCCGCCGCGATGCGCGCGGGCGCGGGCGGGCGTCCGGCGAAGCGGCCCCGCACCGCCGCAGCGGCCGAGCGGGTCCCGGGCAGCGAAGGGAACGGCCCCCCGCGGCCTGATCGCCCGTGAATGCCTACCTCTCGCCGGACGAGATCCTGCGGGTGCGCGATGCCGCCCTGGAGACCGGACTCGCCGACCCCTCGGTCCGGCCGCTGCTGTTCGACGGCATCATGCCCAAGTACCGCGGCACACTGCCGCTGCTCGCGGCGCCCGGACGGCAGGTGCACTCGGACCTGAACGAGATGAACCGGGTGGAGCGGCTCGTGGACGGCTCCGTGCCGCTGGAGTTGTGGCTGCGCAACGC